>CAZNLR010000045.1:0-22875 GCA_964574215.1 uncultured Rhodospirillaceae bacterium | reverse complement strand
CACCCGTGTCGATGCAATAAACCAGCTCCGCTTTCATCTATTTCTTCATCCAAAAGATTAATTTATCGACAGTCGATAAATTAACGAATTAAGCATTAACATCGACCACGACGCGGCCCCTGACCTGGCCCTTTATGATATCTCCCCCCATACCCGCAGCATCAGCGAGAGAGACGACGCTCATGGTTTCGGCGAGCTTGTCCAGGGGCAGGTCTTTGGCCAGACGGTTCCAGGCTTCCACGCGCCTCTCTTTGGGGCACATAACGGAATCGATGCCCAGCAGATTGACGCCCCGGATAATGAAGGGAATGACCGTGGTCTCCAGCTTGGGCGAAGCCGCCAGGCCGACGGCGGCGCAGCTGCCCCGGTAGCGGATGTTGGCCAGCAGGTTGGCCAGGATCGGTCCGCCCACATTGTCGATGGCCCCGGCCCATTTTTCCGACCCCAACGGACCTTTACCGGGGGTTTCCAATTCTTCCCGACCGACGATGGTGGCCGCGCCCAGGCTTTTCAAATAGTCATGGGTATCCGCCCGTCCGGTGCCGGCGGCAACCTGATAGCCCAGATTGGCGAGAATGGTCGTCGCCACACTGCCGACGCCACCGGCCGCCCCGGTTATCAGCACCTCGCCCTCGTCATCTGATGACAGCCCGTGATCCTCCAGGGCCATGACCGACAGCATGGCGGTAAAACCGGCGGTGCCGATGTTCATGGCCTGCTGGCTGGACAGGTCGTCGGGCAGCGGCACCAGCCAGTCCGATTTGACCCGCGCCTTCTGGGCATAGCCGCCCCAATGCACTTCGCCCACACGCCAGCCGGTCAGCACCACCCGGTCGCCGGGCTTAAATTCACCGGTATCGGAACTTTCCACCACGCCCGCAAAGTCAATTCCGGGCACGTGAGGATAGTTGCGCACCAAACCGCCCTGCCCCATCAGCACCAGCCCGTCCTTATAATTGAGCGTGGTGTAATCGACGGCCACCGTGACATCGCCTTCGGGCAGGTCATCGACCGTCAAGGATTGGATAGAAGACGACACGCCGTCGTCGTCTTTGTTCAGAACCAGAGCATTAAATTGATCTTCCGCCGACATGCGTTATTCCTTTGGTTAAGTTTTTAATTCCCATTGGAGCGTTTCACCGCCCATGAAGGACAAGACCGACTGACCGTCGTCAACACCGATGCGGACAGGGGTCGTCCAAGAATGTTTGGTTAATGTAACCTCTGTCTCGTTGGGCTCAAGCCCATAAAAGGCCGGGCCGTTGAGGGAGGCGAAAGCTTCAAGTTTGTCCAAAGCCCCTTCTTCATCGAAGACCTGGGTGTAAAGCTCAAGCGCTGCGGGTGCTGAAAAAATTCCGGCGCAGCCGCAGGCCGATTCCTTAGCGCCGATGAGATGAGGAGCCGTATCGGTGCCCAGGAAAAAACAGGAATCTCCCGATGTCGCTGCTTCCCTCAAGGCCAGCCGGTGGGCCTCCCGCTTGGCGATGGGCAGGCAGTAGCGGTGAGGATTGATGCCGCCCTCGAAAATATCCGACCGGTTGATGTAAAGATGATGGGCCGTAATGGTCGCGGCCATATTATTTTGATTGGCCCGGACAAAGTCCATGGCATCGCTGGTGGTGACGTGTTCCAATACGATTTTGAGATCCGGAAAGTCGGTCCGAAGTGGGGCCAGAACGCGCTCGACAAAGACGGCCTCCCGGTCGAAGATGTCCACATCCGGGTCGGTCACTTCACCGTGGACCAGCAACGGCATGCCCAATTCCTGCATGATTTCGAACACAATCCCCCGCCCGGCCATATCGGTAACGCCCTGGGCCGAGTTGGTGGTGGCGTTGGCCGGGTACAATTTGACGGCCGCGAACACGCCGTCCAAATAGCCCCGCTCCACATCCGCCGGTCTGGTCTCGTCGGTGAGGTAACAGGTCATCAAAGGCTGGAAGCCCAATTCCACTGCCTCGTCGGGCAAAATTTGCAAAATGCGCCGCCGATAGTCGGCCGCCATTTCCGCCGTGGTGATGGGTGGCGTCAGATTAGGCATAATCACCGCGCGCCCAAACTGCCGGGCTGTGTACGGCAAAACGGCCGCCAGCATGACCCCATCCCTGAGATGCACATGCCAGTCGTCGGGTCGTCGGATGGTGAGTTCCATTGCTTTCGACAAATCCTTGCTCGAAAATCCGGACGCTTTATAGCACGGAAAACCGGGATAAAAATATGTTTGCTGGGATTCCCGGGTTTTCTTTGCTTAGATGAGCCAAAGATTACTCAACAGGGAGCAGACCATTGGAAATTGCCGTCATTGGTGGAGGACACGGCTGTTACGCTGCCGCCGTCCATTTGAGCGAAGCGGGAAATAATGTTCGTTTGTGGCGGCGTGACGCCGACGCTTTCGGCCCGGTGCTGGACACCAAAATTATCACGCTGACCGATCACCAGGGAACCAGGGACGTATCCATCGCCCTGCCCACCGCAGACCTGGCGGAGGCGATCAAAGGCGCGGAATTGATCGTCATGCCGCTACCCTGCACCACCCATGAATCCCTGGCGCCTCAATGTGCGCCGTTGTTTGAAGACGGCCAGGTGGTGTTTATCCCTCCCGGCACCTTCGGGTCTTTCATCTATGCCCGCGCCATGCACGAAGCGGGCAACAAAGCCAACGTCGCTTTCGCGGAAACCGGCACCCTGCCCTATCTGGCGCGCAAACATGAGGCCGATCATGTGCGCGTCAGCGTCTACGCCACCCGGCTGCCCACCGGCGTCTTTCCGGCCCGGGAATCCGAGCGGGCGCTGGCGGTGATCAAGCACGCCTATCCGGTGGAGCCTTTGAAAGACGCCCTCGACGGCGCATTGATGAATGCCGGACCGATCATTCACCCGCCCCTGATTATGATGAACGCCGGCCCGTTGGAGCATTTCGAGGCCTGGGACATCCACAATGAGGGTACCCAACCCTCAATCCGCAGCACGACGACGGCCCTCGATAATGACCGGATCAATCTCCGGAAAGCCCTCGGATATGGCGAACCCCATTTCCCCCTCGCCAATCACTATGACGACGATGCCGAGGAATGGATGTACGGCGACGGCTCCCATGAAAAGCTGACCGACAGCGGCGACTGGCGGGAATATATCGATCTCCAGACCCACCGCTATATGCGGGAAGATACGGCGATCGGCCTTTCTTTGCTGGTATCCCTGGGCCGATGGGTCGGACAGGAAGTACCGGTAGCCGCCGGTTTCCTCGCCATTGCTTCGGCCATTACCGGCGACGATCTTTATGGAACCGGACGGACTTTGGAGAATTTGGGACTGGCCGATAAAGACCCGGTGGCCATGGCCCGCTTGCTTGAAAACGGGTTCCGCGGATGACCGATATCGTCGCCCTCGGCGCCGGCCGGATGGGGCGCGGCATCGCCCAGGTATTCGCCTACGCCGGCCATGACGTCACCATTCTGGATTTTAAAGAGCGATCGCCCGAAGATTCAGAGAAGCTGCTGGCCGAGAGCAAGGCGGAGATCAGGGAAAATCTTGAATTCCTCTGTTCGCTCGGTATCGGCAGGGAAGAGAATTTCCCGGTTATCCTGGACCGTATCAAAGGCGCGCCCATCGCCGAGGCGCCGGAAGTTCTCGGCAAAGCCAAGTTTATCTTCGAAGGCGTGCCGGAGCTTTTGGACCTTAAAAAGGATGCCTTGGGCCGGGCCGGCAAATTGGCAAGGAAAGATACAGTTATAGCCTCGACCACCTCCACCATGCTGTCGACGGAACTGGCGGGGTTTACCGAACGGCCCGAAAATTTCCTCAACGCGCACTTTCTCAATCCCGCCTACCTGATTCCGCTGGTGGAGGTCAGCCCCAGTCCACACACCGACCCCGGCCAACTGGATCGCTTTACCGATCTACTGGAATCGATCGGCAAGGTGCCTGTACGCTGTTCGGCATCACCCGGCTATATTGTTCCCCGCCTGCAATCGGCGGCCATGAACGAAGCCGTCCGTATGGTGGAAGAAGGCGTCGCCACAGCGGAAGAGATCGACAAAGCCGTCATGAGCGGCTTCGGCATCCGCTACGCGACCATGGGTTTGATCGAGTTTATCGACTGGGGCGGCGTGGAAATCCTTCATTATGCCGACGCCTATTTGTCGGAGAATCTGGGCGAACGCTACACCGCCCCCGCCGTTATCGGAGAACTGATCGAAAAAGGTCATCTCGGCATGAATCACGGGAAAGGCTTCTATGATTTCGAAAATATGGACGTTGAAGCCTTTAAAAAGCGGAAAATGGCGACGTTTATCGCCCTCCTCGAACATCTGAAAATGCTGCCCAAAGCCGCGGATAGCTAGAAATACGGCTAATATGCGGCATTCCACAGTATTTTTACAAAATTTCCCTGGTTGTCGAGCTAAGTGGAATTGTGCAATAAGAAGAACTGTTTGGAGATTGAACAATATAGTAGGTAAGACTATCGTTCAATTTGCGCCCGGATTTGGCCTTTTCGGTAAAATATTAAGGTCCTGGTTTATTATTTACAGGGAGTACTCTTCAATGAAATTAACACAAAAAATGTTGTTGGTGGCTGCTTCGGCTACCATTGTCGGATTCACAGCCGCACCCAGCTTTTCGGCGGAAACAACGATACGCGGCGCCAGTTGCTGGCCCATTGGCAGCCCGCCGTCCCGTCCCTTTGAAGCGATGGTCAAGGATATCAATGCGCGCGGCAAGGGCGTTATTCAGGTGAAACTGGTTGGCGGTGCGCCGGCTATTGGCAGCCCGTTCACTTTGACCCAAAAAGTTTCCAAAGGCGCCTATGATATTATCGGCTGCACCGAATCTTATTACGGCAACGTGGTTCCGGAAGCCCCAGCACTGCACCTCATCACCAAAACCCACGCTGAATTGCGTAAAAACGGCGGCATCGCGTACATGGAAAAACTCATGAACGCCAAAAACCTTCATTTCGTCGCCCGCCACGCCGATTACGGTCCCTTCCACCTTTGGCTCAACAAAAAAATCGACAAGCCGGATCTGAAAGGTTTCAATCTGCGGGTAGCGCCGGTCTATACCGCGTTCTTCAAGGCGATGGGCGCTTCCGTGCAGGTGGCCGCCATGCCCAAGATTTACACCCTGATGGAAAACAACACGGTACAGGGCTTTGGCTGGCCGGGTGGTGCGTTCGTGCCGCCGTGGACGAAGGTTACGAAATTCCAGGTAAAACCTGGTTTCTATTCCTCGACCATTCATACACTGGTCAACTTGAAAAAATGGAAATCCTTGAACAAAGCCCAGCAGGACTTGATCACCAAAATTGGTCTTGAATATGAGGCGGCATGGGAACCGGCAGGCCCCAAAGTGCAGGGCATTATGAAAAAATCAGCTGCCATGCGGGCTAAAGGCGGCATGCAGGTCATCGAATTAAAAGGCGCCGCCCGCGAAAAATATCTGAAAATGGCTTACGAAGAAGCTTGGAAGGAAGTTATTGATCGTTCACCGGTACACGGTCCAGCGCTCAAAAAACTTTTTTAGTAAGCTTTATTAGGATTCTATTCGAAGTGGAAATGTAGCGTAAAACTGCATTTCCACTTCTTTTTGTTTACTGAAATCGATTGCATTTTTAAACAGTAAGAAATCTAGATGAAATCGTCATTGGATATGTTCGAGTATTGGTTCATTCATCTGAGCCAGTTTTTTGCCTCACTGGTCGCCATTTCAATTGGTTTGATGGCTGTCTCCATTCCGTTAAATCTGTTGATCATTAAGACCCATATCGGCAGTTTGTGGTGGCTCAATACCTCAATCGAATATGCCCTTTATTTTGGCGTATTCGCTGGGGCGCCCTGGGTATTGCAGCAGGGGGCGCATGTCCGCGTGGATGTCATGCTCTCGGCCTTGCCGGAGAACGCATCTCAAAAGCTTGATTCATTGATTAATTTACTCGGCGCCGGCCTTTGCATATTTCTGTGCGTTTACGGCGTGCGTGCGGGTATCGGCGAATTTATCGATCAAACGATGCCCGACAAAGACCTCCGGGTGGCCAATTGGATCGTCGTCGCCTTTTTCGCCTTTTCTTTCGCCATGCTGACTGTCGAATTCCTGTTTAGAATGCGGCCGCATCGGGTCCTCAGATCTAAATCCGACGATCACAGTTCGGATGGATTTTAAATCATGGAATGGTATCTCGCACTTATCCTCCTTCTGGGCACGGTCTGCGTTTTGATGTTTATGGGCTTGCCAGTGGCCTTCGCATTTTTTGCCGCCAACGTGCTTGGTACATTTCTGTTCATCAATGGAGACATCGGCCTTGTCTTCATGCCGATGGAGTTTAACAGCGCGATTAATTTCGCTCTCGCTCCTATTGCGCTGTTTTTGCTCATGGGCGAAATTCTATTACACACCGGTGTGGCGTTTAAAGCAATCGGCGCCATTGACCGCCTGATCGCCCGCGTTCCCGGCCGTTTGTCCATCGTCACTATTATCGGCGGCACGGTTTTTTCATCCCTGTCCGGCTCGACCATCGCCAATACCGCGATCCTGGGCTCTGTCCTTTTGCCGGATATGATCAAACGCGGCTACAAAGCTTCAATAGCCATGGGCCCGATCATGGCGGTGGGCGGGATTGCCATGCTGATCCCGCCTTCGGCCCTGGCGGTGCTGCTGGCCAGTATCGCAGAACAATCGGTGGCTCAATTGCTGATCGCCGGTATTATACCGGGCATTCTGATGGCGACCTTGTTTTTCGCCTACGTCATTATCCGATGCACCATCAATCCGACATTGGCACCCAGTTATGATCCGGACGAAAGTGGCTTGGAACAGCCCATCAACTTTTCCCTGAATATTGGCGGAAACACCTTGTGGTCGGCAACTTATAGCGGAAAATTCCGCAAAGTCCTAAACCGCTTCTTGCCGTTCTTCCTCTATATTCTGCCGCTATTCATCATTTTCATCGTCGTCGTCGGCAGCATCTTTTTCAAAATCGCCGCGCCCACGGAAGCCGCCGCAATGGGCAGCCTCGCCGCCCTCGCCGCCTGTTACTTTTTCAAACTGTTCAAGAACATCGTAAAGATTTCCGGTATTGACGGCGCCGATTTCACCTGGCGGGCCATTTGGAAATCGCTCATCGAAACGGCCAAAATCAATGTCATGATCTTGTTTATCATTGCCGGCTCTTTGGTGTTCAGCCAGGCGCTGTCCAACTCCGGCGCCACCGACGGTCTGCTGGAGGCGATCAATTCGCTGAGGATGACCAAGCTGCAAGTAGTGATCATGATGATGGTGGTGCTGCTGTTCCTGGGAGCCTTCATGGACCAGGTGAGTATGCTGCTGCTGACCTTGCCCTTCTTCCTGCTGGGCACATCATCGCTTCAGGTTGTCTTCAATATCGACGTCATCTGGCTGATGGTGCTGATGCTCATTACCATGGAGATCAGCCTGCTGACCCCGCCATTTGGGCTGCTGCTGTATGTGATGAAAGGCATTGCTCCCTTCGACGTGTCTCTGGGGGAAGTCGTGAAATCCGCCCTGCCGTTTATCCTGATCGAACTTTTCGTACTGGGCCTTTTGATTGCGGCGCCCGAGGTCGCCATTTGGCTCCCCGCCATGGTCAAGTAGTGAAGCTTTATTTCGATGTCAGCGCCTGTTCCCTGTCGCCTCATATCGTGCTTCGGGAGGCCGGGCTGGACTTCGAACTGGAGTGGGTCGACCTAAAAACGCTGAAGACTGCAAGCGGTGCGGATTTCACGAACATCAATCCCAAAGGCTACGTGCCGGTATTGGAACTGGAAGACGGTCAAATCCTCACCGAAGGCGCGCCCATGGTGCAATATATCGCCGATCAGGCGCCGGATGCCAATCTGGTCCCGCCGGAGGGCAGCATCAAGCGCTACCGCGTCGCCGAATGGCTGACCTTTACGTCCTCCGAATTGCACCGTGGTTTCACACCTCTGTTCAATTCGAACCTGCCTGTGGAAATCCGGCAGGCTACCCTCAACCGGCTTCATAAGCATTTCGATTTTCTGGAGAGCCATCTCTGCGAGAACGTCTTTTTGGTTGGCGATAGTTTCACCGTCGCCGACGCCTATTGCTTCACCATTTTAAATTGGGCCTGGGCGGGGTTCGTGGAAGTGGACTTGAAACCCTGGCCCAACATTGTGGCCTATATCGAAAACATCGCCTCTCGGCCAAAGGTGCAAGAGGCGATGGCGGCGGAAAAAGCAGCTGCCTAGCTAACCCAGAACTTCCTTGATCGCCGCCACCCAACTCTCGGTGTCGAACCCCTGAGGGCCCCGGTCGCCGGTATAGGTGATCACACCATCGGCGTCGATCAGGTACAGACGCATGGGCAGCGAGATATATTTACCTTCCACCTCGTTATCCATATTGTCGATCAGAGTGGGCATCTGGAGGTCCAGATTGATCTGGCAGGAAGACGCCGCTTCGGTGCGTTCTTCGATGGTGGTGGGCTCCGGAAAGACGATGTCTTCGTCCAGGTTGTCCTGCACCTGCCAGCCGTCGCTGGGATGGGCTTCGCGGATATAAATACAGAAGAACTCAACGCGGTCGTTGTAGGTGTTGTAAATTTCGTTCAGACGCACGGTCTGCCTACGAAAGGGCGGTCACGTGTAGGAGCCGAACATCAGCCCCACGGGTTTGCCGCGGAGGTTTGATAATCTGACGGTCTCGCCGGTGCGTTTACGCTCCCGGTCTAGGACTTCAATTTCGAAATCCGGCGCCGTTGATCCCGGCTGCGGTACGTGCACCTGCCGGGCCTTTTGGGTAGCGTGCCAGGCGTTGAACTCTTCCTCGGAAATATCCGATATTTCAAGCCAGTGTTTTTTCTTTTCTTCGAACGATAGCGGTGCCTCAGGCATCACCTTCCCCTTTATTGTGAATTTTTAGATGAATACTCAGATAGTACCTATTGCGCCAGCCTGATCAACACCACGGTGACGGCCAGGAACTGGAGCATATGGAGAATGACGCTGATACGGTGGACCTTGGCGAATTTCCCGGTGTCGCCCGCTTCCCGTGCGCTATTGACCGCCGGCACCAGAATGCGGGCGGCAACGACGAAGAAGGCCGCCACGGCCAGCATCGTGATCACCTCCACCTGATAGCTTCTCCCCGGCATTAAAGCCACCGCCGGCGGGATCGACATCACCGCCATCACCCGGTGATAAACGGGAAAGACCTGGCGCAAAAACTGCGCCGCGTCTTCCCGCTCGCAGAACTTGAACACCATGGGCGTAAAGAGAAAGGCAAAGAACCCCATGCCGCCGAAAACGGCGGCCACGAACACCAACGCCAACACATGCAAATTCGCCCACTCAAACATGATGATAGAAATAGCGGAATTTTCTGGCTGCGTCTTTAGGAAAGCGCTTCGATCACGTCCCCTTGAAGCATAACTCCCTCGATATGCCGCTTGTGCCAGAGGGCGTAGAAGAGGAGGCGCCAGGCGGCTTGGCCTTCGCGGCCGGCGGAGCGGTTTTCCAAACTGCCGAAAAGTGCTTGCACTTTTTCTGGATCAGCGACTTCTCGGACGGCTTCGCTGGCCGCAACCAGCTTGCCGGTCTCGGCGCCCCTCCGGCCGATCCATTCGGCCACGGGGACGGTAAAGCCTTTTTTGCGTTCAAAGGGCCGGGCTTCCGGAAGTTTGCGCTCCAGCCAACGGCGCAACAGATACTTACCGAGACCGCCGCGAATTTTGAGCTTGTCCGGCAACTGCATGGCGATACCGGCCACCTTGGGGTCCAGCATTGGCGTTCTTCCCTCGACGCCATGAGCCATCAGGCACCGGTCCAGCTTGATCAGCAAATCGTGGGGCAGCCAGTCGGCGCAATCGACCGCTTGAGCCACTTGCAGCTTGGTCCGTCCGCCCCTCTTCTCCCTTTCCTCCAATTTGGTGAATTTCTCCCGCCAGGCGTCGCTGGAATCCTTCAGAACCTCGAGACCGTCTAAGGCCCCTTTTTGCCGCATGGCTTTTCCCCCCAGCCACCAGGGCCGGAGCAGTTTACGGTAACGGCCATAGCCGGCGAACAACTCATCGCCGCCTTCCCCCGACAACACGACCTTGAGCCCGGCTTCCTTGACCAATTGTCCCAGTTTATAGGTGGGCAGGACGGCGTAATCGGCGGTGGGATCGTCCAGGCAGGAGACGATCTCGGGGAGCAGCGTCCAAAAATCCGCCTCGCTGAATTCCACACAATGATGGTTGGCCCCGGCGGCTTTGGCCACGGCTTCCGCGTGCGCCCGTTCGTCGGCCACCTGGGTGCCGGAAAACCCCACGGTGAAGGCTTCCACCGGTTGATCATTGAGTTCCCGCATGCAGGCCAGAATGGCCGAAGAATCAATGCCGCCGGACAGGAACATACCGTAGGGCACGTCGGACCGTTGGTGGACCATGACACTGTCCATCAAGGCCTCGTCCAATTTTTCAAGCGCCCCTTGTTCCGACCAGTCCGCCGGAGGACCCTCCGCCAAGGCGGGTCGGCGCATCCGGTGGGTCACCCGGCCACCGTCAAGGGTGACGGTTTCACCCGGCAACAAGCGGTGAATGTCTTCGAATACTGTTTCCCGCCCGGTGGTAAACTGAAGCTGCAACAACTCGTCCCTGGCTGCATCATTCAGATTTCTCGACGCCATTCCCGCCGCCAGCAAGGTATTGGCTTCCGAGGCGAAGGCAACGCCGCCATCGAACTCGGTATAGTAAAGTGGCTTGATGCCGAACGGGTCCCGGGCCAGATGAACATGCCCGTTATGAGGATCGCCGATGGCAATGGCGTACATGCCGCGCAACGGCTGGGCAAAGGCCGCGCCGTTTACTTCGTAGATAAGTAGCGGCGGCTCGCAGTCGGACCGGGTCTGAAAGTTTCCTTCACCCAGCGATTGGCGAAGCTCGATGTAATTGTAGATTTCTCCGTTGGCAACTAATGCCGTTCCCCGTTGATCGAAAAGAGGCTGGTCACCGGTTTCCAGATCGATAATGGCGAGGCGGCTGTGTCCGAGAATGGTTTCGCCCAAATCACACCGGCCGAACCCGTCCGGGCCACGATGGGACAGGCTTGCCACCATCGTCTCCAGGAGCTGCACATCAGGCGTACCGTCATGCACCATAATGCCGGCAACGCCGCACATTACTTAATCAACCGTTCAAAGAATTCGAGATAATTATCGACGACAATGGCCTCCGTAAAGTTGGCTTCGTAGGCCTCATAGCCCCCGGCGGCGACGCTTTGGCGAAGTTCGTCGTCCTCGATCAATCGTTTGATCGACTTGGAAAGGGCGATTGCATCGTCGATGGGGAACAGGACACCCGTTTGACCCTGCTGAATTAATGTCCCTGGCCCCAAACTGTCGGCGGCGATAACGGGTATTCCCTGGGCCCAGGCTTCGATCACCACATTGCCGAGCGGTTCGTGACGTGAGGGGCAGACAAAAATATCTGCTGCCGCGAAAAGCGATTCCGGATCGTTTCGCCAACCCAAAAACCGCACCCGCGGCTTAACGCCCAGCACCTCGGCCTTTTCCTCCAATTCCTTACGCAAAGGTCCTTCCCCCGCTAGCCAAAGATAGGTATTGGGAACCCGCGATAAGGCGGTCAACAAGACATCAAAGCCTTTGTTTTCATGGAGACGCCCCAGCCCCAGGATCAACGGCGCGGTATCCGGCGTAAAATATTCCTGCCGGTTGATAGGTTCGGCGCGCCGGGCGCCGACAAAATTCGGCAGGTAATGGACTTTTTCGGACGGCCAGCCGTTGGTCGTCAGATATTCACCGATATCTTCCGTATTGGCGATCAAGTGGTCGCACTTCCGGTAATATTTGAGATTGTAATAGCCGCCGAGCCTGGCCAGGTGAATGAAATTTTCGGAACCGGGCACCATGGCCGTCGCCCGGCTCATCCAACTGAGGACAATATCCGGCTTGAATTCCGCTATTTGGCGCCGTATCCGCCAGGGCGTGATAAAATCCAGTTTTCCACCAAAGCCCATTTCAACAGGGTCCACTCTGCCGTCCCGCAACTTTTGCGCCCTTGCCGGATCCTTACGGATAACCACGCGCTGTTCCAGACCGGATTTGTTGAGAGCGATGACCAGTCGGGTAAAGAACGCCTCGGCGCCCCCATATTGGGCGCCCGCCATGACTTGTAGAACCTTCATTCCTTATTCAACCCTTATCCGCACTCACTTATTCTGGTCAGTTTCATGCTCTTGTAATCTGATCTTCTTTCCTCACGGAATGAGATTCTCAAACGCTGCTGCTGCTTCCGGCCAACCCCATTGACGTTGCTGATCAATGGCCGAGTGATGTTGCGCACGCCATTTGTTTTCGTCGGTCAACAATTCCACGGCGGCCCGGGCAAATTCTTGGTCCGTATCCGCTATGGTTCCCGTTTGGCCATCGACGACGCGCTCTACCACCGAACCGAACCGCCGGACGACCGACGGCACGCCGACCGCTTGCGCCTCACCAACCGCCAAACAGAATGTTTCGTTGGCGTCACCCCTATATAGCATGACCCGCGACTTTCGAAACGCTTGAATTAATTCAGCTTTTGGCACCGGCGGGTTCAAGACCACACCTTCACCTTCCATGGATCGCGCCTTACTGAGGACTGCTTCCATTTCCTGTTTTTTTGCATCACCCACCGAGCCATAAGTGGCCGCACCGGAATAAAGATAGAGTTCCGCGCCGGATGCATGGGGCCGAATTTCCGAGCGCCACATTTCGAGCAGCCAATCGAGAGAGCGCAACGGGTTGGACGTAAAGACCGCCCGTGGCAGCGGCGTCTCGGCCAAAGCATCGACGGAGCGGAAATCGTCGGCAATACCGTAGGGAATGACGATGCGTTCCCCGCCGGGCGCCCAGGCCGGATAGGTGGTGGCGTGGTAAGTTCCGATAAAAATTATGGCCGGCTTGTAACGCCAAAGTTTCCAAAGGTAGCGCCACTTCATCAAATACTGAGCCGGATTGTGTATCCAGAATACCGTCCGGCGCGCGTTCGGCATTTGAGGAATTAACTTGTCGCCCCGGTTGGCGATAAAGAGGTCCGCCGTCTCCGGCAATCCCCGGTCGATGGGCGCCCAGTCGACGCCATCGATGATTTTGGCGTCCCGGCACTTGTTCCGCACCAATACTTCGTGACCGCGGGAGGCAAGTTCCCGGGTCAAATTAACGATGGAACTTTCGACCCCACCCAGAGGGCCTTTATCGGGGCTCTCACCGTCAAACTCGATGCCGTCGTCAGCCAAGACTATGCGCGCCATCTAGTCGTCCTCAATTTTGGCTTTGATGTGGGAAAGAAGGGGAAACAGTCCGGCGAAGAGGGCGATCAGCAGCCCATAGCCGCCTTCCCTATATCCCTTGCGGCCGATATAGCATTTCAGAAAACGGGAAAACAGCCGTCGGATATTATTGGCATAAGAACCGATCTCACCCGATTCCCGCAAATCCTTGGCCCGTGCGGTCGAATAGGAATCGAGGCGGCGGATCATATCCGAGATATTGCGGTCGACATAATGGTTGATGCGATTGTGCAGCATCGGCCCTTTTTTGCCCGACCATTGCAGGCTGGGATGGACGCGTTGGCGTCCCCAGACCTTTACCCCTTTTTTGAACAAACCGGGATAGGCAGCCTTGCCGTAAGACGCCCCCCAGCCGTAACGGACCAGCCGGTTACCGATATGGTTGTCGACAGGAATTTCATGCCAGTCGAAGGAGGTCGAATTGATGGTCCGCCTGATTTCTTGGGCCAGTTCTTCGGTCACATGTTCGTCGGCGTCGATCTCCAATATCCATTCGCCGGTGCAGGTCTCGATGGCGGTATTGCGGCGGTCTCCTTCTATCTCCCATCCGCCTTCGACGATACGGTCGGTGAACTTTTCCGCTATGGCTCTGGTGCCGTCGGTACAACGATCCAGCACGACCACGATCTCGTCGGCGAATTTTACCCGTTCCAAGCAGGCGGCAAGCCGGTCCTCCTCATTGTGAACGCTGGTAACCGCTGACAGTTTGGGCGTACTCATGCGGCTTCACCCGTCTGATAATTCCGCCACAAAGCCCGTGCTCCTTCTTCCGCCATATCGACGGACAGGCTATCCATCAAACTGTCCGACGTCCGATGGTCGAAATTTTCGGGAAAGATTTCGGCAAATGGAATTTCGGTCCGGACGATGCCCGTATGCTTTCCCCACGGAGCGTACAGCGCCTCCTGGGTCGGCCCGAACAAGCCTAATGTCGGTATTCCGGACGCCGCCGATAGATGCATCAAGCCGGAATCATTACCGACATAGAATGCGCAACGGTTAAGGCAGGCAAAAACCGTCAAAAGATCGAGCTTGCCGATAAGGTCGATGCAGCGATCCTCCGGTATGGCTTCGATCAGCCGAAGGGCCATGGGCCGCTCGTCATCCCGGCCGAATACGGCCACCCGGGCGCCCGGCAGGATACCGTCGGGCGCCGTCAACCGCTCAATCAATTCCGTGAAATATTCCGCCCGCCAGGTCTTCGCCCGCCAATTGGCAGTAGGTCCGACGGCCAGCACCGGGCCACCATCGGGAATGAGTTCGACCGCCTTTTCGTCTTCTTCTCTGCCGGTCCACAATTTCGGCGGCACAATCTCGGGCAGATCGAGAACGCTGGCGACACGTTCCACCCGCCGGTCGGCCCCTCCCCGCGGCATTCCGCACCGGCGTCGGCGGGCCAGCAAAAAGGTGACCGGAGCGTTGCGCAGATCGACCACCAGATTCCAGAAACTGGCGATGCATAACACCCAAAGGCGCAGCCAATGGAGAGAAAACAACATTTTATCGAGGACGATTATCCGTTCCAAATTTGGCATGGCTTCGAATAACGGCGCTGCCGCCGGGCCGCATACAATGGTCATGCGGGCGTCCGGATGAGACCGGATCAAATGGTCGATCAGTCCGGTGGAAAGAATGGCGTCACCGACGCGGGTCGAAGTGATGAATAATATTTTCATGGCAATCGTAACAATACCGATCCGATCTCTATATAAACAAGCTTTCGAACTCTATTGCCGCAGCTTGCCAGTCACGGCCCGACTGCAAAGTTCTGGCGTCCCGGCTCAAACTTTCAAACATCGTTTTATCGCCGTCCAATAGTTCCAATGTCAAATTTACGAACGCGTCATCATCCGGCGCGACGTAACCCGTAAGACCGTTCTGCACCCGTTCCAAAATAGGTGCAAGATCAGTATCGCCAAGTCGACGGTTAAATTGGCCGACCACGGCAGGTAATCCGCTGGATTGCGATTCCGCCAAGGTCGAACAATAGTATTCGTTTCGGATCACCGGATACAAATGTACCCGGGCGGACCGGTAAACGGCCGCCATATCCGTATCCGCCAGCGGTTTTTTTAAACGTACGCCGGCCGCCTTGGCCGACATCGCTTTTTCAAGCACCGATTTAATCCGATCCTCCACACCCGCGCCGGCTGCTCCATTGACGAGACTAGCTGAAAAGATATGCAGTTCCGCCCGTTGGTTTTCTTGGCGAATTCGATTCCGCCATAAATCGAGAATGGCTTCAAGATCGTGGAGCGGATGGGTGGTCGTGACGGCAATAGGAAGATCGTCCGGGGCGGTTGTCATGTCCTGGACATAAGTTTCCGCCAGACCAGGCATTATCGATTTTTCTTTAAAATCCCGCCAGGATTTCCAGGCCTTACGCTGGGCGTCGCCGACAAACACGATATTGGGGTTGTATTTCTCCAACAAAGCCTGATTGGCAGGCTGGTTCAGCGACTTCGGCGATCCCCAGTTCCAAAGTATTCGCTGGCCGGCATCATCCTGTTCTTGAAGCAACGCGGGTTTACGAAAGGCGATGAGAATGTCCGTCTCGGGTGGCCGGGGCGAAGCGAAGGGCAACCAAAGCACATCCTTGACCTTTTTTTGCTCAGAACACCGATTGATGGCCGTAACGTCATGGCCGCGGGAAGCAAAGGCAGCCGCCAAATGGACAAACGCCTTTTCAGCCCCCCCGATTGGCTTTTTGACAGGCGTATCGCCGTCATAATCGTAACTGTCGTCGAGCATTAAAATACGCATGGCCCGTGTTTAATGCCCTACTCCACTAAAAGCAAAGAAAAGGGAGGTAAGTTCGTTTTAGTTCCTATATTCGAAGAATGCTTATCCAGCATAAAAAATTATACAAATTGATTGAAATCAAGTGAGAAAATCACAAAATTAAATACGATTACTTTACCTAATATAATATTCAATTATAAATTGCATAATAAAATTATAATATATGCAGTAAATGTTTTAGATTTTTTATCAAATTACTATGGGTTTTATTGGAATTATAATAGAGTTTATATAATATAAATAGAATATTCCGAGACTCCTATCGGAGCTAAAAATGACGGTCGCCCCGAAAACGTACAAAGACCTTCGATTTAGAATTACCGTTATCGCTGCCGGCGCGCTATTTTTCTTGTTAGCGGTTTCCGCCATCAGCATGTGGCAGGATTACGGAAGCACCTTCGCCTTCGCGCAGCGACATGCGCAGAATATGGCCAGAAACATGGCCGAACATGCAGCCCGCTCATTGGACGCCGTAGATTTGACGCTTCTCACCGTGAAAAAGCAGGCGGAACGGGACCGCATAAGTACGCCCCGCTCGGCAAAGGAAATCATCGGTGAATTCGAAAAGTTTATCGCCGATTTGCCGCAGATCAGAGGTATGATCATCACCAATGAAAAGGGCATCATCAAATTTACCGAACGAAAAAAAAGTATCGGTATGGATGTCCACGATCGAAAATATTTCAAATTCCACAAAGAAAGTCAGAACACCGGGCTTTACATCGGCAAACCTTTGGTCGGACGCACCACCGGCAGATGGTTTTTTTCAACCAGCCGCAAAATAGAAAAACCGGATGGAAGTTTCGACGGAATTTCCATGGCCCTGGTCACCCAATCCTATTTCGCCGACATATACGATCGGGTTGAAAAAGAGCAAGGCGTCAGCCTGGCTTACACCACATTAGAAGGTTCCATATTTGCGGCCTCTTCCGGTTTCTCAGCAAACGATAAAAAAGTCGCGGGAAAAATAATCAAACTGGGCAACAGAGGCGATAACGCCAATGCGGAAGCCGGCCAGTTTACGGGAAAACTATTCGCCAATGGCGTTGATCGGATCGTCGCCTATTCCCGCGTGTCGAAATTTCCGATTTATCTGGTCGCAACTATTCCGACCAACTTAGCCCTGGCCAGTTGGCGGGATCGGGCTACAAAAATGGCCATCCTTATCTTGTTTGCGGCCTTCGTTTTGGTGTCGTTGACAATTGCGGCAGTCAATCATCTCAGGAAAAGAGAGGACGCCGAACGGGAACTGACCAAAAGCGAACAAAGATTCAGGGATGTCGTCGAATCGGCGTCAGATTATGTCTGGGAAATGGGACCCGACGGTAAATTTACCTATCTATCAGAAAGGTATGGCGATGTATTCGGTATAGACCCAACCTATGTCTTGGGTAAGACACGGCAGGAATTTGCCGTTTTGGCGGGCAGCGACACTAAATCCGACAGTTGGCAGTTTTATCAACATTTAATCGACGCCCGTGAGCCGATCCGGGACTTCGTTTTTGAGGCTCAATTTCCCGATGAGCGAAAATTTCATATCAAAATCAGCGGCAAGCCGATATTCGATGAGGATGGTGCGTATCTAGGCTACCGGGGCACCGGCTTGGATATAACCGACCAAATTGTCGCCGAGCAGGAACGCACGAAATTGGAAAGCTTACTGCGTCATTCGCAGAAAATGGAAACCGTCGGCAATCTGGCTCGTGGCATTGCCCATGATTTCAACAATATTCTAAACCCGGTTATGGCCTATTCGGAAATGTTGATCGAAAGCCTCGTCAACCACGACGTCAACCGCAACAGGGCCGAACAGATTTTAAAGGCCGGCCTGAGAGCCAGGAATTTGATACGCCAGGTATTAATGATCAGCCGCCAGAGTGAAGGCGAGCAGGTGCCAACCAATATGGAGCCGCTGGTAGACGAGGTGCACAATTTGATCCGGTCGGTGGTTCCCGCTTCCGTCGAAATCCATCAGAACATAGAGGAAAACCTCCCCCAGGTCCTCGCCGATCCCACGCAAATTCATCAGGTCATTATGAATCTGTGCACCAATGCGTCTCACGCCATGGAGGAAACCGGCGGCATCCTTTCGATTTCAGTCGACAAATTCGAAGCCGATGACAAATACGCCGGCCAGAAACCGGATATTACGGAAGGGCAATATGTCAGGCTTACCATAAGTGACACAGGCCATGGCATGGATGAAGAGACCCGGGAAAAAATATTTGATCCTAATTTCACCACCAAAGAACAGGGCAAGGGTACGGGTCTCGGGCTGGCGACGGTGCACGGTATCGTCAAAAGCCATGGCGGCCAGATTCTTGTCTATAGCGAAGTTGGCAGCGGCACGACCTTCCAGATGTACCTGCCGGTTATCGAAACCTTTGAGCAACATATAGAAGAGGACACCGAAATCAAATTGGGCAACAACGAAAAGATACTGGTCGTCGACGATGAGCAGTCCAATATCGAAGCAATGAACGATATGCTGACACATCTCGGTTATGACGTTACGGGATTCTCAGTATCGTCCGCCGCGTTGGATGCTTTTGAAAAGGATTTCCTCGATTTCGATGTCGTTATCACGGACCAAACCATGCCCGACATGAATGGCCACGTGTTGGCCCAGAATATGATTAGAATCCGGCCCGATATACCGGTCATAATGGTCACGGGTTTTAGCGCAACCGTTCAAGCGGTTCACGCCAAGGAAATAGGCATCCGGGAGTTCCTGATGAAGCCGGTAACGAGAGCCGGTATGTCGGCTGCGATCCAACGCGCACTCACAAATAAAATTCGACACCGGCTACTTTCAAAATAAATAAGTGGAACCCGGTCCGCGCTCGGCTATATAAAGAGCTATGAGCAATTCTAAATTTACACTGCTGGAAGACCGTAAGGTTCTCAAGATCGGCGGCGACGACGCCAGAGAGTTTCTTCAAGGCCTGGTGTCCAACGATATGAAAGATGTAACGCCGGAAAAAGCGATTTATGCGGCGTTGTTGACTCCCCAGGGTAAATATCTTCATGATTTTTTTATCCTTCAAATGGGTAACAATTTTGTATTGGATTGCGAAGCGTCGCGCCGTGATGATCTTTTCAAACGGTTTCGCCTGTATAAACTACGCTCCGAAGTGGAACTGGAATTGGACGATACATTTTGTATCGCCGCGATAACCGGCGATCAGGCGCCTGCGGCGGCGGGAGTAACACCGACCGCTGGCGCCGCAGCCGAATTTTTAAACGGAATGGCTTACGTAGACCCCAGACTGACCGCCATGGGCGTGCGGGCAGTTTTACCGTCCGGTACGGCGAGAGAGAGTTTGGCGGCAAAAGGATTCATCGAAGCGCCATTTACCGATTATGACGAAATGCGGATATCGATGGGAATGCCGGACAGCAGCAGAGACATGGATATCGAAAAATCCGTTCTGTTGGAGTGCGGCTTTGAGGAACTCAACGGCGTCAGTTTCGATAAGGGCTGCTATACGGGACAGGAATTAACCGCCCGCACCAAACACCGCGGTCTGGTGAAAAAAAGACTGGTGCCGGTAAAAATTGAAGGTCCGGCGCCGGCGCCGGGTACCGAACTTACGGTTGACGGGAAGAACGCCGGGGAAATGAGATCGGCGCGTGGTGATTCCGGACTCGCTCTTATTAGGCTGGAGATTTTGGACGATAAAAAAGAAATTACTTCGGGTTCGACGACGCTTCGACCGGTTCGGCCCGATTGGATGGTGATTTAAAGGTCTCTGAACGATGCAGGACTCTCCTCCTCCTTATAATCCGGCGCTGCTTGAACCGGTGGCGCGAATTTTCGATCAGGCGATAAAAACCTACGGCCCCAAACACAAAGCCGTTGCCTGGAAGGATGAAGAGATGCAGCAACGGCGATTTCAGATGTTCGTTGGGCTGGTCTCGGGCGCAAACGGCAAGAACGGTTTTACGATCAACGATCTTGGATGCGGGTACGGTGCTTTATTCGAAGCGCTGAAGGACCTCCCGGGCCTAAAAGACGGCCGGTATTTCGGATACGATATATCCGGCGAGATGGTGCGGACGGCCCAAAAGAGAATCCAGGATGCCCGCGCCACTTTTATCCAGAGCCACTATGCGACCGAGGAGGCCGACTATTCGTTCGTCTCGGGCACTTACAATATGAAAATGGGACAGGGTGACAATATCTGGCGCGACTATGTCGAAGAAAATTTGATGTTACTTTGGGAGAAGACCCGTACCGGTCTTGGGTTCAATATGCTGAGCGTCCACAATCCCGACCGGGAGAAGACCCTATACTACGCCAATCCGGAACATTTCTATAAATTCTGCCACGATAATATGAGCAATCAAATCCGCCTGATTAACCGGCTGGAACCCAAAGAATTTGTCATATTGGTGATGCGCTAAGCGGTTGAACCGATCAGATCGAAAACCTTCTTGGAAAGCACACTGTCGGACTTACATAGTTCCAACGGAAGATCGAAATGATGGCAATGGCCGGTTTCGAAGCAATCCGCGTCTCCGCCCTGGGCGCGCCAGGCTGCGGCGAAATCCTCGCTTTGGCGCTTGAATTCTCCGGTTTCCAGACCACCATACGACACCACCAGCGGGCAGCCGTTCTCGGGGATAAAGTTTTGCGGATTGTTGCGGGCCGCCATTTCCTTGTCGGCATTGAGCCAATCGTTGACGAAACAAAGCTGTACCGGTTCCATATCCAGCAAACCGCTAAGGGGAACGCCCCCTTTGACGACATTTGAGGGGACGCCAAATTCATCCTGCCAACCGTCCGCCACCACGACCCCGGTCAAATGTCCGCCGGCGGATGATCCACCCACATAAATACGCTCGGGATCAATGCCATGGTCCGATCCGTTCCGGTACAGCCAGGCAATGCAGCGTCGCACTTCGGCCACGATTTCATCCAAAGTAGCGTGGGGCCGGAGGGTGTAATTAACAGCCGCAATAGCAATGCCCCGGCTGACGAAATTGGGCGCCATGAAGCTGGATTCGTTTTTCGACAGCATCCGCCAATAGCCGCCGTGGATAAAAACAAACACCGGCGCATTCGGCCCGGCGGGAAAAATATCGACCGTCTCCTCGGCGCCGGGTCCGAAGGAAATATCCAAATGGCAATCCAAATCGTCCCGAGCCTCGGCGCTCAGGCGGGCATAGTCTGCTAAGAACGGGTCGATGTCGGGAACGGTTTCCCGTGCATTGTATTCCTTGTCGAGGGTAGCCTGATCGAGGCCCCGATAGACCGCAGCCGCGTTGCCGGTCATCTTCCCTCTTCTTTCATCGCCTTTTCAATGCCGGCGTCATAGGTTTTTTGCGCTTCATCGGGATCGATACCGCTGTTCTGGGCAATGGCGCGGCCCGGATGAACCAGTTCCTTTTTGTCGATTTGGGACTCGGCAGCCCAAAGTTTGGAGCGGCGGAAAGCTTTGGCGCAATGGTAAAAGGCTTCGTTAACTTGAATAAGATACCCGGTGTTCGGCGCCTTGCCGTTGACGCTGTGGGATTCCAGCAAATCCGGATCGATGGTGATGGAAGCCTGACCATTGACCCGCAGGGTTTCATCGATACCGGGTATGACGAACAACAGTCCAACCGTAGGATTATCGACAATATTTCGCATGGAATCGATCAGATTGTTGCCGCGCCGGTCCGGAATCAGGACCGTGTTGTCGTCGATCACCTGGACGAAACCCGGGTGATCGCCCTTTGGCGAAACATCACCGAGCGTTCCGATCATCACCAAGGGAGAACGGGCGATAAAGTCCCGGCAATGCTGATCAAGGGCTGGCAATTGTTTGATCGACGCCAACTCGGATGCGGGTGGAAAATGGGCTTCTAAGTCTTCAATGGTGGTAAGCAGATGATTGGTCATTAATATTTAATCCGGTTAGAGCCCGAACCGGCTCCAGAGCGCCCGGTCCTCAATTGCAGTGATAAGATCGTCCGCCCACATCCCGAATCCGGGTTGGGTGCGGGACCAGTTCGAACCCCCCCGGTCTCCCAGTGCCATTCCCAGTTTCTGCCGGAGCCAGCCCTTTTGCTGAACCATCGGGCGGAATTGTACCCGGTCGCCGTAGCGTTCCTGCATGACGGCGGTCAGTTCGCCCAATCCGTCTATCAAACCGTATTCCAGCGCCCGGCGGCCGGTCCAGAATTCGCCGGTAAACAGTTTATCCTCGGACTCGGTGAGCTTATCTTTGCGCCTTTCCCTGACCATTTTCTTGAACGCGTCGTGAATATCCGTTTGCAGGTCTTTCAGCTTCTCCACATCTTCAGGCCGCTCTCGAAGAAAAGGATCCAGCATATTTTTGTTTTCTCCCGCCGTGTGAACCCGCCGTTCAATTCCCAAACGCTTGAGCAATTGAGGAAATCCGAACCCGCCGGAAATCACTCCGATCGATCCGATCACCGACGCATCGTCGGCGAAAATTTCATCGGCGGCGCAGGCCAGCCAATAGCCGCCGGACGCCGCTACATCCTCACAAAAGGCGACAACCGGAATGTCTTTTTCCGCTGCCAACGCCCGAATACGTTGGGTTATCAGGGACGATTGAACGGGACTGCCACCGGGGGAATTGATCTGCAAGGCGACCGCTTTCAGGTGTTTTAGGCTGAAAGCCCGCTCGATGGGACGAACCAGCGAGGCCGCGCTCAGCCCTTGTTTTGCGGGATTAACCCCCTGACCGATAACCCCCGCCAGCCGGATGACGGCAACCACCGGCTTCGGCTGATGAAAGCCAGGCACATGCAGTTT
>CAZNLR010000044.1:0-40057 GCA_964574215.1 uncultured Rhodospirillaceae bacterium | reverse complement strand
GGCGTACGCCAACGGGTTTACAGCCCGTCCCCTTTAGCCACTCGGGCACTCCTCCATATAAGCGCCCCAAAAACGAACTACAGAGCTGATTTATAGGCCTTAATACTGGAATAGCGTTCTATCGAGAATTTTCAATCAGTTGTCAACACAAAAGGCGCAACAGCCCGTCTCCGATCCACCTTTTTTCGGAAAATCGGAAACAGAGCCTGTTACAGGCCTTAATCTTTCGTTAGTTTAGGCCCGATCATGTCAAAACGCAAGCGTTCCAGAGGCCACGAAATCAAGCCGTCCAAACCTTCCCCGGGTCATAAATCCGCCCGGAATACGGACGGCGGCAAAATCTGGATTTACGGCAATCACGCCGTCATGGCAGCCTTGGACAATTCATTGCGTAAGAAATTCCGTTTGCTGGTCAATAAAGAATGGCGGGACGGCGGCGATCTGTTCGATGGGATTGATGACCTGACCATCCAGCCGGAATTCATAAGCCGCCAGGAAATGGAACAGGTGCTGCCTCCGGGAGCCGTGCATCAAGGTCTGGCGCTACAGGCCGCCCCCCTACCCCCGGCGGCGCTTGAAGACCTGTTCGCCCTGCAGGATGAGGAAACAGCAGTGGTGGTTATGCTTGATCAAGTCACCGATCCCCGCAATATGGGCGCCGTCATGCGATCCGCCGCTGCCTTCGGGGCCAATGCGCTCGTGGTGCCCGACCGCCATACGCCGGAAGCCACGGCTGTCCTGGCCAAAGCGGCATCGGGGGCTCTCGACCGGCTGCCGCTGATTCGTGTCAGTAATTTGGGCCGGGCCCTCGACCAGCTGAAAGATTACGGGTTTTGGACAGTCGGTTTGGACGGCGATGGCGGCCAAACCCTGGCCGAGACCGATCTCGGCGGCAAGACCGTGTTGATTCTGGGCGCCGAAGGTAAGGGCCTCCGCCGCCTGACCGCTGAAAAGTGCGACTTTCTTGTCCGCATCCCTATCGATGCCCAGGCAGACAGCCTCAATGTGTCCGCCGCGGCAGCCATCGCCCTCTACGAGATCGCCAGAAAGGACTAAAGGGTTGGCTTAACAAATCGTTTCCGACCCTCTTATAATAATAAGTCAGTAGAGGAATAATATATGGGCGAAAAACTGCAGTTGGTGTTTGGCGACATTCACAATCATAACGCCCACGGGTACGGTGTCGGATCTATTGAGCGCAGCGTGGACATCGCCCGGACCCATTTGGATTTTTTCGCCTTTACGGGTCATTCCAGCTGGCATGACCTGGGAACCTTCGGGAACGGCGGTGAGGCCCATTTCAACAATGGCTTTGAGCGGTTGGCCGAGACCTGGCCACGGGTTCAAAAGGTGATCGCCGATTCCAACAGCGATGAGGAATTTTGTTCCTTTTTAGGATTCGAATGGCATTCCAACCATTTTGGCGATCAATGCGTGGTTTTCCCTGACGACTATCAACCCATTTGCTACGCTCAATCGGTCAAGGAGCTGAGAGAATTTTGCCTCTCCAAGTCCGCTCTAATGATTCCTCATCATCTCGCTTATGCGCAGGGCATGAGAGGCGTCAATTGGGGTGAGTTTGACGAAAGTTGCACGCCGGTGGTCGAAATCTACTCTTGGCATGGTAATTCCGAAAATGACCGGGGTCCCTATCCGATGTTTTCGGGTTCGCCGGGAGGGCGGCAAACCAGCAACACGGTTCGCCACGCGCTGGCGGAGGGACGGCGTTTCGGGTTTGTCGCATCGAGCGACAATCATGCGGGCTTCCCCGGCGCTTACGGTGAAGGCCTCATGGCCGCTTTGGTCGAGGATTTGACGCGGCCGGCCATCCTGGACGCTATATGCAGCCGCCGCACCTATGCGTTGACCGGAGACCGCATAGAACTGAATTTTTCGGTCAATGGATTGCCATTGGGCAGCACCATCGAGGCAGGCGATACCATTGAAGTCGCCTATGCCGCCACCGGCAGAGACGAAATCGAGGTCGTGGAGGTGGTCCAGGACGGAAATGTCGTCCACCGGACTTATGCCATTGAAGACGCCGCGCCCGACGCCACTTTTGCCCGCCCCTTCCAAATTCGCCTTGAATGGGGGTGGGGTCCGTGGGGACCTTTAAGTATGGACCGTATTACCGATTGGGCGCTGGACCTAACGGTGGCTAACGGCAAGATAGAACGGTTTTTCCCCTGCCTGTCATCGGGTCCCTTCGATGAAGATCGCCGGCACCGGTTCTCCATTGATGGCAATGACCGTCTAGCCATACAGTCATATAGTTCGCGAAGCGGCGCCTTTCGGGAAAATCCCAATCAAAGCGTGGTGCTTGAAGTTGCCGGCGGCCCCGACACCACGTTCAGTCTGGAAATGACCAATCCGGCAAAAATGGTGACGTCGGCAAAAGCGGCGGACCTGTTTGGTGGGTCGGTAATAACGCATGTCGGTGGCTATCCGTCCGAAAGTTATCTTTGGCACCGCATTCTCCCCGCCGCCGCCGCCTCGGTTGAGGACAAATGCACACTGGCCGTTCCCAAAGCCGGATCGAACGTGTACCTGCGCGTTAAGCAGAAAAATGGTCATATGGCCTGGGGCAGCCCGGTATTTGTCAATTATCGCTGAAGGCATAGAAATTGATTTCGCTTACAAAATCTTGTCGATTTTAACTTATGCTTGCAGGCGGTGGTCGGTATTTCGACAGCGGACTTGCGCCCGAACCCGGGCGGCGCTATATCACGCCCACCTCTCATGTGCGCCGGCTTAGCTCAGTTGGTAGAGCGGCTGATTTGTAATCAGCAGGTCGCGGGTTCAACTCCTGCAGCCGGCACCATTTTTTCGACAGAATTTTGACGCTATATTTGGCTGCATGGTCATGCTTTTATAGAACTGGCCATTAGCCTCGCAATCAAGATGCAAGTCATCTAGCAATAAATACGATATGAAATAAGTACATTCCGTTTAATTCATATTTCTGACATCCAACTATTGTAGAGCGATTCTAAATTTAATCATTTTTGAGCGCTTTAAAATATGAAGTTGAAAGTCGAACTGGAAAACGGTGTTAAACTCGCTTGGCCAACACCGATATTCAGCAAATTGTATCCGAGTACGGAAAGGTTAAACCGTCGTTTACTCGAAATTGTCCACGAAAAAGAGCGGCAAGACACCGGCAATGCAAAAAGCGTGATCGGCGGCTGGCATTCGTCCGACGATGTGCACAGTTGGAATTACCCGGAAATCGGAACCTTAATCGAATATATTTCCGAAGCCGTTACGGAATTGTCGAAAGTATCGACGGGACTGTCGGAAAACCAGTTTGGCGCCGATACAACATTTATTGCCTGGGCTAACATATTGCGCAAAGGCGGATATCATAAAATGCATACCCATCCAGGAAGCGCCTGGTCGGGGGTATATTATATTCAAGACGGTATTGACGAAGAGACGTCAGACCTTCCAGATGACGCCGGCTGCATAGAATTTTTTGATCCGCGCCACGGGGTCGAAATGGTACCGGTTCCGGGAAATCCTTTCGGGCAAAGCATTCGGTTTCAGCCGGAAAGCGGCCGAATCTATTGCTTTCCGGCCTGGCTCCGCCATATGGTAAATCCCTATCAAGGCGTTAGCGAAAGGGTCACGATTGCATTTAATGTCCGGATAGAGAATTTTGAACTATTTGATTCGATCGAATCCGATTAACACTGTTTTTTCCGACGACTTCTGCACGTCCTATTTAAAAGTCACACCTGTTTTCTAGTTGTCTGGTACAAAGCATTACTCCGACCCATTTTTCAGGCTCGGTAGTCTGGGATCGTGATTTCTCCAATTGGGGAAAAAGGGAACATGCAGTTGCTACATGTTCCCGTATATTACTTGACTCAAAAGCTTACCTTAAGGGAAAGCATAAAGGAGTGAGCGGTCGCGTCGTCCAAGCCGGACTGCCCCGTATCAGCCCAAAGATACCGATATCGGGCGCCAATCGCTATATCATCATCCATTTTATAGTCAAAGCCGACAATGCCATTGGCCATCAAATCCGTACCGGTTTCTTTCCCGTTGACGGTCAATGTACCGACGGAATTGACTTTATCTTCCCAATCAACAACTCCGATTCCGCCGCCGACGTAGGGCGAGAATTTCTCTTTACCCATGGGCGACAAAATAATGTTTGCGATCCCGGTGAGCATTTCCACTTCGCCATCAATATCGGCGCTGCCGGATACCGTGTAGGTCGTTCCACCCACCGTAGCGTTCAAGTTGCCTTCGACATTGTTATATTCAACGACGCCGTAGCCAACTTCACCTTCTATGCTGACGAATTCATTAAATTGATAACCGAGGGCGCCGGTAACCCCGTAACCGGGATCAAAGGTAAAATTGCCCGAGGCAGTAACCGTAACGCCATAAGCGCTCGCCGCAGCGGAAAAACCGATATCATTGAACAAGATTGCTCCGGGTTGCAGCCGAAAAAAAGCACCACTTTTTTCTCCGGCTGCTTTTGCAGCAGAAATCGGTAATCCCAGCGCAACTGTAATGGCAACTACCGCTAAAAAAATCTTCCTCATGTTTTTTCCCTCATTGATAGAATATCGGATGATTTATAAATTCAGTGATAGTTAATTACAACTAAAAAAATAATTACATATAATATTATTCCTAATAAATATATTAGAAATTTAAGTTTAGTCTTAAATCGGGAATTTTATTCTCTTATTTCATGCTGAATTTGCTCTAAACCTTCTCGCATTTCCGGTTTAACGGAAACTACTCTTCAGCATTCGCATTCGACGTTTCTTTCAACATTACCCGATATACACCTTATACATGCAAAATGTTTTATTAAATCTATTTTTAGTTTCTGCTTTTAACAATGCGTGCTAATATGCTCCTAAAAGGAGATATTCTATGTATAAATTCTATTTATTATTTGTAATATTCCTCGCCGCACCCGTTTATGCACAGGAAACAGCCTTCGGGAATTGCAGTCAAAGAACCGTCCTGAAATTTATCGATTCGGGATTTACCAAACGTGAAATAGCAAAGATATGTGAGACACCCACCTTTCAAAAAAGAAATGAGAAATCGGCAGCGGTAGCAATTCACTCTTTAGATAGACTGGACGGTATTTGGACCATTACGGCATCCTGCGACAGCTTTTTAGGTTTCGGCCATAACATCAAAGTGACAGCGGGAAAACTTGACGGCCGAATAAATTTTGGCGCGGATGATATCTACTACCAAGGATACGTTAATAAGGACGGCTCAATTTACGCCTTTGGCGGCGGTTTTTGGGTATCCAGCGAATTGAAAGGCAAAATTACCGATTGGAATGCCGGCAAAGCCCAAGGAGAAGTAACGACAAGTGGCGAGGAACATTGCAGGGGGCCATGGACAATGCTGAGGAAACAGTAAAATTTCAACTGTACCCAATTTGAAATGTTAATTGATGTACCCGTCAATTGGATGAACGAAACCGGAGTTTCAAAGTAATTTTACGGAATGAGTAATTTCCTCAGTTCCTAGAAAATATTATTTTACTCAATTGCAGATTTATTCTTACTACACGATTTTGCACCCAAATCCCTCCAATTCTACCGACCGGATATCCACAACTACTAATTTTTCGATCAAAAGTGTACAAATGTGCGCTTTGAGGGTGATAATTCATGAAATGGCGCATTGCGATATTTGCGATTTTGGCGCTGGGTGGGACTTTGGTCGCAGCTAGCGGGGACCGGTTTGCGCAGTTCGCCTTTCTGTCGTCTACGGGTAATAATCCTCAAATTGTCACACCTAAATTTTCGCCAATGCAGCAACAATCGGCCGGGCTCGTCGTCTTGGAAGCGCCTGATAATTTTGCCGATTCAATCGTAAGATATGGCTTCGTTGTATCGGAAAAAACCCATCTGAAGGAATTGGATACCGTTGCTTATCGCATTAAACCACCGGCCGGCATGTCCGATTATGTAGCCGAGAAAAAATTGAAGTATCTATACCCTGGCATTATCGTCCAGAATACTGAGATCGATATGGTTCCCACTTCATCTGATCGCGATTCTCCCAAGTAGACATCTCCTCCTCCCCGGTGCTAGCGTCGCTCTAAGTCATCATTTCTTTGCCCGGAGCCAGCAATGACCGACGCCCCTGACCGGCCTTATGAACCTCACCCAGAGCAAGTGGCGCTGATCCCATCGGTATCGGGGAATGAGATTAATGGACTGGGGGAGACGGAAAAACGGCGCCCGACAGTCATCTATTGGGATAATCCGGAGACCCTGCCCCATGGCCAGCTCATGATGTGGTACGTCCGCCGCAATTACCAGGGCGACCGGCTCAAGACCCGCCGGCGCGCCGAAGAAATCGAAGCAGGCATCCTTGAACCCGTCGCCGATACGGCCATTGAAGATTCTGCGGCGAATTGGACGGCAAAGGTTAAGCAGGAGGCGCTAGACCTGGGTGCAACACAGGTGGGTATCTCGGCCATTGATCCCAATTGGGTATTCGACCGTTACGAAGTCGGTTTTAAATGGGTGATCGTGCTGGCGCAGCCCATGGAATATGATCTTATTGCCACGTCGCCCAGCGGCCCGGCCTTGAACGAAGTTCTAGAGAAGTATAACGACATATATATTAAGTCGCGCCAAATCGCCGACTGGATTCGCCAGCAGGGCTGGCAGGCCGATCCCTATGGCGGTGTCGCCAATCCCGACCGCTTGACCATCATTCCGGGCGCGGTGGAAAGCGGTATCGGCCAATTGGGCAAGCACGGCTCGACCATCAGCCCGGTGAGCGGCCCCTGCTTCCGGCTTGCCTTCGTCCTGAGCGATCTGCCACTCGTCCCTGACGCCCCGCAGGATATCGGCGTCGATGAGTTCTGCACCAGCTGCAAATTATGCCAGGAAGCCTGCCCGCCGGAGGCTATTAAGCCGGTTAAGCAATTGGTGCGGGGAACGGAGAAGTGGTACGTGGATTTCGACAAATGCGTGCTTTATTTCAACGAGAACGACGGCTGTGGCATCTGTCTCGCCGTTTGTCCCTGGAGTCGCCCCGGCGTTGCACCCCGCCTCGCAGAAAAAATGCGGCGGCGCAAGGAACATTCTATCTGACAACAAATATGCATGTGAACAGAATGAAGCGTGATCGTCTAAAAGTCATTGGCCTGGCAGTTCCTACAATCGCTTTAGTTGTTTTTTATATACTGTTTACTCTGTACCCCCATTGGTTCCCCCGGTGAATATTTAGAACTTATTTGCCGATATACTAACTTTTTGTTAGTATTTACTTTGTTATTTATTGCACGACTCAGAGACTATCCATACTCGTAGATTACGTGTCTGGGGAGGAGATAGATGGACAAAGTTGTCGGTTGTATATTAGTGGCCCTTGCCTTGGGGTTCATAATAGTTATTGACGTCATGAAGTCGGCGCCTGTTTGGACTGTCTATATGGAATGGGTAGGCCTGTTTCTGGCGTTCCTCGCCGCCATTATGTATTACATGTACTACCGCAAAAAGAGTCAGGCGGAAGAAGACGGCCAACTCGACACCTAGTAACCACCCTTAATTTTATTTTCATCAGCAAACAACTTTTCTGATTCTGCCGATTATCGGCCGACTTGCCTTGGGGAATCGAAAGCCGTACGCTTCTCCCATGATAGGAATTTCCGAATATCGATTGGGCGGGCCCGATGATCCGCTGGTTTGTGAGATCAAGGAGCGGAAAGGTTTGGCGGAAGTCCCGTTTTACCGTGCCGACAGCCCCAAGGGCGAGAAGTTCGACCTCCATGAATGTATGGGACGGTGGATGGCCTATACGCCACGGCGGGACGGACCGGTTAACGACGCGCAGCCCGAAGGCGACGATCCAACTCATCTGACCAAGCTGATCGAAACGAAGGGGTTGGAGATCGGCGCCTCCGACGTCGGCTTTGCCGAATTGACCCCGATTATGATCAATGTCGGTTCGGAATTCGAGCAGCGCTACATAATTTCCTTGATCGTCGCTGAGGATTACGCCCAGGTGCTGGAAGGCGCACTGGCCGTCGAGGTCGGAGCATTCGAAGTCTATGTGGAATGCGCCCGCGTCTCCACCGAGTTGGCCGAATATATCCGCGACCTGGGTTTTTCAGCCATCGCCGATCACAACGGATGCAGTCATATCCAGGCCATTCCCGCCCTATACGCTTGCGGCATGGGGGAACTGGGCAAGCACGGCAGCCTGATTCACCCCCAGTTCGGCGCCGGGTTCCGGCCCGGCTTCGTTGTCACCGATGCGCCGGTTATAGCCGACGCGCCAAATATATTCGGCGTTCAGAAAACCTGTGAGACCTGCCGAATCTGCGAACAGAACTGCCCGCCGGGCGCCATCCGGGCGGCCGATGACTTCATCGTCACCGAGGACATCAAGCGCTGGCAGGTCGATACCGCCACCTGTTACGAAGCCTCCCGTTTCCGGGATGAGTACTGCCATATCTGTGTCGATGTGTGCCCGTACATGCATCGGGAAAATCGCGACCCCGACAGAATCACGATCTACAAAACCCTCATGAAAAAGCGCAAACGGGCCGGTTACCGCACACCGTCATGGTTTATCGAGGACGAGGAAAAAGTTCTCGGGACGGGATAGTCCGGCCTTATCGCACGGTTATCGCCATCTCCATGCTGGGTTGCTCGAACATGGATATAAATTCCTCAAAATCAGATTTATCGCCGTCGATCCGGGCCGAGCCGTCGGCGATACCGTCGCCATAGGTGGTTTGGCCCAAGAAGATTTGCGTCAAAAACGACCTCTCGAATTGGATCGAAATGTCCTGAGATCTCGGCGCACCGGGATGGAACTGGCAGACCCCCCGCCGGATTTCCAGGGCGCAGGTCTCTCCGGTATCGGTGACGTTAAAGGTGACCGTCCGAGCCATCTCCATGCAGTCTTCGGCGCGCAGTCGAACGGTCATCAAGCGCAGCAGAGATTTGGCCGGAAAGTTACGCAGTGAATCGGGCCCACCGAAGGGCATGCCTTTGGGCGGTTTCAAGGCATCCTCCAATTCCAGCGCCGTGGTCAGCGCCCAGTTACGCCAGTTGATATTTTTCTGGGCATAGGCCCATTGGCGGAGCGCATCGGCTTTCAACTGCTTTGCTTCGGTGTCGCTTGTATCCGCTTTGACGATCCAGGTGGCGATTTCGGCAGCCCATTGATGATCACCCGCATCCATTGCTTCTTGCGCTTTAGCCAGAACCTGATCCCGGCCACCCATCAACTCGACGTAATTCCGGGCGCGTTCGGTCCGGGGTTTGGGATCGAGATTGACGGGATCGCCATCGTACCAGCCGACATAACCGCTGTAGATGGACGGCGCCGAATGCTTATAGCTGCCGTAATATTCACCCAGCCATTCATGGCTGGCCAGGTGGGGCGGCATGGTAATCTCCGCCATGATTTCTTCGGGCGTATAGCCCTGGTTCATGCGCCGTACTGTCTGGTCGTGCAGGTATTGCATGGAATCCCGATAGGCCGTGAGGACATCTTCGACATTGCCGGCGCCTTCCACGGGCGGGCCGTGATGGGGGATCAGTGTTTCCGGCTCCATTCGCCGCAAGCGGTCGATACCGTTGACCCAGGTCATGGGGTCGCGGAACGACGTTCCCCGCAGTGCATAAATATTGGGAAAGGTCTGCCCCTGCAGGACGTCGGCGGAGATTAAAACCTTATCGTCGGGCAACCAGACGACAACCTGGTCCTCGGTTTCGCTCGGCACGTGATAGAGTTCCAGCTTCACGCCGCAAATCTCGATTTCCAGTTTTTCGCTGAAGGTCCGGCTGGGCGCAATAAAGCTCCGCCGCCCGGGAATGTTGGCAGGGCCGCAGCCCGTACTCACATTGCCTTCGTCGTTGAGAGGAAGTTGAAAACCGAATGTATACATGGCCCGGCGGGCAAGCACCGGCGCCAGGACGCCGCTATCCCTCACCAAGGACGGCACCAGATCGTCGAGGGCGATAATTTCAACTGTGCCCGCCTCGACCTCTTCTTCGCTGACAAAAGCGCGGACACCGCTGATATGGTCGGGATGCACATGGGTATAAATGACCGCCTTGATCGGCTTGTCGGTAATCTTCTTATACTCTTCCACGACGGGTTCGGCGAATTCAATGGTCGGCAAAGTATCGACCAGTATGACACCGTCATCCCCTTCGATCATCGTCGCGTTCGATGGTGAATAGGCATATGCCGTATGAATATATCCGTTGAGCGTGATGACCCGGGATTCCATTTTGGCATCATGCGCCTTGAGATCGGGATGGACGGTGGCAGGCTTATTCATGGTCGGGCCTTTCATAGAGAGCCAAAAGTAAATCTTTCCGGCAGTTTGGGCTTTTCTGCAATTTAATCAACAGCCAACATCCGCGGGCGTACACCCATCGCGGCAATCATGCCGAGAACGACGACGACAATACCTGTGGTCTCGATCAAGCCAGGGTATTCGCCGAGTATTGGAATGCCCAAAAGCGTGCCGATAACCGGCACCAGGGAAATAAAGAGGGCTATTTTTGTCGGGCCAAGAATTTTGACCCCGACGGTAAAAAACAAAACGGCGAAAATTCCGACCAGCAATCCTTGGTAGAATATTTGTATGGACAAACTGACTGCGTCAGCCGTGAGAAAAACGTTATCATAAAACACGAAATAGATGGGCGTAAAAGATACCAGACTGAGCACTCCGACAACGGCGATTGCCTGCACCGGATCGATTCCCCACAAACGAACTGCAACGGCGAAGCAGGCCCATAAAAATGCCCCGCCCAAAAAGTTAAGGTCGCCGATCCAGGCGCCCGGTCCGCTTTCGATAATGCCGCCCCCACCCAGCATCAACAGCCCAATCATCAACGCCGCCAAACCGCCACTGCGATAGAGCCCTAGCCGATCCTGTAAAATTAACCAGCTAAGAATTGCCGTAAACATGGGCATGGTGCCCGGCCCGAAAACCGCGCCGTGAGATGCCGGGGCGTAGTTAAATCCATTCATAATGAACATGTTAAAAGGCCAACCTGCGCACGCGGTCAGGAAGATCGCTTTCATCCATCCTATGCCGCCCAGCGTTTTCATATCCAGGCGCCAGAAAATGGGGAACAATAGTAATCCGGACAAATATCGGAAAAAAGTGAGATCCCCTTCATTGAAGGCATCGCGCACGCCAAACCGGGAAATGACGATAAACCCTCCCATAATAAGGGCGCACAATCCTCCGCCGATCATCGCTTGTTTCGCTGATATCTTGTTGATCATAAGTCTAAGGTGCTTTGATTGGATGAAAAGTCGAAGGATTAGAATTGGCAACAAACCAAACTAGCGTGAAGCTGAAAAAAAACAATGGCGGTCATTGAAAGCGATCAGGTGTAAAATGATTACTCCACCGGTGTGGGCGAGGTGATCGATTGTTATGCCTGAGTTTGATGATTTATGGGTTTGGTCCGACCCGAATCTGAGTAAAAGACTCCGATGGTATCGCGAGGTCGCCGAAAACCGGCAACCCGCCAAATTCAGGATCGCCTGCACCATACCGGTAGCCATCGAACTGGAACGAAGCGATGAAGATGATCTCTGGAACACGTTGGATGATCGTACCGAGCGTTTCCTTAAACGCTGGTCGGCGATCCGCAATGGAAAAGAGGAACTAGGCCCGGCGGCCAAGCGGCCTCACCTTCTGGACCTTTGTAATGAAATGTGCCGGCGTATGCTCCGGAAGTGCAATTTCTGTGCTTGGGATTGCGGCGTCGACAGAAACACCGGGGCCAAGCTCGGAACTTGTAAATTAGATCATGGCACGCGCGTCAGCACCTACTTTCACCATACGGGAGAGGAATTGATCTATCGGGGAAACATGGGGTCGGGCACAATTTTTTTTACCTCATGCAACATGCGCTGCGCCTTCTGCCAGAACGGTGACATCTCAACGGACAAGGACAATGGTGCGTGGGTAACGCCGAGAACCCTGGCCACCATGGCCTGGCTGCTGCGCATGGAAGGCTGCCATAACATCAATTGGGTCGGTGGCGATCCGATCATTCATCTCCACAATATCGTGGAGGCAATTTCGCTTCTCGCCGACGATTTGACGATACCGCCCCGGGAAGATTTATCTCGGGCCTTGCCAGTCAAAAATGATTATTTATTTCGGCGGCATCCTGAAAAAATTGGCCCAACGGCGAACGGACTCTACCTAGATGAGTTCAATGCACCCATGCTCTGGAACAGCAATTTTTTCGCCTCCGCCGAGGCCATGAAAATTCTCCGCTTGCTGATGGACGTATGGCTGCCGGACTTCAAGTTCGGTCCGGGGCGGTGCGCCATCTCCGTGGCCAGAACACCCCATTATTGGGAAACGGTGACGGAAAACTTCCGGTTGATCGAAAATTGGCGGGAAGATGCCACTATTCGGCATTTGATCATGCCTAACCACCTGGAATGCTGCACCTATCCGGTAATCGACTGGGTGGCGGATCATATGCCGGAGGTTCCCATAAATATGATGGATCAGTACCACCCGGACACATTTACCAATCCGGTTAGCCCCAGATACCAACCGAAATACGAATCCCTAGCCCGCCGCCCAGACCAAAGTGAAATCCAGGCCGCCTATCGCTACGCAGAATCAAAGGGCGTCAAATTCAAAGGCGTCACGTTTGAAACGCCGCCTAAAAAAAGGTTGGCGGACCCATCTTTCCATTCTTTATAGTCAATGAAATCCTAACCAACTCAGACCGGGGACAATATGGATTCCGAGGATCCGACTTTTATATCAACCGATACGATTCGTTATTTCGAAGATTACGAAGGGGGGGCGGTTTACACCCTGGGTCAAGTAGCGGCGGAGGAAGAGGAGATGGTAGCCTTTGCCCGTTCCTTCGACCCCCAGTTCATCCATACGGATCGAGACAAAGCCGACGCTGGACCCTTTGGTGGGTTGATCGCCAGTGGCTGGTACACGGGCAGCTTGATGATGCGGCTTTACGCCCAGCGGTTTTTGTCCGAGGAATCGAGCATCGCCTCTCCGGGGCTGGATGACATTCGTTGGCTCGCACCGGTCCGCCCCGGCGATAATTTGACCGTGCGGGTCACCGTCATGGAAACCCGCCGGTCGCGATCCAAACCAGACCGGGGTATCGTCAAATCCCTGACCGAAATCTCCAACCAGGAAGGTCAATTGGTCATGAGTATCCGAAACGTCAACGTCATCCTGTGCCGGCCTTCTTGACCAGGGAATCCCCTAATTAAAACTGTCTATCATTCCTGCCCCGCCGCGCCTAAACTGTTATTAAAATAGGGAGGCATAGAACAACCATGTTCGGTCAAAAGGGAAAATCAAAAGGCGTTAAAGTTAAAGCACTTCTTAAAGAAAAGAGCGGCGACATCAAATCAATTTCCAGCGCCGAAACGCTCTATTCTGCGGCGCGTGTCATGGCAGAATTGAAAATCGGCGTCTTGATCGTAAATACTCAGGATAAAAAATTTGCCGGTGTTATCTCGGAAAGAGAAATTGTCAACGCCATGGGCCGCTATGGCGGTGAAGCAGCCAATGTGCGTATCAACGATGTTATCGTGAAGCAGGTCACCGCGTGTAATCCGGATACCGATCTCGATATCGTTATCCAGACCATGCGCGACAATTACATTCGCCACGTCCCGGTCATAGAAGACGGCAGTGTCAGCGGCATCATAAGCATCAGTGACATCTTGCGGCACCTGCTCGAATAACTACCGGGAGAATGCGGCTCAACTGCTTTTTCGAATATCCGCTTTTCTCTGAGCGTGCGCCTCTTGCATGTTCTGTTTGGTTTGTTTGACCCCGGAGCGGAGATCAGCCGCCGCTCTGGCTTCTGACTTAGCCTTAAAGCTGGGGCTGATCCACACTTCTTCCGGGTGAGCACCTAGAGAACGTTTCGCCGGAATTTTCATAATTTTGACGCCGTCGTGGCCCGCGTCGACATGATCCAGTTCTTCGGCCTTCATCAAAGCGCCGCCCAAGCCTTTGGCATCAAATTTACTGTGAGGTGTCCATTTTTCATCCTTCAAAATTAGGACACCGTAGAAATATTCTTCTTCGTTTTGAATTTCATCAACCATGGTAAAAGTATCTTATCTAATTCGGAAAATCGAGAAACCTATAAACTCCAAAACCTGTAATTTAGCGATCTCACTGGGTTTGGCCTATCTCCTAATTCATTGCTAAATTGTCGACGGTTCCGGAAAAATTCTACGACTCTAATTTCGACAAAAATGGCGACGATTTCAATAAAAAATTTTGTGAATTAGCACCTTTTTTCGGCGCATCGAATTTTTTTGAAATGGATTGATACAGGATGAAATTTTTAATCGGGAAATTGAAATTTTCAACCCGGCAAATCACCGGTTGACCGGTATTTGAAATGTATGGCATAGGGCAATCAGTAGAACGCTTCATCCATACCGAGCCGGTCGCAGATGCGAAATCAATCACAATCCACATCATTGGCGAAAACCATTGAGCAGCTTGGCGGGCTCAGCGGCAAAATTCATCCCATTTTGAGGATTGTTTTAATTGTCACGGCTCTTGCCGCACCGGCGACGGGCTTTTTATATTCCGGCCGTTACGGGCTGTTTTTAGGTGTCACGATAATGCTGGGCTTACTGGGTTGGGCGATGCTTTTCAGCGTTATATCCGGTACGCCACATAAAAAAATGAAGCCAAAATAATCTGCCGATTTAGTCGGCCGTTCCATCCAATACGTACTGCTTGTAAGCCATATCGTGCTCTAATATGTGCTGCACCCACCAGCTGTCGACGAAATCGGCAACCTCATTCGAAAATTCGATATGATCGGTAGACTTGTGTGATTTCAAGCTGTTAAGCGTATTGATCATTTCATCGTGACCGGCAACATGGTCCACCAGTCCTGGGTAGCGAAGATCTTTCATAAAGTCCTCTTCCTTCTCGAAATGTCTTTTCGTGTATTCGATCAATTCGTCGACGACGGTTGCCACCAAAGCATCATCGATGTCTGCCTGGGAGGTCGCTCGAAATTTATTAAGTAATTGGAAGATGATTTTATGATCGGCGTCGAATTGTTCATTGCCAACACTATAATCAGCGTGCCATTCCATTTTGATCTCTCGGATTAGAATTACTGAAAAAAAATTGTAGGTATTTTTATATTAAAAAAATATAATATACCAGCATAACTAACCACTTCTTGATCGAACTAATGCCGTTAATAAACGGGATGGTTAGATTTTCTTAAGGGGTCGAATTTGAATCAGGATCATCAGGAAAATTTATTTTGATATCTTTGGGCAAGCACAGCCATTCCAACGCTTTATCGAATTCCCTGAACGGTTTCTTTTCGATATGTTGCCCGAACCGTGACGAAATCGACCATCGATGCACATAACCAAAATCTTTCGCATTACCAACGACCCAGGCGAATTTGCTCCCCGCAGATAAAATGGAATCACGATGCTTGATTCTTTCGGCTACTTTTTTAAAAAACTCGAAGGTGAGTTCTTCCGGTAGATGAACCTCTCTTGTATCGCGCAGAATATTCATCCCTTTTTTGTATAAGGGATTGTCCCATAAGTCCCTGATCGACGAAGTACCTTCCCCCGCATCAAAATTGTCATAATGCCTGATAAAAGCGCATTTGGCTGCAGTATCTACATATAATTTATAGGCCATAATCGAACAATTAGATTGGGCGGCTGGGGCAAATATAATCACGTAGCCTTTAGCACGGCTTATGTGTCCAAATATAAGAATGCAATAGTATATGGTTATTCCAAATTACTTAAACAGAAAATTTCAATAGTTCATCCGAGTAGTTTAGTTAGAAAATATCAAACGAAAATTGGAAAACACTGGCCGGATTTCAATATAAGATATATCTGTGGTGCGAGCTAGTGACAGAGGCTTCCCATATATGCCGCCTTGAAAACTGAATTGAAAATATTTGCGTGAATTAAGCAATGTCCAAAGAATTCGCCATAGAGTTTAGAACTCTTTTTCCGCGTTACGGTTATCACACGATCGTGGCCGAGGATAAGAAGGATGCAATCCGCCAGGCCAAGGAACTATTGCGCCAGGAAAGACTGGATACGGTATTTAATTTGGAAGCGGGCGCCGAAGACCCGGTTGGCGGCATCTATATATCGTGCGATGAAGAGGGTATGGAGTTCGATATCCATATTAAAAAATAGACGCGGCCGACTCCCGTTTGGTCAGTTTCACGGCCTCTAGTAATGTGGCGGCTTCTCCTCCTCCCGGGGACCTTGTTGAATGGTTTCCTCCATATTCAGGAGCCGGGATTTGAGAGTCTCGATACCCTGTGAGAGCTTGTCGATGACCTCCCATTGCCCGGCTACGGCATCACTGAGGTCTTGAACCGTCGATTCCTGGTTAGCCAAATGTATTTCCAGATTCTGAATTCGTTGCTCCAGGGCCACCGTCTCTGACATTATTCGTTCTCCTTAAAATCGACTCGACTGATCCCGATTATCAAACGCCTTTGATCGCCCCGCCGTCGACGCGGATCATTGAGCCGGTAACGTAACTGGCGCGGTCACTCAACAAAAACGCCGCGACATCGGCAAATTCCTCGATCGTACCGTAGCGGCCGGCCGGAATGGTCGCTCTCGAAGCGGCTTGAATATCCTCAACCGGTTTTCCTGACTTTTCGGCGTTAGTGTTATCCAGCCATTTGGTCCGTTCCGTATCGATACGGCCCGGTAGGATAATATTGACGGTGATTCCGTCCTTAGCCACTTCGTTAGACAAAGATTTGGAAAAACCCACCACCCCCGACCTGACGGTGTTGGAAATAGGAAGAGCCGGAATGGGTTGAATAACCCCGGAAGAGGCAATCGTGAGGATTCGCCCCCAGCCTCTGGATTTCATCGCCTCCAGCGACGCCTCGGTGACGCGAATGACACCAAGAAGCAGGCTTTGAATCGCATCTCGCCAGATTTCATCGGACACACCGGTCGCCGTCGATCCAGGTGGTCCGCCCGTATTGTTGAGCAAGATATCCGGCTGCCATTCGGTGCGGATTTTATCGCAAAGCGCCTCGACCCTGGCTGCATCACTCATGTCGATGGCGTGGCACTCTGCCACCACACCAAATTCGCTTTCGATATCGGATGCCAATTCTTTCAGTTTATCCTCGTTTCGAGATCCGACGATCACGTTGCATCCTTCCGCCGCCAGCGCCCGGGCGATCGCCGCACCCATTCCCTGAGACGCGCCCAAAACCAATGCTTTTTTACCCTTGATCCCTAAATCCATTTGCCGTTTCCCCGTTGATTTTGTTCGCTGCCAAAAATAACCATCCCGACGATGACGGGTGATCACTGACACTGTATAAAGTTCGCAAGGTGTTAATACAAAAAATTATTAATGGAAATTCTATGAGATCGCTCGATATTCCAGGACGCTCTACGGTTCATGCCACCAACGGTATGGCCGCCACGTCGCAGCCACTGTCAACCATCACGGCCATTCAGATATTGGAAAAAGGCGGTAACGCGATGGACGCCGCCATCGCCGCCGTCGCCGTTCAGTGCGTCGTAGAACCTCAATCGACAGGTATCGGTGGCGATTGCTTTTGCCTCTACAAACCTTCCGACGGCGACCTGATCGGATTCAACGGATCTGGCAAGGCGCCTGGTAGCGCGGACGTAGAATGGTATCGAGACAACGGCATCGACCAAATTGAACGCCAATCCCCTCACGCAGTCACAATTCCTGGCGCGGTCGACGCCTGGACACAATTGTTAAACGACCACGGTACCATGCCGTTGAAGGAACTGCTGCAACCTGCCATTCAATTTGCCCGTGACGGTTTTCCGGTTAATCACCGGGTTAATTTCGATTGGCATTTGTGCGTCGATTTGTTGAGTGAAGACCCGACCGGCGCCGAATATTATTTGAAGGACGGCAAACCGCCGGCAATCGGCAGCATCGTCAAATTTCCCCTTCTGGCCGATACACTAGAATATATCGCCGAACATGGCCGCGCAGGATTTTATGACGGTTGGGTCGCCGAAGACATAGTCGATTTCCTGCATGGCGAAGGCGGTCTCCATACGCTGGAGGATTTCGCCAACACGCGGGGTGAATATGTTGCCCCTATTAAAACTGAATATGGCGGCTACGACGTCTATGAATGCCCGCCCAATGGGCAGGGGGTTGTGGCACTGGCCATGTTGAACATTCTTTCCGGGATCGACCTGGACGGTCTCGATCCGAATTCGGCCCAACGCATACATATAGAAATTGAAGCGGCCCGGCTCGCCTACCGTGACCGGGAAGCGGTTCTGGCCGATCCTGCTTTCGCCGATGTTCCGGTCGCCGAATGGCTATCGGAAATTCATACCGCCAAGAACCGCAAACTGATCGACCCGTCGAAACGCCTGCCCGACCTGCCGCCGTCCGCTCTTGCTGCCGCCATTCATCGGGACACCGTCTACCTGACCGTGGTCGACAAGGACCGCAATGCCGTCAGCTTTATCAATACCCTATTTTTCCCCTTCGGATCGGGTTTGGTTACGCCAAAAACGGGCGTCGTCTTACAGAATCGGGCGCAGGGATTCGTTCTCGATTCCCATCACCCCAATTGCATCGCCCCCGGCAAGCGGCCACTGCACACCATTATTCCCGGCATGCTAATGAAAGACGGGCGCGCCCAAATGCCCTTCGGTGTCATGGGCGGGCAATACCAGGCCGCCGGCCACGCTCACCTATTGATCAATCTCCTCGACTACGGGATGGACCTGCAGGAAGCCGTCGACGACACACGGGTATTTCCCGATTTTGCCGAAGGCGACGTAACGGTCCAGGTGGAATCCGGATTACCGGCATCGGTCAGAGACGAACTGGAAACCTTGGGTCACAGCACATATACGCCCGACCGGCCCATCGGCGGCGCTCAGGCGATTTGGATCGATTGGGAGGAAGGCGTCCTCAGAGGCGCCTCGGACCCGCGCAAGGACGGTTGCGCCATCGGCTATTAAGTTTAAAGAACCATTCCGTCAGATCATACGTTTTAAAAGTTTCAAGAATGTCTTCTGCTCGGATGCATTTAAGACGGCCAACGCGTCGGTTGTACTAAGCGATACAATCGGAAAAAGTTTCTTAACGAGATTTCGTCCTTTGGCTGTTAGCGATATCAATATTAATCTCTTATCCCCGGGATCACGATCTGCTTTAACCAGCTCCCTCTTCTTTAGACGCCCGACCAGGGAATGAATGTTTGCCGGCGGCATGGCAACCAGCCGGCCCAATTGATTTTGCGACAACGGACCAAATTCCAATAGCCGCGCCAAGGTTGAAAACTGTACATTGGTCAGATCGTAAGATCGAATTTTCTCGGCAGTAATTCCGCCGGCATTCTGTGAAGCACAGCGGAGCAGATATCCGATCTGGTCATCAAGCGAAAAATCCTGATTCAATGAATTGTTGTTTTTGTTTTGTGGCAATTTCCGCGACCTCTCACTACATTGACTTTGATATTAATAATCGTTATGATTATAACAATATAAAATTACTGTTATTATAACAACAGTTAAGGCTTCGGGGAACTAAAGAGAGAAATATGGATCATATTGAAGAGCTTACGGAAAATAACACCACCGGTATAAAAACGTCTGTTTTGAAAAGTGTCTGCCGGTCCTGCCATGGCGGGTGCGGCGCACTTCTGCATGTTCAGGAAGGTGCTCTCACCAAAGTCGAGGGCGATCCAATGTCTCCACTTAATAAAGGTCGGCTTTGCCCCATCGGGGCTGCCACATTAGACCTCGTCTATCATCCGGACCGTCTTAAATATCCCATGAAACGTCAAGGCCCTAGGGGGTCCGGCAAATGGGAGCGCATCAGCTGGGATGACGCCCTCGGCGAAATTGCCGAAAAACTGCAAGCCATCAAGGATGAGTTCGGCGCCGAGGCCATCGCCATGGGAACCGGCACCGGCCGTCATCATATCCGTTGGGTATCCCGGTTCGGCCACGCCTTGGGAACGCCCAACTGGTGCGAACCGGGCTTCGCCCAGTGTTTTCACCCGCGGGTCAATACCAGCATTCAAACCATGGGCGATTTTCCCGTTTGCGATTTCACCGGCGACGTCTCGCCGGAATGTATCGTCTATTGGGGCCACAACCCGGTTAATTCGGGACCCGACGGAGAGACCCGGTTCAACGTCCGCGATTCATTAGCTGCCAAGCCGAAGATAATTGTCATTGATCCGCGCGAAACCTATCTGGCGAAAAAGGCCGATCTGTGGCTGCAATTGCGGCCCGGCACCGATGACGCCCTGGCATTGGCCATGCTCAACGTCATTATCGCCGAAAAACTTTACGACGATAATTTTGTGACCAAGTGGACATTTGGTTTCGACAAGCTGGCCGAAAGGGTCAAGGATATGACGCAGGAATGGGCGGCGGAAATTACCTGGGTGCCGGCGGATAAGATCAGAGACGCCGCCCGACTCTACGCCCGCACCAATCCGTCGATGATGGAATGGGGATGCGCCATCGAACACACCCCCGCCTGCATCCAGACCATCCGGGCGATTTCCATGCTGCCGGTCTTGACCGGGAATATCGATGTCCCCGGAGGCTGGGTCTTCGGCATGCATGGCCTTGGCCGGTTCCCCAGTTTGATCGAAAATCTGTCGGACGAAATGAACGCCAAGCGGTTGGGCGCCGACCGGTTTAAAATGCTCTGCGGCGAAGGCGCCGATTTACCGGCGGCTCACATCCCCACCCTCCTGCAGGCCATGCGCGAAGGCAAACCCTATCCGGTCAAAGCTTTCATGGTGTTCGGCAACAATACCTTGACCACCTATGCCAATACATCCTTGGTTTATGAATCCCTGATGAACCTGGACTTCATGGTCTGCGCCGACCTCTTTATGACGCCCACCGCCGAATTGGCGGATATCGTCCTGCCTGCGGCCTCCTGGCCCGAACTGGACCAGGTGGCCGGCCTGCCGACCATCGCCGCCAATGTCGTCATGGCGCAGCAGAAGTCCGTTCAGATCGGTGAGTGCAAATCGGATGAGGAAATATTCGTCGAATTGGCCCGGCTTATGAATTTGGACACCTGTACGGAGTCGGTTCAGGAAGTATTGGACAATATGGTTCAGGAAGGCCTCGGCATTTCCTTCGACGAGTTGCGGGAAAAAGGATTCGTCAAGGTCCCGTTCAAGTACCGGAAATATGAAAACGACGGCTTCAATACGCCGACCGGCAAAATTGAATTGTATTCAACCCGGCTGGAAGCCATGGGGTATGACCCCCTACCTTACTACGAAGAACCGCCGGAAAGCCCATTAGCAACGCCGGAACTGGTGTCCGAATTCCCGCTGGTGCTGACCACCGGCAGCCGCATTCCATTCTTTTTTAATTCGGAACACCGGCAGTTGCGTCAGCTTCGAAAAGCGCACCCCGAACCGACCGCGGAAATCCATCCGGATACGGCCGCAGGCCTGGGAATCACCGATGGCGACTGGATGACGATCGAGACCAAGCGCGGCAAAATCAAACAAAAGGCCAAACTTACCACCGGTATCGATGCCAGGGTCATACACGCCGAACATGGCTGGTGGTTTCCCGAAGGAAACGCGCCGGAATATGGCCTTTGGGACTCGAACGCCAATATATTGACCAGTAATCTGCCGCCCTTTGACCCTGCCATGGGAACCTATCAACTGCGCGCTTTGCAGTGTCGGGTAGCAAAAACATAAGAAATCCAGGCAGAAATAGGCCGATACCTAGGGAGTGCCCTAGTTGTAAAGCACCGTCAAAAGGAAGTAAAATTGCGCCTTACCGATTCGAACGAGGCGAGGGCCAAGACGTGAAATTCGATTGGCGCCACTATATTTCGGAACAACTGCATCTGGCCGACAAACTTTTATCGACACCCGACGATATCAAAGGTTTCGAAAACGAAAAGCTGTACATCATTGCGCAATCCACGTTACGCGATGTCAGCCGCCTCGCTGGCAGGATCGGTGGCGACGGCTGCTCCTGCTCCTAATATATCAACGGCTGAAAAAGTGATCGTGATCCAGTTGCCGGGTCAAATTATACCCGTTTTCCGATAAGAACTGCGTTACCAGCGGAATGTTGTCGCCGTAGACTTCGATCTGAAGCAGGCAATTGTTCTCCCTCAAGGTTCGCCTCATACCTTCTAAAACGTCCAGTTCGTGACCTTCAACATCGATTTTGATGCCGATGGCGCGGTCCGCCAAAGACAGAAAGTCGTCTATGGTAACGGCGTTTACGCTCTCCGCCCCCTCCTCACCGATGACCACTTTTGATTGGCCGGTGGAATTATCCGGTCCCGGCTGAAATCCCAGCGCACCGTCATGAGAACTGGCGGCAAGCTGATGAACCTCAATGAGATCGGCCAAATCATTTAAAGCGATATTGTCGGTCAAGCTGGCCATGTTTCGGGCATCGGGCTCAAAAGCCACGATCTTTTCGAGCGAAACGTTTGTGGCCAAAATAATGGCGTAAAATCCGATATTGGCGCCAATATCGAGAAAAGTATCGGCGCCAATCCTCGATAATTCACCGGTTAAATAAGCCAGCTGACGGTCTTCATAATCGCCGTAAAAGGCGATTTGTCGATCGACGAAATTTTTATAGTTGAGGTGAAACAACGCGCCGTTCGACCGCACGGTTCCTTTACCATCCTTCCAGAATATCCGGCAATAAAATTTTTTGACGCTGGGAATGAGCCGCTTCAGGATCGGCACCCGGCGCCTCATGGGGTTGAATTTATTCATTTTCCCGAAAAGCGAGCCTGGGATTATTTTTCAACATTTCGGCATCCCAGACAGCGATATAGCGGCTTCGGAAAAGCTGAAAAAACTCTGGTTTGTATTTAGCCGGTGAATGGTAGTGGTAAGATACGACTTTTGATTTCGGATTTTTCTTCAGCCACCCCGGCAGCAACATGATATCAGTGACATCGATAGGTTTGGCCAGCCGGCCGAGAAAATTATACTGTCCGTGGTATTTGTCCATATTGGCTATGGTGTAGCCGTTCCGCTGGGCCGCCGCCAAATAATCGGCCAGAGGCTTCATGTTATAGGCAACATCCAATCGATGTTGGGCAATGCCGTGAACGGTCACAACGATCAGCGCGCTCACCGCGCTGATGGACAGAATTCGGCTGATCCCACCGGCAGGCGGGCGTATCAAAATCAGGATACCGACAAGGATCAAGGGCACCGACCAGAGAAAGGACACTCCTTCGCCGAATTCCGGTTTGCCGGCTTTTTCGGCGATCAACGGACTGAGTAAAATGGCCATCGCGAACAGAAGCGCGACTGCGGCAACGGGCGCCAGGTCCCATCGACCCCGAACGTAATCGTCACTTTTCAACTTGGAAATAAGGAACGCCCCACCCAACGCCATGGCCGGGAACATGGGCAGAAGATAGTGGGGCTGCTTCCCGCTGATAAAGGAAAAAATGACCAGTGCCGACAATGACCAGACCAAGGTGAGGCGCAGCCCTGCATCCGGTATCCGCTCCCGACCGCCACCCGATGACCGCCCCGATATTCTCCAGTCGTTAAACTTACGCCAAAGATTTCTCAGCAGGCTGGGCCAGATCAGCCAGGGAAGCATCAGCCCCGGCAAGATTGCCAGATACCACCAAATTGGCTTCTGATGGGCAAAGGACTTGACCATTCGCCCCGCCGACTGCCCCCACAAAATGGCATTTTTGTACGCTTCGCCGCCGGCATCTCCGGCGGGCAACGCCCAGGCCAAAGCCATGCCGGCCCCCAGCAAGACGCCGCCGATCATTCCCAGATACCACCTCGCCCAGGAAGGACGGCTCTCTCCCACTCCCCAGTACGGCGCCAAAAAGGCGCTGGGCAGAAGATAAACCAGAATGACCGGTCCTTTGCTTAGAACGCCGAAACCGATGGCGCAGCCGAACGTCAGCCAGCCGCGCCACACCGAACCCCGCCACACAACGACCAAGCCGGACAATCCCACCAAGGTCCAGAACGCGAGAATAAGATCGAACATGGTCAGGGTGGTATAGAGGCCCCAGTAATAACAGCCCAGCAGTAGAAACGGCGCCAGGATATAAGCGCTCGAATCCGGCCACAAACGCCGGCTCAATAGCGACGTCATCAGCAAACAGCCCAATCCAAACAATGGCGCCACCAGCCGGGGTGATATGTCGTTGAGACCAAAAATTCCCCACCCGGCATTGATCAGCCAGAACAAAAGCGGCGGCTTGTGACTGTAGGTGGCGCCATTGAGATGAGGCACGAGAAAATTGTCCCGCAACCACATTTCCCACGCGACGCTGATATAGCGGGTTTCGTCAACGGGTAAAATCGGACGGGATATTAGGGCACTGATGACCAAAACGGCCCAGAGAAGCCCCCACAACCACCAAGTTGACAGCCGCATTGATTCGGAGGATTTCGACATAAATTAAGCTGGTATTTTCCAGAATGCTTACAAACCGGAGAGACAGTACAAAATTACGAGCCCCATTGGAATGGTTTTCCCTTAGGGATTGATACCGAAACGACTATAGTCCGGCAATGGTGATGTTCCTGCGATCGGCACTCCGTGCAAAGCGATTCTATCTGTCGCTGACGGGCGCAATCTTAGCCGGCGGGGCGACCTTCGCTTTTCTAGACAAGTTGAGATTAGAGGGGGAAATCGGTTGGATCGAAACAATCATCGGAACGGTGGCCGCCTATTTCATTGCGAAACGAGCTATCCTTTTCGTTTGGGATCGCGTCGATAAATTTGTCCGCAGTCAGATCAAAATGGCGTCTGATCAACTAAAAAACAGAAATAATTAAACAATATCAAAAACTTATACCTTTATCTTGTGCTATTACTTGGAAGATGTAAAAACGGCTTTTAATTAAATTAATTTTTTTAACAAAAGGCTCAAAATGGAAAAAACGGGCAATAATATTTGGATCGGGATTACCACAATTTCCCTATCCAACCAAATTCAATAGATTGCCGCCCAATTGGGTTTATATAATTTTTGTTATTTTTTTGTTTTTTATACAAATCGTTAATCTTCTGGTATAGATATTGCCATAGTAAGTTATTGAAAGAAGTATTGATTCGGCCGGTCGTAAAAATATTACATAGAATACGACACTATAATTATAAATGGCTGCAATCTGGATTGTGGGTTCTATGGGGTCTGAGTATTTAAATCCAGCCATTTCGAGTTTGCGAAATGCTGCCGCGGTAGTGGGCGTTGCCGTGTCGTGCTTGTATGGATCTGCCCAAGCCGAAAGCCTGACGGAACTCCTTCCTGATCTTCTCAAATCCCATAACTTGGTAAAAGCGTCTGAAGCCGATCTCGACGCTGCGACCAACCGCGTCAGAGAAACTCTTGGCGGATGGTTCCCGACACTGAATGTCAGCGCCCATTACGGCCGTGAACTTCAGAATAAGCCCGAGGGTACCGACGACACAGAATTTGTCTCCCGCGAAGCCGATTTTACCGTAACTCAATTGGTTTGGGATTTCGGCGCCACAAACTCGCGTGTCCGCGCCAGCGAACTGACCCGTGATTCGTCGAAACATACTCTGGAATCAGTTCGGCAAGATCTTATCCTCAGGGCCGTTACCGCCTATTTGTTGGTCAAACGATCCGCCAAGGTTTTAGTATTGGCTCGGAAATCAGAGGCCAGCATCAAAAAGCAGGCCGAGTTGGAAGATGCGCTGGTAAAACGTGGCGCCGGCTTGTCATCGGATGTATTGCAGGCCAAGGCGACCTTGTCGGGAGCGCATGCCCGCCGAGTTGCGGAAGAAGGCGGACTTGCGGTCTCCAGAAATGCCTACCGGGCGGTTTTTCATACCGAAGTAACAAATTTCGATGCAATGAAAAGTCCCGTTCTGCCTGAGGATTTAATTCCGCCGAGTCTAAAAGACGCCATTGATGTTGCGCTAAACGAGAACCCCAAATTACTGACTGCAGATACGAGCGCAAGGGTCGCGGCGGAAACGATAAGGTCAACCAAGGCGTCCAATTTTTATCCGACGATTGAAGCCGTTGCCGAGGCCAAATTAAAAGAAGATGTCAGCGGCACCGCCGGTAATCAGCAGGAACAAATCGCAAAACTACAGTTGAGTTTTCCTTTTAACCTCGGTTTCACCGCAATAAATACGCTGAAGGCGGCTGAAGGCGATGCGACCTCAGCCGCTAGGCGTGTCGGTGAAACAAAAGATTTGATCGAACAACAGGTTCGCGATGCCTGGGACAACTTACAGACTGCAAAAAACACCTCGGCGTTCCTCAAAAACCAAGCGGACATTCAATCGGAATTTCTGGAGCTTGCCAGAAAAGAACGGCAGCTGGGCAACCGCACATTAAACGAAGTGTTGACCGCAGAATCACAATTTATTAACGCCAGTATAAATGCAACATCCGCTGAAACGGATGTGGCCATTGCCATTTTCACTCTGCTCAACCAAATGGGCCGCCTGAATCTCGACGCTATCCGCGATTGAATCTAGATTCACAATCTCCCCCTCTCTGATTCATTAAATTTCAATATTTAGCGTTTATACGTACTTGAAACCGTCATAAAGATGACGACATAAAAAGTATGAATTGTCTCACCGCTCTTGAGGTTTTTTTGAGTCGGCGAGAAAAAAATTGGATAACATAGATACCCCCCCTGCGAATCAACAAATCATTGAAATCACTGGCAGCGAGCACCTCACCGTGCCCGGCGGCGCTTGGGTGCTGAAGGCAGACTTCGTGCATCAAGGCCCCGATCTTTTATTGGTCGGACCGGACGGCGAAAGCGCCCTGATTATCGACTTCTTCAAACAAACTACACCACCTGATCTGGTTACGGATTTCGGCGCTGTCGTCTCGGCTGAACTGGCAAGCAAGCTTGCCGGCCCCGCCAATCCGGGCCAATACGCCCAGGCAGCGCCCACCAATGCAGCGGAACCCATTGGCCGTATCGAAACCTTGAGCGGCACCGCCGAAGTAACCCATTCGAACGGCACCAAATCCGCTTTGTCCCAAGGCTCATCCATATTTTCCGGCGACGTGATCGAGACGGGTGACAGCAGCGCCATCGGTCTGGTGCTCGCCGACGACAGCACTTTGTCACTGGCCGAAAGCGGCCGCATGGTGATGGACGATATCGTCTATGACGCAGGCGCGGAAACCGGTAATGCGACCATCTCCATCGTCCAGGGCGTCTTCTCGTTCGTTTCCGGCCAGATTGCCAAGACCGGCCCAGATGCCATGGTCTTGAAAACGCCGGTCGCCACCCTGGGTATCCGCGGCACCAAGATCGCCGGCTCCGCTGCCGCCGAGGGAGAGCAGAACACCATTTCCCTGCTGCCCGACGACGACGGTTCGGTGGGCGAAATCGCCGTCTTCAACAGCGCCGGCACGATTGTGCTCAACCAAGCCGGCGCTACGACCCAATTGACCAGCGCCTTCCAAGCGCCGCCGCCGCCGATCGTTCTGCCGGTGGCGCAAATTCAGCAGCAATTCAGTTCCGCCCTGAACTCGTTACCGCCCACTCCCGTCCGGCAGAATCAGGACAACAACAATAACCGCAATGACGACAATGAAGGCGCCCCTGAAGAAGAAGCCCCCCAGGAGGAAGACCCCGAAGGCGAAGAGGAAGGTGAAGCGCCTCCCGAAGGAGAGGGTGAGGGCGAACCCACAGAAGAAGAACTTTTAGAGGAAGAAGAAGAACGGCTGGAAGAAGAAGCTGAACTGGACGAAGCCGAGGCCCGCGAAGACGGCGAGCTTCCGCCCGAGGGTGACGGAGAAGGCGACGGCGAACTCGAAGAGGGTGAGGCGCCCCCCGAAGGAGAGGGTGACGGCGAAGAGATAGCCGAAGGCGATGCCAATCCCGATGAAGCCGCTTCGACTTTGTCGGCAGATTCGCCAATCGAAGGTTCCGACCCCGAAGGTCCGGCACCCGGCGACCAAGGCCCGCAATCAAGTGAGATTGGTCCTATTGGACAGGATGAAGGCGGCGCTCCGGAAGTGGCGTTCCAGCAGGCACTGGCAGGTGGCGCAACCACGCAGGAAGCCTTTGAGGCCGCCGCCGAAGCCGCCATCGCCGAAGCCATCGCCAACGGCGCAACGGAAGAACAAGCCGAAGCAATGGTAGCGGCGGCGCAGGACGCTTTTCAGCAGGCAATCGCCGACGGCTTCACCATGGACCAAGCCTTGCAATTGGCCGGCGACGCCGCCGGGCAGGCGGTGCCGGAAATCGACGGCGGAAATCGTAATGACAGCACCTTCGATCAAGGCAGTCATGAAAGTGATGGACCGATTGATCCCGTTGTCCACAATCCGCTTTCTGATTCTTATGGACCGAACTATGGCAGCTATAATCCGGTAAATGCTGGTTCCGGCGATCATTCCCCTTACGATCCCATCGGCGGAATAGAATTGCCCCCGGTTTATGATGCGCCACCAGATGACAACTTCATTTATGTAAACATTGATGGTGGCGATAATGATGGCGGCGGCGGAGGTCCCACCAATGAGTTCACAGAAATCCTCAGCGCCTCGGTTAACAATGACGGCCTTGTCGGCGGCCCCGGCAACACCCAGTTCACCATGGTGCAGGGATCGACCCTCGGCGGCGCCGACGACGTAAACGGCAATGGCGGCACCGATGAAATCACTTTCCAGAATTTGGAGGACATAATTCTACTCTACAACGCCGATACCACCAGTGGGCGGTATTCGACGGTAACCGGGTATAGCCCGTCGCAGATTTCCGGCACGGTGCAGTTTACCAGCATTGAACAAATCTTCGCCGGCGCCGTGGGTCAGGATTATTCCGACGCCTCCGGGTCCGATGCGTCAACCAACGGGACGGGGACGGGCGTCCGCCTTTCCTTTGGCGCCAACGACACCGGCATCGGCTACATCGTGGCAGGCAATTCCTCGTCCGCCGATACCATAACCCTCACCGATAATACGGTGATCGGTTCCGGCGAGACCATGGATTACGGCCTCGCATTCACCAACACTGTAACCAATGGCAGCATTCTCGGCAGCATCATCTTCGGCCTCGGCGGCGACGACAATATTACCGGCACGTCATCCGGCGATATTATTTTCGGCGGCGCCGACAACGACACCATTTACGGCGGCGGCGGTGAGGATTCCATATTCGGCGGCGCCGGTAACGACACCATTGATCTCACCGGAAGCACCACATCCGGTTCCGAAATATTCGGCGGATCAGGCACGGACACTCTGTCCCTTGCCAACGGCACCAACACGGTTGAGGCCGTCAACGTGGAGACCATTACGGGCGGTTCGGGCATCGACGTCATTGAAATAAACGGTTCCAGCAATGTGCAGGTCACCGGTGGCGCGACTTCAGACGTGATCATGCTCGGTAGCTCGGGACAACACACGGTCGTATTTTCCAGCGCCGCTACTAACGGATCGGATATGTTGTTCGGTTTCCTGACGGGTTCCGGAAACGACGTTCTAGATGTCGACGGATTGGGATTTAATGGCGCGGGCGGTAGCAGCACTTCGACTTCGGCACAAATTTTAACTGGTGACGGAAGTTTGAATGCCGGCACGACGGTGGTTGTTTTCGATAGTTCACTGTTTCAAGTGGACAGTACTGATACGGACGCAAATCAAATTACTGATTTCCTTTCCGACGTCAGTTCCAACGGTTCATCGTTCAATGGCAGCTTGAGCGCGGACGATAAGTTGTTATTTGTAATTGGCGATTCGTCCAGCAATAACGATCTCGCCCTTTGGTCATGGAGCGATCAGACCGGTGACGGCGGTGACGGCGCCGGTGACATTGATAGCGGCGAAATCACCGTGGTGGGCGAGTTGGACAGCACCGATATCAGCTCACTCGTCGCCTCGAACTTCGCTTAAATATAGGAAACTTAAATGGCCCGCCTTGAAAATCCCGGAACCGGGACGAGGCGGGCCTTTCTAATTGAATTTATTCATAAATTCTAAACCCTTCCCCCCTAGTAATTACCCTAGTTTGGATAAGAAAACGTCAAGGAAATTGGCGGTTCGATCAATATATCAACAGCTCTCTACTCCGAGGGTTTAGGGCTGGGCGAGAATAAATTGAATTACGTAGACACACCTTCTTCAAGCCATCAAGTGATCAGCATGGCCGGCAGTGAGCATCTTCTCGTGCCGGGCGGCGATTGGGTATTGAAGGCCGATTTTATAAACCTGGGACCGGACTTGATGTTACTTGGCCCGGGCGGCGAAAGCGTTCTGATTCCAAATTATTTGAGCGCGGCGTCACCCCCGAATCTCGTGACCGATTTCGGCGCCATGATTTCGGCTGATTTAGCAACCAAGCTGGCCGGTCCGGCAAATCCCGGCCAATATGCCCAGGCCAACCCGACCAGTGCGGCAGAACCCATCGGGCGCATCGAAACCCTGAGTGGTGCCGCCGAAGTCACCCATTCCGACGGCACCAAGGCGCCGCTGACCCAGGGCGCATCCGTATTTTCCGGCGATGTCATCGAAACTAACGAAAACAGCGCCGTCGGCATCGTGCTCGCCGACGACAGCACTTTGTCACTGGCCGAAAGCGGCCGCATGGTGATGGACGACATTGTCTATGATCCGGAGGCGGAAACCGGCAACGCGACGATCTCCATTGTCCAGGGCGTGTTCTCGTTCGTATCCGGACAGATCGCCAAGACCGGCCCCGACGCCATGGTTCTTAAAACCCCGGTGGCAACCCTAGGCATCCGGGGCACCAAAGTCGCCGGATCAGCCGCCGCCGAAGGGCAGCAGAACACCTTCTCTCTTCTGCCGGATGATGACGGATCGGTGGGCGAAATCGCCGTCTCCAACGGTTTTGGCACCATCCTTCTAAATCAGGCGGGCGCCACAGCCCAATTAGTTAGCGCCTTCCTGCCCCCGCCCCCACCGGTGATTTTACCGGTGGCTCAAATTCAGCAGCAATTCAGTTCAGCGCTCAACTCCCTGCCCCTTCCCCCGACGCCGCCGAACCAGGCCAACAATGACGAAAGCGGTGAAGGAGAAGGAGAGGCCGAGGGCGAAGGCGATGGTCCTCCGGAAGGCGATCCTGAAGGAGAGCAAGAAGGTGAGGTGCCTCCAGAAGGAGAAGGCGAGCCAGGTGAGGGTGAGGGCGAACCGCAAGAAGGCGAAGAACCACCGGATGGAGAAGGACCACCGGACGGAGAAGGTGAAGCGGACCCGCCGCCTCCACCACCGCCGCCTCCACCGTTACCACCGCCGACTTCGCCGGAGCCGCCGGGGCCAATCGAGCTGCCGCCGATTCCGCCGCCGCCACCACCACCGCCGCCGCCGCCACCGCCGGAGCCGGATCCACCGCCGCCACCGCCGCCGCCGCCTGATCCTGAAGCCCACACCTTTGTTCTGACACCAGGTACGGGAAGCTATACCGGCGACAGTTTGGCAGACGTCTTCATATTGGATCAACAAGCCGGCGCCTTCCACTCCTATACCATCAATGGCGCGGGCGGCACGGACGAAATCGCCCTGTTCGGCATCAGCGACGCCTTGTTCAAATACGACGCTTCCGACGATACGGTGCAGTACCACGAATACAATAGCGGCAGCGGATCAGCGTTTACGTTAAACATGACCAGCATCGAGAAACTGTTTGTGAGCGCCTATGGTCAGGATCTCAGCGGTGTCAGCTTCACCGACCATGACAACGACCTGACCGTTAATGAATCCGGCGTTACCTTGGAGTTCGACCCGGCGGACACTTCCGGTTTCGGTTTCGTCCTGGTCGGCACCAGTGGAAACGACGCAGCCCTCAGCATCGCCAATGCCAATACCGGTTACGCCGACATCACCACCAGCGGCACGGCCATCGGTTCCATAATTTTCGGGCTCGACGGCACCAACAATATAACCGGCACCAGCGCAGAGGACGTGCTTATCGGCGGTGCGGGGGTTGATACTTTTGAGGTGTACAGCAATACGGTAGCTACCGAGGCCGATCTTTTAATCGGGGGCGCCGGTACGGATATCGCCAACATCAACGCCGACGCGGTACTCAATCTCATCGACGTCGAACAGGTGACGGGTGTCGGCAGCGGCAACAGTATAACCCTCGATAATAATATTTCCGGAGTAACCATCGATATGGGAAGCGGCACCAATACGCTGACTCTCGCCGCCGGATCGAATTCGATCACCGTCAGCAACACTGAAAACATCAATGGATCGGCGAGCGCCGACACGCTGGTATTCAACTCAGCCGTGGTCAGCAGCACCATCGATCTGCTCGGAGGCACCGACAGCCTGACTTTTTCGTCCTCCGGCAGTTCCGTAACGGTCAACAATACGGAGACCATTGTCGGCAGCACAGGCTCAAACACAGTTACCTTGGGATCCAACCTCAGCGGCGCCACCATTTCTCTGACCGGCGGCGGTAACGTTCTCAATTTGGGCGTGGCGGGTTCTCATACCGGCTCGATCGCCGCTGAAACCATCAGCGGCGTGACGGGTAGCGACAATACCCTGGTGCTCAACAATATCCTCACTGGCAGCTCCATCGATCTGGGCGCCACATCGACGGGCGACATTCTGACCCTGAACAATAGCTCGGGCGGTTACAGCTTGACGGTCTCCAATGCCGAGACCGTTTCGGGAAGCTCCGGCGTCGATACCATCACGACCGGCGGCTCGAACGACATGCAGATTACGGGGAACGGTGGTGACGACGTACTTCAACTGGATGGGGCCGGGGACCATACGGTTGTGTTTTCAGCCGCCGCGTCCAACGGCACCGATACGCTGATAGGATTCCTGGTCGGCTCCGGCAACGATGTGATGAGCGTAAGCGGTTTGGGTTTCAGCGGCGCCGGGGCTGGTTCCGGGACGTCGACGTCCGTTGAAATCCTGACAAGCGATTCCGGCCTGACGTCGGATACCACCGTCGCCGTATTCGACGGCATATTCCTGGTGGACAGCACCGATACGACCGCCAATCAGATTGCTGCGTTTATATCCGATATCGGCACCAACGGCGCCACCTTCAGGGGCAGTTTGGGCGCTAATGATTCCCTCCTTTTCGTCTTGGACGATTCGACCGCCAACAACGATATAGGCCTTTGGCATTGGAACGACGCGGACGGCGGGGCCGATGTGGACAGCGGCGAAATTACGGTCGTCGGCCAATTGGACTCCATCAGCGCAAGCGCCATCGATACCTCTAATTTCTCCTAGGCGGTGGTATTTTTCCCAATGAATACTTACCTTTAACCTAATTGCGCTATACTATTGCCGGTCTCAACCAGGGAACGACATATATGCTTGAACTCCTCCGCCGCCTGTTGGTCCGGCCGGTTTTATTGACCGAGCTTATACTGGCGTCCTGTTTCGCCAATATTCTGGCTCTGGCGGCGCCCTTGTTCGTAATTCAGGTCCTGAATCGCTATGTGGCCCATGGCGTGGGTGAGACTCTGATGACCCTCACCATCGGCGCGGTAATCGCCGTCGTATTGGAGTTCGCCTTCCGGCAGGTGCGGAACCGGCTGGCCCGCGGGGTCAGTGTCAGGCCCGATGAGCAGATTACCTTGGCCGGGTTCGGTATTTTGACCCACGGCCGCGCCGGTTCGCTGGAACGCCTGCCTCCCGGCCAGCAGCGGGAAATTATGACCGGCATCGACAACATCAGAAACGCCTACAGCGCCACCAACATCGCCACTGTCCTCGACCTTCCCTTCGCTCTTCTGTTCTTGGGCGTTCTCTTTTTACTGGCGCCGACCCTGGGAATGATCGCCGCCGTTTTCACCGTCGCGGCCCTCCTGTTCGGCATGATGATGATGGTCGCCATCCGGGCGCCAACCCGGCAGTTAATTGACGAACAGCGCAAGTCTGGACTGTTGGTGGGCGCCGCCATCGCCGAACGCGACACCGTTCGCGCCTTTAACGCGGGCGGCTATTTGGGCCGGGCCTGGAACGCGCGAATCCGGGTAACTCAAGATTTGTTCCGCAGGATCATCGCCCGCCAAGGATTGTTGGCCTCTTTCAGTCAAAGCATCACCGCTTTTATGAGCATCACCACCATTGCCGTCGGCGGCATCCTGGTGGTGCGGGGTGATTTGGATATCGGCGCGTTGATTGGCGCCAATATCCTGGCGGCACGGGCGTTACAACCCATTTCCCGCTACGCCCAATTAGGAGAAGTATTTCTCAAAGCCAAACAGTCGGCTACGTTGTTGCGGGAATTTATCAAGCTCCCCCGGGAGGCCGAAACCGGATCGGCAAAGCGCGAATACCAGGGTTCGGTGGAATTGCGGGATATCGGTTTTATGTATCCGGGCGCCACCGGGCCTCTGTTTGAATCCTTGTCCGTTAGCATTCCCGCCGGATCGGTCTGCGTCGTTACCGGCGCCAACGGCGCCGGAAAGTCGACATTGGCGCGGCTGCTGCTGGGCGTCATCGAACCCAATCGGGGGCAAATCCTGGTCGATGGGCTTGAACTGCGCCAAGTCCTGCCCGAGTGGTGGCGCAAACAGGTGGCCTACCTGCCTCAGGAACCCGGTTTTCTCAACGCATCCATCCAGGAGAATCTGACGGTCAATGCCCCGGAACTGGAAATCGCTCACTTGAATTTGTTCGTCGACGCCACGGGATTGCGTAATTTTCTCGACGAAGCGCCCCAGGGGTTCGATACACCAATCGTCGACAACGGACGCCGTCTGGCGGTCGGCATCAGACGCCGCCTGGCCCTGGCAAGGGCGCTGACCACAAGGGGCAGGCTGATTGTCCTGGATGAGCCGACCGAAAGCCTGGACGCCGCAGGGTGTCAGGTGGTGTCCTCGATATTGAGCGATCTGCACCGCGCCGGCCATACCATCATCGCCTTTTCCCATGATCCCAATTTCATCAAGGACGCCGCAATTGTTATCGACCTGAACGTTAAGCCGGTGCCCGACGTAAGGGTTCAAACCCAAGGTCAGGCGGCGAACCAGTTTGCTTCCGCCAATGAAGAATTGACCCAAGCCGATATAACACCCATGGAGGAACTGACCACATGAGTTCTCAGAAACAGGACCTCCCTCCGTTAAAGGACGGCGTTGGCTTGGCGTCGCACCTGTTCCTGTGGCTGTGCCTGTCGGTGTGCATTCTGTTCGGCCTTTGGGCCTGGAAGGGCACCCTGGCGGTGGTCAGCGTCGCCGAGGGTGAAGTGGTGCCGTCCAGCCAGGTTAAAACCATTCAGCATTTGGAAGGCGGCATTATTCGCGAGATTAAAATCCGTGAAGGTGAAAAAGTTACCGAAGGCCAGTCTTTGATTGTCTTGGAATCCACCTCCAGCGGCGCCGATGTTTCTGAACTGCAGACCCGCATCGTCGGTTTACAGATCGAAATGGCGCGCCTGGAGGCTGAAGCCAGCAACCAGCCGCAACCGAAATTTCCGCCGGACCTGGTCAAGGCCTATCCCCGCCTGATCAGTGAAGCCATGGGCCTGTTCACCAGCCGTCAGAACAAACTGAAAAACGAGATCAGCAGCCAGCGCGCCATCATTTCCCAGCGGCGGCGGAGTATTCAGGAAATATCTGCGCGCGTTCGAAATCAGAGAAAATCCCTCAAGCTGTTGAAAGAGCAGATTTCCATCAGCGAGCAATTGCTCAAAGAACAATTAACCAACCGCTACAAACATCTGGACCTTCTCAAGGAATCGGCGCGCCTCGAGGGTGAGATTTCCCAGGACAAAGTCGCCGTCCAGCGGGCCGAGGCGGCGCTCAAACAGGCCGAGGCCAATTTCGCCGGCGTGCGCAGCCGTTTTTCCGTGGAGGCCCGCAGTTCCCTGGATACCGCCCGACGCCAGTTGGAGGAATTCCTGCCGCGGCTGGAGAAATTCCAGGACAGTTTGAAACGCACCGTTTTGCGCTCGCCGGTAAACGGGGTCATTAAAACCCTGCACGTGGTCACCATCGGCGGCGTTCTCAGACCCGGCGACGACGTCTTGGATATCGTACCCGCCGGCGACCGGCTGGTTATCGAGGCCCGCCTGCCCACCCAGGATATCGGCTATGTGCGAACCGGTCAGACCTCGGTCATCAAGCTGGCGTCGGTCGACGCCATGCGGTTCGACAATCTACCCGGCAAGGTTACCGGCGTCAGCCCGGATACCATTACCGCCGAAGACGGGCAGCCCTTTTACAAGGTCAGGATCGAAACCGACCGGGATCACTTTCTGCGCGGCGCCGTCCGCTATGATCTGTTCCCCGGCATGCAGGTGGTCGCCAGCATCCACACCGGCCAGCGCACTGTTTTAGAGTATCTCGTCGACCCCTTCCTGGACGCTTCGGATTCAGCGCTGCGGGAAAGGTGAGTCTGTTTAAATATCCCTCAGGCGCCGGGCGTTCGCTCCGCTCACTTGGCTCACGCGCCATTGGGCGCGGCGCGCAGTCGCGCTTGCCAAAGTTCAGAAATGAACTTTGGTTTGGAGTTTCATTTGGATAAAATTTAAATCCAAAAGTCCTGTTGGACTTTTGAAGCCCGCGACTGCGGGTCGGCGCTGATGCGCCGCAAGCCAAGAGGCCGGAGGCCTCGCCCGGCGTGTGAGCGGCATTAAATAAGGGAATTCACTTCCCGGTGAATTCTGGCCTTCTTTTCTCCATGAAGGCGCGGCGGCCTTCTTTGAAATCTTCGCTGTTGGAGCAGTCGTCGACCACTCGGGCGCACAGTTCGGCATCGTATTGGCCGAAGCTTTTGGCCACTTCGTTGACCACGATCTTGGTGGCCCGCGCCGTCAGGGGCGCGTTGTCGGCGATGGTCGCGGCGTACTCCGCCACATAACTCTCCAATTCGGCATTGGGAAGCACCCGGTTGACCAGGCCGATTTGCAGGGCTTCCGACGCATCGTAACGCCGGGCGGTATAGAGAATTTCCTTGGTCACAGAAGGTCCGACCACCTCCACCACCCAGCGGACGAAATCGGTGCGGTAACCGATCCCCAAACGCCCCGCCGGTATGGCGAATATGGATTCCTCCGAACACAGGCGGATATCACAGGCGCAGGCCAGGGCCACGCCGCCGCCCATGCAATACCCCTGGATCATCGCCACCGTCGGTTTGGGACAAAGGCGCATGCCTTCGTACATGCCGTTGGTCACCTTTTCGAAATGGGCGATTTTTTCTGGCGTCGATCGCAGGCTCTCGAACTCGGATATGTCCTGACCCGATACAAAGGATTTGCCGCCCGCCCCTTTGACCACGACGACCCTGATATCATCATCGTTGCCCAGCCTTTCTATTTCCACAGCGGCTTTTTCCGCCATTGCCATGGAGACCGCGTTGCGCATGTCCGGATTGTTGTAAATCAGCCAGCCGATGGCGCCGTCTTTTTCCGCGAGTATTTTGTCCGTCATGGATAAATCCCCTGTTTGTCAGAAAAACAGGGATATCGCCAAAGCTCCCCCAGGTCGAGGATTTATTGGCTTTGAGGTTTTAATTGAACCCTAGCTGGACAAGTCCGTGAAATCGTCGGCGTAGGAACGGAGTGTGGCGGCGGCTTTTTGCCGTTGCTGTGGCGTCAAAGACATCACCACCGTGAACAACATTTCCCGAAAGCGGGCAATGGCGGCGGCGGAGAATTCCTTGTATTCGGGCTGCACGATTTCCCAGGGATGCATCAATAACTTTTCCAAGTAAGCGCCGATGGCGGCCTGGTCCGGCTGGGTCGCCAGAAAATTGATGAAAGCCCGTTGCCGGAGCCGGCGGTTGGCCAGCCGGTAGGCCATATCGTCGACGCTCTTTTCGGCATGTTTGCGGATGACGGCCAGTTGCCGGTCGTTGAGATCGCCGGTGAAGCGTTCGAAATTGTCGACGATACGCTCAATCCTCTCCTCCAACCGCTCGTCCCGGGGCTCTTTCTGGTCTTCAAGACGTTCGTCCAGTTTTTCCTTCATGCGATCCCTGAAATAGGCCCGCCGGTCGTCCGACCGGTGGCGCACCAGAACCGCCGCCACATGAGGAATGGCGCCTTTGACCGTGGCCAGGATAAGTTCCCTGCCCTCACCGAACGACTTCTCCAGCCGGTCCCGCTGCATCGGTCCTTTCGCCAGAAAGTCGGCCTGTTCACGGAGATGGCGGGCATAAACCGGCAGCATCTCGGAACGGTGCCAGTCCACCAACTCCCGCACCTTCTGCCGGGTGAAGGCTTTCTCGCCGTCGTCTTCCAGGTCGAGATGATACTCCACCGAGTCCCAGATGAAATCATCAATCAGGCTGTAAAAGAACTTCACCCCGCTGCAGGCGGTGAGGAACATGACAAAAGTAACGACAATGGAAAATTTGCGCATAATTCCTGCGTTCCTTTAAGAATTCGGCCGGTCTAAGGGGCGATGGCGGAAGAGAGTAGGAGTCGAACCTACTAAGACTGTCTGACAGCCTTCACCGGTTTTGAAGACCGGCCGCATCACCGGACACGATTCCCTTCCCTGCCCCGGTTTTACTAGGGTTTTGAGGTTTTGCAAGTAGAACGTCAGGGGAACAAAATGGCGATTGCCACCGGATTGCCACCGAGATTTCCAGAATTTTACGAACCGCCGAGGATTTTGTTCATTATTTGATCTGCACTATTGGCGGCGGCGGTATGAAAAACGGCGTCAGCGTCAAGAAGAACGTTGCTTTTATCGGCCAAGTCGTTGCGGATGGACGAATTAAAACATTTCCCCTCCTCCTTAAAAACTAACAACCCTTCTTGTAACTAAGGAGGGTTTTATTTTTTTCGTGAACATAGAAAAGTCCAAATGGCCCATAAAAAAGCATGCCTTAAATGGTGAGCTTGTAACTAGAACTAGCGCATAAAATGACTAAGTATCAGGAACATTCTCTTACTTGTTACAACCGAAGGTTGGTTCCCTTGCCCCTGGTCTATCCCTAAGGAAGACTTCCAGAGTTAATTAGGTATCTCGGCGCATTCTGGATCTCTGATATGGAAGATTGAATGAGCCGAGAGTACAAACCAGAACGGATCATCAATACGCTTTACGAGGCGAAGATTTGGTTATCGGAAGGGAAGACCGTCGGCCAAGTTTGCCGCTCTCGAGATGTCTTCGAACAGAGTTATCACCGATGGCACCGGGACCACGGTGGTCTTCGCGTTGACTAGGCGAAGTATCTGAAGGAGCTTGAGAAGGAGAACAAGCGCCTTCGTTTGGCGCTCTCTGATCTAACATTGGACGAACAGACCCTGAAAAAGGCACTGGAGGGAAACTGCTACACAGATCCATCCCTGCGGGATTATGGGCAATTAAGCCATTCTTTAAACCGGAGGGAGAGCTATGAACAACATCGACCTTTATACCACGATCACATCCCAGATTACTGAACTCATGGAGCAGCATGGTTCAGACTGGACTAGGCCCTGGACATCCACTGTAGGAGGTCCATCATAGGTTTCCCGGTTTTCTGGGTTTTCACGGTTTTTAAGAGGGGGGATGGTTTTTTTAGGTATATGCCGGGAGCATTTCCACAGCACACTCCTGCGATCGCGTCTCCGGCCTAACCGCTAAGCCGCTATTACCGCTGCACTGCGTGCGCGATAATAGCTTGCGCTTAGCGACGTTAGTCCAAAGCCACGCTCACAGAAGGCACTGCTACAATGCTCCCTGAGGGAGGTTAGGTTTAGTTCAGTAATGTAATGAGAATTAGGGGCTTAGATAAGCTCCGCTCGCCGCAGTCATTGTATTGAGTGTTGACAGGTGACACGGAATATTTCGAAACGCTGAGCATTCATAGTGATTGGCCAGGGCCGATCGACACTACGCAAGCGCCCAAAGTGCTGTGTCACCCGGGTCTCCTCCTCCAGGTTAAATTTTTAGGAAAATAACTAAACTTCGAATTGACGGCTGGCATGTCTCCGACTTAACTTGGGGATTGAAAAGGTAGTCACAAAAATCCTCTAATGACTTAGGTGCCGAATATGAAACAACATCGTCCTTTTATAGCTTTGATACTAAGTGTTTGCTGCGTGTTGCTGTTGTCTCTACCTGTAGCAGCACAGTCGTCATCTCAAATGTCGAA
>CAZNLR010000043.1:16895-42862 GCA_964574215.1 uncultured Rhodospirillaceae bacterium | reverse complement strand
GCTTCGCCATTTTTCAACGTCCGTTTGATAATTTATTCGATGAGCAGCGCACAATAGCGATCCAATCCTTCCTGTCAAGGAGGATAACCCGGGAGGATAACCCGGCGGTGCCAATTCGGCGATTGGGTCAATTGTTAGTTGCCCGGCGCCGAGGCCACCGACGTATTCAGCGTCATCACACGTTGGTAAAGTGCAGGATCGCTTAAAATTCGTTCTGCGATAAGAATTTCCCGGTCGCTTTGGCTCTTGGTGCCGGGACAACTTGCCTTAAGCCGCCGGCGCCCATCCTTATCGTTGGCGTGAATTAACCGCCAGGCGCGGTTTCTGGCGCTATGGACCGTCAACGTTTTCAATTCGCTTTCGATGATTTCATCCGTACTCGGTACAGGCGAACTTGTGGGGCCGGTGGTGCAAATCGTCGGCGGAACGCCGAGTTCATGCAGTATATAGCCCGACGGGGTAACGAAACGCGACCAGGTCAGGGTAATTTCTCCGTCGTTGGGAAGACGGGCGACGGTTTGAACCGAGCCCTTGCCGAAAGAGGACGACCCGATGACCGCCGCCCGCTCGTGATCCTGCAAAGCGGCGGCGACGATTTCCGATGCGCTGGCCGAGCGGCTGTTGATGAGAACGGCCACGGGAATGCCCAGCGCGATATCCGTGGATTTCGCTTCATAGTTATGTTTGCTGGCCGGATGGCGGCCCTGGGTCGACAGAATGCGTCCCTTGGCCAGGAAAAGATCGGCGACTTTTATGGCTTGTTTGAGCAGCCCTCCGGGGTTGCCGCGCAGATCAAGAACCACGCCCTTGACCTTGCCGCCCAAAATCCTTTTACCTTCAGCGTACAGTTTGACGACCTGCCGGCTGGTCCGGTTGTTAAAGCCGGTGACCTTCAAAAAAACTACGCTGTCTTTGATGCGCCGCGCAACAGTCGGCAATACGATACGGTCCCGCTTGACGGTAAAGGTGAATTCCCGGTCGCCCGGTGATCGGAGCACCCTCAAGTCGACGACCGAACCGATGGCGCCCCGCAGCCAATCGCGGACGACTTTCCTGTTTACGCCTCGAATCGGCCTGGTATCGATATGGGTGATTATATCCCCCTTGCGGAGACCGGCCTTGGCCGCCGGCGTATCTTTGAAAACGCTGGTGACACGGCTGCCGGTTTGAATGGCGAAAAACCGGATGCCGATGCCGCCGAATCCAGATCTTTTGGCTCTATTCTCGGCCGCCTGTTTGGCGCTGGCATAACGTGAAAATTTGTCCAGCAGGGACAATGAGCCGTCGAAAACGGCCTCATACAGTTTCTCGGCGTCGGCTGCGCGAAATTCGGGGGAGCGGTTTCTCAAATTAACCAGCGCCCGAACGGTCAGCCGCGCCCAGGCGTCACTGTCTTCGGGGGAAGGCGTACGATAGATGTGCCTGCTGATAAAGTCGGAGTGCAGGGAAATCCCATCGGATACCTCTTCAATACGTAATGTGGGCTCGATGGTCGAAAGTCCCCGCAGACCCTCCAAAGCAAGATCACGGACCGAAATCTTTTCGATATAACGTTGGGTAATCTGGCGAAATCCGGTTTCCAATGTGTCCCGGGCCAATTCGACAGGAAAGCCGTTTCCACTATCCTGTTTATCCGGAACCGCGCAGGCGGACAGGAGCATGATGACAGATATTGCTGCCAATTGCCGGACCGAAATGATGTACTTTGTTTGGCTCACGGAGCGATTTTCCTACATTTTGGCATAGGCGTCTAACATTTAAGACCGAACACCTAACGGGAGCCGACAATTTCAAATATCAAGGAGCCGGTCAGGGCGTTGGCATCGGCCAGTAGAACCTCGACCCGATCGCCGATCGTAAAGCGAAGTCCTTTGCGGGCACCCTTTAACTGCTGTCTCTTTTCATTGTAATGATAGCGGTCGGCGGGCAGGGAACGCACGGGAATCAAACCGTCGACCGAGAGTTTGTCCAAAGTCACAAAAACGCCGAATCGCGTTACGCCGGATATCCGGCCGGCAAAGGTCTCACCGACTTTGGCGGCCAGATAGGCGGCAGCGTACCGGTCGACCACTTCCCGCTCGGCGGCGACAGCCTGGCGTTCCGTTGCCGAAATATGTTCAGCGATTTGTCTCGTATCCAAAGTTGGGTCTGCTAAACCGCCTTCCCCTGAATTCTGAGCCGATATCAAAGCCCGGTGAACGACCAAATCCGCATAACGGCGAATGGGCGAGGTAAAATGACAATAATGCCGCAGTGCCAATCCGAAATGGCCGTCGTCCGTCGCGCTATAAATTGCCTGAGACTGGCTTCGCAAAACCATTTGCCCGATGACGTCCGAAAGTTCCTGTTTTTCCGCTTGCTTGAGAATCTGATTGAAGTTTCGGGGTAAAAGAACCTGACCTTTGGCCAGGGAAAAATCGGTGCCCCGCAGAAATGTCCGGAACCCTTCCAGATTTTTAGCAGGCGGCTCATCATGGACGCGGTAAATGGCGGGAATTTTCGCTTTTCCCAAGGTTTCCGCAGCGGCCACATTGGCAGTGACCATAAATTCTTCGATCAGCCGGTGGCTGTCTAGACGCTGCCGGAGGGATATATCCGCAACCTCACCATTGTCATCAAGAACAACTTTCCGTTCCGGCAGATCTAGGTCGAGAGGCTGGCGCTCGTTCCGGCTGCGGCATAGGGCCTGGTAAGCCCCATAGAGTGGCTTGATCACGTCATCCATCAACAGTCTGGTGCTGCTGTCAGGCTTGCCGTCCTGGGCGGACTGGACCTGTTCGTAGGTCAATCGTGCGCGGGAGCGCATCAGCGCACGTTCGAAAAGGTGGCGCTGAAGTTTACCTCCGGCGTCGATCCATAGATGGGCAGCGAGGCAGGGACGGTCCTCATCCGGCTTCAATGAACACCAGCCATTGGAAAGAGCCTCCGGCAGCATGGGTACGACCTGATCCGGGAAGTAGACCGAGTTACCCCGTTCATAGGCATCACGGTCGAGGGCGTCACCCGGCCGCACGTACCAGGCAACGTCGGCGATGGCGACGATAAGCCGCCAGCCGCCTTGGTTGGCAGGATCGTCATCAGGTTCAGCAAAAACCGCATCGTCGAAATCCCGTGCGTCGGCGCCGTCAATAGTCACCAGGGATTTATCCCTCAGATCAACCCGGCCATCCAACGCGGCGCCTGCCGCCTGATCCGCCTGGGCCAGGGCCGGATCGGAAAATATATACGGTATCTCGTGGGTGTGAAGGGCGATGCGGGTGAACGACCGGTTGGCGGGCAAGGCATCACCATCGGTGTTCAGCCGCTCGATAATCTTGGCTCTCGTCCGTCCGCGCCGTTTTCTGGAGGAAATTTCCGCCACCACCAAATCGCCGGGTCTGGCGCCGCCGGCATCCTGCGGACGGACCTCAAAATCATACCGGTAGCGGCGGTCGGTGGGCTCCAACCGGCCGCCCTTCCGGTAGACGCCAACAACCGTCCGGGGACCACATCTATCCGTTGATCCGATACTTTTGATGATCGATGCCTGGTAGGTGTCCTCATCGATGGCGGTCAGCCGAACCAGCGCACGGTCGCCGGCCCCCAGCGCGGCCCCCGAGACCCTCCGGGAGGATTGCCGGGACCGGGATTGCTTTTCCGGCTGCAGGTAGATGAGCGGCGGATCGTCATCGTTCCGGTCGCGCCAATTCAACGGTTCCGCAATAACGTCGCCATCATCGTCGGTGCCGGTTACTTCAATCACCGTTACCGGCGGTAATCGGCCCGACAACACATATCGCTTGCTCTTGCCCTTACGGATATTGCCGGCATTTTCCAAGGATCCGAGCGCCTCTTTGAGGAGCGCGCGGTCTTTGGGGCCGAGGCCCAAACCGATCATGATATTGCGTAATGCAACGCCGTCATCATGATCGCCGATAAACTCGATAATTTGCTGTTTGGTGGGAAAGGGGGCCGGTTTTCTGCCGGTTTTCTTCACGAGGCGCTGCCGGATTCGTCGGCGCTTTCGGAAGCCGCCTTCTTTTTAACCGCTGCTTTTTTCTTGGTGGCCTTCTTCTTTCCGCCGCCTTTGGCGGCCTTGGCGTCAATCCATTCAACCGCCTGTTCCAGGGTCGGCGTCTGGTCTTTCATTTCCTTCGGCAACGTGGCCATGGTTTTGCCGTGACGGACATAAGGCCCCCATCTGCCATGGCGCAATGTAATCATTTTTTTGTCTTTGGGATGCGGACCGATTTCCACCGGTGCCGGTTTTTTCGGAGCGTCGGCCAGCAGCGAGACAGCGCGGTTGAGCCCGACGGTGAGAACATTATCCTCTTTAAGGGAGACGTAGGTGCCACCCAATCGTAGGAAGGGGCCGAAGCGGCCGATGCCGGCGTGAATCATTTCACCGGTTTCCGGATAAATTCCGACGTCACGGGGCAGGGATAAAAGTCCCAGCGCCGTTTCCAGATCGATATCTTCGGGATTCATGTCCTTGGTGAGAGACGCGCGTTTGGGTTTTTTCTTACCCTCGGCTTCGCCCAATTGAATGTAAAAGCCGTAAGGGCCACGCCGTAACGTGACGCCCAAATCCGTTGCGGGATCTTTGCCCAGTTCCTTTGGCCCGCTGTCGGTAATGGACGATGTCTCGTCGCCATTGCTGACGGCCAGGGGCCGCGTGTGTTTGCAGTCGGGGTAATTGGAACAGCCGATAAAGGCGCCGTAGCGGCCCAGTTTCAGACTTAGTTCCCCGTCATCACAGGACGGGCATTTGCGGGGATTGCCGTTGCCCGTATCGCGGAAGAAATGAGGGCCCAGGATTTCGTTCAGATTGTCTAGTACCTCGCGCACCCTGAGATCGCTGGTGCCTTCCACAGCGGTCGAAAAGCTGGCCCAGAAGTCCCGTAGCACAGTTTTCCAGTCAATCCGTCCGCCGGAGATATCATCCAGTTTTTCTTCCAGATCGGCGGTGAAATTATATTCGACATACTGGGTGAAAAAGCTCGACAAAAAGGCGGTAACCAGCCGGCCCCTGTCTTCGGGGGTAAAGCGGCGCTTCTCGAGCTGCACATAATTACGTTCCTGGAGAACCGACAGGATAGAAGCATAGGTGGAGGGCCGCCCGATACCGAGCTCTTCCAGTTTCTTGACCAGGCTGGCTTCGGAAAAACGGGGTGGCGGCTGAGTGAAATGCTGCTCCGGCGTGACCGCATTCCGGTCGAGGGCCTCGCCTTCGTTCAACGGCGGAAGAATTCGTTCCTTATCGTCATCTCCTTTTCCGTCGCGGGTTTCGTCCTTGCCTTCCCGGTAAAGCTTGAGGAAACCGTCAAAAGCAATGACCGAACCGGTCGCCCGCAGGGTAACGCCGTTATCGGACTGGCCCGCGCCGGCGGGGCGCAGATCGGCGGCGACCTGGTCGAGAACCGCCGATTCCATCTGGCTTGCCGCCGTCCGGTTCCAGATCAGTTCATAAAGCTTACGCTGATCGTCATCCAGCCCACTCAACTGGCGCGGCAGGCGCCTGATTTCGGTGGGACGGATGGCTTCGTGAGCCTCCTGAGCGTTCTTGGCCTTGGATTTGTACATGCGGGGACTGCCGGGCACATAGTTTGATCCGTAGGCCGAACCGATATGATCGCGCACGGCGGCGATGGCTTCATTGGCCATTTGTACGCCGTCGGTCCTCATATAGGTGATCAATCCGGTGGTCTCACCGTCAATATTGATACCTTCGTAGAGCCGTTGGGCCGTCCGCATGGTCTTGTTGGCGCTGAAATGAAGTTTGCGGGCCGCTTCCTGTTGCAGTGTCGACGTGGTGAAGGGCGGCGGCGGATTGCGGCGCGACTGCTTTTTTTCGATTTTCGAGACGGAAAAGTTCGCGGCTTCGATCCTGGCGACGGCGTTTTTGGCGGCCTGCTCGTCGCCCAGGTCCATTTTGTCGAGTTTTTCGCCGTCCAAATGGGTCAATTGTGCGGAAACTTCTGCGCCGGCGCCATTTTTGAAAATGGCCTTCACCGACCAATATTCTCGCGGGTTAAAATTCTCGATTTCGGTTTCCCGCTCGCAGATTAACCGGAGGGCGACCGACTGCACCCGGCCGGCAGACCGGCTGCCGGGCAGTTTGCGCCACAGGACGGGCGACAGGGTGAAGCCCACCAAATAGTCCAGGGCGCGGCGCGCCAGATAAGCGTCGACCAGTTCCTTGTCCAAATTGCGGGGATGTTCGAAGGCGTCGAGAATGGCGGACTTGGTAATCTCGTTGAATACGACGCGCTTTACCTCTACGCCTTCCAGGAGGTTTTTTTCATTGAGAACTTCCCGGACGTGCCAGGATATGGCTTCTCCTTCACGATCCGGATCGGTTGCCAGGAACAAATGATCCGCCTTTTTGACGGCGGCGGCGATTTCCTTGATCTGCTTATGGGATCGGTCGCCGACTTCCCATTTCATATCGAAATCGGCATCGGGCAGAACCGAACCGTCCTTGGACGGCAAGTCGCGGATATGACCATAACTGGCCAGAACGGTAAAATCCGTTCCCAGGTATTTGTTTATGGTTTTCGCCTTTGCGGGCGATTCAACAATAACGACGTTAGACATTCTATCTATTCAAAACCCAACTCAATCGGGGCAGCCAATTAACGAAACCTGATTGCCGGGATGACGCTCCAGATGGCCCGCCAATTCGATTTCAAGCAGGACCGTCGATACCACGGCAGGGGACATTTGGCACCGGCGAATGATTTCGTCAACACTAACGGGCGTTACATTCAACATTTTTTTTACCACCTCTCGTGAGGATTCGATCTCGGACGGGTTCGGTTGTTTGATGTTTTTATTATTGATTTCAATAGGTTGTGGCTCCGATATAAGGCTCGTAAACTGGCTATTCAGGATTTGAATAATTTCTTCAGGTGATTCCGCTAAATGGGCGCCCTGGCGTATCAATTCGTTGGCGCCCTTGGCGCGCGGGTCCAACGGCGATCCCGGAACGGCAAAAACTTCGCGGTTCTGTTCCGCCGCCATCCGCGCGGTAATCAACGAGCCGGACCGCTTGGCCGCTTCGATGACCACGACGCCTCTCGCCATGCCGGAAATTATCCGGTTTCGTCGGGGAAAATGCCGTGCTTGAGGAACGGTTTCCATGGGCATTTCCGACAATACCGTGCCGTTCTCGATCAATTTCCCGTAGAGTTCCCCGTTTTCCTTCGGGTAAATGATATCGGCGCCGCCGGCCAGAACGGCTGCCGTTCCCGTGTTTAATCCGCCTTCATGGGCCGCGGCGTCGATCCCCCGCGCCATTCCCGATGCCGTCACGAATCCCGCTTCGCCGAAGGCAGCCGCAAATGATTGCGCCAGCCTCAATCCGTTTATCGATGCGTTACGCGTTCCGACGATCGAAATGGTTTTCTTTTTCAACAGGTGGGCAAATCCCCGGACGAAAATCAGCGGCGGTGCATCTTCAATCCGCGCCAGCAAAGGCGGGTAATTGGATTCACCACGTGCAATCATCATGGCGCCGGCCTCACTGATCAGATCGATCTCTTCCTCCGTATCCGACAGGCTGCAAACCTTGAATTTTTTTGCCCCGCCCCGCCGGGCCAGCTCCGGTAACGCAGCCAGCGCCGCTTTGGCGTTGCCGAACTGCTCCAGCAATTTGTAAAAGGTAATTGGCCCGACGCGCTCGCTCCGTATCAGCCGCAGCCAGTCCTTATGTTCTTCATCGGTCAGATCAACCATGACATTTGTCCTGCATGTTCCATTATTTTTGGTTCATTGCAGGCTATGGCGGGGCCAGAGGGCGAATTTGGCGGATTAGCGGATTTTGGATCGCTTTTTTTAATCGGATTTCTTTTTGCCGATCTTGCTTTCCTCGCCTTTTATCAACCGCCGGATGTTTTCATGGTGGCGGATGAAGGAAAATACAGCCAGCAAGGCCGCTAAGACGGCCACTTTCTCACCGGAAAGAAACCAGGCGTAAAACGGCGATGCCGCGAGGGCCGCCAGGGCGGCCAGCGAGGAATAGCGGAAGATCGCCGCAACGGCGAGCCAGGTGCCACAGGCAGCCAGTCCGGTCGGCCAGGCGATGGCTATCAGCACACCCATCGTCGTCGCCACACCTTTACCGCCCTGGAATTTTAGCCAGATTGGAAAATTGTGGCCGATGACCGAACACAATCCGGCGACGATGGCGAGATCCAGGTTCCAACGCATGGCGATAAGCACCGCAAAAGCGCCTTTACCCGCGTCCAGAACCAAGGTCAAGGCGGCGAGTGTCTTATTGCCCGTTCTGAGAACATTGGTGGCGCCCACATTGCCGGAACCGATTTCCCTGATATCGCCGAGGCCCGCTATCCTGGTCAACACCAGCCCAAATGGGATGGAACCCAGAACATAGGACAAGATAGCCGTAAGCAAATGAGCCTGGGAGACCATTCCCAATTGTCCTTCGGGCATGCTCAGTCTTCCAGCCGGTAAACGGTGCGGCCGTCGATGACGGTACGCAGGACTTTACCTTGAACGGGTCGGCCGTCGAAGGGTGTATTTTTCGCCTTACTGGCGAGATCGCTGTCATTGACCTGCCACCCGGCCTCGGGATCGATCAGCGCCAGATCGGCGGCGGCGCCTTTTTCCAGCCGCCCGGCGGGCAGGCCCAGCAAATCGGCCGGCGCGCAAGTGACCTTGGCCAGCACATCCGTCAAGGACATTTGCCCATTGTGATAAAGATCGAGCGTGACCGCCAGGAGGGTTTCCAACCCGACACCACCAAAAGCCGCCTGCATGAAAGGTAGTCGCTTGCTGTCCTCATCATGGGGGGCGTGATCGGACGCAATGGCGTCGATGGTGCCGTCTTTGATGCCCTCGACAACCGCCTGCCGGTCATTTTCCGAGCGCAGGGGCGGTGACAATTTGGCATAGGTGCGGTACTCACCCACCGATGTTTCATTGAGGGCGAAGTAGGGTGGCGCCGTGTCGCAGGTGATGTTAATCCCTCTCGCCTTGGCCTGTCGGATAATCTCTATGGCCTCGGCGGTGGAAACATGACCGAAATGCAGTTGCCCGCCGGTCATTTCCACCAGCCTTATATCCCGTTCCACCATGATGATCTCGGCGGTAGGCGGGATGCCGGGGAGGCCCAACCGGGTCGCCAACTCACCTGAATTCATGCCGCCGGAGGACGCCAGGGCGGGTTCTTCCGGATGCTGAATGATCAACAGATCGAAGGTTTTGGCGTAGGACAGTGCCCGCCGCATGACATGGGCGTTGGCGATTGCTTTGTCGCCGTCGGTGAAACCCATGGCGCCGGCCTCAGCCAGCATGCCCATTTCGGTAAGTTCCTCGCCCGCCAGTTCTTCGGTCACGGCGGCATAAGGGTAGATCTTGGACAGGCCGATTTTACGCGCCCGCCGGGCGACGAATTCCACCTGGGACATGCCGGAGATCACCGGTTTGGTATTGGGCAGGCAGACCAGGGTGGTGACGCCGCCAGCTGTGGCCGATCTGCCCGCCGATTCAATGGTGCCTTTATTTTCCTGACCGGGCTCTCGAATTTGCACGCGGATATCCACCAGTCCGGGGATCAGGCATTTACCGGCGCAGTCAATGGCTTCCGCATCCTTGGGAGGACCTTTCTTGAATATATCGGGGCCTACGTCGGCAATGGTTTCCCCATCGGTAAGCAGGCCGCCGATGGCGTCCAGCCCGGACGCCGGGTCGATCAACCTGGCATTAAAATAGGCCGTCTTGCCGATCGTATCGTCGGGCCGTGCCGCGGTCCAAATTCCGGTCATTGATCCGCCCTCTCTTGCTGGAGGTTTTTGGCCAAAATTTCAAGGCAGGCCATGCGGACGGCAACGCCCATCTCGACCTGTTCACGGATAACACTGCGGCTGAAATCGTCGGCCACTTCGGAATCAATCTCGACGCCTCGGTTGGCGGGGCCGGGATGCATGATCAAGGCGTCGGGCTTGGCCGCCGAAAGTTTTTCATAGTCGAGCCCGAAGAAGTGGAAATACTCGCGGATCGACGGAATGAAATTGCCGTCCATTCGCTCGTTTTGCAGGCGCAGCATCATGACGATGTCGCAATCGTCCAGCCCTTCTTTCATGTCGTGGTAGACCTCGACGCCCAACCGGTCGATGGATGAAGGGAGGAGGGTGATCGGCGCCACCAGGCGCACCTGGGCGCCCATGGTCACCAGCAGATAAATATTGGACCGGGCGACCCGAGAGTGGAGGATGTCGCCGCAGATGGCGATCTTCAGTCCCGTGAGATCCCCGCGCCGCCGCCGGATCGTCAATGCGTCCAGCAACGCCTGGGTCGGATGCTCATGGTTGCCGTCGCCCGCATTGATCACCGCGCAATTGACTTTCTCCGACAGCAATTGAACGGCGCCGGAGTCGCCATGGCGGACCACCAGGACATCGGGATGCATGGCATTCAGCGTGGCGGCGGTATCGATCAGGGTTTCGCCCTTATTCACCGCGCTTGTGGCTACCGACATGTTGATGACATCGGCGCTCAGCCGTTTGCCGGCCAACTCGAACGACGTCCGGGTGCGGGTCGAATTCTCGAAAAACAAATTGATGATCGTGCGGCCGCTCAATAGATCGGATTTCTTGTCGGCGCGCCGGTTTTGCTCGACATATTCTTCAGATTTATCAAGGAGGTGGGAAATTTCTAAATGGGAAAGCCCTTCGATGCCAAGGAGATGGCGGTGGGTATAATTGAGCGTTGCAGGGCTACTTGCCATAAAGGCGCACTATAGGGATGAGGACTCGCGAGAGCAAGTATTTAAGACGGGCTATTATCAATACTGTCGAGAGCACCCTGAAGGATATATGTGGCCGCCATTTTGTCGACGACTTCGCTGCGCCGCTTGCGGGTCATGTCGGCCTCGTCGATAAGAAACCGCTCCACCGCCGAGGTGGACAGCCGTTCGTCCCAATAGGCGATGGCGATTTCCATACGGTCGAGAATGTTCTGGCCGAACTGCCGGATAGATTGGCAGGCCGGACCCTCGCCGCCGTCCATGCTAACCGGCAGGCCGATCACAATGCCGCCGATATTGCGTTCGCCAATAATCTCTTTGAGCGTTTCAAAATCTTTGGTGAATTTCGTGCGTCGAATGGTGTCGATGGCGGTGGCCACCGAGAGGTCGCTGTCCGAGACCGCCATGCCGATGGTCTTCGACCCGACATCCAATCCCAGCAGGCGGGTGCCGGACGGGTGGTGATCACGTAGCTCCTGAAGCGTCTCGAAAATCATCGCCTTTTTTCGGATATTTGCGGCTAGGCCGCAAGCCAATCCACCCGGTCCATTGCACGGACAATAATATAGAGCCCCAGCAGGATCAGGCCGATAAAAAATACCTGACGGAATCGTTTGTCCGAAAGTCGGGATCGGATGTTCTGGCCCAGCACCATGCCGACAGCCGCCGGGACCAGAGCCACGACGGAAATTATGATCAAATCCTTGGGCATCAACCCATGGCCGCCGAGACTGACCCCAAGGGCAATGGTGGCGGCTGTAAAGACGACGCCCATGGCCTGCACCAGTAAATCGCGGGGTAGTCCCATGGCCTGCATATAGATAACGCCGGGCACGACAAAGGAGCCGGTCATACCGGTAAACACGCCGCTGATCAGCCCGATGGGCGGAGAGAGAATCGGCTCCCAACGGGGCGGAATGGTGATTTGCGGTGTAAACAGGCTGGTGACCGAATAGAGGACCAGCAATATCCCCAATAGAGCCGAAAGCAGCGCACCGTCGGAATTCGCCAGAATATCGGCGCCGAACCAGGTGCCAACCGCCGCCGCCACGATCATTAACCACGTTCTTTTCAAGACACGGATAAAAGCGCCGCCGACGCAGGCCTGCCATATATTCATCACCAGGGACGGCACCACCAATACCGCCATGGCTGCCTTAAGTCCGATGGTGGCAGTTAAAATGGCCAGTGACACCGACGGCAGGCCGAGGCCGATCACCCCTTTCACCATGCCGGCGAGAACGAAGGTGGTGAAGATGATGGTCAGGATTTCTAGATTCCACATAGGCGGCATAGTGGCTGTATGGCGGGTTTGCGTCCAGCGGGTTTTGTGTCGAATGGGAAGTAACGGAAGCGTGCTTCACTTTAGAACACATCTAATGTTATGATGGATTATATTTCGCAAAGGTAACGTGCCATGGCTGTGGAAACATTGGTAAACCCCGATCAGTTACGGGATGAAGTTAAAATCAAATACCGGGAAGTTGCGGTCGAACCCGATGGCGATTTTCATTTTCATACTGGCCGGCCCCTGGCGGCCCGGCTCGGCTACGACCAATCGGTGGTCGATGCCTTGCCCGATGCGGCGGTTGAGTCCTTTGCCGGTGTGGGTAATCCATTTTCCACCCGACCGTTGGGAAGCGGCGAACGGGTAGTGGATGCCGGTTCCGGCGCCGGGTTCGATTCCTTCATTGCCGCCGGTCAGGTGGGCGGCGATGGTCAGGTTGTTGGTATTGATATGACCGAAGAAATGCTCACCAAGTCGCGCGCCACGGCAGCCGTTATGGAAACGAGCCATGTCGAGTTCCGGGAAGGGCTGCTTGAAGATATCCCCGTTGAAGACGGCTGGGCGGATGTGGTTATCAGCAATGGCGTGTTCAATTTATGCGCCGATAAAAAACACGTATTTTCCGAAGTTTTCCGCGTTTTGAAACCGGGCGGGCGGGTGCAGTTCGCCGATATCGCCAACGGCAAGCCGGTCCCGGAGGGCGCCCTTAACGACATTGACCTCTGGACCGCTTGAATCGCCGGTGGCCTGCCGTGTGCAGGCTGGCAAAAAATATTGGAAGACAGCGGATTCACAAAAGTAGAGATTGGAGCGCCGGTGGATACGTTCGGCGGCGCCGGCGGTGAAAAAAACGCCCGCGCTTTCGAGGTCTACGGTTACGCATTCCTAGCAGTTAAGCCCGGTTAAACTTTTTACACCTCGTCATCGGCGATCACCCACGGTTCCTCGGCGCCGGCGGCTTTCCACTGGCGGATGGCAGGGAGGGCGATAATGGATTTCATATAGTCGCGGCAGGCTTTGTTGACCAAGATGCCGTAGGTTTCAAAACGCAGCACCACGGGGGCGAACATGATATCGGCGTTGGAGAAAGGACCGAACAGGTAGGGGCCATCATCCGCGTACTTTTCCCGGCAGTCGCTCCAAATCTCCTGAACCCGGGCGATGTCTTTCTGGGCGGCGTCGCTCGGCGTCACGCCACCGATGCGTTTGCGGCAGTTCATGGGGAACTCGCCCCGGAGGCCGAAAAAGCTTGCGGCCATTTCCGCTGAAACAGAACGGGCGTGGCTGCGGCGGGCCGGGTCCACCGGCCACATCTTGGCATCCGGCTTCGTTTCCGCCACGTATTCGCAGATGGCCAGGCTCTCCCAAACGGCCAGATCTCCGTCGATCAGGACCGGCACTTTGCCCGCGGGCAATTCGGCCATACGTTCGGCGTGATCGTCCTGAAACAGCGGGATCAGCTTCTCTTCAAACTCGATCCCCGCCATGGTCAGCGCCAGCCAGCCTCGGAGCGACCAGGAGGAATAATTCTTGTTGCCGATGATCAGTGTCGGTTCGGACATTCCGCTCTCCTTTCTTCTCTATTTTAATTACCGTTTGGGACTTGAACAATTGATTTGGCGACCTTGCGGAGAGGGGGCGGCGGTGATAGTTTCCGCCGCGGATTTTTCCACTCGTATTTTGCCCGAAAAGGAAACAGAGCGTTGGATAAAGCAACGGTCAAAAACATCGCCAATCTGGCCCGTATCAAGGTGCCGGAGGAAAAAATGGACAGCCTCGCCGGTGAGTTGACCAATATTTTCGACTGGATCGAACAGTTGAACGAAGTCGACACCGACGACGTCAAGCCCATGACCAGTGTCACCCAAATGGCGGCGCCCCAACGGGCTGATGAAATCAATGACGGCGGCTATCCCGACCGGGTGCTCAAAAACGCGCCGGATCCCGAAGGCAATTTCTATACCGTTCCCAAGGTGGTGGAATAATGAGCGATTATACCAACCTCACCATCGCCCAAGCCCGGGACGGCCTGACCAAGGGTGACTTTACTTCCGTCGAACTGGCGAAAGACCACCTGGCTGCCATGGCGGCGGGGCGGGACCTCAACGCATTCGTTACCGAAACGCCGGAAATCGCCCTGGAACGGGCCAAAGAATCCGATGACCGACGGGCCAAGGGAGACGCCAAAGGCGGCATGGACGGCATTCCCATCGCCCTCAAAGACCTCTATTGCACGGAAGGCGTATTGACCACTGCCGGATCGCATATTTTGGACGGCTTCACGCCGACCTATGAATCGACGGTGTCGCAAAATCTGCGTGACGCCGGCGCTGTCATGCTGGGCAAGACCAACATGGACGAGTTCGCCATGGGGTCGGCCAATGTGACCAGTTACTACGAGCCGGTCAAAAACCCCTGGTCACTGGACGACGGTAAGGACCGGGTGCCGGGCGGCTCGTCGGGCGGTTCGGCGGCTTCGGTGGCGGGTCATTTGGCCATGGCGGCGGCCGGTACGGACACCGGCGGCTCCATCCGTCAACCGGCGTCTTTTTCCGGTATTGTCGGCATGAAGCCTACCTATGGCAGGTGTTCCCGCTGGGGATTGGTGGCGTTTGCCTCTTCTTTGGACCAAGCCGGACCCATGACCAAAACGGTCCGGGACTCGGCTATCATGCTGCAAGCCATGGCCGGTTACGATAAAAAGGATTCCACCAGCGTTGCGCCTGAGATTTGTGGCCCGTTGCCCGACTTCGAAGCCGCCATCACCGGCGACATCAAGGGTCTCAAGATCGGTATTCCCATCGAATACCGCATGGAAGGCATGCCCTACGAGATCGAGGATCTCTGGCATAAGGGGGTCGACTGGATCCGGGACGCCGGGGCGGAGCCGGTAGAGGTATCGTTGCCGTACACCAAATACGCCTTGCCCACGTATTATATTGTCGCACCTGCGGAGGCGTCCTCGAATTTGGCCCGCTATGACGGTGTCCGCTACGGTCTCCGTGTGGAGGGCGGCGATCTCAACGAGATGTACGCCAATACGCGGGGCGATGGTTTCGGTGAGGAAGTACAGCGCCGGGTGCTGATAGGCACCTATGTGTTGAGTGCCGGGTACTACGATGCTTACTACGTCAAAGCCATGAAACTCCGAACACTGATCCTCCAGGATTTTCAAAAAGTTTTCGAAGATGTGGATGTGTTGTTGACCCCGACGGCGCCGTCGGCGGCCTTTGCCATTGGTGAAAAGATGGACGATCCCGTGGCCATGTATTTGAACGACGTCTTTACGGTGCCGGCCAGTCTGGCCGGACTGCCCGGCATTTCGGTGCCGAGCGGCCTGTCCGAGGACGGCCTTCCCCTGGGCCTGCAAATGATCGCCAAGCCCTTCGATGAGGAAACCTTGTTCCGGGCGGCGGACGTGCTGGAAACGGCGGCAAATTTCAGTGCCAAACCTTCCTACCTGGAAGGCGACCAATGACTTATTTGATCGAAGGCGAGACCGGCGAATGGGAAGTGGTGATCGGCCTCGAAGTCCACGCCCAGATCGTCTCCAACGCCAAGCTCTTTTCCGGCGCCTCAACCGAATTCGGCGCCGAGCCCAATGCCCAGGTGTCCCTGGTCGATGCCGCCATGCCGGGCATGCTGCCGGTGATCAACGAAGTCTGTGTTGAGCAGGCGGTGCGCACGGGATTGGGACTCAACGCTCAAATAAATCTGCATTCCGTGTTCGAGCGTAAAAACTATTTCTATCCCGATTTGCCCCAGGGCTATCAGATATCCCAGTTTCTCAATCCCATCGTAGGCGAGGGCACCATTGTCCTGGATATGCCTTCCGGTCCCCGCGAAATCGGGGTTGAGCGGCTGCATATGGAACAGGATGCGGGCAAGTCCCTCCACGATCAGGATCCCAAGCGGACTTTCATCGATCTCAACCGGTCGGGCGTGGCGCTGATGGAGATTGTCTCCAAGCCGGACCTCAGAAGCCCGGAAGAAGCCGGCGCCTATATGCGGAAGCTGCGGGCCATTCTCCGTTATCTCGGCACCTGCGACGGCAATATGGAGCAGGGCTCGCTGCGCTGCGACGCCAATGTCAGCGTTCGCCATCCGGGCGACGAACTGCGCACCAGGGCGGAGATCAAAAACATCAACTCGGTGCGTTTCGTCATGCAGGCCATCGAGTATGAGGCAGAGCGCCAAGTTGAGGTTTACGAGTCCGGCGGCGAAGTGGAGCAGGAAACCCGCCTGTACGACGCCAATAAGGGCGAAACCCGTTCCATGCGCTCCAAAGAAGAGGCTCACGACTACCGCTATTTCCCGGACCCGGACCTGCTGCCCCTGGACCTTTCTCAGGATTATATCGACGCCATCAAGGCGACCCTGCCGGAACTACCCGACGCCAAGAAAGATAGATTCATCGCCGATTTCGATCTGGCGCCGGAAGACGCCGCCGTGTTGGTGGCGGATAAAGAATCGGCGGTCTATTTTGAAGCCCTAGCCGAAGGCCGCAACGCCAAGCTTGCCGCCAATTGGGTGATCCACGAATTGTTCGCCGTCCTCAACAAGGAAGGGAAAATCATCACCGAGAGCCCGGTGAGTGCCGACGAACTGGGCAAACTGATCGACCTCATATCCGATGACACCATATCGGGCCGCATCGCCAAGGACGTGTTCGAGGTGATGGTGGCGGAAGGGCCGGATGGAAACAATGATCCGGAGAAGATCGTCGAGGAAAAAGGCCTCAAACAGATCACCGACACCGGCGAGATCGAAGCCATGATCGACCAGATCATCGCCGACAATCCCGATCAGGCTCAGCAATTCAAAGACGGCAACCAAAAAGTCGCCGGCTGGTTCGTCGGCCAGGCCATGAAAGCCAGCCAGGGCAAAGCCAATCCGCAAATGGTCAACGAGCTGCTAAAGAAAAAACTGGGCTAAAAAAGCGTACCTGGTACAATTTATTCTAGGTACAATTTTTTCTGTGACCAAACAGGTTAGTGCACGTAGGTTACCGAGCGGGGACCGATCAGCTTTATTCTCGAATATTTATGTTCGTCGAGGTAGGGCGTTTGGGTTTTGACACATGTCGCCGAATACTTGGCACCTTCCTTGTTGTGCTCGCTGATAAAAGAGACATTTTCCAAAAACCGCTTATTGTTAATGGCGAGAAAGGCGTTCCGCAGGTAAACGGCTTCGATAGAGCCTTGTATACCTCCTTCACCGATAAAATAACCGCAAACACCCAAAAATCCGCCCTCGTTGGTAGGCTTCAATCGAATGAACATTTTAGAACCGCTGGTCCAATTCAAAGTAGTTCGTTGATAACTTTCATCCGAGTCCCTAATTTCAACAAAAGACCAGCCCATTGACTGGCAACCGGCGAGCACAAATACGAACAATCCAACCGCTATATTTTTTTTCATCACACCCCCGAAAATAGATATTGTATTAAAAATTTCTCCGAAAAATATTAATTTTATACAGCGATAGAGGTAGATTGTCAGGCTAAAAATGGATCCAAACACGGTTGTTCAGTGAGATTGTAGAAGATAAGAAAGTGGTTAAAGTGATCTGACCAATTAACTGGGGGCCCTCCATGGGAATAAAATTGGACAAAATCGGCTTAGCGGTGATTGGGTGTGGCGTCATCGCCCGCTTCCGGTCCCAACACGCCCGCGACTTTCCGGGCGTCGAATGGCTGGGCCTGTGTGATCTGCGGGAAGATTTCGGTCAACAACTGGCCGATGATGTTAACGCCGATTTCTTTACCACCGATATGGAGGCATTGATCAAGCGGCCGGAAGTCAATGCGGTCATGATTATCACCGAAGAAAACCGCCATTTTGCACCGGTCAAAACGGCCATCGACGCCGGCATTAAGAAAATGCTGATCGAAAAGCCATTGGCGACCGAAGCCGCCGAATCGGCCGAAATTCTCAAAATGATCCAGGACAACGATGTCGACGCCAGCATCGGTTATACGGTCCGGTTCAACCGCCGGTTCCTGACCGTCAAGGAACGGCTGCAAAAGGGGCAGATCGGCGATGTTCATTCGGTGGTGACCCGGGCCTTCATGAACCGCATGGTGCCCATCGCCACCGTCCGCAAAACCAACGAGCGTCACAATATGACACCCATGGTGATTTCGGGCACCCACAGCCTTGATATGTCGCTGTGGTTTCTGGAAGGCAAAAGGCCGATATCCGTCTATGCCCAATCGGTCGACAAGACGCTGGCCGAATGGGGCACCAAGGATTCCACCTTCGGTGTGTTCACCATGGACGACGGCACCATTTTCAGCATGAATATCAGCTGGGGACTGCCCGAGGTCTGGCCCGGATCGGTTTATGGTTTGGAGATCGGCATCGTCGGCAGCGAGGGCGTCATCGACATCGAAGACACTCACCGGGACGTCATCATGGCCTCCAACAATCCCATCGGCCACGGTTACAATCCGGACGGCTACGAACCGGGCGTCGACCGCCATGTGGATTTTTTGGAAAGCTATCCGCCGGGCAGCTATCTGGACGGCCAATTGTGGGGCTCCAACCGGGACGAAACACTGTCCTGGTTCAACCGCATTACCACAGGAGTGGCCGGACCCCACGCCACCGCCGAAGAAGGCCACCGCAACCTGTTGTTGACGATGGCCATGGACCTGTCGGCCCGGACCGGTGAGGTGGTCAAGCTGCCCGACGATCTGGACGAGCTAATCGAACAGTTCTAAAAATTTTACCAAAATTGTACCTGGTACAATTAAGTCGATTTTTCCCATAATTGTACCTGGTACAATTTTTTTGCCCGGCTAGAGGTCTTTATGGGCGCCGTTGCAGAACGGCGAACCATCGTTACGCCGGCAGCCGCAGATATACGCGGTCTTCGATTCTTCGGGCGTAAAGGCAATGGGCTTAAAATCCGTTCCTTTGTGGTTGCCGTCACAGAAAGAGCCGTTTTCACTTAGCCCGCAACTGCAATAATAATAGGTTTCACCTGCTTCCAGTTCGACTTCAAAAGGGTTTTTCTGGGTAATGGCTGCTGTGGTCATAATAAATTTTTCCTAAGTGATTTATTGCAAGGTTAAGTGCCGCAATTCAGCCGGCAAAGGAAAATACATTGTCTCTATTAGATTGATAATCCACCAAAAAGTAATATGATTGTTTCTGTTTGGAAACAATTATGGAGCCGAAAATGGACTATTTGAGCGGTATGGCTGTCTACGCCAAAGTGGTCGAGGAAGGCAGTTTTTCAAGTGCAGCGCGGCAAATGGGCATGTCGAAATCGGCCGTTAGCAAACAGATATCCAAGCTCGAGAACCGCTTGGGCGCACGCCTTCTTAACCGGACGACACGTCGTCTCAATCTGACCGAAATCGGTGCCGTCTACTACGAACGGGCGGCGCGCATAGTTGCCGAAGCAGAGGAAGCTGAGCAGGAAGTGAGCAGCCTGCACGCGGCACCGCGCGGAACCCTTAAAATAAATGCTCCCATGTCATTCGGCGTGCTTCACGTCGCACCGGCGATACCATCCTTTATGGCGCTTTATCCTGAGCTGAAAGTGGATATGGATCTTGACGATCGTCTCGTCGATTTGATCGACGGCGGCTACGATGTCGCCATCCGCATCGCCCGCATGCCGGATTCGAGCCAAGTGGCGCGCACCTTGGCGCCATTTAACACGGTTGTCTGCGCCACGCCGGATTATTGGCATCGCCATCCGCAACCGCTTGAGCCTTCCGACCTGATAAACCACAACTGTTTGATCTACACCTATTTGCAAAGCGGCGGAGAATGGCGATTCAGTGGGCCGGACGGTCCTATTTCGGTGAAAGCTGCGGGTTCCTTTCGGGCCAACAATGGTGATGCCTTGCGCGCGGCGGCGCTTGGCGGGCTGGGCCTTTATATGGGCCCCACTTTTATTGTGAGTGAAGATTTAAGGGCAGGGAGCTTGCAAGCGGTGTTACAGGATTTCAGCGAATCCGATCTTTCGATCTATGCCGTTTATCCACACAGCCGGCATCTATCGGCCAAGGTCCGCGCCTTTGTCGATTTCATGGCCGACCGTTTTGGCCCCCGTCCATATTGGGATGAAGTTTAAACACATTCAATTGACCTCATTGCATTTAGTTTCATGTGTAACTAATATGGGGGATAAAGAGGCAGATGTCAGGGGAGATGAGCAATGCTCGAAGTTTATTACTACGACGATTCCATTTGCGCCGAAAAGGTGCTGATGACCCTGGCGGAGAAGGGCGTTGACGATTGGGTGCGCCATCACGTTCATCTCTTTAAGCACGAACAATTCGACCCCGAATATATCAAGATCAACCCCAAGGCCCAGGTGCCGACGATCATCCACGACGGCAAGATCATCCGGGAATCCTCCATCATTTGCGACTATATCGACGACCTCTATCCCGAACCGCCCCTGAAACCGGCCGACCGCGCCGAAATCGCCCAGATGCGTGAATGGGTGAAGGAGGTGGATGAGTTCGCCTTCGAAGCCGTGGCGTCTCTGAGCTTTACCGCCGTCTTCCGGGATCGTCTGTTGAATATGACCGATCAGGACCGGGCCGACTATTGGGCGGGACAGACTTTGCTCGACCGCACCATCCGCCAGCAGTCTTGTGTCTACGACGGCATCAATTCGCCCTATGCCATCCGCGCCCTGGTGGCCTGGGAACGTATTTTCGAAAAGATCGAGCACTCCCTGGAAGACGGCCGCGATTGGCTCATGGGCGATATATTCAGCCTCGCGGAAATTAATTTCGCGCCCCTGATCGCCCGAACGGGCAGCATGGGTATTCTGAGCCTATGGTTTGAAAACAGACCGAAAACCACGGCCTGGTGGGAGCGTATCGCGGCGCGGTCCAGCTTTGCTGAAGGTAATGTAGGCGCGCCGGAAGAGGAGCGGGACCTCTATGCAAAGGCCGGCGCCAGCATCATTGATGCTGCACGCGAGCGGCTGGACGCGTATAAGGCGGACTACTCCTCGGCGCTCAGTTAGGTGGAGCCTAACCTCATTTATCATCGCGCCGCCGAAAGCAGGTGACCGCCGCCGCCGCGCCATTGGACCAGCGGATTTTCCCCTGATGCTCCCAGATTTCCCGACCGTCGGCGGCGTAGCGCGCTCCTGACGCCGAACGTGCTCTCGGCAGGTGCCAGGTTTTACTGCCGGTTGAAACCTGCGCTTGATCCCCGCCCCACGCGACACTTAGCGTCACACCGCCCCCGCAGTCCCACTTCGTCTGATTGATTACGGATATTTTTGGTGGAGAGTTTTTATTTGGGTCGGTGCAGGCAGCAACCAGCAATACGATTGCCAGGCAGTAGTTGAATTTAATGTACCGGTTGTCCGACATAGCCTGATGCTCAAATTGCGCCTATGATTCTAACGCTTTGCGGGATATTCTGACTGAAGGAAAGACATCATAATTTTATGTCAAATTTTTGACGCCGTAACGGAAGTCGAAATTACTCAAGTGAATAGAAAGGATATCGGGAGTTCTCCACATAAATTGTCTAACGCGTATTACTGACTTTAGGGAGTGGTCAACTTTGGTCATCGAAAAGCAGAACAATAGGTTCAAATCGGCTCTTGCTGCCGCGCTCTTGCTGTTTATTGCCCTTGGCTTTGCACCCGATGCGGTGGCAGCCAATTGCCCGCCGCTCCCCAACGTTGCCTGGTGGACCAAGAGCCATGACAAAGTTATCGCTTACGTGCAGAGAAAATATGACGGCGATTGGAACGCCTATGTCTGGAAATGGTTGAGTTACCGAAAAAAGGTGGTGCGCCTCTACAAGTTGAAAAAAACGTTGGTCCTGAAATCCCGGGGGGTAAAAATTAAGGGCAGTAAACTGGCCGAGTACGCCCAGCAGATCGATGAGCGCATCGCCGTCGTGAAATGCCTGGCGGATGCGGTGAGCGAGACCGATCTGGAAGCCGCCGCCGCCCAGGAACCCCAATACAATTGCAAGTCGGTACCCGATGTGCCGTGGTGGGGCGATCTCAACCATGACGGCCTGATCGCCTTGGTGCGGTCACGGTATAAAGGCGAATGGCGGTCCCTCATCAAGTTCTGGGAAACTGAATCGAAAGTGCTTCTGACCAGTTTCAATCTCGGCCAGGAGGCCATCGTCAATAAAGCCGGCATGGCGCTCAGCAGCGAGGAACTGGCCCTCTATTACGCCAAGGTGATCGATCTGGTGGCGGTGCTGCACTGCCTGGCCGATGACCACGACCGATCCAAGGGCAGCAAATAGGGCGCGCTACGCGAGGTTCGGCAGCGCCGTTGCACACAACGGACCTTGGCCGTAATCCTGGTTGTAAGGCTGACCTCTTCATCTACAATAGCATCAGTTTTGTGTCCGATAGGTGCTGCCGAGCGTGGATTTCCTGACCCTCGAATTTCTTTATGCGATGCTCATCATTTTCGCCGCCGGCGTGGTACACGGGGTTACCGGTTTCGGCGGAGGATTGGTTATGGTGCCGTTGTTGGCTCTGTTATGGGGGCCGGTCCAGGCGATTACCATAATGGTGGTGTTGGCCTTTACCATATCCATACAAATTACAATTCCGGTGATTCCCGTCGTAAATTGGCGCGAGATTAGGCCGATGCTCCTGGCCGGACTCTTCTTTACGCCGGTCGGAACGGCGCTGCTGGTGATTTTAGATCCATTGTTGGTCAAGAAGGTCATCGCCGCCGCGGTACTTTTTCTAACTGTCATCAGTATTATGGGCTGGACCTATAAAGGTCCGCGCGGGTTTTTACCGGGATTCATTGCCGGCGCGGTGGGCGGATGTGTGAATGGCGTCGCCGCCGTGGGCGGTCCGCCAATGGTTCTCTACCTGATGTCTTTGCCGGGTGACGCCAGGCAGCACCGGGCCAACATCGTCGCCGTCATCTCTTTAATGGGATTGACCGTCCTGGCGTCAATGCTTATCGCTGATGTCATCACGGTGGAGGCGCTCGTTCGTATCGCCGTATTGGCGCTGCCCTTTATGGCGAGCGTTTGGTTGGGTACGCGGCTCTTCCGCTTTCTACCGCAAAGTGCGTTTCGTTTGATTGTTCTCTGGATGCTTATCGCCTTAAGTGTGATGATTTTGGCGTCGTGACGGCGCAGCGAAATTGTCATTTTAGGCACCTACTCAACTCGGTAAGGCCTCCTGCTTGGCCATTTTGACTGCCGGTTGCGGATCGTAGAACGGAATACCGAATCCGGTTGTCAGTCCGGCGACATTATCTACAATGACTGCTACGCCAATCCCTGAAAGTATCGTCCGTCTTGGATTTCCTGACCCTTGAATATTTATATGCGCTGCTGATCATCTTCGTCGGCGGAGTGGTCCGCGGCTTTACGGGATTCGCGTCCGGTTTGGTTATGGTGCCGCTGCTGGCGCTGTTGTGGGGACCGGTCGAGGCCATCGCTTCCGTTGTCGGATTGGGCATATTCGCCTCCATACAAATCACCATACCGGCGATCCCTCTGGCAAGTTGGCGCGACGTTCGGCCGATGATCTTGGCGGGACTGTGTTTCACGCCGATCGGAACAGTCTTATTGGTTACCCTGGACCCTGAAATCGTGAAAAAAGTTATTGCCGTCGCCGTTATATTTGTGACGGTGGTCAGCCTGATGGGGTGGACCTACAAGGGCCCGCGCGGCTTTGTTCCCGGATTTATTACCGGCGCCATCGGCGGCACCGTCAACGGTGTTGCCGGTGTGGGCGGGCCGCCTTTGGTGTTGTATCTGATGTCGCTGCCCGGTACGGCGAAAGAGCATCGGGCTAATATTGCGATCATTACGACGATGATGGGATTGACGGTTCTGGTCTCCATGTTGATGGCCGATGCCGTTACGCAAAAAGTTATTATTAATGTCGCCGTACTGGTGCTGCCCTACATGGCGAGCGTCTGGGCGGGCGCGCGCCTGTTCACCATCCTACCCGCGCACGCCTTCCGAATAATCATATATTGGATGCTCATCGCCATCAGCGTGATAATCCTGATATCTTAAGCCGCCGGAACGGGAAACCGTTTTCCATATTTTGCGCCTGACCTTTTTTGGCTTAGTCTTGGGGGAACTTAGGCAAGGGGCCAGTAGGTCAATTACTGTGATGTACAAGAATATCAGCGCCGTATTCATCCTAGCGGTCTTCTGGGTCATCTTCGGTCTTCCGGCGGCCGGCCTGTCGGCGGAAGAAAAGGTCGGCGTTATCCTGATGCACGGCAAGGGCCGGACGGCCAATCCGAAGTCTCCCGTGGGCAAGCTGACCGGGGTGTTAAAGCGTGCCGGTTTCCTGGTCCTGGCGCCCGAAATGCCGTGGTCCCGGTCGCGCATCTGGGACTTGAGCTACGAGGACTCCATGACCGAAATCGATGGTTATGTGGAACAGCTGAAAAGCAGCGGGGCGAAATTTATCGTCGTCGGCGGCCACAGCATCGGCGCCAATGCGGCCATCGGCTACGGCGCCCGCCGCAATGGCCTGGCCGGTATTCTGGCCATCGCCCCCGGCCATGTGCCTGAGGTCAAGGGATTTCAAAAGCGGATGGAGAACGACTATCTGCGCGCCAGGAAAATTGTCGCCCGAGGTGAAGGCGGGAAGGTCGCCGATTTCAATGACGTCAATCAGGGGCAACTGTCCAAGGTTCGCGCCACTGCCGAAATTTATCTAAGCTGGTACGACCCGAACGGACCGGCCGTGATGCCGAGAAACGCCGCCCGGCTAAAACCGGGCACGGCGCTGATGTGGATCATCGGCGAAAAGGACACCATGCTGCGACTTGGCAGGGGCAAAAACTACGCCTATGACCGGGCGCCGGCCCATCCCAAAAGCCGGTACGTCGTGGTCGGCGGCGGCCACAAAGTCACACCGCAAAAGGGCGAGAAGGAGATTATCCGATGGCTGAAGGGCTTGCGCGACTGAGTACGGATTAATCGTCTGCCGAAGATTTTTTTGAGAGAAGAGCCAAAACCGGTCGAAGCGATACCGATTCCATTGGTTTTCCGTACCCCCTTCGAGCCATTCCTCAAACCGCACACTTCTGTGCCCCGTTTTGGCTCATTTTTAGGGGGTTTTCCGTGCATGTTCTAATAAGTGTAGGGCACCACATATTTACAGCCAATGATTATTTCAAGTAGCATTGGTCGGTGTATGGAAGAGAGTTGGTTTCGGTATGGAGGATTTTCGTAAACCGATTTTATCAGATGCGAAAGGTAACTGATCGTATGAAGGTATTGAGTTCGATAATTGGATTGATCGCTCTTTTGATTTTAGTGTCGCCGTCTTTAAATGCTGCTGAAAACAAACCCGGAGACCTTGAGAAAGGTTTGGATGCTTTTGTATCCAAGAAATTTGCTGTTGCCGTGCATCATTTTACCAAACTTATCGATGAAGAATTAAAGTCTCATCCAGAAAGTAAGGCTTTTGTCTTATTTTACCGTTCCAGGGCATATACCATGCAGCAGCGGTTTAAAATGGCGTTGAGAGACATAAATGAAGCAATGCGTCTATCGCCAAAAAATCCCAAATTGCCGTATATTTATTTCAGAGCGATCATTCAAATGAAAAAGAATGATATTAATGCCGCCTCTAGCGATTTCGACCAAGCGATCAAGGAGTATCCACACAATTTTATGGTATTTGTTGGTAGGGCTGAGTTGTTTGCACTAAAGAAAGATTTTCAAAGAGCTATAGATGATTTGAGTCGCGCTATTGAATTAAATGATCACAACGAGCGCCTATGGGGAATCATGTATTTCCAACTAGGAACCTACCAAGAAAAAATTGGTGATATTGAAAATGCAACCAGTTCATATCACCTCGCCAATCAACACGGCTACAAAAGTGGACAGCTTAAAAAGAAATTACTTCAATATCCAAACTAATAATCACAAGCCCATACCGAAACCACTGGTTATCCGTACCCCCCCCCCTATT
>CAZNLR010000043.1:0-16835 GCA_964574215.1 uncultured Rhodospirillaceae bacterium | reverse complement strand
TCTTTTCCCATGGAGCGCCTCAAGAGCCATCTCAAGGTTATTCTCTACGCCGTCATTTTCGGCATGATCGCCTATGGGTTCGTGCAGCTTGGGATGATGTTGCACCGGCAGTTTCTTTAGGCGTTTTTGTAATGGAAAAAACCTTGTCGCAAATATTCAAGACAGACAGCTATTGGAAGAGTTAAGAGAGAGCACTCAATCCCGAATAGGAGTCAGTCTGGTGCACTTTACTTATACTATTCTCTATGTTGAAAATGTTTCCGATACATTAGCCTTCTATGGCGCGGCCTTCGGACTTAATAAAAAAATGCTGCACGAAAGCGGCGATTACGGCGAACTGGACACCGGCGCAACCACGTTGTCCTTTTCCTCTGAGCGCCTGATGCAGGAAATTGGAAAAAACCCGTCGCGCCCGGTGCCGGGTCATCCTGCATTTGAAATAGCTTTTACCACTGAAGACGTGTCAGCGGCATTCGCCAAGGCCCTCAAAGCCGGGGCCGCTTCTATACAAGAACCGCAAAAAATGCCATGGGGGCAGACAACGGCTTATGTCGCAGACATAAATGGTTTTCTGGTTGAACTTTGTACAACGGTTGAAGATTAGGCGAAACCCGGCTCATTAAGCCTTTCGTTCTGCACGCGTCCCTTTCTCAACGCCAAAGGGCTGTCGCCCAGCCAGCGCTGGAATTCGCGATTCATGTGTGATTGATCTGAAAAACCAAGAACTAGAGCGATTTCAGCCAAGGGCATATCTTCTTGCACGGCGCGACCTGCATGGCGAATCCGCGCCAACTGCAGCCAGAAAACTGGTGTTTGCGAGGTGTGTTGAAGGATCAATCTTTGTAGGCTCCGCTTATTCGTACCAAGCTGCTTTGCCGCTTTCGCCACACTAGCGACACCCGAGGCAAGACAAGTCAATGCATCAGCAACTGAAACTGACAGGGAAGTATAGCTATCCAGTTTGGAACAGATATCTTCGTGGATAAAATCCTCGTTCTGTACAGCGGCGAGAAGCTTGTTCTCTAGGATGCTGGCACCCGGCGTCAATCGGTAGCCGAAGTAAACATCGCCATTTTTTACCGGCACCTTGTATGCTCCCTGATCCAATGAAGTTAGAAACCAATATGGCCTCCGACCAGGACGAATATAGAATATCAGATCCCGGCAGCCATCAGGAATAACCAACTCCGTCGAATCGCTATCCGCTTTTAGTTGCCAAGTTGTCAGAAGAGTATTTACCATTTTTCTTCAATAACAGATGAGCCACTAACCGTTTTTGGCCTGCTTCATCAATTTGGCGAGGAGGGTATCCAACTGGGCGGTTTCCGCGTCGGTGAGGGTTTCGGTGAAGCGGGCTTCGAAATCCCGGGCAACGGGGATGATCTGTTGGTAGACGGCCTGACCTTTGGAGGAAAATCTGAGGACGGAATTACGGCGGTCACGGTCATCCAGGCTGCGCACCACGTAACCCATCTCCACCAGACCCGAAACGGCGCGGCTGACCTGTACTTTGTCCAGGTTGGCGTATTTGGCCACATGGGAGGCGGAACAGTCGGGAAAGTTGCCCAGCGCCGACATCACCCGCCATTGGGGGATGGTAATGCCGAATCGGGCTTCATAGGTTTTGGCGAAGGCGGTCGAAATTTCCTTGGCCAGAGTGGCCAGCCGGTAGGGAAGAAAGTCCCGCAAATTGAGGGCGTCCGCGGGTTTGCCGGCCTCATTGGCCACCTCTTTTTCCCGATCCAGTACTTTTTGCATCCGTTTTCGCCGCCGGTTTTCCGATTTTAGGTTATCCACTTATATACCCCATATTGGTTTCAAATGAAATTATCATTGATATTAGTTTCAAATGAAACTAATATAGGGAAATTAAAATGCTGACCGGCGAATTTTTCGGTTGATCAGGGAATATTTTTCCATAAACCAGTCTTAGCTCGAATTAAATTTAGTAATTATTCGCATTTGGATTTCGATTGCTTAGGGAACACGGTCAAATGAAATCGACAGTTAAGACAGAACAGAAATACCAAACTGGCTTCGGCAACGAATTGGCGACCGAAGCCATGGAAGGTGCCTTACCGGCACGGGGCAATTCACCGCAAAAAGCACCCTTGGGCCTTTATGCCGAACAGTTGACCGGGACGGCCTTCACCGCTCCCCGTGAGGTCAACCGGCGGAGCTGGCTTTACCGCATCCGGCCCTCGGTCGTGCATGACCGGTTCGTGCCCGGTGACAGCGGCCTCATAAGGGGTGCGCCGTTCGATGGCCAGCCCATCACCCCCAACCAGCAGCGCTGGGACCCGCTGCCAATGCCTGATGGGCCTACCGACTTTATTGACGGTTTGGTCACCATGGCGGGCGCCGGGGACGCCACCGCCGGGGCCGGGCTGGCTGTGCATGTTTACGCCTGCAACACTTCCATGGAAGATCGGTATTTCTATAACACCGACGGCGAGATGCTGTTCGTGCCCCAGCAGGGCCGACTGCACCTCCATACGGAGATGGGCTTTATCGAGATTGCGCCCAACGAAATCGCCGTCATCCAGCGGGGCATCAAGTTCCGGGTGGAACTGCCCGACGGTCCGTCCCGCGGCTATGTCTGCGAAAATTTCGGCGCGCTTTTGCGAATTCCCAGCCTGGGGCCCATCGGCTCCAACGGTCTGGCCAACCCGCGCGATTTCAAAACACCGGTGGCGGCTTTTGAAGAGAAGGAAGGGGACTTCACCCTGACTTGCAAGATGCAGGGCAATATCTGGAATGCATCCATCGGACATTCACCCTTGGATGTAGTGGCCTGGCACGGCAATTATGCGCCTTATAAGTATGACCTTGCCGACTACAACGTGATCGGCTCCATCAGCTACGACCACCCGGACCCGTCCATCTTTACCGTCTTGACCTCGCCTACCACGTCTCCCGGCACGGCAAATATCGATTTTGTTATCTTCCCGCCCCGCTGGATGGTGGCGGAGGATACCTACCGGCCGCCCTGGTACCACCGCAATGTGATGAGCGAGTTCATGGGGCTGATCGTGGGCGAATATGACGGCCGCAAGGACGGCTTTGTGCCCGGCGGGAGCAGTCTGCATAACTGCATGGCGCCCCACGGCAATGACGGCGATGTTTTCGAGGCCGCCAGCAGTGAAACGCTAGCGCCGGACTATATCGACAACACTCAGGCCTTTATGTTCGAGACCTGCCTTAATTACCGGCCCACCAAGTTCGCCATGGAAACGGAACTGCTGCAGGATGATTACGCCGACTGCTGGCAGGGACTGCAAAAACATTTCCCGGGAGATGTCTCATGAGCGGCCTCAATGGAACCCACGATCCCGCACTCAAGAGCTGGGTCAAGTCGGCCAATGAAGCGGGAGCGGAATTTCCCATCCAGAACCTGCCCCTGGGCGTCTTCCGCGCCAACGGGCCGGAAGAGTATATGCGGGGTGGTGTCGCCATCGGCGATCAAATTCTGGATATCGGCGCCTGCCTCGAAAAAGGTTTTTTTGAAGGCGACGCTAAAGAGGCGGCCCAGGCCTGCACGGGTCCGAGTCTCAATCCCCTGATGGCGCTGGGCGGCAAGTATTGGTCGGCGCTAAGAGCGCGTTTATCGGAACTCCTGCGAGAAGGCGGGCCGGAGAGCGATTTGCGGGACACTTTGGTCTCCATGGCGGATGCCGAAATGGCGGTGCCGGCTGAGATCGGCGACTTCACCGATTTCTTCACCTCAGTCAATCACGCCACCCACATGGGTATGATCAACCGTCCTGATAATCCCAATCCGCTGATGCCCAATTTCAAGCATGTTCCCATTGCCTATCACGGGCGGTCGTCCTCGATCCGAATTTCGGGCGAGCCCACCATTCGGCCCCTGGGTCAGACCAAAGCGCCCGATGCTGACTCCCCCAGTTTCGGGCCCTGCAAGCGTTTGGACTACGAGACCGAGCTTGGCGTATTTGTCGGACCGGGCAACGATCTGGGTGCTCCCTTTGCCATCGATGAGGCTGAGGATCACGTCTTCGGCATCAATATTCTCAACGATTGGTCGGCCCGGGACATTCAAGGTTGGGAATACCAGCCCCTGGGCCCGTTCCTGGCCAAGAACTTCGCGACCCATATCTCGCCCTGGATCGTCACTTTGGAGGCCATGGCGCCTTTCCGCACCAATGCCTACCAGCGTCCCGAGGGCGACCCGGCGCCGCTGCCGTATTTGTCGTCACAGGCAGTCGAAGATACGGGCGGTCTGGATATCCAGTTTGAGACCTCCATCCAAACCTCGCGCATGCGCACTGAAGACGTGACGCCACAAGTGATCGGCACGTCCAACTTCAAGGACACCTACTGGACCATATTCCAGATGGTGACCCACCACGCCAGCAACGGCTGCGACCTTCACCCCGGTGACTACCTCGGCAGCGGCACCATTTCGGGGTCGGACCCCGGGCAGTTTGGCTCCATCATGGAGGCCTCCTGGGCCGGCCAAAAGCCCATCGAACTGCCCACCGGAGAGACAAGGACGTTTCTGGAAGACGGTGACGAAGTCATCATGCGTGCGTGGTGTGAAAAAGACGGCGCGGTGCGGATCGGGCTCGGCGAATGCCGGTCCCGGATCGAACCGCCTGGTTCCCCATAGACAAAATTTATAGGTATCGACATGAAATTCTCTTTAATCCTCTACGGACTTCACTGGCTGCTAAAAATCACGAAGTGGCGGTATCCGGCATTCCGCGTCCGGCTTAAAGAGAAGAACCTCGTTGCCCAAATCAGGATCAATGACGAAAGCGCCGGGCGTTACTTTATCTTTAAAGACGGGCATGTGACCTCCAAGGCGGGCATTCATCCCGATCCCGACATCTGCATGGGTTTCAAGGATGTGGATATCGCCTTTCGTCTGCTGGTGCCGCCGGTGGATTACCAGCAGCAGATCGACGCCCAGAAGGAGTTCAACCTGACCATGACCGGGTCGGACGAGGATGCCTATTGGTTCGCCCAGACGGTCATGCTGACCCAGAATATCGGTTGGAAATACGGCATTGATTTGCCGGACGGCAGCAAACGCTATACCAGCATGACCAACGGCGGCCCGGTTTTCGTTTACGTCAAGGACGGCAAACTGATCCGCACCACCACCATCGATTTCGACGACAGTGATCCCGGTACCTGGACCATCGAAGCCCGCGGCAAAAAGTTCACGCCGCCCCGCAAAACCACCCTGTCGCCCCACGGCCAGAACTGGAAGTCGGCCGTCTATTCCCCCGATCGTATTCTGTATCCGATGAAGCGTGTGGACTTCGACCCTGACGGAGAGCGCAATTGCGAGAACCGTGGCGTTTCCGGCTATGAACGGATCAGCTGGGATGAAGCCCTCGACATGGTTGCCGGTGAAATCAAGCGCATGAAGCGGGATTACGGGCCCGGCGCCATTGCCTCGTCCCATGGGTCCCACCACACCTGGGGAAATATCGGCTATTACCTGTCGGCCAATTTTCGCTTTATGAATTTGATCGGCCACACTGAAGTTCACCATAATCCGGACAGTTGGGAAGGCTGGTACTGGGGCGGACTGCATCACTGGGGCCACAGCCTCCGGGTCGGCATGTCGGAAAACTACGGCACCGTTGAGGATCTGCTGAAACATTGCGAGATGGTGGTCTTCTGGTCGAGCAATCCGGAATCCACGTCGGGCAACTACGCCTCTCAGGAAGGGTCAATCCGCCGCCAGTGGCTGAAGGAACTGGACATCGACTTCGTCCATATCGATCCCCACTACAACGATACGGCCCAGATGCTGGGCGGCAAGTGGCTGGCCCCCAAGCCGACCACCGACCCGGCCATGGCCATGGCCATCGCCTATGTCTGGATTACCGAAGACCTTTACGACAAAGACTATGTCGAAAAGCGGACGGAAGGGTTCGATACCTGGAAAGCCTACATTCTGGGTGACGAAGACGGCATTCCGAAGACTCCGGAATGGCAGGAAGAGGAAACCGGTATTGCCGCCAAGGATGTGCGCGCCCTGGCCCGCGCCTGGGGCAACAAGAAGACCTATCTCTCCGCTGGTGGCGCCGGCAACGGCTATGGCGGCGCCTGCCGCAATCCCACAGGCATTCAATGGTCGCGCACCATGATCTGCCTCATGGCCATGCAGGGTATCGGCAAGCCGGGCGTCAATCTGGGCAATTTGCAGCGGGCGACGCCTCTTGATCTGCATTTCTATTTCCCGGGTTATGCCGACGGCGGTATGTCGGGTGACCTCAACGGTACGGCCCTGTCGGTTTCGCTCTATCAGCGCATGCCCCAACTACCCACCATCAATACCAACAGCCAGAAGATACCCCGTCTGCAGATGCCGGAAGCCATCCTGGAAGGCAAGGCCGAGGGGTATGCCTGGAACGGCAAGACCATCGAGGCTCAATTCGACAAGATCGTCTATCCCAAAAAGGGTCAGGCGCCGGTGAAGATGATGTACAAATATGGCGGCTCCATGTTCGGCACCATGAGCGACACCAACCGCTATGTGAAAATGTACCGCACACCCAAGCTTGAGTTTGTCGTCAACCAGTCCATCTGGCTGGAAGGGGACGCCAAGTTTGCCGATATCATCCTGCCCGCCTGCACCAATCTGGAGCGCCCGGACATATCCGAATGGGCCGGCATCGGTGGCTATACCCATCACGGCCAGAACCAGCTCAACCACCGGGTGATTACCTTCCAACACAAATGTATTGAGCCCCTGGGCGAGTCGAAATCCGATTATCAGATTTTCCTCGAGCTCGCCAATCGCTTAGGCCTCGGATTGTTGTTCTCGGAAGGCATGAGCGAGATCGACTGGGTGAAACGCATGTTCGATTCCTCGGACCTGCCGCAAAAAATCTCCTGGAAGGAATTCATCCGTAAGGGCTACTACGTGGTCGAGCCTTTGAAAGAGGATTTGCGGCCGCCGGTGTCGTTCCGCTGGTTCGCCGAAGGCAAGAAAAAGAACGTGCCGGAGCCTCATCCGTTGCCGGCCGACTACACCGAGGAATTCCTCAGCGGCCTGCAGACTCAGTCGGGCAAGATCGAGTTCGAGTGCAATACCTTGAAACGCTTCGATGCCGACGACCCGGAACGCCCGCCCATCGTCAAATACACGCCTGCTTGGGAAGGTCCGCGGACCGCCGAGATGACCAAGGATTATCCCCTGCAGATGATCACGCCCCATGCGCGGTTCAGCTATCACAGCCAGGGCGACGGCAAGGACGCGTTCATCAACGATATCGTCGATCACCGCATCGAGGTGGACGGCTATTTCTACTGGACCCTGCGTATGAACGATAAGGACGCCGCCGCCAGGGGCATTAAGCAGCGTGATCTGGTCAAGGTCTACAACCACCGGGGCGCCGTGATCTGCGCCGCCATGCCGACCAACCGTCTCCGGCAGGGTGTCGTGCACGGTTACGAATCCTGCGCCACCTACGATCCGTTGGGCGATCCCGGCTATTCGGTGGACCGGGGCGGCTGCCTCAACCAGCTGACCCCCAAACGCACTCAGGCCAAACAGACCCATTCCATGGCCACCAGCGCGGCTTTGGTGGAGGTCGAGCCTTGGGACGGCAGTGGAGAGTTGACGGCGGTAAAAGCCCTTCAAAAGGAACCCGTTCCGGCTGAATAGTTAATTAATCGACAGTCGTTAAATTAACGAAGTTATGAACAGGTGTGAATTAATCGACAGTCGATTAATTAACGTTTGCGCCTACTTTGCCAAATAGCTGTCCAGGTCGATGTTGGGATTGATCACCTGGGCGCGGCGGTAGTCGTTGGCGTTTTCCAGGGGATGGGTGGCGTCGATGGCGATTTTGGATTTGTAGTGGCCGTGGGGGTCCCGGGAAAAACCCATCACCTTGCCGATAATATTGACGTCTTCCTCCAGCCGTGTCCGCGTTACCACCGCCCACATGACATCGTTCATGTTTAAGAGGTCCACATCTTCGTCGACCGCGATGCAGACCTTGACGAAAGGCACCTCGCCGAAGGCGGCCAGGATGGCGTTCATGGGTTCGCCCTCGAACCGTTTGCTCATTTGAATGACGCAGATCATCAGAAACGGGTCGAGGGAAACATTCTTAACGCCGGACGCCGCCTTCCGCGCCGCATTCAGAACATCGGCCATCCTCGGCAGCGACAATAGAATATTTTCGTCACCACTGCCGGAAAGGATGGCCTGACAGATCGGATCCTTGCGGGAGGTTATGTGTTGAACCTTGAAGATATGACGCTCTTCGACCAACGGGTAATATCCCAACCAATCGCCGATCGGGCCCTCGGGCTCCTTTTTGTCGGGTATTATTACCCCTTCAAGAATAATTTCCGCGTGCGCCGGAACATCCACTTCGATGGTGTCGCATTTGACCATTTCAACAGGCTCGCCCCTCAACGCCCCGGCCAATTCAAATTCGTCAAAATGCGTATGGGCCGCCGTCGCCAGCATCTCCACCGGATGAAGGCCAATGGCCACCGCCATCTCGGTCGGTTTTCCCTGTTTAATCCGATTTTCGAATATTTCAAAACCTTGGGCGCTCGGTAACATTCTCAACGCCATTTCGTCCTTGGATTTTAGTTGAAGGCTGTAATAACCGGCATTTTGACGGCCGGTTTCGGGGTCTTTCTGGATGCAGGCGCCGCCGGTGATATAAGGACCGCCATCTTCTTCATGGTAGGTGAAAATCGGGAGTTTATGCAGATCGATAGAGCTTTCCACGACTTCTTTCACCGGCGCATTTTCAACTTTTAAGGCGGGCAGGCTGTTTGGGGATCGATCACTAAACCACTCAATAATGCTTTGATTGCCGCACCCCAGGGCCGTTTCAATCCAATCCCGGGACGCCAAGGTGTTGCCGACAACACTCATCGAGCTACCGGAAACATTTTCAAACAGCAGCACTTTTCCTCGCTTCACACTCTTTTTCAGCAGCGCCGGCGCTTCCGAATTGGGATCTACTTTTTTATCGATGCGCAGTAGTTCACCTTCTTCCTGTGTTTTTTTCAGGTAGGTGCGGAGGTCTTTTTCGATTTTAGTCATAAGAGGGTCCCCTGAAGACTGTGGTATCATTTGAACTTGAAGAATTCTAAAAATTAGAGGAAATTCATTGGGAAATCATGCAAAAACCAAGGTGATTTGCAATCATGCCGGATACAGAGCTGGACTTTGACATCAACGAAATCGGTCAGGATTTTCTCGACGATCCCTATCCCGTCTACCGGCAATTGCGGGAGACAGCGCCCGTTTACCGCAATCCCGACGGCACCTATTTTCTCACCCGTTTCGCCGATGTGGTGAAGGCCTTCAAACATCCGGACATGAGTTCCGACAAGACGGTCGATTTCAAGCCCAAATTCGGGGACGGTCCCCTTTATACCCACCACACCACCAGTCTGGTGTTCAACGATCCGCCCGTTCACACACGGGTGCGGAAATTGCTGGCGGGCGCCTTCACCCCACGCAAGCTCACCGAGTTGGAGCCGCTGGTGGATCAGGTGATCAACAATCTGCTGGACCGGTTGGCGGAACAGGGAGAGTTCGACATTATCGAAGACTACGCCCTGGCGCTGCCGACCGAGATCATCTCCTACATGCTGGGCGTACCGGAAGAGCACCGACACCTGCTGCACAATTATTCCAATCTTATATTGGGGGCTCTCGATCCCGTCGTAGCGCCCGACAAATTGCAGGCCGGACACGACGCGGTAGAGGAATTCGGCGCCATGCTGGAGGAGCTGATTGATGCGCGCCGGAAAATGCCGAACCAGGCCGGGCAAGGAGAAGTGCTGGCGGCGTTGATCTTCGGCGAGGTAGGCGGCGAAAAACTGAGCCCGGTGGAACTGGTGCAGAACTGTATCTTTTTACTCAATGCCGGTCACGAAACGACGGCTAATCTGGTGGGGAACGGCATCTCAATCCTGCTCGACCATCCCGATCAATTGAAGCGCCTGCAGGATGATCCAGAACTTATCAAGACCGCCGTTGAAGAATTTCTCCGCTTCGAAAGCCCGCTTCAGATCGGCAACCGCAAAGCCACGGCGGATGTGGAATTTGGCCCCGAGGATGCGCCCGTGACAATCCCCAAGGACGCCTTTATTCACACCTGCATCGGCGCCGCCAACCGGGACCCGGAGGAGTTCAAAAATCCAGAGACGGTAGACGTGGGCCGCGATCACAATCCCCAAATCGCTTTTGGCATCGGCAAGCATATCTGTATGGGCAACACGTTAGGGCGTATCGAAGGCCGCATCGCCATCGGCAAGTTCGTTCAGCGCTTTTCCAAGCTCCGTAAAAACGGTGAAAAACAACTCCATGGCCGCGCCCGTTTCCGGGGCCTGGACAAGTTGCCGGTCGCGGTGACGTGAACCAGCTTTAACTATCCCCAAACTTCATCGGCCGTTTCAACCACCAGTTCTAATTTCTTCCGCTGTTGGTCGACGGTCAGTTTGTTGCCGTGATGGGTGCTGGAAAAACCGCATTGGGGGCTGAGGCATATCTGCTCCACCGGCACAAAATTCGCAGCCTCATCGATACGGCGTTTTATGTCGTCCTTTGATTCAAGTTCCGGTGTTTTACTGGTGATAAGGCCGAGAACGACGATTTTTTTTGCCGGCAAATAGCGCAACGGTTCGAACCCGCCCGCCCGCTCTGAATCGTACTCCATGAAATAGCCGTCAACATCCAGGTTATCGAATAACCGCTCAGCAACCGGATCGTAACCGCCTTCTGTCATCCAGGTGCTTTGAAAATTACCCCGGCACATGTGGGTGGTGACCGTCATGCCGTCGGGACGCTCGGCGACGGCATCGGTCAGAGACCGCGCATAGATCGACAGAAGTTCATCAGGATCATCACCTCTTTCACTGACCTGGCTTCTGAATTTTTCATCGCAGAGATACGCGAAACTAACATCATCGATCTGCAGATAGGTGCAGCCCATTTCCGCCAGTTGTTGAACTTCTTTCCGATAGGCGGCGGTCAAATCGGACCAATATTCGTCCAAGTCGGGATAGGCTTTCTCGCTGATACCGGCCCGGCCGCTCCTGAGGTGGGTCATGCCGGGGCCGGGAATGCAGAACTTAGCCGTTTCCTTGGTCACCGACTTGAGAAAAGAAAAATGATCCCGCATGGCCCCGGAATGGGCGCCGATTTTACCGGTCACCTTGAAGGTGGCCACCGTGCCGCCACCGGAAAAAGCATGACCATAGGTCTCGTCGCTAAGCTCCACGCCGGCAAAACCACCAATAAAATCCAGGTGCCAATAGTCGCGCCGGAATTCGCCGTCGGTAACGGCCTTCAATCCGACACTCTCCTGTAAGGCGACGACGCCCCGGATCGCGGTGTCTTCGGTTTCACGCAGCTGGTCGGAAGAAAGGTCGCCCTCCCGCCATTTCTGCCTGGCGTCGGCCAGGTTCTGGGGCCGTAAGAGGCTGCCGACATGATCGGCTCGGAACGGTGGTCGGGTTCGTTGCGCCATGGTGAAATATCCTCCGCATAGATAATGCCTTGTCCGAATAAATTATCGAACGCGTTATCTGGGGCAATCCCCCCACAGGGCAGACTTATGGGGTGCAATAATTGTAATGCGCTAGGTTATCGTGGGTTCATCGCTAATTTCAATGATGAATATATCTGCATCTTTTCATATGGGGATGCGCTGGGCGAATTGTGTTGACCACTAAGGTAAGTGCGGGAGACTATCATATTCAATTTTAGCCGCTTACTATTATTGGAGGGGGGATAGTCATGGATACAACGGAGTTCATCGCCCGGATCATAGGGCCTATCTATATCGTCGTTTCGATCGGTATTGTCGCCAGCGCCGACACTTACCGAAAAATGATCCTGGAATATCTGGAAAGTCCGGCGCTATGCTATCTGGGAGGATTTCTAGCCCTGATTTTCGGTCTGCTGATCCTTAATTTTTACCACGCGTGGCGGGCCGATTGGACGGTGATCATTACCATTATCGGCTGGCTCGGGGCGATCAAGGGCGCTTTGCTCATCATCTATCCAAAAGCTGTTCTCGGTTACTCGAAAAAGCTGATCTCGTCGACCAGTGGAATGCGGGCTATGGGCGTCGGTGCTTTGCTGTTCGGGCTGTACCTGAGCGGCAAAGGCTATGGTTTGATTTAAAGTTGCGACAATTGGAGACACAGACTAACTATGAACGATACGCCAAAATCAAATCTGTTTTTTGAAGGCCAGGCGCTTCATTTCATCGCGTTGGCCATCTTATTGTCTGCTGTCTACTGGGCGCGCGGTGTCCCGGGGTTTGATGCCGGATCATTCCTCGGCCTATCGACGTCCTGGTGGGCCGCCTTGGTAGTCGCTGATGCGGTCTTTCATCAGGTCTATGTTTGGCTGTGCTGGCGGGCCGAATTGCATAATCAAACCTTGACCCGCTGGTTCGGGGAGAAGGCTTTCACTCTCTATGCCGCGGGGTTCACCATATTGTTCGTCCTTAGGCCGATCCTGGCGTTTACCTTGGGCTGGTCGAACCGGGGAACCCTCGATCTCAATCCCTGGATTGGTTACGGCGTTTCGGTGATCCTGTTGCTGCCGGTCATGTATATGATGTATTCCATCGTCCACTTTTTCACCTTCCGCCGGGCGTTCGGAATCGACCATTTTGAGCCCGATATCTATCGGACCAAATCATATGTGCGCCAGGGCATTTTTAGGCGGACACCCAACGCCATGTATGTGTTCGGATTTTTCGCCCTCTGGATTCCGGTGTTCCTGTTTCAGTCGACGGCGGCGCTGGTGGTTGCCGCGTTCAGCCACGCTTATATCTGGGTGCACTATTTCGCCACGGAAAAACCCGACATGACGCGGATTTACGGCGGCGGGAATGGAGAAGGGGCGTGACGTGCCGCTGACCGATAACGAGACAAGCGATAAACCGCTTCCTCCTTCCGGCCAATCGGCCCAGGCCGACCGCTTTATTCATTCCCTGTTGCCGCCGCCGGAATTAATGCCGGAAATCGATTTTTCCGGCTTCCCGCTGTTGGCCGGTTATCCGGGGCAAATTAATGTGGCGGCGGAAATACTGGACCGAAAAATCGACGACGGGTTGGGTGGCGAATCGGCTTTCTACTACGAAGATGAGGTGTGGAGCTTCGACCGGCTTCGGACGGAAACCGACAGGATCGCCCATTGGCTGGTGGGTGAGACGGGGCTGCTTCCCGGCAATAGAGTGATGATCCATTCCTCCAATAATCCCATGATGGTGGCCTGCTGGTTCGCCGTGCAGAAGGCGGCCGGCATTTGCGTGACCACCATGCCCCTGCTGAGGGCCGGCGAACTTGCCTATATAGCCCAGCGTTCCAAAGTGACCCATGCCCTTTGTTTCATCGGCCTCAGGGAGGAATTGGATCTGGCGGCGGCTGAAGCGCCTGACCTCGCGCATGTCCGCTATTTCTCGCCAACCGGTAAAGGTCCCCTGACAGAACAAAGCCTCGAACATGAATTGACCGAGACGAGCACAGAATTTGAGGCCGTCAGTACGGCGGCGGACGATGTTTCCATGATCGCCTTCACCTCCGGCACCACCGGCAACCCGAAGGGAACCGTTCACTTTCATCGTGACGTGCTGGCGGCGGCGGATTGTTCCCTGGGTCCCGTATTGGGACTGGGGCCCGGCGACGTTATTTGCGGCTCGCCGCCCATCGCTTTTACCCTGGGCGTTGGTTTTATGATGCTGGCACCCATGCGCCTGGGCGCGGCGGTGGTGCTGATCGACCGGGCGTCGCCGGAAAAACTGCTGGAGGTGGTGGAGAAGCACCAGGCCACCTGCCTGGTCACCGCGCCCACCATGTACCGGGCGATGACACAACTGGCGACGCCGGAGAAATTCGCCAGTGTTAAGGTCTGCGTGTCCGGCGGTGAAAATCTATCCCCTTCCACCTTCGAAGGCTGGAGAAAAGCTACCGGGATGCAACTGCAAAATATGGTGGGATCAAGCGAGTTGCTGTTTTTCTTCCTGGCCGACGATCCCAATAATATAACGCCGTGTTCCCTGGGCCGTGCCATTCCCGGTTACCGGGCCGACGTCCTGGATGAAGATGGTGGTCCGGCCCAGGCTGGGGAAACGGGAAGGCTGGGCATCATCGGCCCCACCGGTTGCAAATATTTCGACGATCCTGACAATCAGAAAAAATATGTGGAAAAAGGCTGGAACGTTACCGGCGATTTATTCAGGCGGGACGAAAACGGTCTTTTTTGGTATGTGGCCCGCGCCGACGACATGATCATCTCTTCGGGCTATAATATCAGCGGCCCGGAAGTGGAAAGCGCGCTCCTCAGCCACGAGGCTGTGGCGGAATGCGCGGTGATCGGCAGCCCCGATCCCGACCGGGGTTCCATCGTCAAGGCCTTCGTCCGGTTGCACGATCCGGCGAAAGCCGGAGACGGATTGGTTAAGATATTACAGGACCACGTCAAATCCGAGATAGCGCCCTACAAATACCCGAGGGCGGTGGCGTTTTTGGAAGCTCTGCCCAAAACTCAGTCAGGTAAACTACAGCGGAAAGTGTTGCGCCAGCAGGAGACGGAAAAGTGACCGGAACGACTACATCCGAAACCGTTAAGGAACTAGCAAAAGAGCTAGGCGCCGATCTGGTCGGCGTCGTCCATACCGAAACCCTGGAAGCCTTTCCGCCCGATCCCCGATGGCCCCAGACGCCAGGGCGTATCTCACCCCATGCCAAAAGCGTTATCGTTTTGGCCAAGCGTATACCGGCGGGGGCCTTCCGGGTACGCCTCGGCGCCGCCGATCGCTATCTCAATAATCTGGTGCTGCGCCGCATCGACCGGGTGGCCGCCGCTCTGGCCATGCGGCTGGAGGAAATGGGCCATCCGGCGCTGGCCACCATATCCAACGAGACCGACTGGGCTCTGAAGCGGGGCACTTATGGCTATCTGAGCACAAGGCATCTGGCGGTCGAGGCAGGGCTCGGCACCATCGGTCTTAATCTTAACATCGTCACGCCGGAATACGGCTCGCGCGTTCAGTTGGCGGCGGTGCTGACGGAACTGGAACTGACGACCGATAAACGGCTGGAGGAGCAGGTTTGTGTGGGCGAGGGGTGTTCCCGCTGCCTCTACGCCTGTCCGCCGGATGCGGTCGGCCATTTCGGTCTCGACAAACGGGGCTGTTCCACCTGCGCCCAGATGTTCGGCTATGCCCAGTTGACCGCCCATGTGGCCGACATTATGCGCGACGAAAATGTCGATCCGCTGGATCAAGTCTGGACCCGGCAAAGCCTTGCCTATTGGCTTGCCATGACCCGGGTGGCGGGCTGTTACGGCGCCTGCATGGCGTGCCTCACCATCTGTCCGGTGGGCGTGGACTATCACGCCATGCTGGCCCAGGACAACAAGGACATTCCGGCTAAAACCGATGAAAAGATCGCCAAAGGTCAGGCCTTCAAGGCGGCGCGTAAAGAAGGCGAGGAAGTTGTCGGCCTGGATGACTATAATATCAGATGGGTCGGTCCCGACGGCTATACGGGCCGCGCCGCCAAGGAGAAACGGCAAAATTTTGAAGGAAAAAAACCATGAACGAGATCGTCTCTCAACCTTTAACCGCCGAGGCGATCAAGGACAAGGCCCGGGAACTGGGCGCCCATCTGGTGGGTATCGCCGACGGCGCCGTGATGGATCAAAACCCGCCCGACCCGGACAATCCGCAACGGCCCTCGGACATCACCGAATTGGACAGCAACCGGGTGATCGTTCTGGGTGTCCACGCCAACATCGCCACCGCGCGGCTGCCCGCGTGGAACCACCAGCACAAATTCTACAACGACGAGCTGACCCTGACGGCTTTGGAGGAAATCGCCCTCAATATGGTGTTTTGGCTGGAAAGCCACAGTTGCCAGTCCATCGTCATTCCCGCCAACATGATCGATACGGAAAAGCCGGACGTGGATCCTACCCGCCATCAGCCGCCGGTGCTGTCCCTGGATCACGCCGCGGTGGAGGCGGGTCTCGGCACTTTGGGACTCAACCAGCAGCTTCTCACGCCCCAATTCGGCCCCCGGGTCAAATTGATCAGCGTTTTGACCTCCGCCGATGTGGCAGCCGACCGGCCCATGAGTGAGGCCCTCTGCCAGGGTCCGGAATGCGGTCGTTGTCTCACGGCCTGTCCGGGGGATGCGGTGGGGCAATGGAGCCGGGACTGGGACGCCTGCGACCGTTACCGCCTGCCGTACGGTTTCCAGCCCACCATGGAATTTCTGGAAAGACTTTTGAAAGAGCCGGACATGGAGGCCAAGGTGAGCATGTTGCGTTCCGAGGGCAGCTATTCCCTCTGGACCGGCATCATGCGGGGTGCCGGCGTGGTGACCGGTTGCCGCCGCTGCCAGGACGTCTGTCCCGTGGGCGAAGACCATCAGCAAATGATCGGCGATGTGCTGGATGAAATCGAGGAAGACACGCCCGAAAAACGCGACCGTCTGGCCGCCATGCAGGCCGACGACAGCGGCGGCGGGTTATCGTCCCAGCGGCGTTGGATCGGTGCCCGCGGCGGCTCCTGACGATTTTACCGGTAAATCGAAAAATTCCGCTGTCCAAAGCCCGACTTCTTTTATAAAAAGGGTCTCCCAAAGATACGGAGGGGTGGCCGAGCGGCTGAAGGCGCCGGTTTGCTAAACCGGTATAGGGTTTAAAGCTCTATCGAGGGTTCGAATCCCTCTCCCTCCGCCATTTAAATCGTATAACTTATTGTATTAATTAATAATATTTATGTTTGATATTAGATAGTCCCACATCTAGTCCCACAACTTGTACAAATTCTTAGGTCATCTTCACTGGC
>CAZNLR010000042.1:0-46913 GCA_964574215.1 uncultured Rhodospirillaceae bacterium | reverse complement strand
TTCGGCGCATTAAAGCCCTCCTAGCGCACTTTTACGACATCACGTGAGGCTGCCCGCCATCATTGAGGTTCTTCTTGGCGTTCTGGATCTGCTTATCAGTGAGTCTGTGAATGCCGCCAGCCATAACTAAACCTTCCTAGGGGGTACAAAATGGGGTACAGAATATGGCTGGATTATAGCAGAATCATATGGACAGCATAAGACATAAAGCCCGCTATTCAGCCTTATTATCTAACCATTATGGAGGCTCAAAGATTATAGTTAGGCGGACTGTCTCTCCGCCATTCAGTCTGTCTCCAAAATGGAGAACGAGGACAGCCTCCAGGTAAGTGCGATACTTCAAAGGCTTAAGGGGTGTATGGAGGCGTTTAGTCCCACTCATTGACGCCATATTTGCGCGAAATCGGCGGCTTTTTGCCAATTCTCTCTAAGGCCCTTTTTGCTGGTTCGGCTGTGGGAAATTAGTCGATTACTAATTTGCTTCTATCTCCGCTTTTAAGTGTCAATTCTTGCGAATTGTCATTTTTAGTTCGCTTTCGCTCATCGCACACTACTAGCTTGCCCACCAATACTTCAAAAAATCCATGCGCGATATTGCCCAAAAATTACTACTTCACATTACTTCTGAATACTTAAAATTAAGCCCGCGAATACCATTTGTCGCATAACGGGCAATGTTGAAAATACGTTTCTTGGTCCCATTTTTCGCTCTCTCTAGTGAAACGGCTGATGCGAATTATCGTACTAATTGTTTGCCCAGCTATTGCGCTTGAAATTTGACCGTGAATTTTGAAGTTTCACCAGCCTTAACGGCAAAATTCATCGAATGCTTTTTCTTATTGTGACTAAGTTCAATCAAGTAATTTCCCGCAGGCAAGATAAAACGCGGTTTACTACCCGATTTAAAGGCCACGTATTTACCTTTGCCGTTTGATTTCACCGGATACGCTCTCCAAGTTTGGTAGCCTCTCACCGGTGCGCCATTGGCGTCGGTTGCGGAAAAATGTGAAATGCCGGCATTTAAATTAACCAGATGTTTTGTACGGCTGCCCGCTTCGACATTGAACGGAAAATTTAATCTGACGACGTCATATGAAATTAGGACGATGTATTGACCGGCAGGCACCACATGTTTTCTGGCATTGCCCGATTTGTAGCTAAACTTTTTGCCTAAACCGCCGTCATTTTTCGTTGTATAAATTGTCCAGCCAATCTGACCTTTAATAGCCGGGCCTCCTTCGTTCAGTATGGCCGTTAAAGAGACGATTCCGGCGTTCAGGTTGACAAGATGTTCAACTCGTTCCTCTTGTTTAACTTCAAAAGGATACTTTGTTTTAACTGTATCCCAGCTGAGATTTGCAAGATAGCGACCGGCGGGCAGTTCGAACCCGACCTGAGAATCGGTAGAATAGGCTGCCCGATTGTGTTTTCCCTTATTATCCGCTTGTGCTTTTACGATGTCCCAACTCATTACCCAAAGGAGGGTTTCGCGGCGCAGGGGTTTGCCGCCTTCTTTCAAAACGGCTTTGAATTTGAGATTGGGTCCAGCGACTGCCTTGGTCTGTTTGAGCACGCCTATAAGCGCCTTTTGTAATTCACCGGCATCTTTGGCGGCAAAAAATGAGCCGCCAGTGTTTTTAGCCAGGCAGCGCAAGCCGGCTTGCTTGCTTTTAGCTATATCGAAGCCAACCACATGAGTGGTGAAATCCACGCCCGCAGCTGCTAAAGCTTTTCCAACCTCGCAAGGATTTGCATTACATGTCTCCTCGCCATCGCTCACCAGTATGACAATGGCTTGCTCCTCTTTATATTTGAGTTCATTTGCCGCCCGTTTCACGGCCTCGCTTAGTGGCGTTTTACCCTTGGGTTTGAGGGCGTTGACTGTTTTGACAACTCTTTTTGGATCGGCTTTACCAAGAGGAATTAGCGTCTGGATATCGCCACAATCACCTTTTCTCCGATGGCCATAAGCACTGAGACCTAGCTGCAAGGTTTCGTCCCAGTCCTTCATTAGATTACCGATAACTTCACGGGCAATTTGAATTTTTGGCTTGCCGGAAATCTGGCCCCACATGCTGCCGGAGGCAAGCGTTTCTATCCGGCAGCCTGGTACGCCAATCAAGCGGCGGGGCGTGCCCATTAGAAGGCCCAGCATCGCCGGCATTAAACCGCGCCCGGGCACCAAGCCCCGTCCTGTCATGCGGGATCAAAGCAGTTTACCTGCTGGCAAAGCAAGCAAGCCCGATCAGACCGCCTTGGCGGTTCCCCGCTCGCCGAAACTATTTTCGCGAAACCCACAAGCTCCCATGAAGCCAGCCGAGGTGAAGCAGTTAGCGATCGCTGTTGATCAGTTCCGGCGCTGGTCAATTAAACCACGCGCCGCCAAAGCAACGGGGGAAATGCTAAAAGATGTTATGGAGAATATGCACAAAGCAGTTCAGGCCCGCGAAAAAAATAAAGGCAAGCCACCAGCAGGCGCCATGAGAAACGCTCTCTCCATGCAGCAAGGACGTATGATGGGGTATGGCCGACCGGCGGTGGAGAAGTACCTCACTAAATTGGCTGCTGCGATGCCTGAATTGAAGTTAACTTGGCAGCCCCTCAAGCGGCAGCAAGGATTGGTGCCGTTGGAGATTAAGGGCATTGCTGAAGAGTTCAGTCCCAAAAATATTGCTGGTGGCCGTCACACCTTCCCGCCGGCCGACGGGCTACGTGCATAGCCTGCAACATGGTTGCGAAGAGACGATGCGGCGCCGTGATCCAAAGACGCCAAGTCTTCGCTATTCCATCTACTGACACAAGGCGGGATGACTCAACTCCCGTCCATGGAAATGGCACCCAGGAAGGATGAATATGCGCGTCTGCGATATCTGTCCTGGCGGCGCGGCATGTGCCGGCATCAATCTGGCGCCCGTGTTGGTGCGGGTATTCGACCTCTATGCCGGTGGTGAGACCGATAAGTTCGAGATCCTTTTCGCTCCCGACGAGGACGAGGAAGAACTTCTCGAGATCCACACCACCAATGTCTCGCGGGCCTGTTGGACACGTGCCACTTTGAGCGCTATTGCTGTGAAGTATTGGCCCGGCGCGAAGGCTCGATTACCCGCCTCGTCAGCGCGGGTTTTGTATGCCCAGCTTATGCCGGGAGTACTCCTGAATAAAATACCGCTTGCGGGAATAGGGAGTGCATGTGTTCACTACATGTTGAAAACTCCCGGTGCCAGGCCGGACCTGGCTTAACGTGGAAGGAACACGCAATGACGAGTCTGCACAACCTGACGCAATTAACAGGTGATATCGGGCAGAGGTTAGTCGATGACGCCTTGCGGGATATGTCCGAGGATGTTTCAGCTAGATATACACCGATTTACCGTGAGCATGGTGACGATATCATACTGGTGATGGCGGCGGAGGAAGTTCTTACCGTGCGGCGGTATGCTGAAATTGCCGAGGGTAAAATCGCTGCCGAACTTCACCGGAAAGCAGATGATGTAGAGGCATTTATTTTGAGATCCCCGGTAAAAGGAATAATAGGAGCGATTGTGAAACTACGCTGCTTGATTGGATCTGGTGATACCCACACCGATGAAGTTATTGAGGCGGCAATTGATGGCCTAAAAAACGAATTAACCCCTAAACAAAAATCGATTTTACGTTATGATAATACTTTGAATTAGTACTCCCAACTATTGGACAACTAAGCCCCGCTTCGGCGGGGTTATTTTTTGCCACCGGGATTGCCACCCAACTGTCGGATACCATACGAAACGGGATGAAACGGGGCTTTAATTAACCCCTAAAAAATGGCGGATTTCCGTACTATTTAACACTACAGAATACCAGAAAAACTGATGCAAGAAATTTTGAAGACCGGCCGCACCACCGGGCACGATTCCCTTCCCCGTTTTAACCCACCATGGTGGGTCCGGCGGATTATTCCGATGAGGGGCTTACTGTCAATGCCGGATACGAGCCAATCACGGAATGGCCAGTTCCTGCAGGCGCTGCCTGTCCAGGATCTGTAAGGTGCGGCCCTGGCGTTCGACGATTTTCTCCTGGGAGAGTTTGCTCATCACCCGGGCGACCGTTTCACGGGTCAGGCCGACCACATTGGCGATATCGGTCTGATTGGGCAGGGTTTCGATGATCGAATTGTCGCCGTTCCCCATATCGTCGTCGGTCAACCGCAGCAGTTCGAGGCCGATCCGTTGTTCCGCACTGAGGAGGCTGACGTCCCTGATCTGCTCGTTGCCCTGGCGGATGATGGACGACAAACGCTGCAACAGCCTCAAAGCCGACGGCGGGTGCTCGGTAACGGTTTCGATAAACAGATTGCCCGGCAGCACGGCAATGGTGGCCGGCGATTTGGTGATCACCCAGGCCGAGCGGGGCAATCCGTCGATGGCCGCGAATTCTCCGAACAGGTCGCCGGTCTTCAAGGTGGCGTAATCGACCGCTTTGCCGTTTTCCGAATAATTCAGGACATGGGTTTCGCCGGCGAATATGACAAAGACGTCAGTGTACTCGTCGCCGAATTTGATGATGGTTTCGTTGGCTGCGAAAGATCGCCAGTGGCATTCCTGTTCCAGCAAAGCGAGTTTATCCGGCGGCAGTTCCGAGAATAACGACGTTGTGGTTAGTGAGAATTCAGACATGATACTTCCTCTCACGACCTAATTGGCGACCTAATTGGCGACCTAAAATGAATAGCCGGCGTCTACTCTCCGCCGCCTTCCAGCACTTCGAAATGGGGCCGGGTGGCGGAGGCATCCTGTTGATCCCCTTCCGTCTCTACATTTTCCAGATTTAGAGGTTTCGGCGCGTGGCGGTTGACGCTGAAATTGAAAATATCGAACCGGTTATAATGCCCGGCGTAATCATGCACCAACTTGGCCCCGAAGACCTCATTGAGGTCGGCATCGGCGTAAAGAATTTGATCGCCGCCGCCCCCCGACTTGGCGATGACGTCGCCCGAGGGCGCGATGATGGAAACCGTCCCCACATCCTTCAGGGAGGCCAAATGTTCGCGGTCTTCATCGGTCGCCGCATAGAGATCGATCAATTCGTCGGTCACCGTCCCCGCCGTATTGATGACGAAAGCGCCCAGGGAATAGGCGAGACCCGGCGTGATGGCCATGATGTCCTTATGCATGCCCCGCCGGCCGCCGAAATGAGGCGGCCAGGCCGCGACATGCACCATGGTGTGCATGGCCATCATAACGTAAACGGCCAAGGGGTTGGAATTCTCCCCGCAGATCAGCCCGCTCATGGCGCCGAAGGGGGCGTCGAAGGTGGTCAGCGTATCGCCGTATCCGCCGGTGTGAACCAACCGCTCACCCACGGTGGCGACCAACTTTTGATGCTTGCCCAATACCGACCCGTCGGGCCCGATAAAGAGCTGCGTATTGAACATGGTGCCCGTGGTATTGGGGTATTTCTCGCAAACGCCGATGACCGCGGTAATGTTGGCGTCCCGGCAGGCTTGGCCCAATTTAACCGTCGCCGGACCCGGAATTTCCACGGCGTTCTTAAACAATTCCTCAGCCAACGGGATGCTTTTGCCGCCATTGGCGGGCTGGTAACCGTACCAGGCCGGGTGGGCCGGGATAAAACCTTCGGGAAAGCCGATAAGATCGGCGCCCTGGGCTCCCGCCTCACGGATGTATTCGCAGGCTTTTTCGACCGTCGCTTCCCGGTCCAAAAATACCGAATTAACCTGCGCTGCCGCTAATTTTATGGTTTTCAGTTCATCGCCCATTGCCGGTCCCCATTTTCAGAACACTTCGAACTCGAAATAAGTTTACCAACTGACGCCTTAAATTTCCAGTCGTTGAAACTTTTCGGCTTTGCCTTTGCCGGCCAAGCGGCTATCTTTTTTGATAATCGTTATCAACAATACGCTTCAAGCGGGAGGCATTTCATATGACACGTCGGGCTCATCTGGTCGGCAGCGTCGGTCTGGAAAACGCTGAGATCGTCTTTACCACCGTCGCCGAAATCCTGGGATCGAGTTGCCGCCGCATCCCCGATGGTGAAACCGGTGACCGCGGCTACTGGATCGTCTGGCAAAAAGACAGTTTCGACCACTGTGCCGGGCTGGAAATACAAATGCAAAATCAGCAAATTCCCGGGTTCAAGGAAAAAGTGGAGCGTCCCTTTTACAAGATCAAGGTTGGCGCGGCAGAGGAAGACTTGAAGCTGGGCGAACTCGGCTACGCCAAAGAGGCCATCGAGTCTTATCACCTATTCGAGAAACTGGTCGAGGACGGAAAGATTGCAACGGGCACGCGCTTTCAGGTGTCCCTGCCGACACCGATTGCCCTGGTTTGCGGCTTTATCGCCGATGACGACAAATTGGCCGTTGAGCCAGCCATCGAGTTGGCCATGCTTGAGGATTTGGCGCGTATTCAATCCGCCATACCGGCGCAACGTCTCGCCATCCAATGGGATGTCTGCTTCGAAGTCCTAGGCGCGGACGGTGTTCCCCGGCTTCCCTATGACGACGCCATAACCGGCTCTATCAAACGAATCGGGCCGCTTTGCGATGCCGTGAACACTGATGTCGAGTTAGGTATCCACCTATGTTACGGCGATCCCGGCCATCAGCATATCATCGAGCCGAAGGACCTCACCACCAGCGTGACATTCGCCAATGAAATGTGCCGGGCCGCTTCCCGGAATATTGACTTTGTCCATATGCCGGTGCCGCGGAACCGTTCCGATGACGCCTATTTCGCACCACTGCAGGATTTGGTTCTACCGGCGGATACGCGCTTGATTTTGGGCTTAGTTCACCACACCGATGGTGTCGAGGGCGGCAGGACTCGTATCGCGGTGGCGGAGAAATTCGTACCCGATTTCGACATCGCAACCGAATGCGGTTTTGGTCGCCGCGACCCGGCCACCATCCCCGAATTATTGCAAATTCACAAAGACCTCTGCGGCTGAGCCTTCGTCTCAAAATAAAAGCTTGCTTGCCTAACCCCCGATTAAAGTCCAGCATGATCCGTCAATTGCCGGGCACGAAATCCGGCATATTCGACGACCGGAAAGACTGCAAGAGATATCAGCCCCAATGACCGATCAAAAATTGCAAGAAGGCCGTAACTACGGCTGGATGATGGTCGGCGTCACTTTCGCCATGACCGCCCTCAGCTTCGGCATCCTCTCCTCGGTCGGGGTTTTTCTGAAACCGCTGGCGGCTGAATTCGGATGGAGCCGGGGCGGCCTGTCCTTCGGTTACACGGCCATCACCCTTTCCACGGCCTTTTCAGGTGTCGTTTGGGGGATCATCGCCGATCGCCATGGCACCCGGTGGATCGCCTTCTTCGGCGCCTTTGCCATGAGCGGGGCTTTATTGCTGATGAGCGGCCTCGAAAGCCTGTGGGAGTTCTATCTGTTTCATCTGTTGTTCGGCGCACTGGGGCATGGCGCTCTTTCGGGTCCGCTTTATGCCAATGCGGGTTTATGGTTTACCCGAAATATCGGCTTGGCCTTGGGAATCACGGCAGCAGGCGGCGCCTTCGGTCAGGGGGTCGTACCCATGGCCGCCCGTATACTGATCACTCAATTTGGTTGGGAAAGCGCCTATCTGATCCTCGGGGTTGGTTATTTCATTATCGCGCTACCGCTGGCCATGCTGGTTCGTGATGCGCCGCGGCACAAGGTCGGCGAACACGGCAACAGGCCGCTGATGCGTGACGGCACCCCCTTCCCCTTGCCGCCTGTCTCGGTAATCGTCTGGATGTCCTGTGCCGTGGTATTTTGCTGCATCACCATGTCCGTCCCTATCGTCCATTTGGTCTCTCTTCTGACCGACCGGGGGGTCAATCCCGAGTTAGCCGTTTCGGCCCTGCTGGCCTTGATGGTGGCGGGTGCGTTTGGCCGCATCATCGGCGGGAAGCTGACCGATTTGATTGGCGCGTTGAAAGGCTACACTCTCATGTCGGTGGGACAAACGGTGCTGGTATTTGGTTTTCCCCTCATACACAGCATGACCACGACCTATGGATTGGCGATCCTGTTCGGCATATTTTACTCGGGCGTCATGGCCTCGTTCATCATTTGCGTCCGCGTCATGATCCCGCCTCAATATATGGCCAGATCAATGTCCATCGTCGCCATGTTCGGTTGGTTCGGAATGGGCATAGGCGCCTGGCAGGGCGGCTTCATGTATGACGTTACCGGCGACTATTTCTGGTCGTTCTCCATCGCCAGCATGGCCGGTGTGGTCAATATTTGTATCCTGCTGCTCTTCACCCGGCATATAAAGCGCGCCAAAGGGAGCCAACGGTTAGCAACTGCGGCTGCCTAATACACCGGCTTTACGATTCATATCCTTTACGGACGAACATTGAAGTTTTTTCTTTTGTTAGTTGCACCTTTAGAGGTAGGCTATTCCAAATAAAAGCAAATAAAAATTTCCTCCAGGAAATCAATCATGGACCGGGAACATGATAAAGGAAAAAAAAACCAGTAAATCTCGGCAAGATTTATTGGATTTGGTGTCGAGATATCAGCAGATTATTGAAATCTCGCCCCATGGAATTCAGGAAAATGACGTCAATGGCGTTATCACGCTGAGCAACCCGGCTCATGCCCGCATGCTTGGGTATGAAGTTGAGGACCTCGTGGGAACCTATATCTGGGACGTGCTGGAGACGGAAGAGGAAAGAAACAATTTCAAGAATTATTTCAATTATTTGCTCGAAGTCCAACCGCCGCCAACCCCCTTTACCTCCACCAACCAGACAAAAAACGGCAGCACCATCAATGTCCGTGTCGATTGGGACTACAAGCTGGATGACCACGGCAATATTGCCGGATTTATTTCCGTCGTTACCGACGAAACGGAACTGGTGGAGCAGGAAGAAACGCTCGTAAAGAACGCGCAAAGATTCAGGGATTTCTCCAATACTGCAGCGGACCGCTTCTGGGAAACCGGTGCCGATCACAAGGTTACCTATGTTTCCGAAGCGAGAAAAAACGTCATTCGCCCGACGGAAAAAATTCTTGGTAAATTGGTTTGGGAAATCGGCGCCGATGAAATGAACCAACCGTCGGCAAATCTTTTGAAAAACCGGATGGAGAGGCATGAACCGGTCACTGACGTTCGATATCACGTGGTCTCGGGGGGCGGTAAAAGGATTCACCTAAAAATATCAGCCATACCGGTATTCGGCAAAGCCGGCAATTTCGCCGGTTATCGCGGAACAATCGTCGATGAAACGGCCGAAGTCGAAGCGAAAAATCGTGACACAGACACCCAGAACTTGATGTCACAGTGTTTTGAGGAATTACCGGAAGGCATCATCGTCTGGGACAAAAACGACCGGCTGGTAACCTGGAACGACCGCTACCGAGTTTTACACTCCGACGTAGCCCATGTCCTGAACAAAGACATGACCTATAAAGAGTATATCCGCAAAGTAGGTGAAATTAGGTCCGAAGCCTTGGAGGAAGAAGGTTTGCCCCTGGAGGAATGGGTCAACGCGCAATGCCGGGAGCATCTGAATTTAAACTCAGAAACCATCGTTCACCGCAACAACGGTTGGATTTTAATCCGAAAATTTATGCTCAGCGACGGCTGCCGGGTCGCCTATCACACCGACGTCACCGACCGGAAACTGGCCAATGATGCCGTCCGCAGATTGGGCCACGCCCTGGAGCAAAGTCCAAGTCTGGTGGTGATCACCGACACCAACGGAATCATTGAATACGTCAATCGGAAATTTACCGAACTCACCGGTTACAAACCGGCGGAAGCCATCGGGAAAAAAACCAATATGCTGCAATCCGGTATTACCGGCAAAGCAACATATGAAGATCTTTGGCAGACGATAAAGTCAGGACGGGAATGGCACGGCGAATTTCATGACAAGCGTAAAGACGGATCTTCCGTATGGTTCTCATCCTCCATCAGTCCGATAAAGAATGAGCAAGGCGAGATAACCCATTTTGTGAGTATGGGCGAAGACATCACGGAACGGAAACGGTCTGAACTGGAACTCATGGAAGCCAAAGATCAAGCGGAAATCGCCAGCTCGGCAAAATCCGAATTTCTGGCGTCTATGAGCCACGAGTTACGGACGCCTTTAAACGCGATTATCGGTTTTTCCGAAATGATCAAGCGCGAAGACATGGGTCCCATCAACAACGAGAAATATTCAGAATATATCAAACACATTCACAACTCCGGTGACCATTTGCTGAGCCTTATCAACGATATTTTGGACACGTCGGTGATTGAAGCCCGAAAACTGAAATTACATGATTCTAAAGTTAATCTAATAGACTGCGTTGAAACGGCACAAAATATGGTCCAGTCACGAGCCAATTTCGGCGGTGTCGAATTACGTCGTGAGATAGAACCGAACCTTCCTTTGGTTCTCGTCGACCGCCTTCGGATGAATCAAATCTTACTCAATCTGTTGACCAATGCAGTAAAATTCACTCCGGTTGGTGGATCCGTATCGACCTATTTGAAGCGTGGCGATGATGGATCGGTGGTTGCGATTATTGCGGACACAGGCGTTGGTATGGATCAGGCGGGCATCGCCAGGGCGTTGGAAAAATTCGGGCAGGTCGATCAGGTCGATCCGACACTGACAAAGGAAGGGACTGGCCTAGGGCTACCATTGACCAAAGGTCTGGTTGAAGCCCATGGCGGCAGCTTGGAAATCGAAAGCGAAGCCGGCGGCGGTACTAAGGTAACGATCACTCTCCCCAGCCATCGAGTACTTGAAAGCAAAAACAAATAAACAGGCTAAACCCTGTTTACGTCAATTATTGTCCGCCCTTTAACCTTCCCCGCCAAAATATTATCGCTTAAATCGGGTAAATCCTCCAAACCCGCTTCCGATGATAGGGCGTCGAGTTTATCCATTGGCATTTGCCGTGATAGCCGTTGCCACAAATCAAATCTTTTCGATACCGGATAATTACCGGAATCGATGCCAACCATTTTGACGCCTCTAAGCAGAAATGGAATAACATTGGCTTCGAATTTTGCGGAAGCCGCCAACCCGACACAGGCGCAGGTCGCGCCGCTGTGCAATCCGGCGATTAGATTGGAGAGAATTACGCCGCCGACATTATCAACAGCCGCCGACCAGCGCGCCGAGCCCAGTGGCCCCTTGGGCGGAGCTTCCAACTCTTCGCGGATTACTAAGGACGACGCCCCCATGTCCTTGAGAAAAGCCGCGTTTTCCGGACGGCCGGTCGATGCCGCTACCCGGTAGCCTGCCGATGCAAACAACGCCACTGCAATACTACCGACGCCACCTGTTGCACCCGTTACCAAAACCTCGCCTTCGTTGTCAGGCGTCAACCCTTGTTCTTCCAAAGCCTCCAACGCCATCATCGCGCTGAACCCCGCCGTGCCGATGGCCATGGCGTGGCGGTTGCTGATGTCTTCCGGTAATTTTGTAATCCAGTCGGCTTCCAACCGGGTATACTGCGAGTAGCCCCCCCACGCCGCCTCGCTCGCCTTCAGACTGGTCATCACTACCCGGTCACCAGTTGAAAAGTCCGGTGACCCGGATTCCAACACCGTTCCCGCCAAATCGATCCCGGGAATATGGGGCCAGTTTTTGGCAACACCCCCCATTCCTTTGATCACGAGCCCGTCTTTATAGTTGATGGTCGAACATTCGATTTGCACGGTAACCGGCAGATCAGGCAAATCGTCCATTGTCATCTCTTCCACCGATGCCGAAAAGGCGTCATCAATCTTACGAACCATCAGTGAATTGAAAGGGGTATTTCTATCCATAAAATAAAAATCTCAATTGTTCATTTTATCCTGTCGAAAAAGTTAAGGTGTAATTCTTAACTTTTCGGCCTATTTGATTTAATCTAATTCTAAAGGATGTCTGTCAAACATATTGGTACAATTGGTTCAAATTGGAAAACCCGCATACCACAATATAGACGGAGGCTCGTTCATTGAATTTCAAAGTTACGCAGATGTCGCCCGCCTGTGGGGCGGAGATCGTCGGTATCGATTTGCGGCAAGAGCTTGACGCGAAAACGGTCGCGGAAATTCGCAAAGTCTGGCATGAACATCATGTAATCGTCTTCCGTGACCAGGAGATGTCGGATTTGGACCAGATCCGATTTGTCGAATATATTGGAACGGTTGGTGAATATATGCGGCCCAAGGAACTTCAGGAAAGTGAAAATCATCCCTCGGTCATGATGATCACCAATATTCGGAAAAACGGTGAACCCATCGGCGCCGTTCCCGACGGTGAGATGATGTTCCATACCGACACCACTTATGACGCCAATCCTCACGACGCCACCACATTGTTCGCCATGCAGGTTACCAAGGACGGCGGCCATACACTGTTTTCCAACCAGTATATGGTCTATGACGCACTGCCCGACGAAATCAAAACCAAGCTGGCGGACAAAATGGCCATGCATGCCTTTGAATTCGGCACGGCTGTCAAAACCAAACGCCGCTATGACCGGTCAACGTCCCCCCATCATCCTCATCCGGTATTTAAACGCCATCCCATGACCGGACGACTTGCCGTCTATGTCTGCCCTCTCCTGACGGAAGAAATTGTCGATTTCCCGGAAGATGAAGGCGAGGAGATTTTGCAGACGATTTATGCCTACCAGGAAAAACCGGAATATATCCTGGAGCATGTCTGGCGCAAAGGCGATTTCGTGATGTGGGACAACCGTTGCTTGGTCCATGCCCGGACGGATTTTCCCCGCGACCAAACGAGGCAATTGCGCCGGGTCACCATGTTGGACGAACATATCGCCCAGTAATATCCACAATTTACTAGGCCGGTGATTGAGCCCTGGGTGATTAACCGTTATTATCATAATAGGTTATCGACATACTGGGGAGGGAAATCATTATGTCTGACAATACCAGTGCAACGCAGGCCGTCCTGGACCGGCATCTGAAGGCATTCGCCGACCGCGATGTCGATGCCATTATGAAAAACTACGCCGAAGATGCGGTTATTTTGTCCGCCAGGGGTGCCGTCCGCGGGCACGAATCTATTGTCAAATTTTTTGCCGGGTTCATCAAACATACGCCGCCCGAAGTTCAGGCCACCTTTGACCTTACCCATCAGGAATGCGAGCAGGACATCGCTTACATTGTATGGTCAATGGGCGACAACGTGCCCTTGGGTACGGACACTTATAAAATCCGCGATGACAAAATCACCCTGCAGACGGTGGCCGTGCATCAAATCTAATAATATTCGCACCTGAGGGAGGGATTGAATGTTAAAAGGATGTATCGAGTGGCCGCCCGAATTCGCCAAACTGTATCGGGATAAAGGGTATTGGGAGGATATCACTCTCAATCAGATGCTTGAACGATCGGTGGCTGAATATGGAAGCGATGAAGTCATTATCGATGGGCGCAGGCGTTATTCGTTCCGAGACGTTCAGGACAACATTGAGAGACTGGCGGCTCACTTTGCCGACATTGGCCTCAAGACCGGCCAGCGGGTTGTTTTCCAACTGCCCAATTCCGCCGAGTTGGTGTTCGCGCTGTTTGCCTTGTTCAAAGTGGGCGCCATTCCGGTCATGTCTCTTTCGCCACACCGCGAAAATGAAATACGCCATTTCGTTAAGCACGCCGAAGCCGTCGCCTATCTGTTTCCCGATGTATACAGAGGCTTCGACTATCGGGAGATGGCCGATCTGATTAAAGCAGAAAGCCCCAGCCTCGAGCATTTATTTGTGCTGGGCGAGGCCGGTTCCGGCCATATCTCCATCAACGAATTGCTGGAGACCCCTCCTCCACAAGGCATCGAATTATCGGGACTTTCCATGGCGGCTGACGATGTCGCCTTGATGCTGTTATCGGGCGGCACCACCGCGCTTCCTAAACTGATCCCGCGCACCCATAACGACTACGTTCTGAACTGCACGGCGAGCGCACCGCTGAACGGATTAAAGGACCGGGAAACCTATCTCGCCATACTCCCAATGGCGCACAATTACACCTTGGCCTCACCGGGCTTGATGGGCGTATTACGGTATGGCGGCAAAGTGGTGATTGCGCCCGACGTCACGCCGGAAACGATATTTCCGTTGATCGAAAAGGAGAAGGTAAACGTCGTTCCGGCGGTCGTTCCCGTCATTATCGGTTGGCTGAATTCGGATATTCCGGAAAAGTACGATATTTCGTCGCTTACGGTCATGAACAATGGCGGTATCAAGCTCCAACCGGCGCTTCGTCAGAAAATCGAGGAAAAATTCGGTTGCCGCTTTCAGGAAATCTACGGCACAGCGGAGGGATTGCTCAACTTTACCGGCTTGGATGCGTCGGATGAATTACGCTATACCAGTTCCGGCGAACCGGCCTGCCCCGATGACGAAGTCAAAGTTGTCGACGATGATGGCAACGAAGTGCCCGAAGGTGAACTGGGCGAACTGATCGTCCGCGGCCCTTACACCATCCGGGGATATTACAATGCGCCGGAAAAGAACGAAGAAGCTTTCACCACCGACGGATTTTACCGCATGGGCGACCTGGTCCGCATGAAGGACGGTTATATTTGGTGCGAAGGCCGCGTCAAAGATCTGATCAACCGGGGCGGCGAGAAAATAAGCTGTGACGAGGTGGAAAATCTTGTCGTTACCAATCCCAAGGTGAAGAGCGTTGCGTTGGTCGCCATGCCCGATGAAGTGTTCGGTGAGAAGGCCTGCGCCTATGTCATCCTTCATCCCGGACAGGACCTCGGCTTTGAAGAGCTCAAGGATTTCCTGCTGAAAAGAAAGATCGCCAAGTTCAAACTGCCGGAACGGCTTGAAGTGGTTGACGAATTTCCATTGAGTCCGGCGGGGAAAATCCTAAAACGCGATCTTCGAGAAGACATCACTCAAAAATTAGAGAAAGAGGCAAGCTGATATGAATTTAACCGACAAAATAACTCTCGTAACCGGCGCGGCGTCCGGTATTGGCCTGGCGACAGCGAAGGCGTTCGCCGAAGTGGACGGCACCGTTTATATGGGAGATCTTAACGAGGAAAACGGCGAAAAAGCGGCCGAGGAAATTCGCTCATCGGGCGGCCAGGCGATATTCATCCGTCTGGATATCACCGACGACGCTTCTATTGCCGCGCTGAAGGATCAGATTCTCAATGAATCTGGGCGCCTCGACGTTTTGGCCAATGTCGCCGGTTGGGGGCACACGGAATTTTTTGTCGATTCCGATCCCGCCAGCTGGGATAAGGAAATCGACATTAACCTCAAAGGACCGATGAAAATGTGCCACGCCTTTGTGCCCGGCATGTTCGAACAGAAATACGGCCGCATCGTCAACGTATCCTCCGATGCCGGTCGGGTCGGCAGTCTCGCCGAATCCGTATACGCCGGCGCTAAAGGTGGCCAACTGGCTTTTACCAAGGCGCTCGCCCGCGAAGGCGCCCGCTACAACGTGGCCGTCAATTGCGTCTGTCCCGGCCCGACGGAAACGCCTCTCCTGGCTGACACGGCGGAGAATATTCAGGAAGCCTTGAAGAAAGCCATCCCCATGCGGCGCTTCGGCCAACCCAACGAAATCGCCGACGCCATCCTGTTCTTCGCCTGCGAACGATCCAGCTACTGCACCGGCCAGGTATTAAGCGTCTCCGGCGGCTTGACCATGGTGGATTAACCCCCGACAAAGTTGAGCAACTCTGGGCATTCTAAATCAGCGCTTTGAAATCCGAGCCCGAGTGTGTTAGTCAGGCCCGAGCTTATCTGACCTCACATCGGAGCGCCGAACAATAGTGGGAAAAACAAAGACTCATGAAGACCTAGCGCGTTCGGATAACGTGGAAAGCGGTTCCGACCGCGCCTTCGGATTTGTCTTCGCCACCGTTTTATTCGTCGTCGGGATTTGGCCCCTTATAGACGGGGGATCGCCTCGCTGGTGGGTGATTATCGCTGCACTGGTGCTGGTCATTATTTCATTTACGCTGCCCCAGATACTGGCTCCTTTTAACCGCGTGTGGTTTCTGTTTGGCCTGGTTCTTCATAGAATTGTCACCCCGCTTGTAATGGCCCTTTTGTATTACCTGACGGTGACGCCAACAGCACTGATCATGCGAATCTTTGGAAAACGGCCATTGCCGTTAACGTTTGACCAAGACGCCACGTCTTACTGGATTATGCGCGATCCGCCTGGCCCAGAACCGGAAACCATGGAACGGCAATTCTGAGGAATAAAATAGCATGGGATTTATAGTCGAACTCTGGGCTTTTTTGCGAATTCGAAAAAAATTTTGGTTGTTGCCCATTGTTGTCATGTCGGCGGTATTCGGCGGCCTGATCGTCCTGAGCCAAGGATCAGCCGTGGCGCCCTTTATCTATACAATCTTTTAAGGCGGGCGTAATTTGCGCGTTCTCGGCATATCAGCTCTTTATCACGACAGCGCCGCCGCTCTTGTTGAAGACGGCAAGGTTGTCGCCGCCGCCCAGGAAGAACGGTTCACCCGGAAAAAACATGATGCCGGTTTTCCCGTTAACGCCATCACCTATTGTCTCCGTGAATCCGGTGTAAATCTCGGGCAGGTGGATTTCGTCGCTTTTTACGACAAACCATTTCTCAAATTTGAGAGAATACTTGAAACCTACCTGTCATTCGCTCCCAAAGGCTTTACGTCGTTCCGGATGGCCATGCCCCTCTGGTTGAAGGAAAAGCTTTTTCAAAAGGATATGCTGCGTAAGGAATTGCGAAAATTCGATTCGCAGTTCGACTGGCAAAATAAAATGCTTTTTACCGAGCATCACCAAAGCCATGCGGCCAGTGCTTTTTTTCCATCACCGTTTAATGAAGCTGTCGTTCTCACTATGGACGGTGTGGGCGAATGGGCGACGACCTCGGTTGCCGAAGGATTGGGCAATCGGTTAAAGGTCACCAAGGAACTTCATTTTCCTCATTCCCTTGGTCTCCTCTATTCAGCTTTCACCTACTACACCGGTTTCAGAGTGAATTCGGGTGAATACAAGGTGATGGGTCTGGCGCCATACGGCGACCCCCTATACGTCCAGACGATATTGGACAATTTGATCGATCTAAAGGAAGACGGAACGTTCCGGCTGGACCAATCTTATTTCGATTATTGTACTGGTCTGCGGATGACCAACGATAAATTTGACCAACTCTTCGACGGCCCGCGGCGCAAACCGGAAGATTTGCTAACGGACCGGGAGATGAACCTGGCGGCCTCGATTCAGGCGGTCACCGAGGAGGTGGTTCTGCGTCTGACGCGGTCATTGGCCAAAGAGTCAGGTTTCAAAAATCTATGCTTAGCAGGCGGCGTCGCCCTCAACTGCGTCGCCAATGGCAAGGTACTGAGGGATGGAGCATTCGAAAACATTTGGGTGCAGCCGGCGGCAGGTGATGCGGGTGGCGCGTTGGGCGCCGCCCTCGCTGCCTATCATATTTACCAGGATCAACCACGAACTGTGAGCGGCGATAAGGATGCAATGCAGGGCGCTTATCTCGGACCGTCTTTTTCCGACGATGAAATCGTCGAGAGACTGGAAACGGCTGGCGCCGTTGTCGAGCGTCATGATGAGTCTGAAATGACTAATATCGCTGCTCAGGCCCTGGCCGACGGAAAGGCCGTCGGCTGGTTCCAGGATCGCATGGAGTTCGGCCCGAGAGCCCTCGGCAACCGGTCGATCCTGGGCGACGCCCGCTCGCCTGACATGCAAAAAACCCTCAACCTTAAAATCAAATATAGGGAATCATTCCGGCCCTTTGCACCATCGGTGAGGCGCGAAGACGTGGCTGACTGGTTCGATTTGGATGCCGACAGCCCCTATATGCTGTTGGTGGCCGATGTCGCCAAACAACACCGAAAAGAAATGAGCGACCAAGAACGCGCCCTGTTCGGCATCGATCAACTTAACATCGTACGGTCAGAAATTCCGGCGGTTACGCATGTTGATTATACCGCCAGAATTCAAACCGTAGACCGGCAAACCAATCCTAAATACCACGCTCTTATCAGCCGGTTCAAAGACCTGACCGGCTGCCCCGTAGTGGCCAACACCAGCTTTAACGTCCGGGGCGAGCCCATCGTCTGCACACCAAAAGACGCCTTTCACTGCCTCATGGGGACCGAGCTGGACATGTTGGCGATTGGAAATTGCATTCTCAGGAAAGAGGACCAGAACCCTGAATTGAAACGTGACTATAAAGATGCGTTCGAGTTGGATTAGATCGACAAATAATTCTTAAATCTGAAATCGAAACGCACCTCTACAGAAGGTCGCCCGGAATGAAAATTTCGGAAACCGGGTAACCGGCGTCTTTGGGAATGCGGAATATGGCACCATCTTCGGTTTTTTCTATTTCCGGCGATAAAGCGCGAACATCAAATTTTTCCGCCGCGGCAATGGCCGCCGCACAGTTTGATGATTCCGCCAATTGTTTGAGATTGATCCGCGTCACGAAGACAAAGATGCGGCGTCTTTCCTCTGCGTCCTCGAGTGCCTGTCCCGGCGTAATCCACAGAGAATCGGTCGACTCTCCTTCGTCATGCGATGCCATTTGTTCTTCCGGCGCGCGCGCCAAATAAAACCATGTGTCATAGCGTCTGGTAAATTTGGGCGGCGTCAGCCAGTGGCCGTAAGGGATCATCAGGTCACAGGCATAGCGGATGTTTTCGACTTCCGCCATGTCCACTATGGTTACCTCGCCATTGTTGAGGCGGTCCCGGTAGGGCTGCAACGCTTCACTGCGCGCGCCGTTCAAAAGCTCCGTTCCGCCGGCTTCACGAGCGAGCAGCACCCCCGATTCCTCGAATGTTTCCCGTATTCCGCCAATGCGCATGGCCAGCTGAGCATCAGATAGGTATTCGCTACCACCGCAATATTGCCGAATACCGGGATCGGAATCAGTTTCATCCAGTTTGCCACCCGGAAACACCAGGGCGCCACCGGCAAATTCCATTTTATGGTGGCGTTTCACCATAAACACTTCCATTCCGTCGGTACTGTCACGGATGAGGAGCACGGTGGCAGCCGGTTCGAGCTTTTCAATCGTATCCGTAGGTTTCATACCGCCTGTATAGCGGATTAGAATTAGTTCGGCCATCGAACAATTTGATTTAAATCAAAGAAAAAAAATGCTATCGAGGCCAGAAGAGTAACCAACTATGCCGTATTGGGCGTCTCACGATGTGACAATTTCGTCAAACCGTACATTGAATGACCGGATTTGACTGGTACAATCACGGCAGGAAGCCGCTTTGGCTCAGATAAAATTTGGAGAAAAAGAAAGTGAAAGACAGTTTAGCTGCAGGCATCACCACCACCCGTACTTTTGAGGTCGTCCCCGAAAGTTGCATTGGATTCATGGGTGACGAAGGCCGCGTTTACGCCACCCCCTTTATGATCCGGGATATCGAACATACTTGTCGGGATTTTCTTCTTGAGCATATCGATGACACCGAGGATTCGGTCGGCACCCATGTTGACGTCTATCACACCGGTGCGACCGTCGAAGGCGACAAGGTTGAGATCACGATCACGGTTACCGAAGTCAAAGGCCGGGCGGTTACGATGGAAGTCGCGGTCAAGGATTCCCTCGAAGATGTCGGCAAGGGCACCCATTCCCGGTTCATCGTCGACAAACAGACAACTTTCGAACGCCTGTCGGCGAAACGGGAAAAAGTATTCGGCGGATAAAACAATGGCGCAAAACGATGGAGTAGCTGGAACCGGCAAAAAAACGGTTCCGGTCTTTTGCTATCAATGTGTTTCCGGTCCCGATCTTTTAAAGGTCGAGGTGGAGAACGGCGTCGCCACGCGCGTCGAATCCAATTACGGCATCGGCGACCTGCATCCCGGCTGTGGTCGGGTGTGTGTCCGGGCTTATGGCCTGATCCAGAAGACATACAATCCCAACCGGGTTAAACAACCGATGAAGCGGACCAACCCGGAAAAAGGCCGCGATCAGGATCCCGGGTTCGTGCCGATCACATGGGACGAAGCACTGGACACCATCGCCGGCAAAATCAGGGATATCCGGGAAACCGGCATGACCGACGAGTCCGGCTATCCGCGCATTGCCGCCAGTTTCGGTGGCGGAGGCACGCCCACCCAATATATGGGAACCTTCCCGGCAATACTGGGCGCATTAAAGCAAGTCGACCTGGGATTTGGCGCCGGTCAGGGCGTCAAATGCACCCACTCCGAACATCTTTATGGAGAATTGTGGCACCGGGCCTTTATCGTTTCCGCGGATACGCCGCGCGTCAATTATGTCATATCGTGCGGTGACAACGGTGACGCGTCGGGTGGCGTCGCCGGCATCCGCCGCCACGCCGACGCCCGGGTGCGCGGTATGAAACGGGTGCAAGTGGAACCCCATATGTCTATCACCGGTGCACTTTCCGGTGAATGGCTGCCCATCAAACCGAAAACCGATGCGGCGTTCATGTTCGCCTTGATCAATCACATGATTATTGGGCGCAATTGGCGGGAAGTCTGCGACGTCGAACGCCTGACCGAAGACTCCAACTCCCCCTATCTGGTGGGTCCCAACGGTTATTTCCTTAGAGACCCCGGTTCGAGGAAACCTCTTATCCTTGATTTGGCTGATAACAAAGCCAAAGGCTATGATTCCAATATTGCTGATCCAGCGATGGAAGGAACCTACAACTGTGCCGGTCTTGAAATTGGTCCGGATGGCCAGGAATGGCTACATGATTCCGCGGACGTGCAACCTGCGTTCCAGAAATTATTGGATCACATGGCGCCCTACACGCCGGAATGGGCGGCCGAAGAATGCGATGTGCCGGCGGAGCGTATCCGCAAAGTCGCCGACGAATATCTGGCCGCCGCCTGCATCGGCGAAACCATCGAGATCGAAGGCAAGACCATGCCCTTCCGGCCGGTGGCCGTGGTGCTGGGCAAAACGGTCAATAACGGCTGGGGCGCCTATCATTGCTGCTGGGCCCGCACCTTGCTGCTGACCCTGGTGGGCGCACTGGAAGTACCCGGGGGCACGCTGGGCACCAATGTTAAGCTCAATCGGCCTGCCGACGACCGGAGCAAATCTGCGAACAGAGGCCACGACGGCTTCATGAAATTCCCCTTCAACGAAACAAGCAAAGAAGGCTGGGCCAAGGATCCGCATATCCGAAACGCTTATAAAACGCTGGTGCCGCTGGTCGGCGATTCGCCGTGGTCGGCGGCCTTGGGGCCGGCGCACCTGCCGTGGCTGTTCCAGAAAGAGCCGCCGAAAAACTGGCCCAAACCGACCAAACCGGACCTCTGGTTCTGCTACAAAACCAACCCGGCAATCTCGTCCTGGAACGCACCCGAAGTTGCCGAAAGGGTGGCCGAATTCCCCTTTACCGTCGCCTTCGCCTATACGCCCGACGAAACCAATCACATGGCGGATATCATCCTGCCGGACGCCACGGATTTGGAAAGCCTGCAGCTTATCCAGTTGGGCAGCACCAAATTTGTCGAGCAGTTCTGGAAAGCGGAGGGCTACACCATCCGCCAGCCGGTCGGCGATAAGGTGGTCGACTGCATGGATATGACCGACATCTCGACGGAAATCGCCAAGCGGGCTGGCTTCCTGAAGGAATACAACGAATACATCAACAAAGGCGCTCACGGCGTCAGATTGCGGACCGGTCAATTTAACTACTCCATCGACGAAGACCGGCCCCATACGTGCGAGGAAATTTGGGAAAAATCAGCCTTGGCGGCGAGTCACAGCCTCTCCGACGGTAAGGAAATCCACGACCTGGAGTGGTTCAAGGAAAACGGCTTTATGATGAAGCCTTACCCCGAGGAAAAATGGTTCCTCTATCCGCACCTAAAAGAGAACGGCATCCGCTTTGAACTGCCCTATCAGGAACGCATCCTGCGGCACGGCACCCAACTGGCCAACCGCCTGCACGAAATCGGTGTCGAATGGTGGGATGAACAATTGAAAGAATACGAACCCATGCCGACCTATGAACCCTTCCCGGATATATGGTCGGAACATATCAAGGAAAACGGCGGCGACCCGGCGGATTATCCTTTTGTCGGGCTAACCTCCCGCTCCATGCAGTATTCCTGGGGTTCCAACGTTGGCATACCCATGATCAATGAAGTGGCCCACAATGTGTCTGGTCATAAAGGTGTGATCATCAACGCCTCCAAGGCCAAAGAAATGGGCATAGAAGAAGGCGACCCGATTGTTCTGGAATCGATCACCGGCAAGACCAAAGGTTACGCTGTTCTCCGAGAAGGCATCCGACCGGACACTTTGCTGATCATCGGGCAGTTTGACCATTGGAAGACGCCCTTCGCCAAAGATTTGAAACTGGCCAGCCTCAATTCCCTGACATCGCTCTCCCTTAAATTGACCGATTCGACGGGCAGCGGCGCCGATCACGCCCGCATTAAAGTAACCAAGGGCTCCGGCCCCAAGCGGGACGATAGCCGGAGGGTGGCATGAACGAATTATCGCAAATACGATGGGGCATGACCGTCGACATCAACCGGTGTGTCGGCTGCCAGACCTGTACCATCGCCTGCAAACACGCCAACGACACCGTGCCCGGCGTTCAGTGGCGGAAAGTTCTGGATGTGGAATCCGGCAAGTTTCCCAATGTGGAACGTTTGTTCATGGTGGTCGGCTGCCAGCATTGCGCCGAGCCGCCCTGCGTCCCCGTTTGCCCCACCGGCGCCACCAAGCAGCGGGAAGACGGTTTGGTCACCATGGACTATGACCGGTGTATCGGGTGCGCCTCCTGTGCTGTCGCCTGCCCCTACCAAGCACGGACCATCGCCCACAAACAGGAATATTACTACGGTGTCGAGACGGTTCAGGAGAAAGCCGTTGCCCATAAAGACCGTTTGGGTGTCGCCCAGAAATGCACCTTCTGTATCGACCGGGTGGATGACGGCTTGGCCGCCGGGCTCAATCCAGGCGTTGATCCCGAAGCGACGCCGGCCTGCGCCGCGTCATGCATTTCCGCCGCCATCCAATTCGGCGATTTCAATGACCCGGGCAGCGAAGTGTCCCGCCTGGTAGCCGAGCGCGATCACTTCCAGATGCACCCCGAACTGGGCACCGACCCACAAATCAAATACCTGATCGAAACCCCGGCCGTTCCCGGGCGCGATCCGGTGGCGGAGGACAATGACGACGAAGCCATGTCCAACCAAGCCAACGTGCTGGTGGGCGACCGCCAGACCTTCTGGGATATGCGCGCCGCTATGAATTTTATCCTGGGCGGCATCGGTTCCGGTACCGTGGTCCTGGCCTATTTGATCAGCCTGTTGACCGATTTCAACGACCGCTCACTGATCCATGTGTTCATCATGTCCGGCGGTATTATTGCGGGCGGGCTGTTCTTCGTATGGCTCAAAATCGGCCGTAAGCTGAGAGCGCCCTTCGCCATCCTGAGGCCGCAAAGCTCCTGGATGTCCCGGGAAATTTATGCCGTCGGCGTCTTCTATCTGGCGCTGATTGCCGACTGGTTCCAGCCCCACCCCGGCCTTCATCTGATTGTCGCCCTGGGTGCGCTGGCGTTCCTTTACTGCCAGGCCCGTATCCTTCACGCCGCCAAAGGCATCCCCACCTGGCGGGTGCCATTAATGCCCTGGATGCTGATCGCCACCGGCCTGTTGGAAGGCGCCGGTCTTCTATCCATCACCTTCGCCCGCTACGCCGAGACCATGCCGGCCACGGTCATGCTGCCTTTTGCCGGATTGGTGTTGGCGGCGGTCAACGCTTTGTTGTGGCGTCAATATATCGGCACGGCCAAAAAGGAAGGCATCGGACCCATCGACCGGCGTATTTTAGGCGGCCTGACCTTCAAGCTGCATGTGGTCGCCCATGTCCTGCCCTTTATCCTGTTCGGCACGGCCATAGTTATGACCTCTTCCCCCGCCTGGGTGGCCGATATCGGCGGCACCCTCGCCATCGCCGGCGGTGTGCTGTGGAAAGCCGTGGTTATTACCCGCGCCTGCCACCGTCAGGGCTATGCATTGTCCAAATACCCCCAGCGAGGATCAGGCACCTTCGCCGCGCCGTCGAAGTAGATTTAATTTTCGCGATCCAATACAACGCCCGGAAACGTGCATGGTTTTCGGGCGTTATTTATTCGAAATGATGTTTATCAGTTGAAGTATTTAATCTAGGATTCTTCAAAACGAATTCCAGGAGGGCCACCATGACTTATTTCCCAAATTACGACGGCATCATTTCCATGTCTCAGTTGCAATTGTCCAAGTGGGACTTGTTTGAACCTTATATGGAATTCATTCACCGTTTGATGAATTACGAGGCCGGCCCTTCCCAGAAAGAAAAAGAAATTATCGCCGCCTATTGCTCTTTGCTAAACGCCTGCGATTTTTGTTTCGGCGCCCACAAGAATGTCTGCATGGCCTTGGGTGTGGACGAAGAGTTGTTTCAGCAACTGGTGGACGACATCGATACGGCGCCGGTGGACGACAAGTTGAAACCGTTGCTCAAATATGTCCGCAAACTGACCCTGACCCCAAGCCGGATGACCGACGACGATGCCAAATCCTGTTACCGGGCCGGTTGGAATGAAGAGGATCTAACTATCGTCATTACGGTTTGTTCCAGTTGGAATTGGTTCAACCGCATGATCCTCGGCCACGGCATCGATAAAAAGTGGGATGAAAATATTTTCCGGGACCGCGGCGCACCGGAGAAAATGGTTGCGGGCTATAAGGCCTATTACGACGAGATGGTGGCCAACGGTATGGCGGATACCGGCGGTCCCAAACGCCCCGCGCCGCCCCCGGTTTAATCTCTACTCATTGCTGCCCGGTGGCTGTTTAACAGGCTCGGTACCCGCTCGGGATTGGCGCGACCCCAGCCGCATACCGTCGAAACGCCGAATTCGGGCACAACCTTTCGGGCAGCGGCGATGCGCTGTTTATCCCCCTCCGTGTCGTTATGGAAAAGAAGACCCAGGTACAACTCACACCCCACCGGTAAATTAAGTTCGCGCAAGGGCTTATAGAACGATTCTTCCGGCTGACCATAGGTTCCCGGCAGATGAATAAAATTTACCGCCCGGTCGACATTTTCAAAAATGCCGTTGGCGAGTTCCACCGAGATGGCAAAATCCTGGGGCTTCACCACATGATCGTCGCCGGGGCTGCCATAGCAGATATGAAAGCCCAGTTCCACGTCGGCCGGGATCAGGGCACCCATTCGACCTAGCTGATCAAACACTTCCTTTTTGTAGTCGGGCGAACGGTCGGGGAAATAGTTTTCAAAGATCAGGACTTCCTGGCAGACGTCCCATTGAATGGCCAGTTTATCGTGAGGTATGGCATCCAGGATTTTGGCGACATCGACGGCGAACGATTTTTCGTAAACCTCCAGGAACGCTTTTCTGCCGTTGGGGCTGATATAGTTGAATCCCGTGGCGAATGGCGTCGGCAGGCTGACTTGAAATTTGACATCGGCGGGTATTTGACCCGAGTCTTGAAGATTGGCAAATACCGCGTACGAGTCCTCGGCGTGATGAGCATATCCGACGGGAAAGACCAAGGTCCCGGTGTCGGCATCGTCTTTCAACTTCAGTAACTGGACTTCCCTGATGACCTTCCCGTCCCATTGCTTGAAGGCGAACTTGGGCACGCTCTTGTCTTCTTCCATGGCCGGGTGGTTTCCCAGCATTTGCCGTTGATAAAATATCCAGTTGGTGCGCTCGCCGGTTTCTCCGTCCGGCAATCTCTTTATATGCCCGTCCAGGACATCGCAGACGGAACAAAAAACCTCCTCCGACGAGTTCAACGGGATACTGCCGACCAGATGGGCAAAACTATTAATATCGGTCATAGGCGCCGAATCCTTCCAAATCACTTTGTGAAATGCTCTATTCATTCTAGAATAATTACAACTAACAACCATTGAAAGGATAACTTGCGATGGATGTCATAGTTGGCCAGAAAGCCTCCCGCAGCCTGACGGTGACGGCGGAACATGTTCAGAAATATTCGGAGATCACCGGCGATAATAATCCGCTTCATTTCGATGAGAAGTTCGCCGCCGGAACGACGTTTGGAAAACTGGTTGTCCAGGGCGGGCTGACGTCCGGCATCCTGAACGCGCTGGTAGCCGAGGACATGCCGGGTCCCGGCACGGTCTTCCTCAGTCACGATATTAAATTTGTCGCCCCCGTCTTTATTGGCGATACGATCACCGGCGAAGCGGAAGTCTTAAGCGTACACGAGAGCAAGCCGGTCACCCAGTTGAAGGTCAAGGTGTCCCGCCAGGATGGCGAAGTGGCGCTGGAAGGTGAAGCCTGGTGCTATACGTTCTCTCCCGAGCTGCAATAGTGACGAACTAATTTGCCGGTTAAAATGCGGAAAATCCACGGAATAAATCCGGCTCCTGGGCCAAACTGCAGGGTGCTCTCCTCCTTCAAGCCGGAGTATGATAGTCTATTTGGACAAATTATTACCTGCCAAGTGATTGAGCAAAATCATGAGTGAAATGCGCGACGCTTATAAAAAAATATTTGTGTTTTCAATCATAGTTCTTTCCTTTTTCGAACTTCAGTCGACCGCACGTTCAAATGAAATTCGAGTTCAGCTCATTAGCACTGAATTACCGGGTGGCGAACTGACCCAAAAAAACGGAGAGGTTGTCGGGGCATACGCTACATTTTTCAAAGAAGCATCGACCCGATCCGAGGTGCCCATCGAGTACCGGATCGTACCGTGGGCCCGGGCCGTAAAGGAAACCGAACGATCAACCAAATTGCTGCTGTTTCCGTTGACCAGAACCGAGGCGAGAGAAAACAGATTCACGTGGGTTGCGCCGCTAAAGGAAGATAATTTTTGCTTCGTTTCGGTTGGCGCACGGATTAACAACCTTGAAGAGGCCCGCAAACTTAAACGGGTTCTCGTCTGGCGAGGAACTTCACATCAGTCATTTCTGGAGAAACAAGACTTTCAAAATCTTGTTATTGTGAACAGTAAAAATAAAATCATTCGAATTCTAAAAGCCGCTCATGACGCGGCATTGTACTTTATCTGCGCTCAAGCGCAATCTTACGTTGATCCGGGCAAGTCGGAAATTTCACTGAAAATCGGTGCGCCGGTCGCCAGCGAAGCGGTGTGGCTTGCCGGGAGTAATTCATTGGAAAGAACCTCTCCTATCGACAAGTTTGTCGAAGCCGTCAACATCTTGGGAAAAAGCGGAGTACTGAAAAATCTACTGAAAAAAGGTAAAAAATAGGGAGTAAAATTTCACTGATATTTATCCCGTTATGGACTCCGTAGATTTGCATTGTTGGCGTGGAAAAATCATCTATTAAGCAAGTATTCTATCTAGGGAATTTGAACGATTTTTAAGAGAACAATCGATATAAGCAGGATGTTAGTGTCCTTGGCGATTGTAGCCCTGCCGGCAAAGTCTGCCTACCCTCAAGCCGACATCGACATCCATTCACACATCAACGGGTTAATCGTCAAATACTCGGAAGCGGCAAAAACGATGACCAATTCACAGGTCACCGACCTCTTTGAACGTCAAAAATTCAAGGGTTATCTGGATGCTTATCCGGTAGGTGGGCTTATCGGCGGTTTTAAATGGAGAGTGGGCATGGGCCGGAAATTCGTTGGCCCACTTAGCAAATTACCGGTCAATGCGCCTTTCGCCGACTATTTTCCGCTTAAAAAAGGGCCGGTTCTAGATACCGGCAAAACGTACCGTATCGGGTTTGCTTTTCATGGGGCTTTTCATCCCTGGCTTATCAGTCTCGCTGATACCGCTGTTTACGAAGCAAATCTACATTCCAACGTGGATTTGTATGTATATGACGCCGAGTTCGACAACAACAAGATGGCCGCCAAAATCGACGAATGGATTGCTGAAAAGGTCGATGCGATCGTGCTTTGGCCCGTCCAGGAGGCGCCCATGGGACCACCGGTGGACCGGGCCATCGACGCCGGTATTCCGGTGGTGAGTTTGGATCGCCGAACCGCGTCGAAAAAAATCAGTTCGGAGGTATTGGGAAATTTTTTTGCCAATGGTCTCCAGCAAGGGCTCTTTTTGAATCACATCACCGGCGGAAAGGGGCGGATGATACTTAATCGGAAAGCCCTCGGAAGCACGGCTGATTCCATACGCACGGGGGCATTCCTCACTGCGGTCGGGAACCAAAGTTACGATATTCTCGGTTCATTCCACACCAACAGTCAGAGGCAATTGGCCTTCACCGCGACGAAAAAGGCATTGAAATCCCATGCCAATATCCAAGTCGTTTTCAATACCGGCGGAGAAGAGGCCCTCGGTGCGCTAGATGCGACACGACACGCTCGGCGGTTACATAGTGCGGCGGGAGCCAAAAAAGTCATTTTTCTTGCAAACGACGACTCGAAAGAAGCTCTCCGCGAGGTCAGAAACGGAAAAATTGATGTCGTCGTACCGTACACACCGCTGCTCGGTGGCCTCGGTGTAAGGGTTGCCTTGCAACATATTGGCCACAAGGCGGGACTGAATTCCCGTAAACCTCCTCGTCAGGTTATCACGCCAAACTTGCCGATGATTACGAAAAATAAAATTGTGATTGAGGGCATAAAAACCGTAACCCCCGAAGAATGGATTTACGCCTACGGACCCGAACCAATTACCCTGGCGACAGTTAATGATTTCAGTGACCGGAAACGGGTGACCGACAGGTTGTTGGATCAAAAGAAACCCGGTTGGTTCATCGAACTGACTAGAGAATCTGCAAAGCAATGCGGCGCTAAGGCGAGTTTCGAAATTGTACCTTGGGCGCGCGCGCTTACCTTGCTCAAAAAAGGTGAGATTGAAGGCGTATTCGACAGCAGCTACGTTAAATCAAGAACGAAGTATGGCGTTTACCCCTTGAAGGATAGTCAGCCAGATACAAATCGAGCATCCAGTAAATACACACTTCACGCGTATGCTTCCGCCAAATCAAAAGATAGCGAACTCCGCAAGCATTCGAAAATAAGCGGCCGTAGGGTTGTTGTTGAACGGGGTTCGGCGATAATTAATGAATTGGAAAAGAGAAATGCTTTGGTCCTAACCTCGACCAAATACCTATCGATGTTGCGTATGGTAGCGGCCGGTCGTGTCGACGCGGCGGTAGGAGTCGGATCAAGATTTGACGGCACGCTAGCCAAATTTCCGGCCCTCGCTGAAAAAATTAAGAAGACCGACACGCCTATTCAGGCAGAAGTCGGATACGTGATGTTCTCAAAACCGTTTTACGCCAAGCATACAGACATTGCCGAATGTTTTTGGACCACATCATCAACTCTTCAGAATACCGAATGGTTTGAAAAAGTACGTTCAGCATACTCCCGGAAATAAAAAATGTTGCCAATACCAGTTGATGAATACAGCACTCAGGACGTGGAATAAATTGCGGCAAATTGGTGTTTTCTGCTAAGCCTCACCAACGTCTTCGGTATTATCTCTGATTTCATTTTCACTTTCGTCATCAGCTTCTTCGTTAGAATCCTTCAGGCGTTTTTCGTCTCCTTCAAAGGGAATGCTGTGACGACGGCGGTCCGGGCCGAAATAATCGGTGCATTGGACGAAGCTTCTGGGGCGCTCGATCACCGAGCAAATGTGTCGGTACATGGTCTGGGCTGAAATCGGCAAAGCGAGATATTCGTTCATGCCGAGATCACGGGCCAGTTTGACGTATTTCACCTCGTTGAAGGCGGATACGATTATGATGGGGACAAATTTATTGACGCTGTTTTCGCGTGTCCGAACATCATGAAGAAAAGCCGTTTCTTCGCCGCCCGGCACCCAGTCGGAGAAAATGATGTCCACCGGGTTATTCTGGAAATAGTTGAAGGCATCTTCTGCTTTCGACACCGACCGGATTTTTTGAAAATTGAATTCCATTAATATTCCGGACAACAGCCGACGCATAAAAAAATTTTGCTCTAAAACCAGCACCTGCAACTTCGAAAGATTATAGTCCTCTACCATTTCATTCTCGCCAGCCGGTAAGCATTCAACCGTGTTTTTTCATCAGCATGGTTCTATCTTCAGATTTAAAAGCGGCCAAGAATCTGTTTTTGTCTGATTCATTCTCGAAGACGATCTTGATAGTTTTTACTCCGCTCTCATCGTCTACAGATTCAATACCGGTCGCAAAAATGCCATCCGCGTTTTCTTCGAGCCAATCTTCAATATCCATTACCGGGCCCCTGGTCTTAAAATGGATGATGTTGGCGCTGATTTTCGGTGATTTCTTGTGCCGTCCATGGTGCGCGTGATGGGTCCACAACGCCATAAGCGATTGCAATGCTTGCAGCTTCAATTCATTGAAAAACGACGGCATGGCTTCACCTCGGCCTATTTACCGTTAACGAAATCACTTTACTACATACCGGCGGTGGTGTCGTTGAGCGTTGTCAAAGAACCCGGTTAAACATTGAATAATTTAGCTTTTTATGCGGTCCGAATTTCGCTAGGGTTGGATAGGCTTCAAAATAATGTCTGGACGATCTCTGTGAATATTCCCCAGATTATCGTAAAAACCATTGGCATGGGCATTGCCCTGGTCGTCATTTATACCGCTTCGTTCGGGATAATTGACGAGATATACCAGCGCAGCATAACGGTTGCCGCTTCGGTGATTTTGGCGACTTTCGCGGTACCGCTGGTCTCCGTCTATAGTTTCAAGGCGGTTCCCGTACGGGTGCTGTTCTGGTGCCTGGATATATTACTCGTCCTGTTGATCGTCCTGTCCATCGTCTGGTTTGCATCGGTCTACGATGAACTGGAAAGCGGCCTCTACGATTTCCTGTTCAACGATCTGTTGGTCGGCGCCGGAGGATTATTGGCCGTTCTGGAACTGACCCGCCGGGCTTTCGGTTGGCCGCTGGCCATCGTCTGTGTGCTTTGCATCTTTTATGCGCTATTCGGCCAGGATCTGCCTTGGATTTTTGCCCACGCGGGCTATGACACGGAACAGGTCATGCGTACCGTCTGGTACAGTTTCGACGGCGTGTTCGGCTTTATTGTCATTATCGTGATATCGCTGATCTTTATTTTCATCATATTCGGCGCGGTACTGGAAGCTACCGGCGCCGGTGGCGTTCTGTTGCGCATCGCCTTTAGCATCACCGGCGGCCTGCGCGGCGGTCCGGCTCATGCCGCCATCGCCGCCAGCGGCTTTTTCGGCACCATATCAGGGAGTGTATCGGCCAATGTGGTCGGCACCGGCGTGTTCACCATCCCCATGATCAAGGAAAGGGGCTTCAAAAATTCCTTTGCCGGGGGTGTCGAAGCGGCGGCTTCCTCGGGCGGACAGTTCATGCCGCCGGTGATGGGCGCAGTCGCCTTTGTCATGGCTGATTTTACGGGAATTTCCTATCTGGTCATCATTACGGCGGCGTTGGTTCCCGCTCTTTTCTATTACGGCAGCTTGTTCATCGCCGTCTGGGTGGATGCCGCCCGTAACGGCATCGAAGCGATACCCAAAGAAAAACGAACGAAGATATCCAAGGAAGATTGGAAACTGTCCCTGATGTTTTTCGTGCCGATCGTCGTCATCGTGGGCATTTTGGTCACGGGACGGTCGGTTGCCTCGGCGGGCCTGTGGGCGACGATAGTGGGCGCCGTCATGGGTTTCGTCATGAACCCGGAAGTTCGCAAGCGCCCGCAAATCTATCTTAACGCCTTGGTCAAAGGGGGAGAACAGTGCGGTCGCATTATGGTCGCCGTCGCCGCCATTGGCATTATCGTCGGCGTCATGAACCTGACCGGTCTCGGTATCCGCTTTTCCAATATGGTGCTGGCCTTCGCCGGGTCGAACCTGTTCATCGCCCTCCTGTTGCTGGCCATCGCCAGCCTGGTGCTTGGAATGGGGCTGCCGACCATCCCGGCCTATGTCATTATCGTTATTATCATGGGACCAGCCATCGAAAAACTCGGCGTTCCAGTCATGCTCGTTCATCTCTTTGCGGTATATTACGGGGTGCTTTCGGCGATTACTCCACCGGTTGCGATCGCCGCGTATGCGGCGGCACCCATAGCAGAAGCAAATCCTGTATCGACGGCGTTCCAGGCGCTTAAATTATCCTTTGTCGGATTTATCGTGCCCTTTGTATTCGTCTATAACCCCTCTTTGTCTCTTGTCGTAAATTTCGAGTTCCTACCTTTTGTATGGGTGGTATTAAGGTTGGCTTTCGCCATATGGCTGATGACAACCGGGCTCGGGGGCGTCGATCGGGCGCCGTTACCATATTGGTCTCGCATCGCCCGCGTGGCGTTGGGAGTGATGGTCCTGTTCACAATCATTGAAATCCAACTTGCCGGGGCGGTGCTCGGACTAGCGCTATTAATTTATGAATACCGGCAAGCCAAACATGCTAGTCTTGATCAGAACGCATAAATCATATCGTTGTAATTAATAAAAATAGGCGACTACCTAACAGAGGAGGAAATAAAATGATATCCAGATTTACGAAATTAGGCGCATTGGCTCTCGCCACTATTGCAATGGCGGGTTTTGGTGCAACAGCCGGGGCTAAGGACTTCTACAAGATGTCGACGATCAATGTTCCGACGCCGTTTGCTCTAAACACGACATTCGTCAAAATCGTTCAAAAATACAATCCGAATATTGAAATCCAAGTAAACGCCACCGGTGCCGCACCGCGTCATGCCATGGACGCGGCCAACGGAAAAACCGACTTCTTGATGGGCGCTCCCTCACTGCACCATTTGATGTCGAAGGGAATGGCCATGTTCAAAAAAGTGAAAAACTCCAAGGAGTTGTCCCAAAATCTCCGGGCCATTTTCAACTACCGTATCGGGTATTATCAGTTTGGCGTCTATGGGGATTCCGGCATCAAGGAAATGAAAGACCTCAAAGGTAAACGCGTGTTTTTGGGTCCGCCGGTTGGTGTCCAGCGTCTGGTTGCTGGAAGCTTCGTCAAGGCCGTATCCGGACTTGAAATGGGCAAGGATTACGAGGTCGTTAAATTGGGATTCGGTCCGGCGACGCAAGCCTTTCAAGACCGGCAGATTGATGTCTTGGTCAACGCCGGCAACCCGCCGGCCGCCAATTTCGCCCAGATCGCTTTGACCAACAAAGTCAGGTTCCTGGGCGCCAAGAACGAAAATTGGGGAACGCCCGCCATGAAAAAGGTGATGAAAGTCCCCGGCCGGTCACGTGGCGAATTTGCTGCCGACATCTACGGTAAGAACCAAGTCAATGAAAAACCGATTCAGACCCTGGCCGCCTGGGTCGGCTTGGTCACCAGAAAAGGCATCCCGGAGGACGTCATTTATAAAATGACTAAAACATTCTGGGAACACATCGATGAAATGCATGCCGTGGCGCCATGGGCCAAGGACGCCATCAATTTGGGCAACGTCTTCAAAAGTATAAACATGAAATTGCATCCCGGCGCCTTGAAATATTACAAGGAGATCGGGTTGAAAATACCTGCCCAAGCGATGTAATCGATAACGCAGAAACATACAAAACCCGCCGGTTTCCACCGGCGGGTTTTTGCTGTCCGGCACTTTTAACCGATTCGTGATCCCTTTCCGACCCAATTTAGTGTATATTCACAGACATACAGTGGTTGAAAAGGGAGATGCACCATGGAACGCATCGAATGGCTAGAGAGCTTTGCCCTCGGCTTTCCCGAGATTGATGAAGATCACCATACCCTGTTTGATCTGCTCAATGACATGATGGATACCTTGGAGAAGGAGGATAAAAACACCTGCGCCGATTTGGCGGAAGAGTTTGTTCTCGCCCTCAAGCGCCATTATCCGAGAGAGGAGCAGTTCCTCAAAAAAATCAACTACAGCAGCAAGCAGGATCATATTGCCCATCACCGCCGCATGCTGGTTCAATCGGAAGAATTTGCCAAACTGTGCCGCAGCGAAATTCAGACCGTACATCTGGAAGAGATGCTCGGTAAATTGGTGGAACATTTGTTGGAAGATGTGAGGCACGGTGACCTCAATTTTAGGACCGATCTACGGGATCAAGGCTTGGATCAGGCCTTGGCGGATAAGTCTGTTCTGTCGCATTGGATTTAGTCGTTAACTAAGAACTGGCGGATTTAGCTGTTAACTAAGAACTGGCCAGTTCGCCGAAAACCTCGGAGACGGGTTTAACGACCTTGCGGGTATCACCTGTTCGCCAGGTGAGGCCGGCCTTGTCGAAATATTCCAAAATTTCAATGGCCAGATTGCGGCCGATTTTGGTGCGGTCGCGGAAGTCCGCCGCCCCGAACGCCGCTCCACCTTCGCCCAGCGCTTCGGCGATATCACCCAATTCCAATACGGCTTCGGGCACCAAAAACCGGTTTTTCGCGACCTGGCAGACCATCCCCAGTTTCGCCCCCCGCACCAGAAACTTTTCCAGCATTCTCGGATCCAACGACAAATCGTCGGCGATGGCCCGGACCACCGGCGGCTGCATGTAACCGTCATCCAGGACCGGTTTTATCTTTTTCCACAATGCGTCATCTTTGGGACTGAGGGTCGGCTCAAATCCCGGTAGGCAATAGCCGGAACCTAAGTGAACCAGCGTTTTTTCTGCGACCAGAGTGCCGAGGACTCCTTCAAACACGTCAAGCGTTATACGCACCGGCATCAATCTCCGGATAATATCGGCGGCCGGGCCCGCTTTATCCGGATTTTTTTCGTGCCAGCCTTTGAGCGCGTCCAGACACTGCTCACCTAAGCCATCGAAAATACTCTGTGACAAACCGGTCATTTTCTCCGGCGGTCCGACGGTAACCATATCGGCTTGTCCGAACAACGCTTCCTGGTCGGTCGATGTCAAATTCCAGGCGACCGTAAAATTTCCCAAATCGACGCCCACCGGTGAAATACTCAACAGCGAGGCGAGCGCCTCGTCCGCCAGCGGTTTTTCCATCGCTTCGATAAACGCCAGCCGTTCTGGTTTTGCCCGTCCCCGCGCCGGGGCAAACGGATCGATGATACGGCCACCGGCAATGGTGCGTTGGGCCGATTGATCTCGAATGATAAAACCGTCTCCCCTAAGGGCACCGATGCGCCGGTCGAGCACGATCTGCACCAGGCCGCTCTCGCCCGGCTGGATCGAATTTCCTTCCAGCACGGCGACCCGCCCCGGCGTCTCGGCGGCGCCTAAATGAACATGCACCGGCGTCCAATGTTTAAGAGGCTTTCCTTCGCTGGGCAGAACCTGCAAACGGGCGTCAAACCGGGGAACCGGCCTGTGAACCTTCTCAGACAGAAGCCAGCCACCCCGGTGCACATCGGATTTTTTCAGATTGCCGCCGGTGATGTTGACGGCGCAACGCTGACCGACGGCGCCCCGTTCGGATTCCCGATTTTGTGCGTGAATACCACGCACCCTCACCCGGTCGCCTTCGGGAGACAGTATCAACTTGTCTCCCACATTGACTTCACCGGAAAATACGGCGCCCGTTACCACCAGACCGGCACCGGGAACGGTAAAACTGCGGTCGATGGCCAGCCGGAAATTGCCTTGGACATCCTTGTCTCCCAGCAACTCAGCCATGGCTTCGAGATGCTCGCGCACTTCTTCGACACCTTGGCCGGTGATGGCCGATACGGGCAGAATATCCGTTCCTTCGAGGCAACTGCCCTCCAAAACATTTTCGATTTCCTTGGTGACCTCTTTCAGCCGAGCCTCATCCACCCGGTCTATTTTGGTCAAAGCGACGATACCATCCGACACGCCCAAAAGATTGAGGATGGCCAGATGCTCGACGGTTTGCGGCATGGGACCGTCATCGGCGGCGATGATCAGCATGGCGTAATCAATGCCCGTGACCCCGGCCAGCATATTGCGGATGAACCTTTCGTGACCCGGCACATCGACGAAGCCCAGGATTTTACCGTCCGGCAACGGATGGTAGGCAAATCCCAGATCGATGGACATGCCTCTCTTTTTTTCCTCGGGCAGGCGGTCGGTATCGATCCCTGTTATGGCGCGGACCAGGGCAGTCTTGCCGTGATCGATATGCCCCGCCGTGGCGACAATCATAGGATAGATTCCGTTTTGATTCCCCCCCACCCTAACCTTCCCCCGCCGGGGGGGAGGGTTAGGGTGGGGGGTCTATAGATCGAGATCATCAAGTTGCTCAACGAATTCATCCGCTTTTTCGAGACACCTTAGATCCAACAAAAATGCATTGTCTTGAATGCGCCCGACGACCGGTATCGGCAGAGCCCGGAAGGCGTCTGCGAGATTTTTTAGCTTTCCGCCTGAAGGCGCACTGATGGCCAAGGCCCAACTTGCCATTCTTTCGACGGGTAACGAACCGCTACCGATCTGGCTTTGGCAGGCAATAATCTCCACCGGATAATCAACGCCCACCTTCTCGGCTAAAAGAGGTCGAACCTGCTCCACCATATTTTTGATTTCCTGCTCCGGCCTCGCCAACATACGGATGGTCGGCACCCGTTCCGCGACCTTGTCGGGATCGAGATAGAGCTTAAGCACGGCTTCCAAAGCGGCGATGGTGACCTTGTCCAATCGCATGGCCCGCTTCATGGGGTTTTTCTTAATTTTAGCAATGAGGTCAGTACGGCCGACGATCATTCCCGCCTGGGGACCGCCCAGCAACTTGTCGCCACTGAAAGTCACCACATCGACACCGTTCGCCAGCGTTTCCGAAGCGGTGGGTTCATGGGGCAGGCCGTAGCGTGTGAGATCCACCAGGGTGCCGCTTCCTAAATCCTCGATAAGCGGCAAACCGTGTTCCTGAGCGAGCGTCGAAAGCTCCTTGCCGCTTACATCTTTGGTGAAACCCTGAACCGTGTAATTGCTGGTATGGACCTTCATCAGACACGCCGTCCGCTTGCTAATGGCCCCGGTATAGTCCTTCAAATGGGTCCGGTTGGTGGTGCCGATTTCGACCAGCTTGGCCCCTGCCCGTTTCATAATATCGGGAATGCGGAAGGCGCCGCCGATCTCAATCAATTCGCCTCGGGACACCGGCACTTCCTTGCGGTTGGCCAAAGTATTGAGAACCAGCAAAACCGCCGCCGCATTGTTATTGACCACCGTGGCCGCCTCGGCACCGGTAAGCTTGCCCAGCAAGTCCTCAAGGTGTGAATCCCGATCACCCCGCTTGCCCGATTCCAGGTCATATTCCAAATTCGATGCGCCCCGCGCCACACCGACCATGGCGCCGATGGCTTCCTCGGGTAGAACGGCGCGCCCCAAATTAGTGTGCAGCACCGTGCCGGTAAGATTGAAGACTCGTTTTAAGGACGGCTCGGCGTTGGCCGCCAGGATTTTGGCCACGTCACCGGCAACGGCAGCATCGGTCAAGCCCGCCAACGCCTTCTCACCCTGATCGCCGATTCGTCCGCGCGCCAGATCAACCACCGCGCGGACGGCGTCGGTCGTGGCGTCGCGGCCATGCTCCTCGAGCAAAACCGCAACCTCGTCAAGTCGCAAGATGCGGTCGACCGAAGGAACGGCGGCATGCAGATTTTTTTGTGCACCTGACATGGCGGAAGGCTAGGATTCTTCGGGTGCAGCGTCAAGCCACCGTTCGGTTCGCTCAACTCTCTTGTTCGATGATATTCTCGACGATGCCAAGCCCCGTAACTTCGACGGATATTTTATCGCCCGGCTTCATCCACAATTGCGGTTCCCGCCGCGAGCCGACGCCGCCGGGGGTGCCGGTGCTGATAACGTCGCCGGGCCGCAAGGTGTGAATAGTGGAAATATAATTGATCAGCTTGTCGATCTTGTGATCCATCATATCAATTCCCGTATGCTGCACTTCTTCGCCGTTCAAGCGAGTCGTCAGTTCCTGCGCATAAGGATCGCCGAACTCATCGGGTGTCATCAACCAGGGCCCAAAGGTACCCGTGCCTTCAAAATTTTTGCCCGGGCAGAACTGGATGGTATGGCGCTGCCAGTCACGGATGGTGGCGTCATTGAAAATTGAATATCCGGCAATGTGATCATGTGCTTTATCCAATGGAATGTGCCGTCCGCTTTTGCCGATGATGACCGCCAACTCTCCTTCGAAATCCAGCTGCTCGGAAATGTTGGGCCGGATCATGGGGTCGTAGGCGCCGATCAAACCATGGTTGGTACGGATGAACAGCATGGGTTCATCCTGGGCGCCCCGGCCCGTTTCATCTTGGTGGGATTTGTAATTGACGCCGGCACACCAGAGCACCGGCGTATCCGGGATAAGGGGGAGCAGGGTTACATCGTCCAGGCCGAGATCGGCGGATTTACCTTCTGTGGCGGCACGGGCCTTATCAAGACCGCCGTCCAAGGTCAGCAATTCCAACATTGTCGTCGGCAGATCGGGCGCCGCCTTAGAAAGCTCCACAAATCCCTTGTCGTCGGTCATTACGCCGACGCCATCAATATTATCCTTCCGATATGAAATTATGCGCATTACATGTCTCCTGATTGTTCTTGTATTTAATCATCGCCGAACGAGCCGGCTTTCTTTTCCCCCACTTGATCTCTCGCACGAACGAGAGGCATGTATTTCCAGGCCGACGGAAATTCGCCTACCTGAACCTCGATCAGGGCCGGTGCGTCCTCCTTGAAAGCGTTTTGCAGGGCGGTCCGCATACCTTCCGGCGAATTGACCCGTTGTCCCATAACGCCAAAGGAATCGGCCAGTTTCATAAAATCCGGATTTTGCAATTCGCTGGCGATATAACGGGACCCAAATCCTTCGTCCTGATTACGTTTTACATTACCAAAATGACCGTCATTAAACAAAATGGTCACCAGATTGATGCCGTGTTGGGCGGCGGTCGCCAACTCCTGAACGTTGAACATGAAACCGCCGTCCCCGGTGACGGCAACGACTTTCTTGTCCGGATGGGCGACCTGCGCGCCCAACGCCGTAGGAAAGCCATATCCAAGCGTACCCTGATGGCCTGCCTGGATGTTCGTCCTCGGGCTGTAAGTCGGAAAGCCGAACCAGGAATAAAATCCGACCTGGGTGACGCCGAAACAGGCGATGCCGTCGTCGGGCAGTTCTTCACGGATGACTGAGCTATAGGCGTGCTGGTGTTCCAGTTGCGCGAATCTGTCGGTCATGGTCTGCCCCATCTCCGTCAGTTCCTCTTCCCGTGACGGGCGTTTGCGGTTGTGACGGCGCGACCGCTCGAGCAATTCCTTCAGGGACTTCCTCGCCGTCGAGGCAATGTGGATATCCGCTTGTTGAGACAAAGCCGGCAGGGTTTCAATAGGATCAATGCGGATGACCTTCACCTCGTCGTCGACCCCCCAGCTCTGAGGGGTTTGAAAACGGGTGCCCGCGGTTAGGATAACATCAATGTCATCCTTCATTTCGAAAGCGGACAATAAATTCAGGCCCAGATAATGACGGCTGTCCACGGCTCCTTGGCCATGGGGCGACATAAAGACCGGCGCCTGAATTTCCTCGGCCAAGGCGAGCAATTCTTCTTCCGCGCCGAATATCCCACCGCCCACATAAATAGCCGGGTTTTCGGCATTGCCCAGCAAGGAAGCCGCCTGCTCCACCAAATCAGGATCGGGTTCCGGTTCGAAGGTGGAAAAATCGGTTAGGGGATCGAGCAGATCGACGTCTTCTTTCTTGGCCATGATATCGGGCGCCATTTCGAGAAGCACGGGGCGGCGGTGACCGCTGTTCAACTGCGCAAAGGCGTCCTGAACAGTTTGCGGGGTGGTAGACGGCGACAAGGCCCTGCCCTGCCATTTGGTCACCGATTTAACGGCGCCCGGCTGATCGAGCAGTTCATGGAGTTGACCGGTATTGCTGCCGATATATTTGGACGGCATCTGTCCCGCCAGGCACAGAACCGGCGCGTTGCAGCCATGAGCCGTGGAAAGCGCGGCGGTGGCATTCAGTAAACCAGGTCCGGGCACGACCAGACTGGTTCCGACCCGGCCTGTCGCCTGGGCATAGCCGAAGGCCATATAGGCGGTCGCCTGCTCATGGCGGGTATGGATAACGCGGATGGAATCCTGGTGATGATACAATGCATCGAAAAGATGGTCCAACTGGACTCCCGGCAGGGCGAATATCGTATCAATGCCGTATTGCTGAATCGATTTGGTAAGCGCTTCGGCGCCGGTCATATTTGTCATGCGGGTTCCCCGGGTCTGAACAGTTGCGGTTAGTTTAGGCCTTCATAAAATTTCCGCAAAACGGCCACCACTTCGGGGCGGCTGAATTTCGGAGAGATATCCTCACCGTTGGACAGCATTTCCCGCTGACGGGTACCCGATATATTGATTCTGAATTCCTCGTCGTGCGGACATGTTTTGGCCGTCGCCATACCGTCGCATTTTTCACAAAAGAACGTAATGTCGATTTTCAACGGTTTGGTCACCAGGGCGCCATCCCATAAAGTATCGAAAATATCCTGGGCATCGAAGGGCCCATAGAAATCCCCCACGCCGGCATGATCGCGGCCCACAATCAAATGAGAGCAGCCGTAGTTCTGCCGTATAAGAGCGTGAAACAGAGCCTCCCGCGGACCGGCATAGCGCATCTCGATAGGATAGCCTGCCTGAATCGCCCGGTGGTCGGCGAAATAATTTTCAATCATGGCATTAATGGCTTCGACCCGTACGGGCGCGGGTATATCGCCCGGTTTGAGCTTGCCTAGCACCTGGTGAATAAAGACACCATCGGTGACCTCAACGGCGATCTTGACCAGATGTTCGTGACTGCGGTGCATGGGGTTTCGGGTTTGAAAGGCTGCCACCCTCGTCCAACCCATATCCTGGAACATTTTCCGGCTTTGGTCGGGCCGGATATAGAGATCGCTAAATTCCTGAGGGAACCAGCCTTCCTCAATGACTTTTACCGAACCTCCGAGATTAACCGGCTCCTGAGCCAGAACTTTGGCAACGCCGGGATGGTTATCGTCGGTCGTGCCAAATACTTTTTCACATTCGAGACTAAGATCCGGCGAATATTTTTCCCCAACGGTCAAAATACCCATAACTTGTTCGGTTTCTCTATCCACCAGTGCCACGTCCTCGCCGACTTCTATCTGGTCGGCAAGGCCCTGAGCAGCTGAAAGCGTGACGGGGATGGGCCAAAACAAACCGTCGGCCAACTTCATGTCGTTACAAACCCCGCGCCAATCCGCTTCACCCATAAATCCGTCGAGTGGCGTGTAAGCGCCCATGGACAACAGCAACAAGTCGCAAACTTCGCGACTGGTCATTGGAACTTTTTTTAAATCCTCTGCGCGGGCAATTTCTTGTGATCGGTTGCTTTCGGGTACGAGCAGAGGTTTCAGCGCATCAGCGCCATGGGGCGGAACCAAATTCGTCATTTTTCTGTCTTCATCCAAGTTCTGTTGAGAGGTAATTTTTTTGTTCCTTTACCCTGGAAGATGGCCCCGAACAACCTCAATTATCCAAATAACAGTATTTTTTGACATTTTTTTTTATTTTACATATAAATTGAAGTAATTGAATTGTAAGAAATACCTCCCATTTAATACCCAGCAGCAATAATGATGGGTTACCATGAGTTCTGACGACAAAAACCGGCGACAAGGTGACCGCAGAAAAGAGGACCGCCGCAAAGACGGCAGACGTGGGGACGATCCTGCGCCTTCAAAACCGGCCGTCGGCCTGCCCGTTTGGATTTTTGCCGGCGTATCCCTGCTGGTTGGGCTATACGGCGGATATCTTTTGTTCTCGGTACTCGCTTCGGGACCGCCGCCGCCGAAAAAAGTCGAAAAGCCCCCGCCTACAGAGGAGGAGTTGTCCCTTACCAAACCTTTGACCATTCAACACCGGACGTTCCGGGTGGAAATTGTCAAGGGCGGTCGCACGGTTAATGCATTGGTGACGCCGTTTTTGGAACTCTATGCCAAAAAGGACAAAAAGGTCGTTTGCCTCCGGGTACCCCAGGTCAAAGCCGCCGTAACCGAGGTTCTTTCCGAGGAACGGCAAAAAAATCATAAGAATTTTGATACCGATCTTGAAGGTCTGACGCCGGCCCTGACCCGGGCGTTGAACCAATATTTACGATTCAAAGCCGTCAAGACCGCCCATCTGAAAATTTGGGTGAATCCGGTTAAGAAATCCCGCCTGACGGAAGAGGAACTAAAAAATCCGCGTCTTGAAATCGATAACAAAAATAAAATTCCGGTCTGCCCTCGCCCGGCAATGGGGGACAAATAGCTCTGAATTCAAAGCCAACTCCGGCAATGGCTAGAGACTTTTGCGGGCTCCCATTAACGCCAGAAAATTTTCGTGCGACCCCGACCGCAGTAGCATAAGAGCGCATCCCAGCAGTTTATCATCTTTTTTTCGCCCTGCCTTGGGGCAAGCGTCTTCTTGTAACCGGTTGGATGCATTTGCGCCGGCTACGCCTTTCTGCGCTCCCGGCAGGGCATTGGGCAGATCGGCTTCACGTCGGCCATCAACGCCATCCTTGCCGAAAACACTGATATTAGGCGTTACGCCAAAACCCTGGATCGTCCGATCGGACGGCAGGTAATACAACGCCGTCGTCAATCTCAAGGCGCCATCCCAATCCAACGGTGCAATGGTCTGTACCGACCCTTTTCCAAAAGACCGTACTCCCATCACCGTCGCCCGACCATGATCTTGAAGTGCGCCGGCGACAATTTCCGAAGCCGACGCCGATCCCCTATTGATCAGCACCACAATCGGCAGTCCGGATGCGAGATCGCCGGTTTGGGCCGTATAGCCCCGCACTTCACCGATCCGGTCGCGAACGGACACAATTTTACCGTGGTTAAGAAAAGCATCGGCGACGGCAACCGATTGATTCAACAATCCACCGGGATTATTGCGCAGATCGAGTACGATCCCTTTCAAACGGCTTTTAGCCCCGCTTTTGATACCTTCAAAAGCCTCTTCCAGCGCTTCCTCCGAAGATTGGATGAAATGAGTGAGGCGGATAACCCCGACATCACCCTCCCTATGCCATTTGACCGGCTGGACCTGAATGATGGCCCGCGTGATGGTAACTTGGAAATCGCCATGTCCCGGGCGGCTAATGGTTAGTCTGACATCCGTCCGGGGCCTGCCGCGGAGCCGCCGCACGGCCTCCATCAAGCTCATACCTTTAATTGGGTCGCCGTCGACATGGGTGATCAAATCGCCCGCCTTCAGGCCGGCCCGGTAGGCCGGTGTATCGGCGATCGGCGAAATAATTTTGATCAATCCGTCTTCCATATTGATTTCGATGCCGAGCCCGCCGAACTGACCGCTGGTGACAACTTGGGATTCTCTGAACTCTTCAGGATTCAAATAGCTGGAATGAGGATCCAGGGACGCCAACAATGAATCAAGCGCTGCTTCGGCGACGTCGACCGAGGAAATCTGACCGGGTTTTCCCGGTAATTTCTTGATGCCGGTTATGGCTGCGTTGATCAATTCACTGTCGGGTATTTGGTGAACATACTCGGACCGAACCCGCTGATAGGCGTCCGAAAAATGCCTGATTTGCTGCACCCGGTTACCGTCACGTCCAGCATATTTATTGTAAATTTGCCGGAACCGCTGGTAGTCGGCCGTATTCTCATGGGAGCGGGAAAAAGATGAGTTGAACCCGCCGAAGACCCGCGCCATCGGTGTCCCACCTGAACAACCGGTCAGGGAATTTGAGACCGCCGCGAACAGGACAACGACAGCGATAAATATTGATATTGGTCTCGGCACCCAACGCTTTTTCACTTGGATGGCTACTCCCTTGGTGAGTCGTTTTTATATATCTGAATTGACGCAGAAGAAATCAATGGCTCATTTTCACTGACAAAAGATTTGTTATCCGTCTGCCGTTATCTGTTGGATTAATTCATCGAGAACCCGTTCCGCCTCGTCATTGTCCACCTGACAGGTGCCGGCTGCTTCATGTCCGCCACCACCATATTTCAGCATTAGCTCGCCAATGTCTGTATTCGAGGTTTTAGTGAAAATTGATTTACCGACAGCGTAAACGGTATTGAGCTTGTCTAATCCCCACATGGCATGGATGGAAATGTTGGCCTCCGGGTATAGCGCATAAATAACGAAACGGTTGCCCGCGTAAATGGTTTCCTCGTCCTTCAAATTCAAGACAACGAGATTGTCATAAACTGTTGAGCATCGCCTAACTTGATCGACGAATTTGTCCTTGTGATGGAGGAATAGATCAACCCGCTCTTTGACATCTTCCAGTCCGAGGATATCCTCGATTGAATGATTGCGGCAATAGTCAATCAGTTCCATCATCAGATCGTAATTGGAAATTCGAAATTCTTTAAACCGGCCAAGACCCGTCCGGGAATCCATAATAAAGTTCAGCATCGACCAGCCGGAAGGATTGATAACTTCGTCCATGGAAAATTGTGCCGAGTCCCCGCGGTCTACGGCATCCATCAAATCGTCGGCGACGTCGGGAAAAGCGTCTTTACCGCCATAGTAGTCGTACACCACCCGCGCTGCGGAGGGCGCATCGGAAATATTGACGTAGTTGGGCGGCGCCTGGTCGAGGCGGGAGTTTTCGCTGCTATGGTGATCGAAGGCCCGTTGCACGCGCCGGTCATAGGGCAGGTTCGCCGTTATATCGTTGTCACCCAGCAGCACCAATCCGTCTTGCACATCTTTCGGGTGAACAAATTTAATATCGTGAATAACGTCCAGTTCGCGCAGCAATACGGCACAAACCAAACCATCAAAATCGCTTCTTGTTACCAGACGAAATTTTCCGTCGTCATTGGACATATTGAACTCTCCGAAACCCGTGCAATTCTAATCGTCTGTTTTTAAAATTCTTTTAACATTTTTCAGTACTCTGAAAACCAGCGGTCTCCACTATATAGATCATTGGTGTCTTTTGCAAAAAGTCTAATTGATTCCAGTAACTTGGCTTCGCCCGGCAGTCACGTTTCCGGGGGCCAATCGCCATTCCGGTAAGAACACAAATGAGACACAGAACTGTGATCAATGGCGGCCAAAAGTTTTATTGATTTTTCCCCTTTCCTCCCCACCTGAAATTTAATTCCTCAAATTAATATTAATAGTGAATCTCAAAGGGGTTAAATCAAATGAGCATACTTCGTAAAATTCCAACCGACATGAAACCGGCCTGCGCGTCGAGCGCGGCTAATTTTCAATTTCCACCCTTTCTTGCGGCATTGGCCGGAGCGGTGATTCTTTTGGCTATGGCAATGGGCGCCGCCAATGCTCAAAAAATAACGCCATCGATTGTTTATCAATCCGTCGACAATATCAGCCGAGAGTTGGCGCGCATGCATCAGGCCAATATTTCCAGACCGAAAGTGGATGCGTCCGCCCCTGCCTTGACCCCGCGCAAACCGCGGCACGTTATCCAGAAGGCGCGTGAGGTAATGGTTAAAGTGCAGACCTTAAGGTGGATCAACAATCTACCGCGGAAACCGGTCCCGCCGATCCCCGCGCGAAAAATTACGCCGGGCGACGTGTTGAAAATGACCAACGAAATATTGGCGGAAGTCAGAGAATTACGATCAAAGTTCGGTATTGTACAAGCGCCGCAATTAGCCCCTTCTCCCGGCAAAAAGTCCCCGACCGACGTCTATAGTCAATTGCTGGTAGTGTCGTTGCAACTGGATGGCCTCGGAATTCCAGGCGTTCTTCCGAACGACGTGTATCGGGCGGCCCTGACAATCATCAGCGACGTGAAACTCATCCAGGCCAGTTCCGGAATAGACCGCGACATGGAAATAAATTTCATTTCAAATGCTAAATCCCCCGGCAATGTTTACGACCACAGTTACAAATTACTGGCTCAACTCAAATCCCTGGCCGGAAATGCCAAATTCGCCGTTGGCGGCGGCGTGGTATTGCCGAATAAGCGCGCCGGCCGAATCACTCCGGCCCACGTCGTTGATCTTCTCAATAATGCATTGGCTGAAATTGGGGCCGTCAAAGCCAAGCTGGGCATCGCCAAGCCGACCAATTTTGCCGCCGCGCAATCAGGCAAAACGCCGTCACACGTCTTCGATGCCGTGCAAACCGCAATCACGATGGTGGCATCTCTCGGCTAATGCCGTATCCGGGCAGATAAATTTTTCTTGGAGAAAAAAAATGACGACTTTATCTTCAAATATTGAGTCCCATGACTCAGGTATGAAATTGACAGGCGTGGGCGGCAAAGTTATCGCTCTGGCGGTCGTGCCGATTTTATTGATCGCCGGCCTGGCGATATTCAACGTGTTGCAAACTTTCTCGCTGTTCAATGCTACGTTGGAAGAAGCCGAAAAATCCAGTACTCGGCAGGAATCCATCACCGGTATCAATTTCCATATCAACGACGACATGCTCAATTTGGTGAATGGCCTGAATGCCGTGCTAAACAACCACCAACGAAGTCTTCTGACCAAAAACAAAGGATTAGCGAAAAAAACCGAAGTTGCTCGCGGCGCCGTCGAAAAACGGATCGCCGCGTTTAAGAGCAGTCTTTCTCATCTTTCGGCCGACTTGGATAAAACGAGTTTTATCGCCCCCGGAAATAAATCCTTTATCGGCATTGACACGGCGGAAGCTAAAATGCGCAACCGGCTAACGGTGGTTTCCCGTGTCGCAGGTACGCTGCCGCCGCTTTTTGAAATCTACAGTGGATCAAACAGCCGGACGATCAAACTGATTAACGAAGGTAACTTTAAAGCCGCCAACGCCAACTTCCTATTTGAAGAAAACGCTCGAATTGTCGCTCTTTCTTCTGCGGTACAGAATATTCGCAGCAACCTTAAGGAACTTATTGGGCTCATCAACAGTCAGCAGAATCAGCAACGGGTAAAAATGAATGAAGCAGCCGTAAATTCGTTGGATGAAAACGCGACCAGCACCTTTATCATCTTGGGAATACTGGTTGTGGTTTTGATTATCGTAGCGGTTGTTTTTGCCGTAAAGCTCCTCGCCCAACCGCTCAATCGTATGACCGGCGTGATGGGTGGCTTG
>CAZNLR010000041.1:42263-47105 GCA_964574215.1 uncultured Rhodospirillaceae bacterium | reverse complement strand
TGGTCCACCAACGGACCCGGCATGATTTAAGTTCCAACTTGTGCGCCGTGGCATTTCGCCTGAAGCACTAAAGCGGGAGAAATCCTATGAAATTATTAAAGTATGTAATAGCCACCATCATATTTGTGATTGCCTGCCCATTAAGTTGGGTTGCCGCGTGGAATGCTGGATCCTGGCTTACTGTTGTCTTCAGTCTAGTCCTGCCAACATACGGGATATTTTATTGGGTCCTCTTTGACCTGATAAATGTAACCTTTCTTCATGCGCTAGTAAGTTTCGTATTGGGTATTGTCGGAGCTGGCATCACTTTGACAGTTTTGCACACTCTGACAAAAGGAGACGGATGATGGCTACAGTTACATTACATGGTTGGGCAAAACCCGACGATCCGATCTACAAGAGTGGACCAGTGGTCGGCGGCATCCGTATTGGCAGATCAGTCAAGGCGGGTAAAGTGATCTACCATGGTTGGCAGGAGAAAGCGGACAAGGCCCCTCAGCCAACCGGGATAATAACGGGCGCCAATCTTAAGAAGCCCAAGAAGCCTTCCAAGCCGATTCGGAAAGAGAAACAAGATAAGGGCTAATATCTGCGCATTTAACCTTAATACGCCCCGGCTTCGGCTGGGGCGTATTTGTTAGCCAACCGCGAAATGCCAGTGAAGATGACCTAAGAATTTGTACAAGTTGTGGGACTAGATGTGGGACTAGCCAATATCAAACATAAATATTATTAATTAATACAATAGGTTATACGTTTTAAATGGCGGAGGGAGTGGGATTCGAACCCACGAAACGCGTGAACGTTTACACGCTTTCCAAGCGTGCGCCTTCAGCCACTCGGCCACCCCTCCGTGATATAGGACAACTCAGTTTGTATCAGGCGGCGCAAATTACCTGACCGCGGGCGGGACCGCAATATTATTTCGATGAATTTCAAGTATGTCCGCTCATTTGGCTATTAGAAAGTGGCATAGACTGGTAAAGTGGGACCATGCGCATCGGAAAAATTATCGGCTGGGCCCTCTTGATCGGCGCCTTCGTTTTTGCTGCGGCGGAAACGGCGGCTCAGGGGATCGCGGTCAGCAAGGGCGGCGGCTTTGGTCTGAAGTCGGCCCATACTGTTCTCGCCACTCTCGTTCCCGATTTTTTTGCCGCCACGCGGCGGTTCGTGGAAGGCAGTCTCAGTCCCACGCTCTGGGACCCGGTGATTACCGGTATTTTGGCTTTGCCCGGTTGGTTGACGCTGGGGGTGCCGGGCATTTTTCTCGCCTGGAAGTACCGGGACCTGCCGGTGGGTGGCGTCGATTCCGACGACGATATCATGCTCACCACCAGCTATGAGGATATCATGGCGGCGGCGGAAGAGGCTGATCTGTATGACGATTCGCCGCCTTCCAAATATCAGCATCTAAAGGAATTCGATCCGACCCGGATCAGTCACGAAGACGATGATGACGGGCTGGATGGGTTGGAACTGGATGAATCTGATTTGGCGCCAGGTAAGAAAATGCCTAAAGGTAAGCGCCGGAAAAAGTAATCCGAAACAAAATTCATCCCAGGAACCTGGATGGGGACGGGCCCCTACGCTGCGCTCAGGGTACAGTCCCCCGCGAAGGTTATATTTTAATCGTCGCCGATCTTGAGGGCTTCCAGGAAGGCCGATTGCGGGATTTCCACTTGGCCGAACTGGCGCATGCGCTTCTTGCCCTTTTTCTGTTTTTCCAAGAGCTTGCGTTTGCGGGTGATGTCGCCGCCGTAGCATTTGGCGGTGACGTCCTTTCGGAGCGCGCCGATGGTGGTGCGGGCGATCACCTTGCCGCCGATGGCCGCCTGGACGGCGATCTTGAACAACTGGCGGGGGATCAGATCCTTGAGCCGTTCGCAGATAACACGGCCTCGGGTTTCCGCCTGGGACCGGTGGGCCATGAAGGACAGCGCGTCCACCAGTTCACCATTGACCAGGATCGACACCTTGACCAGATCGGATTCCAAATAGCCGTCCAGCTGATAGTCGAAACTGGCGTAGCCACGGGAGATAGACTTTAGCCGGTCGTAGAAATCCAACACCACCTCGTTGAGGGGCAGCCGGTAGACCGCCATGGCCCGGTTACCGGCGTAGGTCAGTTCGATCTGCTCTCCGCGGCGGTCCGTGCACAGGCTGAGGACGCCACCGAGATATTCGTCGGGCACCATGATGGTCGCCTTGATCCAGGGCTCCTCGATATAGGCGATCTGGGTCGGCTCGGGCATGTCGGCGGGATTGTGCAGTTCCTTCATATCGCCGCCGTCCGTCGGGTGGAGCCGGTAGACGACGCTGGGGGAGGTGGTGATGAGGTCGAGATCGAATTCCCGTTCCAGCCTCTCCTGAACGATTTCCAGATGCAGCAGCCCCAGAAAGCCGCAGCGGAAGCCGAATCCCAGAGCGGCGGAATTTTCCGGCTCGTAAATAAAGCTGGCGTCGTTGAGCCTCAGCTTGGCCAGGCTTTCGCGCAAGTCCTCGAAATCGGCCGAATCGACCGGAAACAAGCTGGTGAACACCACCGGCACGGAGGGTTTAAATCCAGCCAGCGCTTCCGCCGCCGGGCGCTTGTCCTCGGTGATGGTGTCGCCCACCGGGGTCTCCGCCACGGTCTTGATGGAGGCGGTGATATAGCCGATATCGCCCGGACCCAAGGCATTCACCTGGGTCGCCTTGGGCGTGAAAATTCCCACCTGATCGATCTGGTGGACGGCGTCGGTGGACATCAGCTTGACCTTCATACCCTTTTTTAATTGACCGTCCTGGACGCGCACCAGAATCATGACGCCCAAATAAGGGTCATACCAGCTGTCCACCAAGAGCGCCTTGAGGGGGTCGGCCTCGTTGCCCTCGGGGGGCGGCAGACGATGGATCAGCTCTTCCAAGACGCTGTCGACGCCCAAACCGGTCTTGGCTGAAATCTCAATGGCGTCGGAGGCATCCAGACCGATGACGTCTTCGATCTGCTGCTTGATGCGGTCCGGTTCGGCAGCCTGAAGGTCGACTTTGTTTAGCACCGGCACGATTTCATGGTCGGCATCCAACGCCAGATAGACGTTGGCCAGGGTTTGGGCTTCAACGCCTTGCGTCGCGTCCACCACCAGGAGCGAGCCCTCGCAGGCTGCCAACGACCGGCTGACCTCGTAGGAAAAATCCACATGGCCGGGCGTGTCCATGAGGTTCAGCTCATAGGTTTCACCGTCCTTGGCTTGATAATTGAGCCGGACCGCCTGGGCCTTGATGGTGATGCCGCGCTCCCGCTCGATATCCATGGAATCGAGCACCTGCTCCTTCATCTCACGGCCGGTCAGGCCGCCGCAGATTTCGATCAAACGGTCCGCCAGGGTGGATTTACCGTGATCGATATGGGCGATGATGGCGAAGTTTCTTTTATGGGTCAGGTCGGTCATGAATCGCTAATGGGCGCTGCAGTAAAGTAAGGCCGGGTATCTAGCACCGTGGCCCCTGTCAATCAATCAAATTGGGTCAATCAAACAAATTGGACACCCAGGACATGGGCGCGGTGCCGAACAGGGTCTCATGAAGGATCAGCAAAATAAGATAAAACGCGCCACCGAGCACCACCGGCAACCAGCCGATTTCCGTGGCGCTGAAAGTAGTTCTTTTAGCCAGAATTGCGGCGAAGGGAATATAAGAACTTTGGGCGGCGTATAACTGCCATTCCTCTCCGAATTCCCGTGCCTTGCGCCGGTCGATCAACAACGGACCGCCCAGCGCCAACAGTGTCATGGCGCCGAAAAAAATCAGCGACGCCCCATCGCCGTTGGCCACAAAATGGGTGAGCCCCCATAGGCCGATCCCCCACATCATGGGGTGCCGGGTAATGCGGAAGATACCTTTGGGGCTTCCCGACAATGTATTCGCGCCCGCGCCCGCCAGGGTCGGATTTTTGGGCGTCAACGAGGCTGCCAGGAAAATGCAGGTCACCATCATCAGGCTGAGGGTCCAGTGGCGGAGGTAGGTGGGCGGCTCGTAATACTCCACATAGGGCGCATCGATGTAGGCCAGGACCAGCCAGGCCAAAAAGATGAAGGCGACGAGGGAGTAAAGTCCCAGAAAACCGTTCTGGCCCAATTTGTTGAGCAGGGGATCCCGCACCGGCCGGCTGGACATAACAAAATGACTGCCGACAAAAGCGATGGCGGCGATAAACAGGTGGGTAAGGGTTCCGGTCATTGCGTTTTCAAGACCAAGGCCAAGGCGGGACGCCGATTAAATATTCATGGGACCACAATAGTAAAAGATAGAGCATGCCGCCGCCAACAAATCCGGCAACCCAGCCATTGGCGCCGATGAATTTTCCCCGGCAGGCCGTAATACGGTTCCACTCCTTTTCGCCCTTTTCTTTGACCAGCGCCGCTTTCTTTTTGCGTTCTAGGGCCATGGGTCCATAGAGGCTGAGACCGAACATCAATCCGAACATCAGTAGCGACGCGACATCCCCGTTGGGCGCCAAATGAGCTATCGCCCAAAGGGCGAAGGACCACATGACCGGATGGCGGCAGATACCGATGAGGCCTGGCCGGTCCGGATTGAACCCGGCTTTTTTCAGGCTGAGGGAAAAAGGATTGGCGGCGGCGACACCGCCGATCAGCAGCAGGCAAGCTACCGGCATGATCAGAACCGGCACCCACTTTGACCAGGCGGGTTGTCCCCACAATTCCATATAAGGGGCGGCCACGTAGGCGTAACCGATCCAGGTCAGCAGGCCTAAGGTGACAATGCCATAGACGATGCGGTAAGGTCGCTCCCCCATGGCCCTGATCAAGCCGTCGCGGAGGGGCCCGGAGGCCGGTATGG
>CAZNLR010000041.1:32947-42253 GCA_964574215.1 uncultured Rhodospirillaceae bacterium | reverse complement strand
CGGTCATAAAAGGGTCTTAACTTTCGCCTTCCGACCCCGACTGTTCCCGTGATTGATCGGACAGTTGGGCGGGTTCGGTCTGATCGGGCTGAACCTTGCCCAGTAAAGAATCAAGCATACCACGCAAATCTTCCGATTGGCGCAACAGTTCGTTGGCTGCCTCGAGCGCCTCTTTTGAAGCCTCGGCGGCGAACTCTTTGGCGACATCATTGACCTCGGCGATTCTGGCGCCCACCTGCTGGATGGATTTGACCGCCCGTTTGGTGCCGTTGTGGATGGTTTCGACCCGGTCGCCGACCGATTGTCCGGCGCCCGGCTTCGGCCTCTTTTTGCCGCTTTCGCCCCCCTGCCGTTTGTCGTCCAGCAAGATCAAATTCTCCGCGTCGTCCGTATCATCCAGCAACGCCGTCTGAACCGCCAGCAGGCTCATTTGATCGCTGATACCGATCATCAGGACCTCGATATCCTCTATTTTTTCCGCCGCCACATCTAGACCGGTGACCATGGTTTCGGTGCGCTCGGCTTCGGATGCGGCGGACGAGGCGTCATGGCTGGTGCGGGTGACCAATTGGCTGATGGCCGTTATTGGGCTGACGCCCGGTAACGATTCCGGTAGTGGTTCGGGCAGGGTCTCTGAGGCTGATTCCGTCGGCACCAAATCTCGGGAGTCCTCTTCAATCTTAGCGGCCGGTGGGGGCTGATCGTCCAAGACCGGTGATTCTTCCTCGGGTGTGGGCGCCGTAACCGGCGGCTGTACCGCATGTTGCTCGACCATCAGGTCCTTGAGTTTTAGCTGGGTTTCCAGTTCCTTCCGGAGCCGGTCCGCCTGGGCCATGTTTTCCCGAAAATAGGTTAACGCATTGGCCAGTTCCCCGGTTTCGTCATAATTGCCCAAAACCGGAATGACGGCGGAACTGTCCCCGTGGGCAAGCTGATTGGCCGCGACAGCGATTTTTTCCACCGGCTTGGTGACGCTCCGCATCAAAAGGTAGCCCATGAGCAATACCAGCAGCAATATACCGCCGCCGCCGCCCACCAGCCATCTGCGGATTTCTATCTGCACGCTGTTGGCGGCATTTCCGGCCGACTTCGACAAATTCGCCGCAAAAGTGATCAGGGATTCCAGATTGGGGGAAAGATAGGTATTAATCTCGCCGAGCCGCGTTATCTCCTTGGCCAAAATCGATTGAGTCCGGGAGAACTGCTCCACATCGGATTGATAGGATTTGACGATGCCCAACAAAGAATTTTTTTGTGCATTGGGCAGATCGGTTCTGCCAACCATGCCATTCAGCTCGGTGATGCCGGATTTGAATTTTTTGATTTCCGCCTCTTCCGGCGCCTGCTGCAGCCGGGTTTCGCTGGCCCGCAACTTGGCCATTTGAGCGGTCAGACCGCTTTTGCCGATTTTCTTGAACATTTTCTGGAGGTCGGAAGCCGTTGCCGCCGCGTTGCCGATCAGGCCGCCGCCGCTATCTCCCGAACTGCCGCCCAGCAAGGTTTGGATTTTTACCACGTTGAGGAACTGGCCGGCATGTTGGGTAACGCCATCGTTCAAGGTCGTTACCAGCTTCTGTCCGTCAAGCGCCGCCGGCATGTCATGAAGATCCTTGAGATGGCGGGCCAATACTTCGACGCGCTTCTTGTAGTTGCCGGCGTAGCGGGTGTCCTTGCTCAGCAGAAAGTTCCGGCTGTCGCTATGAATGGCCAGGGTCGACGCTTCGATTTTGGCGATCAAACCGGCAACGCCGCCGGCATCGCGCATTTGGCTCAGGGCGGTATCAAGTTTCCGATCGGCAACGTAGAACAAAGCGCCGGTGCCGCAAAGAGCGGCCAAGCAAAGGAGAAAGAAAAGCGACAAACGGGTGCGCACACGGATACCGCCTAAAAAACTTCGTTCCGCCGGATTTTCCCGATTTTGATTTAAGGGAGGCATGCCCAGATCAGGGCCCGGCTCTCTGCCATGCCCGGTCAACCCGTGACCGTCATCGTCTCCCATCTCGCCGCCTAAATCCCCCCCTAACTCCCTGGGACCGGGAAAACTTTGGAACCGCCGATCGTCCGTTGTCATTGACTAGCCCTCGCCATTGGCCCCTAATTTATTGAAATTCCATGTTTCTATATCGTTATTGTAGGCCTGTGAGAATGTTATAAGCTTTTAGTGGGAACGGGCAAATGACTTTCGCCAAAATAAATTTCCCGAGGGTGTTTCAACGTCAGTAGAATCTCGCCGCATCCTTAGAAAACATTAACCCTTTTGCGCCATAGTGGCTGCAATGAACGATAACTTTAATGTGGTGGGATCAACAAATCTGCCGGGGAATGTTCCCAGAAATCTTCCGAAGACTTCACAGGGAAACACCGCCGATGCCGTCGCACGTCCGGAACGCCAGCAGGCCCTATCGGGCTATCACGCCTCCCGTGAAGTGGAAAACCAGGCCCGGGTGACCAGGCCTATGGACGATCCTGAATTCCATCGCGCCATCGACCGGCTGAACCGTCATCTAGATTCGGAAAAACCTCTCCGCCACGATGTGCCACGCGGATTTTATCTGAATATTCGCATTTAACTGTTGTCTCGACCTCGGCGTTCAAACGTTACCATTTAGGCAAAATCGGTCAGGAACGTGTGCTTGTCCGCACTTTTTTCGAACAGAATAATTAAATTGACTTCGGATGGGTCCATTTCCAGCGGATCCTTGTCGGGCTGGTCGACTTCCACGGCCCAGTCGCCATGGCAATTGTCTTCAAGCCATCCCGTCAGTTCCGAAACCGGAATATCCGTTTGATAGATTAGGCCGTGATTTAGTGGTTCCATGACATTGGTCCTCCGATGCAACTCTACTGAGTATCAATGCATCCCAATTTCTTATTATTGGAACGTAGGTAGTTTATTATTATTCTTGGAGCCGGCCATATGCGTCTAAGGCTACATTATACCACAAATCAAGTGAAAATTGAAGGTGCCGGCGGGGAAAATGGGCGCCGGAACGGGTCAATTACCGGTCTTCCAAACCCATCAGCGAACGGGCGAAATCATCGGCGTCAAAGGGCCGTAAATCCTCGGCCTGTTCTCCGACGCCAATGGCGTGAACCGGCTTGGCGAACTTTTCAGCCAGCGCCACCAGGACACCACCCTTGGAGGAACCGTCCAGCTTGGTCAGCACCAAACCTGAAACGTCAACCATATCGGAAAATATCTCGACCTGGGAATGAGCGTTTTGACCGCCTGTGGCGTCCAGCACCAGAAGACAGGAATGGGGTGTGGTTTCGTCCAGTTTGCGGAGGACGCGAACTATTTTCTCCAGCTCATCCATCAGCTCTCTCTTGTTTTGCAGCCGTCCCGCCGTATCGATGAGCAACAGATCGGCGCCGCCGATGCGCGCCTGATCAAGGGCATCGAACGCCAGCCCGGCAGCATCCCTGCCGGTTTCCGTGGCGATCACCGGGCAAGCGGTGCGTTCGCCCCAAATTTTCAGCTGTTCTACGGCGGCGGCCCGGAAGGTGTCGCCGGCCGCGAGAAATACGTTCAAGCCCTGATTTTTAAAATTGCTGGCGAGTTTGCCGATGGTGGTCGTCTTGCCGCTGCCGTTGACCCCGCATACCAGCACGACGTGGGGCTTTCTCTCGGGTTCGGGAATCAGAGGCTTGGCCACCGGTCGCAGAATTTCCGCGATCTCATCGGCCAGCGCTTCCCGGACTTCCTCCGGGGAAACCTCCTTGCCGAACCGGTTGGCGGCGATTGACTGGGTCAACTTGGCCGCCGTGGTGACGCCAATGTCCGCAGCAATCAAAATTTCCTCGAGCTCTTCCAGAGCTTCGTCGTCCAGCTTGCGCTTGATGAAGAGATCGTTGATGCCCTGGGTGATCGACGAAGAGGTTCTGCCCAGCCCCGCTTTCAGACGGGAAAGCCAGCCCTTTTTATCTTTACTCATATATTGATTTCCGCCGTCAGGCTTCCCTGGTTGTGGCCGGTGATGGTGACCGGCACGATGTCGCCCTGCTTGATTTTTTGGGTGGACTTTTGCTTGCCGGTATCGAGCGATGCCGGCGCGTAGGTTTCCGTATACCCCCGGCCGCCGCGTTCCACCAACAACGACGCCGTGGCCCCGATGAGGGTATCGAAATAGCTCTCCTGCCGGATTTCTCCTTTGGCTCTGATTTCTGCGGCGCGGACTTTGCGGACGGCCTCGGTGATCTGCGGCATATCGGCGGCAGGCGTGCCGGGGCGGGGTGAATAGGGGAAGACATGCAAATAGGTCAATCCCGCCGCGTCAATCAGGTCCAGTGTTTCCTGGTGCATGGTGTCGCTTTCGGTGGGAAATCCGGCAATCAGATCGGCGCCGAATACGGTCTCGGGCCGGGCTGTCTTCAGCCGGTCGCACAAAGTAGTGACATCGTTCCTGGTGTGGCGGCGCTTCATGCGTTTGAGAATCAGATCGCTGCCGGCCTGAACGCTGAGATGAATATGGGGCATCAGGCGCGGTTCCTCTGCCAGCAGGGTAATGAGATCGTCGTCGACGGCGGCGGGGTCGAGGGAGCTGAGCCGCAACCGATGGAGTTCGGGAACCTGATCCAGTAACTGCCGTACCATTTGTCCGAGAGAAGGCGAACCCGGTAAGTCTCCGCCATAGGAGCTGATATCGACGCCCGTGAGGACCGCTTCCTTATAACCGGCTTCGGTGAGGTTGTTCATTTGCCGGACGATGGCGTCAACGGGAACGGACCGATTGCCGCCGCGTCCGAAGGGGATGATGCAGAAGGTACAACGGTGGTCGCAGCCCTGCTGAATTTGCACAAAGGCGCGGGACTTGGTTTCGAAGCCGCTGAGCAGATGCCCGGCGACTTCCTTCGCCTGCATAATATCGGATACCAATATTTTCTCATCGCCCGTTGCGGCCTGATCGCTGCCGTGTGAATAGCTATTTGGGTCCAGCTTTTCCTGGTTGCCCAGAACCTTATCCACTTCCGGCATGGCGGCGAATTTGTCCGGATCGATCTGAGCGGCGCAGCCGGAAACGATAATCCGGGCGTCCGGATTCTGACGGCGCAGCTTGCGGATGGTTTGGCGGGCCTGACGGTCGGCTTCGCCGGTGACTGTGCAGGTGTTGACGAGGATCGTATCGGTCAACCCGGCCCGTTTCGCAAGATCGTGCATCACTTCCGATTCATACGCGTTAAGGCGGCAACCCAGGGTGACGACTTGCGGTTCCGCCGTCATGTCACGAACCATGTGCCGGTAAAGCTCAGCGCCGCCGGGCCGGTCATCAAGATGTGGTTGTCGTCCCGCCATTCGATCGACAAAACACCGCCGTCCAGTTCCACCTCGGCCGCCCGGCCGCACAATTCCCGGCGGACAGCCGCGACCAGGGATGCACAGGCGCCGGTGCCGCAGGCCTGGGTGATGCCGACGCCCCGTTCCCAAACCCGGACGCGCAAATTGCCGCTGTCCCGAACTTCAACAATTTCGACATTGGTCCGGTTGGGATAAAGGGGATGGTGTTCCAGTATCGGTCCGACCGTTGCCAAATCGACATCGCTGGCGTCCTCAACGAAGAAGACGGCGTGGGGATTGCCGACGCCGACCGCGACCGGGTTTGCCAGGGGACCTTCGCTGATATCCAGAGACAAGGTATCTGTCTTCTGGGAGAGCGGAATCTCCTGCCACTGAAGTTGCGCCGGTCCCATATCCACCGTGATGAGACCTTCACCAGAGCCTTGGGCTTCCAGCAAACCGGCCGCCGTTTCAATCGCAGCCCGGTCCGCACCTTTTTCATCCATGACCAGGCGGGCGACACAGCGGGTGGCATTGCCGCAGGCTTCGACCTCGCCGCCGTCCGCATTGCGGATGCGCATGAACAGATCGGCGCCGTCACGCCGGGCCGGTTCCATGACGATCAACTGATCGCAGCCGACACCCGTGCGCCGGTCGGAAACGGCGCGGGCCTGCGCCTCCGTTAAGTCCAAGCCGCTATGGCGCGCGTCGAAAACGACAAAATCATTGCCCAGGCCATGCATTTTTATGAATTTCAAAGCTGTCATAGGGGGCGATATAGGCCTGATCGCCTGAGATGTCCATTAAGAATGAGCGAGAATGCATGCGCCGGCCATCTAGTCGGAGATGAAACGTTCGACATTCTCCAGGAAGAATTTCATATGATAGGCCGCTTGATCCGGCTCATAGCAATGATCGCTGCCCACCGGACAGGCGCGCCGGGCCTGGCAGCCGTTAAACCGGCATTCAATTCCCGCCTGGCTGTTCACGTAATTGACACAGGCTCCGAAGTTGAACGGATCGCCCGAAAACACATCGACCGGGCAAGAGGTCAGGCAGGGTTTTTCGGTGCACTGTTCACAGGGTGAAAGTTGTTTTTCGGCTCTTTGCGGCAGATCGATTTTCTCCTGGAACAGCAGGGCACCGCGATAGGCATGCCACAAACCGAATTCCCGGTGAACCAAGGGGCCGATGGGGGAAGGAAACACATCCTCGGCCCCTTGCGCCCATTTTTGAAACGGTGGAAACGGCGGTCCGTCAAAAGGAAAAATCGTCTCGGCGCCAAGCTGACCGGCGATATCCAGAATGGTATCCCGGGTCCACCGGTTGATGGGATGGGGTTCTTTTGGCTTCGCTGCACGAAATTGCCGCCAGAACGCACCGCCGGTATTGCCGACCAGGATTACGGTTTCGACGGCGGTCGGTATATCGACGGCCGCTTCGGGAAGTTCCGACACGTGAAATCCGCCGCAGCACCTTAGATGGGAGCCTTTCACCAATTGTTCGATTTTTGAAAATTCAATTTTGGACGTTGACATTCGGTCACTCTAGCAGGCCCAACCTTGGACTTGCCAGCAGGTATTATACCAAAGCGATCTATTTATTGACGGAGGCGCCAACCGATTCCGCCAAGTCTACCAGGCTTTTCTGCAGCATCCGGTCGGATAGACTGAGATAGGCATTGAACAGGCGTTTTAGGTCCTTGGTTTGATGGGGCTTCAAATCCGTATATTTTCCGTCATTGGATATACCGTTTAAATCCTGGAAAAAATAATTGGCATCGACGGAATAGATGTCGCAGAGAAGGAGGAGCATTCGAACGTCGGCAACCAGCGCTCCTTCTTCAACCTCCATCAATTGCTTTTTGTTCAAATTCAGCCGTTTCGCGATATCGCGGATATCAATATCGCCAGATTGTCTCAAGGCTTGAATTCGGCTGCCGATTACGGGGCTCGCGAAGTCATTGTTGGTGGATTTTCGGACAATTTCCCTGTCGTCTATTGCTTTGTCGTCGATGGGGGGCAGTCTTTCGACCATTATTCCTCGCTTTATACCGGGCATTTTATACTGTTTGAAAAAATACAATTATTAATCGTATTCTATTCAGAATCGCCACTTGCGGTATAACACAAGTACTTATCAACAAAAAGGAAAATTGATACAAATAAAAATTGTATCTAAATTAGCATTTGAAGAACGCTATTCTTTGGGACTTTGGTGAATCTGCCGGTGTCGCCGGCTATTCTTTGCTTTTTGCCAAGGTTTTGACAAATTGGGAAAGGCGTTTTCGAACATCTTCGTCCTGGACGCGGAAATAATTATGCATGAGTTCTATGGCTTCCCGGGATGACATGGGGTCTTCTTCAAAAGGCGCCTGGGGGATGTCAGATAAATCGAGATTTTGCAGGGCCGCTTCGTCCAGTTCTTCCACACCTTCGAAAAAGAAAGCGACCTCAACGCTCAACGCTTTGGAAATTTTGTAAAGATTGCTGGCGCCGATCCGATTGGTGCCGTTTTCATATTTCTGAACTTGTTGAAATGTCACGCCGATGGCGTCGCCCAGCTTGGTCTGGCTGATGCGAAGGCCAACTCTTCGAGCCCGCACCCTTGACCCGACGAATTTGTCGATCGGATCCGGCCCGTCGTCCTTGATTGTTCTTCTTCTTCTTTTCATGACTTTCCCTCCAAACGAAATAATTTTCGAACCCTAAGATCGCCCCCAAAACTTAAGGTATTACCTAAACTATAATTTAATAATTCTAAAATGCATTACCAAATAAGTAAGAACCAGTATATGTGTAGAGGTTAATTGACTCTTCTATGACTTTTAAAGCCTTACCAGAATAAGTCACCATTTATTTTTCTTTAGGGAATGGTAATGCTAAATAGTGCATACTATGTTACTCTAAATAAGTACAATTCCCTTGATTGATCTTGGCCATAACATTTAAAGCATATTGGCGATATCTAAATTAGGGTCTACACCAGAATTAATACGGGTTTGGCGTCAAGTTATTAGCGAAAGTTAAAGTGCAGTACAACGAAGTGTTTTAATCGGGACAAGGTGCTTGACTGATTTAAAAGTCACCTTGACTAAGTAGACGCAAATTTATAAGTTGCGCGCCTCAATCAATCAATTGAGTTGCAACGTCCTTGTTGGCGCCGAATTAAATCAAGATTTAGCCAACGGAATTTACAAAGGGCGCCGCCAGTCCGCGAGTTTCGCGCACTGGCGTTTTTTGCTTTGCAATTTTTTGGCTGCTTAATTTTGCATGCGAATACGGGTGTTAAGAGTTGTTTGACGGACTGACCGATAAATTTGGTGACATTTTTGATCGCCTGAAAAAGCGGGGCGCTTTGAGCGAAGCCGACGTCGGCGAAGCCATGCGTGAAATTCGCGTCGCCCTTCTTGAGGCCGATGTTGCCTTGCCCGTGGTTAAGGACTTTGTCGAAAACGTCCGTGAAAAAGCCATCGGTCAGGATGTCGTCAAGAGTATCACGCCGGGCCAGATGGTCATCAAAATCGTCAATGATTATCTGATCGAAATGCTGGGCCCGGAAGATGCGCCCGTTAATCTCGCCGCCACCGCGCCGGTCCCGATTCTGATGGTCGGATTGCAGGGATCGGGTAAGACCACGACCACCGGCAAACTGGCCCTGCGTCTGAAAAATGCCGAGCGCAAGAAGGTCTTGGTCGCCGGGCTCGACGTTGCCCGTCCCGCGGCGCAGGAGCAATTGGCGCAACTGGCCAAGCAGGCGGAGGTCGACTGCCTTCAGCCGGTGATCGGTGAACAACCCGTCGGCATTGCCAAACGGGCCATGGATACGGGCCGCAAAGGTGGCCATGACGTGGTCATTCTGGATACGGCCGGACGCCTTGCCATCGATCAGGCCCTGATGACCGAAGTGATGGAGATCAGGGGAGCGGTCAATCCCGCGGAAACTCTGCTGGTGGCCGACGCCATGAGCGGCCAGGACGCCGTTAATGTGGCCAAGGAGTTCAACGAGAAAGTAGGTATTACGGGCATCGT
>CAZNLR010000041.1:0-32926 GCA_964574215.1 uncultured Rhodospirillaceae bacterium | reverse complement strand
AGAGGCGGCGCGGCCCTTTCCATGAGGAGCGTTACCGGCTGTCCTATCAAGCTGATGGGTGTCGGTGAAAAGCTCGATGCGCTGGAAACCTTTCAGGCGGAAAGAATTGCCGGACGCATTCTTGGCATGGGTGACGTGGTCGGCCTGGTTGAAAAGGCCGCCGAAGTCGTCGATCAGGAAAAAGCGGAAAAAGTCGCCAAGCGGGCGCTCAAGGGCCAGTTCACCCTGGAGGATTTGCAGGAACAATTGGCCCAGGTGAAAAAGATGGGCGATTTGGGCGGTTTGATGGGCATGCTGCCGGGTGTCGGTAAAATGAAAAAACAAATTGCCGAAGCCGACTTGGACGACAAAATGATCGCCCGCCAGGAAGCGATAATTCTATCCATGACGCCGAAAGAGCGGCGCAATCCGAAACTGCTGAATGCCAAGCGGCGCAAGCGCATTGCTGCCGGTTCGGGCACCACGGTGCAGGACGTCAACCGACTGCTCAAGCAGTTCCAGCAGATGAGTTCGATGATGAAGAAAATGGGCAAGCTGGGCAAAAAGGGTTTGTTGCCCGGCGGTCTAGGTGGATCCGGCGGTGCGGGAGGTGCGTTACCACCCGGCATGATGCCGCCACCGGGCATGAAGTTTTAACCAAGTATTTTACACTGAACAGTGAAACCACAGATCAACAGATTACATATCGAAAAGGAAACAAGATAAATGGCCACACGAATTAGACTATCCCGCGGGGGCGCCAAAAAACGCCCGTTCTACCGCATTGTTGTCGCCGATTCGCGCTCTCCCCGCGACGGCCGGTATATCGAACGACTGGGCACCTATAATCCGATGGTGCCAAAGGATCATCCGGAACGGATTATCCTTAAAGAGGAGCGTATCAAACATTGGCTTTCCAATGGCGCGACACCGTCGGACCGGGTTCAGCGTTTTCTGGCCCAGGCCAATATGATGGAAATGCCGGCACGCTATGAACAAACCAAACAGCATTTGCCGCGCGAAAAAACACTCGAAAAACTGAGAGAAAAAGAGGAAGCGGCCCAAGCAGCCCAAGCGGCTGCGGAAGAAGCTGCAGCGGCTGAAGCCGAAGCACCCGCCGAGGAAGCCCCGGCGGAAGAAGCTGCGCCTGAGGAAGCCCCCGCCGAGGAAGCTGCGCCTGAGGAAGCTGCGCCTGAGGAAGCTGCGCCTGAGGAGGCGCCCGCCGAGGAAGCCCCCGCCGAGGAAGCTGCACCCGAGGAAGCGCCTGCTGAAGAAGAGGAAAAGAAGGAAGAGGGGTAAGCCCTTTACCCGATACGGACGATGCCGATACCGACCAAAGGTAATACCGACAGGATTTGCATTGGTGTCATCACCGGCGCTCACGGAATGGCCGGCGCGGTCAAAGTCAAAAGCTTTACCGCCGATCCAGCCGACCTTACCTCCTACGGCGCGGTTACCGATGAAACCGGAAAGCGGCAATTTCATCTCAGCCTGGTGAAGCAGAATGCCAAGGCGTTGGTGATCAAAGTAGACGGTATTGCCGACCGGACGGCGGCGGAACAGCTAAAGGGGACAGAGTTTTACATACCCCGGGACGCGTTGCCGCAGCTGGAAGAGGACGAATTCTACAATTCGGACCTGGCCGGTTTGCAGGTGGAGTTGGAAGACGGCAAAAAGTTCGGCGTCGTTCGGATGGTAGATAATTTCGGCGCCGGTGATGTGATGGAGATCGAGATGACCAACGGGAAAACAGCCTTTTATTCGTTTACCAAAGCGGTGGTTCCGGTTGTCGATCTGGAAAACCGCCGCATGGTGTTAAATCCGCCCAACGAGGTCTCTGAACGGGATCACGATGGAAATGGAACCGAGGAACAATAAGATGGTCGATAGCCATACCGGAAATGGAAAGAAGGACGTGTCGCCCGGGATTTCTCCCTGGCAGGCGACGGTCTTGACCCTGTTTCCCGACATGTTCCCGGGGCAGCTTGGTGAATCCCTCGCCGGCAAGGCGTTGGCGGACGGCACCTGGTCGTTGGAGAGGGTGGACATTCGTAATTTTACCAGCGATAAACACCAAACAGTCGATGATACGCCCTTCGGCGGCGGCCCTGGGATGGTGATGCGGCCCGATGTGGTGGATAAAGCGTTGCGAGGCGCCGGCCTCAAACCGGCTTCTGAAAACGCCGACGAAACATCGAAACGGCCGATCATTTATTTAACGCCACGCGGTCGTCCCTTGACCCAGGCAAGGATATCGGAATTGACGGCGGGCGCTGGCGTGGTCTTGCTTTGCGGCCGTTATGAAGGCGTTGACGAACGGGTCGTTCAGGCCTGGAATATGGAGGAGATCAGTCTCGGCGACTATATTCTATCCGGCGGCGAACCGGCGGCGGCGGCTCTGATAGACGCTTGTGTTCGTTTGCTGCCTGGCGTTATGGGCAGCGAGGATTCGCCGACCGAGGAAAGTTTTGAAGGCGGCTTACTGGAATATCCCCAATATACGCGGCCGCGCACCTGGACCTGCGGTGGTGAAGATTGGGAGGTGCCGGAAGTTTTGCTTTCCGGGCACCATGAAAATGTACGGGCCTGGCGTTTGGCAGAGGCGGAAAACATGACACGGGAACGACGGCCGGATCTATGGACCGACTATTGCGGTTCCGGAAAATAAATGACGAATTTTGAAAGTGGAAATTTAAAACCGATTTTTTAATTTTGGCCATGGAGTTACCGGCCGACACCTAGATGAGGATAAGACGATGAATGTAATTCAAGAGCTTGAGAAAGAGCAGATTGAAAAATTGACCGGCGGCAAGGAATTGCCGGATTTTGGCCCCGGTGACACGCTGCGCATAAGCGTCAAAGTGGTTGAGGGCTCCCGGGAGCGGATTCAGGCCTATGAAGGTGTCTGCATCGCCCGCAAGAATGACGGATTAAATTCGTCCTTTACGGTGCGCAAAATTTCTTATGGTGAAGGCGTCGAGCGTGTTTTCCAGCTCTATTCGCCGAACCTGGATGAAATCGAAATTGTCCGCCGGGGCGATGTCCGCCGCGCCAAACTTTACTATCTGCGCGGCCGTCAGGGCAAACGGGCTCGTATTGCCGAACGGACCGACGGATTTGCCGCCAAGATTTCCGCGGCGGAACGCGATGCGGCCGCGGCCGACAAAGAGGCGACCAAAGCGGCGGCAAAAAATGGCGCGTCGGAACCGGCTGATACATCCGTTGAAAGCCCGGCAGAAGCTCCAGCCGAAGAACCAGTGGAAGAGGCTACCGGCGAAGAGTAAACCCTTCGCCGGGCTGATCCCGGCTAGATTTCAGTCCCTTGGACTCAATACTTACTAAGAGCGTACCTCTATGAGCGATCCAAAAACCCTTCACGACAAGATTTGGGAAAGTCACGTCGTCGATCAACAGGATGACGGTACTTGTCTCCTTTATATTGACCGCCATCTGGTTCACGAAGTGACCAGCCCTCAGGCGTTCGAAAGTCTGCGCGACAATGGGCGGCAAGTGCGCCGTACCGACCAGACCCTGGCGGTGGCCGATCACAATGTGCCCACCACCGACCGGTCTCAGGGGATCGAAAACGAGGAATCGCGTATTCAGGTGGAAGCCCTGGAGAAAAACTGCGCCGATTTCGGTATCCCGTATTACGGCATGGACGATATCCGCCAGGGCATTTGCCATGTGGTGGGCCCGGAGCAGGGCTTTACCCTGCCGGGTACGACATTGGTTTGCGGTGATTCCCACACCGCCACCCACGGCGCTCTCGGATCACTCGCCTTCGGCATCGGCACCTCGGAAGTCGAGCATGTCCTGGCCACCCAGACCATGGTTCAGGTCAAAGCAAAAAATATGTTGGTGCGGGTCGATGGTGAGTTGCCCCTGGGCGTCACCGCCAAGGATATGATCCTGGCCATCATCGGTGAGATCGGCACGGCGGGCGGCACCGGTTGCGCCATCGAATTCGCCGGCGACGCTATTCGCAGCCTGTCTATGGAAGGCCGCATGACGGTCTGCAACATGACCATCGAAGGCGGCGCCCGGGCCGGATTGATCGCGCCCGACGAGACCACCTTTGAGTTCCTCAAAGGCCGGCCCATGTCGCCCAAAGCCGCTGCCTGGGAAGCCGCCGTTGCTTACTGGAAGACCCTCAATACTGATGAGGGCGCTTCCTACGACAGCGAAGTGATTCTCAAGGCTGCCGATATCGCGCCGCAGGTGACCTGGGGCACCAGCCCGGAAGACGTCCTGCCAATCACCGGCAAGGTGCCTGACCCTGCTGCCGAAGAGGATGAAAACCGGCGCACCAAAATGATCCGCTCCCTGGAGTATATGGGGCTGGAAGCCGGTACGCCGCTCAACGAAATCAATATCGACCGGATGTTCATCGGCTCCTGCACCAACAGCCGGTTGGAGGATCTGCGGGCCGCTGCCGAAGTGGCCAAGGGCCGTAAAGTCGCCGACACCGTCGACGCCATGGTGGTGCCCGGGTCCGGCCTGATCAAAGAACTGGCCGAGCAAGAAGGGCTGGACAAAATCTTCACCGATGCCGGGTTCGAATGGCGGGAGGCAGGCTGTTCCATGTGTCTGGCCATGAACGCCGACAAACTGGCGCCGGGTGAGAGATCGGCCTCCACGTCGAACCGCAATTTCGAAGGACGCCAAGGACCAGGAGGCCGCACCCATTTGGTTTCGCCGGCCATGGCGGCGGCGGCGGCGATTGCCGGCCATCTCGTAGACATCAGGGATTTTGACTAATGGAAAAATTCACTAAACTCACCAGTGTTGCCGCGCCATTGCCCTTGATCAATGTCGATACCGACATGATCATCCCGGCCCGCTTTTTGAAAACCATCAAACGCACCGGCCTGGGAAAAAGCCTGTTTTTTGTGTTGCGTTTCGACGATGACGGTAACGAACGGCCGGAATTTGTTCTCAACCAGCCGGCCTATAAAGATGCTGAAATTCTCGTAACCGGTAAAAATTTTGGCTGCGGATCGTCCCGCGAACATGCGCCCTGGGCTCTGGCTGATTACGGCATCCGTTGCGTTATCGCGCCGGACTTCGCCGACATTTTTTACAACAACAGCTTCAAGAACGGCATGTTGCTGATCAAGCTGCCCCAGGAACAGGTAGACAAGCTGATGGACGATGCCGAACGGGGCGCCAACGCCACCGTGACCGTCGATCTCGAGGCCCAGGAAATCACCGGACCGGACGGCGGGTTGATTAATTTCGAGATCGATCCATTCAAAAAACATTGCCTGCTGAACGGTTTGGACGACATCGGTCTGACCCTTCAAAAGGAAGACAAGATCAGTTCATTCGAATCCAGCCAGAAGGCCTCTCAACCCTGGCTGTAAAATTCAAAAATTATTTTTAAGGAAGATTGAATAGTGCCTGCAAACAAGAAGCTCCTTTTTTTGCCTGGTGACGGCATCGGCCCCGAAGTTATGACCGAAGTCCGCCGCGTTATCGACTGGATGGACCATCGCCGCTCGGTAACCTTTGACATTACCGAAGGGTTGATTGGCGGTTCGGCTTATGATGAGACCGGCTCACCCTTGCCCGATGAAACCCTCGAAGCTGCGCACAATTCAGACGCCGTGCTGATGGGCGCGGTTGGCGGTCCCAAATGGGAAACCCTGCCGTTCGACGTTCAGCCGGAACGCGGTCTCTTAGGCATTCGTAAGGAGATGGGCTTGTTCGCCAATCTACGGCCGGCCATCGTGTTCGACGCTTTGGCCGAAGCTTCGACCCTCAAGCTGGATATCGTTAAAGGCCTCGATATCATGATCCTCCGGGAACTCACGGGAGGCCTCTATTTCGGTGAACCACGGGGCGTCGAAGAGCTGCCCGACGGGACGCGCAAGGGCTACAACACGATGACCTATACGACGCCCGAGGTGGAACGCATCGGGCGGGTGGCCTTCGATCTTGCGGCCAAGCGGGACAAGCGGGTGTGCTCCGTCGACAAGGCCAATGTGCTGGAAACCACCGTCATGTGGCGGGAAACCATGGAAGGCATTAAGGGCGATTATCCCGATATCGAGCTCAGCCACATGTATGTGGACAATGCCGCCATGCAGCTGGTGCGCAATCCCAAACAGTTCGACGTCATGGTGACCACCAATATGTTCGGCGACATTCTATCCGATTGCGCCGCTATGTTGACGGGGTCGTTGGGCATGCTGCCGTCGGCGTCCTTGGGCTCACCGGATGAATCCGGCCGCCGCCCGGCGCTCTATGAACCGGTCCACGGATCGGCGCCGGATATTACCGGTCAAGGTATTGCCAATCCGCTGGCGACCATCCTCAGCTATTCCATGCTGTTGCGTTATTCCTTCGATATGTCGGACGACGCCGATCTGATCGACCAGGCGGTGCAGAACATCCTGGACAGCGGGCTCCGGACGGCCGATATCATGGAGGAAGGCAAGGCCAAGGTCTCGACCTCGGTGATGGGTGAGGCCATTGTCAACGAACTGGACAAGCTGGCGGCTTAACAGCCCAGAAAAGCCCTAAAAAGCTTGATCTGAACCAAGAAGGAGCGTACATCACCGCTCCTGATTTAACGGAAATTCTCCTCGGAGAAGACCCCCCAAAGAAACTTCTTGGGAGACTACACATGGGTTACCAATACGCGGTTGTCGGTGCGACCGGCAATGTCGGTCGTGAGATTATGCAGATACTGGCGGAACGGGACGTGCCCGCGTCCGACGTGACGGCGGTTGCCTCGTCGCGGTCGGTCGGTATGGAAGTGTCCTACGGTGAAGACGACGTGTTGAAGGTCCATGATCTGGCCGATTTCGATTTCGAGGGAACGGATATCGTACTGTCCAGTCCCGGCGCCAAGGTCTCCGCCGAATTCAGCCCGAAGGCGGCCGAAGCCGGTGCCGTGGTGATCGACAATACCTCCCATTTCCGCATGGACCCGGATGTGCCTTTGGTGGTGCCGGAGGTCAACGCCCATGCATTGGCCGAATACCGCAATAAGAACATCATCGCCAATCCCAACTGCTCGACCATCCAAATGGTGGTGGCGCTGGCGCCCCTGCATCAGTTGGCGACCATCAATCGGGTGGTGGTGTCCACCTATCAGTCGGTATCGGGTTCGGGCAAGTCGGCCATGGAGGAGCTGTTCAATCAGACCCGCGGCGTCTACATGAACGAACCGGAACATAAGTTTCAGGAAAACTTCACCAAGCCCATCGCTTTCAATGTCATTCCCCACATCGATGTTTTCATGGATGACGGATCGACCAAGGAAGAGTGGAAAATGGTGGCCGAGACCAAAAAGATTATCGATCCGGCGATCAAAGTGACCGCCACCTGCGTGCGGGTGCCCGTCTTCGTCGGTCATGCCGAAGCCGTAAACATCGAATTTGAAAACCCCGTTTCGGCGGAAGAAGCGCGGGAAGCGCTCCGCAATTCGCCGGGTATAGCGGTGGTCGATCACCGGGCCGATGAAGGCTACGTCACGCCGAAAGAGTGCGCCGGTGAGGATTCCGTCTATGTCAGCCGTATCCGCGAGGACTTCACCGTGGAAAACGGCCTGAGCCTGTGGGTGGTCGCCGACAATCTGCGCAAAGGGGCTGCTCTAAACGCCGTGCAGATCGCCGAAACTCTTATCCAGGATTATCTTTAAATTTGCCCCTCAGGCGCCGGGCGGGTTCTTCGAACTCCTGGCTCACGGCGCATCAGCGCCGACGCGCAGTCGCGCTTACAAAAGTCCGAAAGGACTTTTGAACTTAACCGTTGATCACTGATTTCCAAACCAAAGCCCTTATCAGAGCTTTGGCAAGCGCAAGTGCGCGCCGCGCCTTATGGCGCGTGAGCCAAGCTCCCGGAGGGAGCGCCCGGCGTCTGAGGGGCAACAAAAAAAGTGTACCAGGAATAATTTAATGAAATTTAGAGAAATTATTCCTGGTACACTTTTTTTAATCGAACATGGCGTCGATATCGCCCTGGGATTGGGCGTCGGCATCCTTGCGGCGTTCGGCTCCTTGATACATTTGATCCGCCCGGCGGCGGCGATCGGGGCCGAAATAGGTCTTCGATTCCACGAAGGGACGGGGCCGTTCGATGACGGCTCTGATTCTCGAATAAAGAGTTTTCGCCGATAATGGCTTGATCAGGAGCTCGTTGATACCGGCATCGCGGGATTGGGTCACCTTGTTCTGTTCGGAATGGCCGGTCACCATGATCATGGGCACGTATTTATTGGGGCTGTCATCGCCCGTGCGTACTAGTTTGACGAAATCAAGACCATCCAACGGCTGCATTTCCCAATCCACCAGAATGATATCGGGTTCGAACGTCTTCATCACCGAAAAAGCCTGGGCGCCGTCGGCGGCCTCTGCCATTTCCGCCACGCCCAAGGCGCGCAATAATTGTTTAAGGAGAATCCTCATAAACGGATTGTCCTCGACAATTAGAAATTTGACATTGGTAATATCTAATTCAGCCACCGTGCAACCGATCTTAGTTAAATGCCCGACCAATACAAAATAATTCTAATACAATGCTTCGACATAAATCAGTTTTTACCAATAGAGACAAGTGGGAAGATAGCGATCACAGACTATTTATTGTACGTGATTATACGGATGCCGTAGCGAAAACGGACTTTCGGTTTCGGGGAAAAGAGTAGATCGGAAAATTAAGAGGCGCCAGGCACATAAGGCCTGGGATCCTTACGTGACGCATCGCGGCGGCGATGCTCCTGACGCCTCATAGAGCCGGCCAGGCTCCGAGTACGTGAAATCGGCTCATCTAGCGCCCCCGGAGCAGCTGCGTACCCTTGGGAGAGAAAACACATCTACTCTGGCGGCTAACCCAAAGACCCATTCTTCCGTTGCCGGAGGAAAGACCTTTCGGCGCCATTCGGCTAAATCGCCATAGTTCATAATGCCGCGTATCTTCGGAATAGCTATCCGGCAATCCATTGGTCAGGCCACCAAAGCTTCGCCGTTTCGCCTTCCTGCGGTCCGGCCCACCTGGCCCGACTCGTCGGAGCGAACTCCTTTGAGCCTACGGCCGGTTTAACCGGTCCACCGGACTTCCGCCGATCCGCCACATCAGGGAGACGAGGCAACCGCCGGTGATCGAAGTTCCCGATATCGGCTTCTATTCTCCGGGTCCCAAGACCCGGTTCGTAGAGACCGATCAATCGCCGGTTTTTCAGAGAAAATCCCGAAGGACGCCCCCTGACGAACCTTTGACCGTCCCACCCTGTCCGAAATCCCCGAAGGGACGCCTGACATTAACGGGCGGTATTCGAAAAGCCCCCGATCTGGCCTTCAAAACGATTTCGGATTCCGAAAAACCCGATCCCGCCCTGAAGTTGCTTATCCTCACCACCTGTTTCGGATTGGTGAAACCCGATGCCAACTTGGTAAGAACTTGCATCAATGACGCTTTCACGTACGAGGATTATACTGAGTAAAACTCAAATTCTAATCAATAAAAAAATAGTAAAAAATTTAAATTTCTTGTGTATAATTTACTTGTATTTGCACATTTAGTTCACAAGTTATCCACAATTCTATTCACATACAATAAAAAAATTATTCAAAATCAATTAGTTGCCAATATTTACTTCAATAAAATTTATTTCCAGCTAAATATTTAGATATTCTTTTCTTCAAATAAGTTATGGCGCAATCAAGCGTCGCGTTGACTTGTATTCAGTGACGGGCTAAACCAAGTGCCAATTGGACAACTGCCTTGAATCGGCGTTGTTTTTTGGTATTTGACGCCTATTTTGAACCGGGGAAAGACATCCCGCTAACTAATGCGTCAATTGTGGCCCATCTTATTTTAAAGCGAGGCTCTTTTATGAGTACGAGAAACCGCCCGCTTTCTCCGCATTTACAAGTCTACAAACCGCAAATTACATCGGTTATGTCGATTTTTCACCGCTTCACCGGTGTCGGTCTGGCGGTCGGCGCCTTGGTATTGGCCTATTGGTTGAATGCTGCCGCCTACGGTCCCGATGCGTTTGAACGCGCCCAATCCTTTCTTGCGACTTGGTTCGGACGGCTGCTTTTGTTCGGCTGGACGGTGGCGCTGTTTTACCATATGTGCAACGGCATCCGGCATCTGTTTTGGGATGCGGGCATGGGGCTGGAAATGGAACAGGTCAAAAGTTCCGCCTGGATAACCATTTTGGCTACCCTCGTCCTGACCTTCGCCAGCTGGGGCGCCGGGTACGGTTTGCTGGGGGGCTCGTGACATGAAAATGCGTAGTGATTTGGGACGGGTCAGGGGCCTTGGCGCGGCCAAGGACGGCACCGCCCATTGGTGGGCGCAGCGGGTAACCGCGGTTGCTCTGGTGCCGCTGGGCATTTGGTTCGTTTTTTCGGCAATAACCCTGGTGGGCATCGATGTGGGCGGGTTCAAAACCTGGCTCAACGCCCCCGGTAACCTGTTGCTGCTGTTCCTGTTTATCTTTGTTCTCTTCCATCATATGCAGTTGGGCATCCAAGTCGTTGTCGAGGATTATGTCCACGGCGAAGTGGCCAAGCTGATCTGGTTGATTGTGAACAAAATTGTGGCGGTGTTCTTTGGCGGATCCTGCATTATCGCCGCTCTTAAAGTAGCCTTTGGAGGCTGATAGTCATTATGCCTAATTCTTATGAAATCATAGATCACGTCCACGATGTGATCGTGGTTGGCGCCGGGGGGGCGGGATTGCGCGCGACCTTCGGCATGGTCGCGGCCGGTCTCAACACGGCCTGTATCACCAAAGTTTTTCCGACCAGAAGCCACACCGTGGCCGCCCAGGGCGGTGTCGGCGCAGCGATGGGTAATATGCAGGCCGACAGCTGGCAATGGCATATGTACGATACGGTCAAGGGCGCCGATTGGCTCGGCGACCAGGACGCCATCGAGTATATGTGCCGTGAAGCGGTGCCCGCCGTCTACGAGCTGGAGCATTTCGGCGTACCGTTCTCCCGCACCGAGGAAGGCAAGATCTACCAGCGCCCCTTCGGCGGCCATATGAGGGATTTCGGTGAGGCGCCGGTGGAACGCGCCTGTGCCGCCGCCGACCGGACCGGTCATGCCATTCTGCACACCCTGTATCAGCAATGCATCAAGCACAATGCCGAGTTCTTTATTGAATTTTTCGCCATCGACCTGATCATGGATGATGACGGTTCGTGCCGGGGTGTCATGGCCTGGAATTTGGCCGACGGCACCATCCACCGGTTTCTGGCCCATCAGACGGTGTTGGCCACGGGTGGTTACGGCAGGTCTTATTTCTCTTGTACCTCCGCCCACACCTGTACCGGTGACGGAAACGGCATGGTGGCGCGGGCCGGCCTGCCCCTTCAGGATATGGAGTTCGTGCAATTCCATCCCACGGGAATCTACGGCTCCGGTTGCTTGATCACCGAAGGCGCGCGCGGCGAAGGCGGCTATCTGACCAATTCGGAAGGCGACGCCTTTATGGAACGCTATGCGCCCACAGCCAAGGACTTGGCGTCCCGCGACGTGGTCAGCCGGTCCATGACGGTGGAGATCAGAGAAGGCCGCGGCGTCGGCGCCGACAACGACCACATATTCCTCCATCTGGAGCATCTGGGCGCCGACGTACTGCACAAGCGTCTGCCGGGCATCACCGAGACAGCGAAGATTTTTGCCGGCGTCGATGCCACCAAGGAGCCGATCCCGGTCCTGCCGACGGTTCATTACAATATGGGCGGTATCCCCACCAACTATCACGGTGAGGTCATCAATCCGACCGCCGATGATCCTGACGCCGTCTGTCCGGGCCTGATGGCCATCGGTGAAGCGGCCTGTGTTTCGGTGCATGGCGCCAATCGCTTGGGCACCAATTCACTGTTGGATATCGTTGTCTTCGGCCGGGCGGCAGCGCTCAGGGCAGCGGAAACGGTAACCGCCGGGGCCACCGTGAAAGAGGCCGAAAGCGCCACCGGCGAGCACGCCATAGCGCGGCTCGATAAGCTACGCCATGCCAAGGGCGGCCAAAAGACGGCCGACGTGCGCTTGGGCATGCAGCGGATTATGCAGAACAACGCCGCCGTCTTCCGGACCGCCGAGGTTTTGAAAGAAGGCTGCGAATTGATCGGCAAAGCCAAAGAGAACCTTAAGGATCTCAACGTCGCCGATCAGTCCATGATCTGGAATTCCGATCTGGTGGAAACCCTGGAGCTGGAAAATCTCATGGCCTGCGCCGTCCAGACGCTGGTGTCAGCGGAAGCCCGTCATGAATCCCGCGGCGCCCACGCCCACGAGGATCATCCCGACCGCGACGACGAGGTCTGGATGAAACACACGGTTTCCATGATGGACGAAAATCTGAACGTCAAACTCGATTACCGCCCGGTTCACGAATATACCTTGACCGAAGAGGTCGAGTATATCGAACCGCGGGCGCGGGTCTACTAGGTCCCCGGAAGGAAAGAGAGCAAGGAAATATACAATGGCTGAATTTACCCTTCCCAAAAATTCACGTGTCGTCAAAGGTGAGACTCACAAGGCTCCCGACGGTGCCAAACGTATCAAGAAGTTCAACATCTACCGCTACGATCCCGACGGCGACAAGAACCCGCAGCTTGATACCTACGAGGTGGACATGGACAGTTGCGGTCCCATGGTGCTGGACGCCCTGATCAAAATTAAAAACGAGATGGACCCCACTTTGACCTTCCGGCGCTCCTGCCGGGAAGGGGTGTGCGGTTCCTGCTCCATGAATATCGACGGCACCAACACTCTGTCCTGCACCAAGGATATCGACGACATGAAGGGCGATGTGAATATCTATCCGCTGCCCCACCTGCCGGTGATCAAGGATTTGGTGCCCGATCTGTCGACGCCTTACGCCCAGTATACGTCCATTGAGCCCTGGCTCCAGGCGGATACCTCCGACCCCGGTACCGAGCGGCTGCAAAGCCCCGAGGAGCGGGAGAAGCTGGACGGCCTCTGGGAGTGCGTGCTGTGCTTCTGTTGCCAGACCAGTTGCCCGAGCTATTGGTGGAACGGCGACCGCTATCTGGGTCCGGCCATTCTGCTGCAGGCCTATCGCTGGATCGCCGATTCCCGCGACGAGCGGACGGGCGAGCGGCTGGACAATTTGGAAGATCCCTTCCGCCTCTACCGCTGCCACACCATTATGAACTGCACCAGCACCTGCCCGAAATCCCTCAACCCGGCCAAAGCCATCGCCGAAACCAAGAAGTTGATGCTGGAACGGCTGTAGCAGTTATCAAATAGATTATTAAATGGCCGCCGCGGAAACGCCGGCGGCCATTTTTTTAAGGACTCGCCTTTACGTGGCATTTCGGATTATGATTTTCCCCAAGGATAAAAATCCGGGGAGGCCCGGGGAGGCAACGTGAGCGGGTTCTTGAGCACTTTGAAGGAAGGCTACCATCATCAGATGGAGCGCCATCACAATTTGCCGTTCCTAAAGGCGACCATGGCGGCCTGCGCGTTGGTGGCGACCGCCGACGGCGAGGTCAGTTTCACCGAGCGGGTACGGGTCGATCAGATCATCGAAACGCTTCAGGAATTGAGCGTATTCGACCCCCACGAAGCGGTAAATCTATTCGTCGATTACTGCGAGGCAATTTTCAAAACGCCCAGTATCGGCCACCCCCAGGTGTTGAAAGAGTTGGACGCCATCGTCGACAATCCGGAAACGGCGGAGTTGCTCATTCGTATCTGTCTCGCCGTCGCCGAGGCTAATGGCGAAACCAGTCTGGTGGATCAGATCGAAATCGTCACCCTGTGCAGTATCCTCGAAATAGACCCTTCTCATTTCGGCCTCTACAAGAATACGCTGATTGAACAATTGTCGGACAAAAATTGAATGACCGAAATAGGAGGAGTGGACACAGATATCCGCATTCTTGCCATTCGTCCGCCAAGCCTGAAATCACTCCCAAGTATTTAAAATACACGCCCGGATCACCATGTGATTAAAAGACAGGTACACGGGAAATGTGCGTAATATGAAATTTCAAGATTTAAAACTGCAGAACAAAATATTCTTTGCCGTTCTTACACCGCTGTCGTTTCTATTTGTCCTGGTGATCATCACCGTCGTCACCATCAACACCATGCTGGAAAGCAGCCGCCTGGTTGATCACACCCACCAAGTCTTGGATAAAACCGGCTCTCTCATTTCATCGGCGGTTGATATGGAAACCGGCATGAGGGGTTTCCTGCTCACCGGCAAGGAACATTTTCTGGAACCATACACAACGGGAGTACTCAGCACTTTCAAATTGATCGAGGAACTCGAAGAGACCGTAGCCGACAATCCGCCGCAGGTCAGTCGTTTGAAATCCATCCGGTCGATTTTGTCACGCTGGAACCGGAACGTCGCCCTAGAAAATATAAAGCTGCGCCGTGAGATCGGTCAGGCAGCCGGCATCGATCAGCTGGCTGTGGAGGTAGCCAAAGGTGAAGGCAAATATAATTTTGATAGATTTCGAGCTCAGATCAAATTGTTTATCGATCGTGAATCGAGACGCTTCATTAAGCGCGATATAGAATTTGACGATACGCTGCAAAGTATTTCCGGCAATTTTGAAAAATTGAATGAAGACATCTTGAACGAGGATATAAGCCACGACGTGACGGATCAGGCCGCTTCGCTTTTAACGGCAGCCATTAACATGGAAACCGGTAAGCGCGGCTTTTTGCTCACCGGGCAGGAGGAATTCCTGGCGCCCTACCATAATGGAGAACAAAAATTCAACGACCTGATCGGCAATCTAAAGATACGTTTTGCATCGAACACGGCGCAACTGGATAAGATTCGGCAAGCCGAAACGATTTTTCGAAACTGGAAACGAAATGCCATCATGCCTGCCCTTAAATTGCGCAAACAAGTGAACACGGGGGACAAACCTTTCTCAGCCGTTCAAATTTTGATTGGGAGACAAATCGGCAAGAAAAATTTTGATGATTTTAGAATCGTCGTTGATGATATCATCAAGGCGGAATTGGCCAATCAATCCAATCTAAAAAAGGATGAGGCCGAGGCGCATCGCCGATTTAAGGAGAACATAAAAAAATTATCTTTAGACGAAAACCGGGTCAGCCAAACCAATGAAATAATCCAGAAGGGATATCGACTACTGGCCGCCGCCATGGATCTGCAAAGGGGTATGCGCGGGTTTCTCATTACCGGTAAGGAGCGGTTTCTCGAACCCTATATCGCCGGTTTGGGCAGGTTTGACACATTGTATGATGATTTGAAGCTTTTGGTCGACGACAATCCTCAGCAGGTTAAAACGATCAAAAATATTAGGAAAACAATAGGTGTTTGGATAAATACCATTGCCGTGCCATTGATCGATCTTCGCCGGAAAATAAGTATCTCGACGACCATGGAAGATTTAGCCGCGGCAATAGGTAAAGAAAAAGGCAAAGAGTATTTTGATGAATTTCGGGTTGCTCTAAAGAACTTTCGAAATGTGGAAGAAGGTTTGTTGAGTGAACGAGAAATCGCCAACCGAAGGGATATAAATCTTTCCTATTTGTTTATCGGCATCACCTTACTCGTTGCTCTAGGTATTGGTAGCGGATTCGCCTATATGGTCGGACAGGGAATTGCCTCACCAATTACCAAATTGACAGCAGTTATGGGCACGCTGTCCGAAGGTGATACGAATGTCGAAATTCCCGGCGCCTACCGCAAGGACGAAATGGGCCGGATGGCCGAGACGGTGGAAGAATTCAAGCGGCGAATGATCGAAAACCTGACCCTGCAGGCGCAGACGGAAAAAGCCAAAGAGGATCTGGAAATCCAATCCGCCGAACTGGCGCGATCAAATTTGGAACTGGAGAACTTCGCCTATATCGCTTCCCACGATCTCAAGGCGCCGCTTCGGGGAATCAGCAATTTGTCAAAATGGATCGCCGAGGATTTGGGAGATTCGGTCGACGAAGAAACCAGCGAGAATTTGGAACTCATGCATTCCCGGGTGGAAAGGCTAGAGGGATTACTCGACGGCCTGCTCCAATATTCCCGCGTCGGAAGGGGTGACGAAAAACCGGAAATCGTGGACGTCGGACAATTGATTTCGGATATCACTGCTTATATTTCTCCACCGGAAGGGTGCGAAGTTACGGTGAATGGAACGCTGCCGACCTTGACCACCGAAAAAGCTCCTCTCGAACAAGTGTTTCGCAATCTTATCGACAACGCCATCAAGCACCGGGACCAAGACCAAATTCGCATTCTCATTTCCGGCGAAGAGGATGCGGATTATTGTTCGTTTGAGGTCCGGGACAATGGCCCCGGCATTCCCGAACGGTTCCAGGAACGGGTATTTATGATGTTTCAAACTTTAAAACCCCGCGACGATCTCGAAGCCAGCGGTATGGGTCTGGCCATGGTGAAAAAGTTGATTGAAGTAAATGGGGGCGATATAAATCTCGAAAGCGATCCGGAAGATCGCTATTCCGTATTTCGCTTCACCTGGAAAAAACAGCATATATGAGATTAGCAATGTCCAACAAAACAGTTAATTTTCTTGTCGTTGAAGATGATGAAATAGATATCAAAGCCCTGAAAAGAGCCTTCAAGGAATTGAAGCTCTTAAATCCGGTCCGGTTCGCCAGCGACGGTATTGAGGCGCTGGAGATTTTACGCGGAGAGAATGGGCAGGAGAAAATAGCTAAACCCTATTTGATTCTCCTGGACCTCAACATGCCCAGGATGACTGGCTTGGAGTTTCTCGATGAACTGCGAGACGACCCTGATCATCATAGCGCCATCGTTTTCGTGATGACCACGTCCGCCGCCGAAGAGGACAGGTTTAGAGCCTACGACAAGAACGTTGCCGGCTATATGCTCAAGAGCAATGCGTCGAACAGTTTTCTCGACGCTCTTTCCATGTTGGAGCACTATTGGCGGGTGGTCGAATTTCCGGAGTAATTTATCTACATGACGAAACAGCCCCTACGTATTCTCCTGGTTGACGATGACGAAGTCGATCGTAAAACAGTCGTACGGGCGTTTCGAAAATATGATCCGGAAATAGAAATCCACGAAGCCGATAGCGGTGAAGCCGGATTGCAAATGTTCGGTGAAATATCCGTCGACTGCGTTTTGCTGGACTACCGATTGCCGGACATGGACGGCTTGCAGATCCTTGCACAGATGCATGAAGAGAACAATTTATTACCCGTCCCCGTCATCATGCTGACCGGCGAGGAAAATTTGACCTTGGCCGTCGACGCCATGAAAAACGGCGCTTGCGATTTTATGGTCAAAGGTTCGGACGACCGGTTTCAGAACTTTCTGCCCGCTGCCATCGAACGCGCCATGAGCAGGCAAATTCTTTTGCGGGAAAAAGAGAAAGCCCAGGCGGCGAACGAAGCCAAAACCGATTTTCTGTCCCATATGAGCCACGAATTGCGTACGCCGCTCAACGCCGTAATCGGGTTTTCGGATCTCATCAAGGATGAAACCTTCGGCCCCCTCGGCCATGAAAATTATCAGGATTATATCGAACACATTTCGAATTCCGGGCATCAGCTTTTAGGAATTGTCGACGACCTCCTGGAACTGGCGAAAATTGAAGCCGACAAGTATGAGCTTGAAACCCAGGAAGTGGATATAACCGATCTTATCTTTGAATCGGCTGAAAACGTTATCGGCGGATTACACTATTCCGGCGCCAGGGTAATACGGAATATTGATGAGACACCCGTTACCATTACGGCCGATCAGATGGCGGTTAAGAAGATTTTGATCAACATATTGACCAACGCCGTGAAGTTTACGCCCGATGACGGTGAGATCACCATTTCTTTGTCGGATAACGGCGACTCGGTCGCCATAGAAATTGCGGATACGGGCATCGGAATATCGCCTGAGAATCTGTCCTTAATCCTGGAGCCGTTCGTTCAGGTCGAACGGGAGAGTATGAATGAACAGGAAGGAACCGGACTGGGGCTTCCCCTGGCGAAAAAATTGGCGGAGTTGCACGGCGGGAACTTGAATATTGAAAGTGACATCGGCGCCGGCACCACGGTTACCATCAACCTGCCGCGCGAGCCCAAGGACGTTTCGGCTCACGTCTCCGAATAAAATTCTGTTATCGTAAATTGCGGTTTCACCTCCTCGATTATTAGCCGAGACGTAGTTGTGACGGACTTTCATTTTCCTCCTCTTCGGCCATCGGAGTTTCCTTAAAATATTTAACCAGCCGCGGCAGGAACACGAGAGCCGCCAGAAGACCGAGAGCGATCAGGCCGATCTCGATTGATGAATTATTGCCGGCCATGGCTTCCCGGCCGGCATAGCCGATATAAACATAGGCAATGTCTCCGGGGATCATGCAAATAAGAGATGCGACCGTAAAATGTGAAACCTTGATGCGCGTAAGGCCGAGGGCGTAATTGAGGATATTATAGGGAAACAAGGGTACCAGACGGACGAACGCCACAAACCGCCAGCCTTCCTGTTCCACACCCTTGACGATTTTTCTGAGCCGCCCTCCCAATTTTTCCTCAACCCAGTGGGAGGCCAGATAGCGCGCCACCAGAAATGCCAGAACGGCGCCGATGGTGGAGGCGATCAAATTATAGATGGCGCCCCAAACAGGACCGAAAGCCATACCGGCGGTGATCGCCATAATACTGCCCGGAACAAAAAAAATGGCGCCGACGGCCCGGCTGGCTACGAAAAGAAGGGGCGCCAGCATGCCGAATCCGGCAATCCAAACAGACACGCTGTCGACATCGAAACGGTTGGAATTGAGCAAGCCCCATACAACACCGGCGGCGATAATACCGGTCAGACTGAGGCGTATGATGCGGTCCTTTTTCATGGTGATTGCTGTTTTGTCTAGCGCGCTAACGTAGTCGGCAGAATGGCGCTTGAATATTAAGATACTCGTAAACTGTCCAAAAATCCCTTCATGTTTGCGTGACCCAAAAGTGAACAAAGCGTGAGGAGGGAACTGAATTCGATAAGGCTCGATCTTTACATATCCTCTTTGGCCCCTTAATTACCGGGCCGATGAGTGATGGACCTTTATTTACTTACCGTGACCGTGTGACCGATGGCGAGTTGCGACCGGACCCGGCGCAAGAGTTGCTGGCCGAGAAACTGCAAAGCCTGCATCGGGCGTTAAACGGTTATCAGCCGTCTTCCGGCCACGACGGGTGGAAGGCGCGGTTCGGGGTCACGCGCCGGCGGGTCGAGCCGCCGCAGGGTCTTTATATCTTCGGGGGTGTTGGCGGCGGCAAGTCCATGCTCATGGATTTGTTCTACGACACGGTCGACGTGGAGAGAAAAAAACGTGTTCACTTCCACCAGTTTCTCCAGGACGTGCAAAACCGCTTCAACGCCATCCGGGACGCCAAGGGCGGGGGAGACGGCGACCCCATCCCGAGAGTCGCAAGTTCTTTTGCCGATGAAGCCTGGCTGCTGTGCTTCGATGAATTGCAGGTTACCAATATTAAAGACGCAATGATCCTGGGTCGGCTGTTCGAAGAGCTGCTGAACCGCGATGTGGTAATCGTCGCCACGTCAAACCGCCCGCCCCAGGACCTTTACAAGGACGGACTCCAGCGGGACCGCTTCCTGCCCTTCATCGATCTGATCAGTGAACGGTTGGATGTGCTGCAGTTGGGTTCGGCCACCGATTACCGGCTGGAACGCATGCGCGGCATGGAGGTTTACCACCAACCCGTTGACGATGAGTCCGAAGCCGCCCTCGACCGCTATTTTGCGGAACTCACCGATGGGCGCGAAGTGGCGGCAGACAGGATCGAAGTGAAGGGGCGGATCATTGAAATTCCTGCCGCTGCCGCGGGTGTCGGCAGGACCAGCTTCGACGATCTTTGCGCCAAGCCGTTGGGTCCGGCAGACTATCTGGAGATCGCCGAGCGCTATCATACCTTGCTGATCGACGGCATACCGAGCATGGGGGAGGATTTAAAAAGCGAAGCCACACGGTTTATTACCCTGATCGACGCCCTTTACGAAAACAAGGTGAACCTGATTTGCACCGCCGATGCGCCCCCCAACAAACTCTACGTCAAAGGGGAAGGCGCTTTCGAGTTCGAACGCCTGGTCTCCCGGCTTATTGAAATGCAGTCCGAAGACTATCTGGCGCTGCCGCATGGGGCAGGTGAATAACGTTTACTTCATTTAATAATGCTCGAAATACACGGTTGCACCGAGATCACTTAAATAGGTGCGCCAAAAAGATTTATGGCTGGCGCCTTGCCGGCCGATTCGATCGGGCCTTTTGAGATAGGCGATGTGAACGACGACATTGTCCAGCAACTTGGCATCCATTTTCTGAAATCGGTCGGGCATGCCCAGCCCGAACTCTCCCACTGGCGTATGATAGTGGGAATATCCGCCAGGTGCATGTTCCAGCATATCCGACACGACAAAAATATGTCGGCGGAGGGAGAGTTGAAATTCAGACCGGGATGCCACACGGAGAATCGCATCCAGGATCGGCGACCGGTCGGCCTTTTCAATTTTCTCCAAGTCATTCATAACGTCGTTCAGCGTTGATTCGTATTCCTTTTGAAACCTTTTTTCGACGCGGGGTGGGTTGCCCTTCACCGGACTGGTGTCGGCGCCCCTTCCCGGATGACAGAGGTCGAACCGAGGCGCAAACCGTTTTTTGGGTGATTTCGGATAGGTTTTGTCCATGACGAACACGCTCAACCGCTGTTTCACCTTAACCCGGCCGCGGGCATCCTTCATGGCGGCCTGCAACTGATCGATATGTCTTTTCGTGTATACATCGGTTTTATCCACGAGAATATTCCAATAGACCGGAACCGGCTCGCCAATGATGCAGAATTGACTGTCAGCCCTGGTCTTGGTGAACCAGAACACTGTCACCCCGGTGGCGACGATAAAGATAAACGCCAAGCCGCCATAATGGCGGATATCGATATTTAAGAATTTGAGTTCTAACTCCGATCTAACTCGCGAAAAAGCGCCGGTGAAAACTTTTATCGGTCCGTTAAATAGCCGGCTTTTTGGTCTGTTCTCTGAACTGACCTTCCGCGGTATCTTTGACTTTCTCGATAAAATCTTCGATGTCCCCGATCGCCTTATGCCGGAGCGTAGTGAGTTTCTCCATCGCTTTATCATAGATCTCATCCCTGGTTTCCGAGAGCTTGTAAAATTCATCCCGACGGGAAAGGTCTTCCGTCATGTCGGGATTTGGGACCACTTTTTTCTTTTCGGTCTGGTAGCGGTAGTTGAAAACGGGTGGAAGTTTCTGAATTTGTGGAATCCGCCGGTCCACGTTCAAACGACGGTAACGCTTCAACAAGGCATTTGCCGTGTTGACGATCCGACCGTTGATATTGGTGTATTCGAGATGGGCCGATTCCGTGACGATAATCAGATTGGCAAGCCGGGCCTTGTCGTCGTCGAAGTTCTCGAAACAATCTCCAATTTCGGTCGCCGCTATGTCGACGCGGTCTTTGATGGCGTCCTTCACGTCGCCCACCGTATTGGAAAACCGTACATTGGCCTGATCCAACCGGCGTTGGCGTTCGGCAAATCCCGGATATATGCTGTCGATCCTGAACCCCTTCCAGCAAGCGGTTACCGCAAACAGAATTCCGATAGCCAGCAGCCACCAGGACTGCATGCTCGAAATATCAAGCACACCTTCCAGAAATAGTTTGGGTGCCAGCTTAATCGCCTTGTCGGGATCAATTTCCAGAGCGGAGCGATAATGTGCGGCAAATAAGTTCAGCATACCGACAGCGCCAATCCAGATTGCGCTGGCGGCGGCGCCGATCAGTTTAAAAAGTTTCTTGAGATGATTGATAAAACGCATCGCCCAACCCAACAGCGAGGAGGCAATGACGTTGCCACCGGCCAGGGCAAGGGCTTCCATAAATCCGCCGATCAGACCGAAGTCGCTTCCTTTACTAAAGAAACCGGTGTTGATCACTGCCTCACCAATCAATAGAACGGCGAGAAATATCAACGTGCCCGTGCGATCCTTGGCGTAGCTTACCTTCTTGTTTTTCAGCCCGTAGGGTTCGGCGAAATCATCCACTTCTTTGCTTATTTCCAACCGGTCCAACCATAAAGCCACCATATTGGACTGAATTTCGATCATGGACGTTCGGATATCGGTGACCAGGGTGTTGAGAACCGCACTGACACATAGGTCGGGTGCGCGCGGCCTGATATCATGGCGTGCATGATGTAGCTCTTTTAAACGAGTTACGGTGGAGGAAAATAACTTATCGGCCCGCTCTCTGGCCCAAATATCGATTTTCTCCAGACCGCCTTCTAGCTCGACCTGTTCCTCTGTCGGGCGGTGGGCATCTGCGGCTCGGCGGGCCGATTCATCGACATCCAGAGCCTCCGCAACCTTCTCGATCTCCGTTTCCGGTTCATATAGCGGCGTGAAATTATCGTTGGGCAAAATTGATTCTCCAGATACGGCGGTAGAAATTTACTCGAATTAAAAGAATAAAAAATCGTTTCACACTAATATAGTTAAATTAACTCTCAATGGAATAGTAAATTATAAAAAAACAATTATATAGTGTATATCATTTGACAATTTGTTCGCGAGAAAGAAGCGGCGGGCTGATGTTTGACGACGAATTTGGCGAACCGCGCTCGAATTTTCGGGCACGTGTTGAAATTCACGGTGTTTATGTTCACTTCACCTCTACGGTCGAGAAATCAGGATCCCGGGAAGGGAATTGGGTCGAGCGATATCGATCATCGGGAGACAAGTGAATTTTCCCAATAACTAAAATGCTTTACGCGGAAATTCAGGGGTTCTAGTCTTGCTCTAGATTATAATTTAAGGTACCAACCGCCTGCAGTATTCTGCGGCCTTTAGGCGGCGATTTTATGAAAAAATTCGGTTATCCAGTTGAGAGGAAATTTCATGGCGAGAAACAAAATTGCCCTAATTGGCGCAGGTAATATTGGCGGCACTTTGGCGCATTTGGCGGGATTGAAGGAATTGGGCGATGTCGTGCTGTTCGATATTGTCGACGGCATTCCCCAAGGTAAATCATTGGATTTGGCGGAAAGCTCCCCGATCGAAGGCTTCGACGCCAACATGAAGGGCAGCAAGGGTTACGGCGCCATCAAGGGCGCCGATGTGGTGATCGTCACCGCCGGCGTGGCCCGTAAACCGGGCATGAGCCGTGACGACCTGATCGGCATCAACACCAGCGTGATGCAGTCGGTCGGTGAGGGCATCAAGCAAAACTGCCCGCGTGCATTTGTTATCTGCATCACCAATCCCCTGGACGTCATGGTGGGTGTTCTAAGGGATGCTTCCGGCCTGCCCCACAATAAAGTGGTCGGCATGGCGGGCGTTCTGGATTCCGCCCGCTTCCGCTATTTCCTGGCCGACGAGATGAACGTTTCCGTTGAAGACGTAACGGCCTTCGTGCTGGGCGGTCACGGCGACACCATGGTGCCGTTGGCCCGCTATTCGACGGTGGCCGGAATTCCGCTGACCGATCTGGTCAAAATGAAATGGTTGTCCCAAAAACGCCTGGATGAAATCGTTCAGCGCACCAGGGACGGTGGCGCCGAAATTGTCGGGCTCTTGAAAACCGGTTCGGCCTTCTATGCGCCGGCCAGTGCGGCGATCCAAATGGCCGACGCCTATCTCAAAGACAAGAAACGGGTGCTGCCCTGTGCCGCTTATTTGCGGGGCGAATATGGGGTCAAAGGCCTCTATGTCGGCGTGCCGGTTGTCATCGGCGCCCGTGGCGTCGAGAAAATCGTCGAGATCAAACTCGACCGTGACGAAAAATCGGCGTTCAACAAGTCCGTCCGCGCCGTTAAGAAACTGGTGGCGGCAAGCGACGCGCTGTTGAAAAAATCCAAAGCGTCGGCCAAGAAATCGCCTACTAAGAAAAAGGCCGTCAAAAAGAAAGCCGCCAAGAAGAAAACGGCGGCGAAACGCAAAGCGAAAAAGAAGTAACTCTCTCAAGAAAACGCGGCGGCGAATCCAGGAACAGTTCTCGGAGCGCCGCCGTCTCGAAGGGGTAAGAGGCAAATGAATATACACGAATATCAGGCGAAACAGCTTTTGTCCCAATACGGCGTCGCCGTGTTGCGGGGTGGTGTGGCCTATACGGCAGCCGAAGCGGAAACCATTGCCAAGGATCTTGGCGGCCCGGTCTGGGTGGTTAAATCTCAAATTCACGCCGGTGGCCGGGGTAAGGGAAAATTTACCGAAGACAGCGCCGGTGACGGCGGCGGCGTCCGCGTCGTCAAGGATGTGGAAGATGTCAGGGAAGCCGCCAAGCAGATGCTGGGCGCCACGCTGGTTACCCATCAGACGGGTCCCGCCGGTAAAGAGGTCAAGCGTGTCTATATCGAAGACGGCTGTGATATCGAATCCGAATTGTATCTCAGCCTGCTCATCGACCGGGCTACCTCAAAAGTCACCGTCATCGCCTGTGAAGAAGGCGGCATGGATATCGAGGAGGTTGCTGCATCAACCCCGGAAAAAATTCTGACGGTCGCCATCGATCCGGTGACGGGTATGCAGCGCTTTCACGCCAGCCAGGTTGCCTTTGGCTTGGGTTTGAAAGGCGATCAGGTTAAGTCCGCCGTCAAATTCCTCATGTCCATGTACCGGGCCTTTGTCGAACTGGACGCCAGCCAGGTGGAGATCAATCCCCTGGTGGTGACCAAAGACGGCGACGTTATCGCCCTGGACGCCAAGATGAATTTCGACGACAACGCCCTCTACCGGCACAAAGATATCGAGGAAATGCGCGACGAGGACGAGCAGGACGCGGCGGAACTGGAAGCCGAGCGGCACGACCTCAACTATATTAAGCTCGACGGCAATATCGGCTGCATGGTCAATGGCGCCGGTTTGGCCATGGCGACCATGGATATCATCAAACTTTACGGTGGTGACCCCGCCAACTTCCTCGATGTGGGCGGCGGCGCCACCAAAGAGCGCGTCACCACGGCCTTTAAGCTGATCCTGTCGGATTCCAATGTGGAAGGCATTTTGGTCAATATTTTCGGCGGCATTATGCGTTGCGACGTGATCGCCGAAGGCGTTGTCGCCGCGGCCAAGGAAGTGTCTTTAAGCGTGCCCCTGGTGGTCCGGCTCGAAGGCACCAATGTGGATTTGGGCAAGAAGATTCTGGCTCAATCCGGCCTGCCCATCGTATCCGCCGACGATTTGGCGGACGCCGCCGAAAAGGTGGTCAAAGAAGTGAAGGAGGCCGCTTAAAATGGCTGTGCTCGTCGATAAAAACACCAAAGTAATCTGCCAGGGCTTCACCGGGTCGCAAGGCACCTTCCATTCCGAACAGGCCATCGCCTACGGCACCAAAATGGTCGGCGGCGTTACGCCCGGCAAAGGTGGCACCACCCATCTCGATTTACCCGTTTTCGACACCGTGGCCGACGCCGTGAATACAACCGGCGCTGACGCGTCGGTCATCTACGTGCCGCCGCCCTTCGCGGCGGAAGCCATCCTGGAGGCCATCGATTGCGAAATTCCCCTAGTGGTCTGCATCACCGAGGGCATTCCGGTCATGGACATGGTCAAGGTCAAGCGCGCCTTGCAGGGTTCCGGCACCAGGCTGGTCGGCCCCAACTGCCCCGGCGTCATTACCCCCGGCGAATGCAAGATCGGCATCATGCCCGGTCACATTCACCAGCGCGGCAGGATCGGCGTTGTATCCCGGTCCGGTACGCTGACTTACGAAGCGGTCGGCCAGACCACATCCGTCGGTCTGGGCCAGACGTCCTGCATCGGTATCGGCGGCGATCCCATCAACGGCACCAACTTTATCGACTGTTTGGAAATGTTCCTGGGTGATGACGAAACCGAAGGTATCATTATGATCGGTGAGATCGGCGGTTCCGCCGAAGAAGAAGCGGCCGAATTCATTAAATCTTCGAAAGTCAAAAAACCGACCGTAAGCTTCATCGCCGGCGTTACCGCACCTCCGGGCCGCCGCATGGGCCATGCCGGCGCCATCATTGCCGGCGGCAAGGGCGGCGCGGCCGACAAAATGGAAGCGTTGCGCAGCGCCGGTATCTTGGTTGCCGATTCCCCGGCGGCGCTCGGAACCACCATGCTGGAGGCCATGAACAGCTAGGCTTGATTGTCGAATTAATCACAGGATCCCAGAATGGCGAATTCCAATGATTCAATATTCACCGGCGCGAATGCGGCCTATATAGCGGAGCTGTATGACCGCTATCTAGCCGATCCGAAATCAGTGGACGCCAGCTGGGTATCCGTTTTCTCCGAACTCAATGACGATAAATCGGGTATTGAAGGCGAGGTTAACGGCGCCAGTTGGGCCCGGTCGAAAACGACGGTCATCGGGCAAGACAATGACGGTAGTAATGTCACCGGCGACCCGACACCTATTCCTACCGGTGAAAAATCGCAAATATCCAGCGACGAGGTTACCAAGGTCGCCCAGGAATCGATCCGCGCCCGTATCCTCATCCGGTCCTACCGGGTGCGCGGCCATTTGCATGCCCAGTTCGATCCTCTGGGCATTATTGGCGCCGGCTATCACCGGGAACTGGATTACAAAACCTACGGCTTTACCGAAGAAGACCTCAACCGCACGTTTTATTTGGACACGTTCACCAGCATGGCCGGTAAAGAACAAGCGACCCTGGGTGAAGTGCTCGAGGTCATGCGCGAATCCTACTGTAGCTCCATTGGCGTCGAGTACATGCACATCCAGGAGATCGAGGAACGCTCATGGATTCAAAATGCCGTTGAAGGCTACAACTACCGTACCGAATTTTCGCCACGCCTGAAGAAAATGATCTACAAGGATCTGATCGAGGCGGAAGGCTTCGAAAACTTCCTCCAGGTCAAACATACCGGCACCAAACGTTTCGGCTTGGATGGCGGCGAAAGCATGATCCCCTGCATCGAACGTATGCTGCGCACCGCCGCTTATGTCGGCGTCAAGGAAGTCGTCATCGGCATGCCCCACCGGGGACGCCTCAATGTGCTGGCCCGGACCATGGGCAAGCCCCACCGCGCCATTTTCTCCGAGTTCCAGGGTGGGGTTTCGACGCCGGAAGACGTCCAGGGGTCGGGCGACGTCAAATATCATTTGGGCGCCTCTGCCGACCGGGAATTCACCGAAGGTACCGTGCACCTTTCATTGACCGCCAATCCGTCGCATCTTGAGGCGGTCAACCCCGTTGTTCTCGGCAAGGTACGGGCCAAGCAGCATCAGCGGCGGGACGAGGAGCGCGGCGAGGTTATGGGCCTGCTGCTGCATGGCGACGCCGCTTTCGCCGGGCAGGGCATCGTGCCGGAAAGTTTAGACCTTTCGAAAATCAAAGGATATAAAACCGGCGGTACCATTCATCTGGTGGTCAACAACCAGATCGGCTTCACCACCAATCCCGCCCATTCACGGTCGACGCCCTATCCGACCGATATTGCCAAAGGCATGCAGGCGCCGATTTTCCATGTCAACGGCGACGATCCCGAAGCCGTCGTCCGGGTGGCCGATCTCGCCGCCCAGTTCCGGCAGAAGTTCAAACGTGACGTGGTGATAGATATGTTCTGTTACCGCCGCCATGGGCATAACGAGGGCGATGAGCCCATGTTCACCCAGCCGATCATGTACAAAACCATCGCCAAGCACCCGTCCACCAAAGAGATTTACCGCAAACAATTGATCGATGACGGTGTGCTGACCGAGGCCGAAGCCGACGGCATGGAAGCCGAATTTCATTCCTACCTTGAAGCCGAATTTGAAGCGGCGTCGGGCTTCAGGGCCAACAAAGCCGACTGGCTGGAAGGTGTCTGGGAAGACCTCGTCCAACTGGAAGGCGATGAAGAAAAGCACGATGACGACACCTCGGTCGAAATTGAAAAACTAAGGGAAATCGGCCTGTCGCTCGGCCGGGAACCGGAAGGCATCAACGTCAACAGCAAACTTCTGCGCCAGCTGAAAGCCAAAAGAAAAATGATGGAATCGGGCGAGGGTCTCGATTGGGCCATGGGCGAAGCATTGGCCTACGGCTCGTTGATGGTCGAGGGTACGGAGGTGCGGCTGGCGGGCCAGGATTCGGGCCGCGGCACGTTTTCCCATCGCCATGCGGTCATTGTCGATCAGGAAAACGAAAACCGCTATTACCCGCTCAGTGAAATTAGTCCCGATCAGGCGTCGTTCAGGGTCTTGGATAGCCCCTTGTCCGAATTTGCCGTTCTTGGATTCGAGTACGGCTATTCACTGACCGATCCCGATACGTTGGTGATTTGGGAGGCGCAGTTCGGCGACTTCGCCAACACGGCGCAGGTTATTTTCGATCAGTTTATATCGTCTGGTGAATCCAAATGGCTGCGCATGTCCAGCCTGGTAGTGTTGTTGCCCCACGGTATGGAAGGGCAGGGGCCGGAACATTCCTCCGCCCGCCTGGAACGTTTCCTTCAACTTTGCGCCCAAGACAATATGCAGGTGGTCAACGCCACCACACCGGCGAATTTCTTCCATCTGCTCAGGCGGCAAATGAAACGGAATTTCCGCAAACCCCTGATTGTCATGTCACCGAAATCCATGCTGCGCCACAAGCTGGTGGTGTCCACGCTGGAGGATATGGGTCCGGGATCGAAATTCCATCGGGTGATACCGGAGATTGATGAAATGGCGGCTGATAGTAAGGTTAAACGCGTGATTCTGTGTTCGGGCAAGGTTTACTACGACCTTTTGGAATCGAGGCGCGAACGTGAGATCGACGATGTCGCTATTGTCCGCATCGAACAACTCTATCCCTGGCCCCGGGATGGCCTCTCCAAAGTTCTATCGCGTTACCCCAACGCCGATGTCGTCTGGTGCCAGGAAGAGCCCGCCAATATGGGGGCCTGGAATTTCGTCATAAGACGCATCGAATACGTTATCGAGGATGTGACCAAGGATAAGAAAAAGCCGCGGCGGCCCATCTATGTCGGTCGTCCTTCCTCGGCCTCTCCGGCGGTCGGGTCGGTTAAAACCCATAACGCCGAGCAGATCCAACTGGTCGAACAGGCGCTCACTTGGAAAGAAAGCGAATTGAAACAACCCTTTAAGCGTATCAGACAAAAAGAAACTCATATTTAGAGCAGAGGACGATATGGCAACGGAAATAAAAGTTCCCACTCTTGGCGAATCGCTAACCGAAGCGACGGTTGCAACTTGGCTCAAAAAGGTCGGCGATACGGTCGCCGCCGATGAGCCCATCCTCGAACTGGAAACCGATAAAGTCACCATGGAAGTCAATGCCCCGGTGGCGGGAACCATCACGGAAATCCTGGCCGATGAAGGCGCCGACGTGGAAGTGGGTGCGCTTCTGGGTATGATCGGTGAGGGCGGCGCTTCGGAAGCACCGGCGCCCAAATCCGTCGAAGAAGTGACGCCTGTCGAAAGCGGTGGCGCCGGCGCCGGTGGAAGTGATGGCGAAACGACCGAAATCAAAGTGCCAACCCTGGGCGAATCCATCGCCGAAGCGACCGTGGCCACCTGGTTGAAATCCGTGGGCGATGCGGTTGCCGCCGATGAACCTTTGGTGGAACTGGAAACCGACAAAGTGACGGTCGAGGTCAATGCGCCGGTGGCCGGCACCCTTAGCCAGATCGCGGCGGAAGAAGGCGCCGATGTAGCGGTTGGCGCGTTGTTGGGCGTGATCGGTGGCGCCGGTGCTGCCGCTGCGCCTGCGCCTGCCGCGGCAGCCGAAACGGCTCCCTCCCCGGCGGCGTCGGGTGGCGAGATCACCATGTCCCCGGCCGTCAGAAAACTGGTTGAAGACGAAGGTTATGACCCGGCTCAGATTCCGGCAACGGGCAAGGACGGCCGCCTGACCAAGGGCGATGTGCTGGCCTATCAAAAAGCCGGTGGACCCGCGGCTGCACCCGCAGCCGCTCCTGCCCCAGCCGCTGCCGATACGGGCGCGGCGGTGACCCAGATTCCGACCAAACCCGCCGGACCCCGCGAAGAACGGGTCAAAATGACCAAGCTCCGCAAAGTCATTGCTGGCCGCCTCAAGGACGCCCAGAACACAGCCGCCATGCTGACCACCTTCAACGAGGTGGACATGTCGGCGGTGATGGAAACCCGGTCCACCTATCGGGACAAGTTCGAGAAGGCCCACGGTGTGCGTCTCGGCTTTATGAGCTTCTTCGTCAAAGCGTCCATTGTCGCCCTCAAGGATTTCCCGGCGGTCAACGCGCTGATCGACGGCGAGGAGATTGTCTACAAGAATTTTTACGACATCGGTGTCGCCGTCGGCACCGAAAGCGGTTTGGTCGTGCCGGTCCTGAGGGACGCCGATCAAATGAGTTTTTCCGATATCGAAAAGGCCATCGGCGATTTTGGCGGCCGCGCCCGGGAGGGCAAGCTGGGTCTGGATGAAATGACCGGCGGATCCTTCACGCTCACCAATGGTGGTATCTACGGCTCCATGCTGTCGACGCCGATCCTCAATGCGCCCCAATCGGGCATATTGGGCATGCACAATATCGTCAAACGCCCGGTGGTGGTCGGTGACGATATCGTGGTGCGTCCGATCATGTATCTGGCGCTGAGCTACGATCACCGCATCGTCGACGGGCGCGAGGCGGTGTCGTTCCTGGTGCGCATCAAGGAATGTATCGAGGATCCGCAACGCATCATGCTGGATATGTAAAAGGGGGACCGCAAAATGGCCGACAAAAACTATGACGTGACGATCATCGGCGGCGGCCCCGGCGGCTATGTCGCCGCCATTCGGGCTGCTCAGTTGGGCCTGCAGGTCGCTTTGGTTGAGAAGCGCCCGACCCTGGGCGGCACCTGCCTCAACGTGGGTTGCATTCCCTCCAAGGCGCTATTGCATTCCTCTCATCTCTACGAGGAGGCCCAGCACCAGTTCGCCGATCACGGCGTGGTGGCGAGCGGTGTAAAACTGGACCTTAAGGCCATGATGGGCCACAAGGACAGCGTGGTCGGCGATACCATCAAAGGTGTCGACTTCCTGATGAAAAAGAACAAGATCGACCGCCTGGTGGGGACCGGCAAAGTGGCCGGCGACGGCAAGGTCGATGTAACCGGCGAAGACGGTAAGACCCAAACCTTGACCACCAAGAATATCATTATCGCCACCGGCTCCGACGTGGCGCCCCTGCCCGGCGTGGAGATTGACGAAAAACAGATCGTCAGCTCCACCGGCGCGTTGGAACTGCCAAAGGTGCCGAAAAAAATGGTGGTGGTGGGCGCCGGTGTTATCGGGTTGGAATTGGGCTCGGTCTGGCGGCGTCTGGGCTCGGAGGTCACCGTGGTGGAATTCCTGGATGTGGTCCTGCCCGGCTCCGACGCGGAAATTTCGAAAAACGCGGAACGTATCCTCAAGGCGCAGGGCATCAAGTTCAAACTCGCCAGCAAGGTGACCGGCGCCAAGACAGCCAAGTCCGGCGTTACCCTGACCGTGGAACCCAAGGACGGTGGTGATGCCGACCAGATCAAAGCCGATGTCGTTCTGGTAGCAATCGGGCGTATTCCCTATACGCAGGGTCTCGGCCTGGAAGAGGCGGGCGTCGAGATGGACCTGGGTTTCGTCAAGGTCAACGATCACTTCGAAACCAACGTCAAAGGCGTCTACGCCATCGGTGATGTGATCGGCGGCATGATGCTGGCGCACAAGGCCGAGGACGAAGGCGTGGTGCTGGCGGAAATGCTGGCGGGCCAGTCCGGCCATATCAATTACGATGCCATTCCGGGCATCGTCTATACCTCACCCGAAATCGCCACCGTGGGAAAATCGGAAGAAAAGCTGAAAGAGCTCGGCATCGCCTACAACGCCGGTAAGTTTCCCTTTATGGCCAACGCCCGCGCCCGCGCCATGAGCGCCACCGACGGTTTCGTCAAAATTCTTGCCGACAAGGAAACCGACGAAGTGCTGGGCGTCCATATTATCGGACCGGCCGCCGGCGATCTCATCCAGGAATGCGTGGTGGCCATGGAATTCGGCGGTTCCGCCGAGGACATCGCCCGCATCTGCCACGGCCATCCGGGCCTGAGCGAGGTGGTCAAGGAAGCCGCCCTCGCCGTCGATGGCCGGGCCCTGCACATGTAGGAACTAACCTAGGGGGATCGGGTTATGATCGAGTTGTTACCGGAAAGTAATGGCGATCTGGTTTGCCTGCGTGCCGTCGGCAAATTGACCGATGCCGAATATCAGAGGTTGATCCCCGAACTGGAAGGTCTAATCGCAAAACACGGCAAAATCCGTATCTATTGCGATATCACCGAAATGGAAGGCTGGGAATTGGCCGCCGCCTGGGACGATTTCGCTTTCGGCGTCAAACACTGGAACGACTTCACCAAATTGGCCCTGGTCGGCAACAAACGCTGGGAAGAGCTCAGCGCCAAAATCGGCGACAAACTCACCAGCGCAGAAATGCGCTATTTCCCGGAAGAGGAAAAAGATGCCGCCATGGCGTGGATCGCCGATAGCTAATAATTACATCCAATTTCACCAGCTAAAAATCAAAAGGGGAAGAGAATGCTATTCAAATGCGCCCATCATGCGCCGCCTGCCGAAGCGGGTTCCAGCCAAGGACAAACCGTTTCCGACGGCAAAAAATTTTTCACCGTCGATATTCACTGTCACATTCATGTGCCCGAAGCGGACGCCATGCTGCAGCAACTGGCGCCGGGGGACAGCAGCCGCAAGGCCACCGACAACAACCCCATGACGGCGGAGATCAACACCAAGCTTCACCAGACGATCCTGCCCAAGCTGACCGACACGGAAGTACGGCTGAAGGATATGGACGCTCAGGGCATTGATGTCCAAGCCATCTCTACCTCGCCCTTTCATTACAATTACGCCTATCCCGCCGACTTTACCCGGGACACGTCGACGGTGATCCACGACCGTATTGCCGAAACCGTGGCGCTTCACCCGGACCGCTTCGTGGGATTGGGCACCGTGCCTTTACAGAAC
>CAZNLR010000040.1:11290-48382 GCA_964574215.1 uncultured Rhodospirillaceae bacterium | reverse complement strand
AAACGGAGCGGGCATAGTTGTCTTTCACCTTGCCGAGACCGGCTTCCACGGCATCTATCGCCACATCGACGACGGTGACCGGAATGCCCACATTGGCGAAATTCATGGCGATACCGCCGCCCATGGTGCCGCTGCCGATGACGGCGGCTTTTTTGATGTCCATGGGAACCACATCCCGGCCGATATCGGGAATTTTGGCGACGGCGCGTTCGGCGAAGAACATATGGCGCATGCCTTTGGACTTCTTGCCGTCCCGCAGAGCCACAAACACCTTCCGTTCATGCTTGAGTCCTTCGGCAAACGGCGTGTTGGTGGCCACTTCGACGCAATTGATACATTCGGGGGGCGCATCCTGGCCTTTGGTCTTGGGCAGCGCTTTTTCCCGCCACTGATCGAAGATTCCAGCGTCGAAATCGCCGATCTTATCTGCCACCTTGCCGGTCGAGCGGGGCGTTTCGCCGCTGGCGGCTTTTTCTTCGGCGAAGGCTATGGCCCGGGCGACGATGTCGTCTTCGACGATCTCATCGATGACACCGTGGTCGAGAGCGTCCTGGGCATTGATGGGCTCGCCTTCGACGATCATTTCCAGGGCCTTTGCCACACCGGCCAGACGCGGCAGACGCTGAGTGCCGCCGCCGCCGGGAATGAGGCCCAGCTTGACCTCCGGCTGGCCGACGACAATTTTCGGCCCGCCCAGACGGTAATGACATCCCATGGCCAGTTCCAGCCCGCCCCCGAGAGCCAAGCCGTTTACCGCTGCCACCACCGGCTTGGACGCATCTTCGATGGTCTTGATGACGTCCTCCAGCTCGGGCACGTCGGCGGGGCGGGGTTTGTTAAATTCGGATATATCGGCGCCCGCGACAAACATCTTGCCGGCGCCAGTGACGACCGCACCGACGCAGTCGTCGTCCGCCATGCATTCGCCTATTCTTTCGTTGATACCTTTGACAACGGCGAAACTCAGCGCGTTGGCGGGCGGATTGTTAATGGTGATGACACCGATTGAGCCTTTTTTCTCAAACTCGATAACGTCAGACATGCTATGGGGTCTCTCTTTCAAATGGTGGGGAAATTAGTCGATAGGAAAACGGTTCCGGTCGTGGGGCTGGGTGAAATCCAGCGTCGGTCCCACGGGGACGATGCCCGGCGGGTTCAGTTTGGGCATGGCCGCGTAGTAGCCGCGCTTGAAATGGTCAAGACGGCTGACCTCGGCGACACCCGGATATTGGTATAATTCGAGTGTAAAATTCCAAAGATTGGGATACTCATAAACGTGGCGCTGGTTGCATTTGAACAGGCCGTAATAGACGATATCGAATCGCAGCAGCGTCGAGAACAGCCGCCAGTCGGCCTCCGTCAAACGTCCGCGCACCAGATAGCGCTGTTTGCTCAACCTTTCCTCAAGCCGGTCCAGGCAATCGAACAATTTGGCGTAAGCCTCTTCATAGGCCTCCTGGCTGGCGGCGAAACCGCACCGGTAAACACCGTTGTTCACATTGACATAAACATCGTCGTTGATGGCGTCGATTTCCTCCCGGAGGTCTTCCGGGTAGTAATCGTCCTGGTTTTCGGTCAAATGATCGAAGGCCGAATTGAACATGCGGATAATTTCAGAGGATTCATTGCTGACAATGATTCCCTGCTCCTTATCCCACAGGGTCGGCACGGTCACCCGGCCGGTGTAATGGGAGTCCGACTTGGTGTAAGCCTCGTGCAGGTATTTGATGTGATTGACGCTGTCGGGCAGGCAGCCTTCTTCTTCAATATAGGTCCACCCCTCGCCCTTCACCGATGAGGCGGAAATGGCGATGGAAATTAAGTCTTCCAGTCCTTTGAGACGGCGAAACAGGACCGTCCGGTAGGCCCAGGGGCAATTGTGGGAAACATAGAGGTGATAGCGGCCCGCTTCGGCTTTGAAGCCGCCGACGCCGCTGGGTCCGGGCGCGCCGTCGGCGGTTACCCAGTTGCGGCAAATGCTGTCGGGCCGGACGAATTTACCTTTTTCGTTACGGATTCCGTCATCTTCAGTCCATTTGCCGTCGACCAGCATACCCATATTTCAATCCTCAATAATTCGCCTGGCGAACAATTTAGCGCCGGGATGATGGCCGAAGGCGACGCCTAAGTCCACACTTTTTTGCTCTGCAAAAACTGACGGAATTTCACCATAAAAGGGCAGCGCGACGCCTCCTAAGCCACAGATTTATTTCCCGCCTAAATTAGGCTACAGTTTCGGTTACCTGATTCAGATAAAAACAAACAAATCCGGGGAGCATCCGCCAAATGACCACAAAAACCGACACCGACCAAGCTTGGGAACCGAACCCTGACGTTATGAAATTGTGGCCCGATGTTTCGGGCAATACCGTCAACGGCATCGGTGAGACTGAGCAACACCCGCCCCGGCCCGTGTTTTGGCGAGCGGACAACTCCATCGCCCATACCGATGTACTGTTCTATTTCTATAAAAAGGATGAGAACAATCAACGAATTGTCGATTCCCGCGGGCTCAGGCAGGAATGGCTCGACCTGCCACTGTCCGACATTGCGGAAAGCCACAAGGATAATTCACCGGAGGAATGGAGTGAAGCGGTCAAGGGGGCAGCCCTGCAACGGGCCTCCGACCAGGCCGGCATCACCGCTTATCGGTCTGAATGGACCTACGAGGACAGGCCGGTGCCTAAGGGTAAATGGGCCGTCATGCTGGCCATCACCCATGACTACGACAATCTCAACACCGCACCCCACGAGGACGCCTATGTGGAAGTGATGGTGCAATATGCCAGGGCGGCCAAAGCGGCCAAGCTTCTGGCTAACTGGATCAGGGAACAGGGTTTTTACGCCGATGCGAAAATGGGTCCGATGACCGATGATGTGCTGATGATTCCGGCGGCAATCGAGGCCGGTCTCGGACAGTTGGGCAAACACGGCTCCATGATCAACCGCCAATTCGGGTCTAATTTCCGCCTCGCCATGGTGCTGACCGATATGCCGCTGGTTCCGGATGCCCCTGACGATTTCGGCTCCGATGATTTTTGCCAAAACTGCCAGGTATGCGCCAACGCCTGCCCGCCCGACGCCATATCCAGAGAAAAACAGTGGGTTCGGGGCGATAAAAAATGGTACGTGGATTTCGACAAATGCATTCCCTACTTTGTCGACAACCAGTGCTGCGGCCTCTGCCTGCCGGCCTGTCCCTGGAGCCGGCCCGGCCTGGCGGACAATCTGGTCAAAAAAATGGCGCGGAAACGGGATTCAGCTTAGTTATTCTACCGACAAATTCTTGAAAAAACCTTCACTGCCGTTGTCGATATAGAGACCGATGGCGCCGCGCATATCCGGACCGTGTTTCAGATCATTCACTATGAGCGTCGGCTGTTCCCGTTTATCGACAAATAGCCTGGCCTTTTCACCCTCCACCTCGATCCGCATATGTGTCCAGGCGCCGGTCACCAAATCCACATAGGCCTCGTAGTGGCCCGGCACCTCGACCCGTAACCGGTCGAATTTCCAATCCGGGTAAGAAAAATATTGGACGGCCCGATTGCGCCTCAATTGTACTTCCGCCCGGCCGTTGGTGGGCCGCAAATAAATGCACTCGAATTTAGACAGATCCTCTTGAATGCGGAACGCCACGCCGACGAACCCCCTGGCTTCAGGGATAGCATCAGGCAGGGGCTGCCCGGCCACATCTATTTCGATGACGCCGTTATGAAAGTCGGTTCCGTCGATCATGGCGAAAGTGGGACAGTCGGGCGTCACCGCATCTTCGGTCAGCACCAAGCGCACCGCGTCCTCGCCATGGTGAGTAGCCAAGTCTGGCACCACGTCGTTGGAGCGCAAAATATCAAGTGATTTCAATGAAATATCCATAGGCTCCCTCCCCATTGCCTGGTCGCAATTTAACCAAATTGAAATCGATGGTAAAGTTGGAAGGTGCAATCTGCCCGTTTGGAGAACTAAGCCATGACCATACGGTATTTTATCATCGCAGCGATTCTGTTTGTCGCCGGAGTTTTTGCTTCCAATCAATCAGCCCACGCAAAATCGAGAATCGATAAACTGCTGCAAACAATTAAAATACCGCCGGGTTTTAGCATCAGCCTGTTCGCTGAAGTCCCCGGAGCACGATCAATGGTCATGGCCGATCCACTGAAGGCAATGTTCGTCGGTTCTCGCGGCAGCACCATTTATATGATACGCGACTACGACAAAAAAGCAGTTGCCGGCAAAGTCGAACGGTTAAGCGGTAGCTTGAACGTACCTAACGGGATCGCCTTTGACGGTAAATCACTGTATGTCGCCGAACAGCATCGCATCGCCAAATGGCCGCTATCCGGCCGCCTGACATCCCTCCCCCCCCTAGATCCGATCATGGAGGAGCTGCCCGACCGGTCATGGCACGGCTGGCGCTACGCCGCTTTCGGGCCGGACGGTAAACTCTATGTGTCCGTCGGCGCGCCCTGCAACGTCTGCACAGTGCGGGGATATGAGGGAACCATCATTCGACTGGGCCGAGACGGTGGAAATATCGAAGTGGTGGCGCGGGGCGTGCGCAATTCGGTCGGCTTCGACTGGCACCCTAAAACCAAGGAGCTATTCTTCACCGACAACGGATCGGACGGGATGGGCGACGATATCCCGGCCGACGAGTTGAACAATGTCACCAAAACCGGGCAGTTCTTCGGCTTCCCTTACTACGGCGGCGGTTGGAGCCGTACGGGACACGGCGGCGGAAATCCGCCTGCCAATTCCGTTCCGCCGGTGATTGAATTTCAGGCCCATACCGCCAATCTCGGTATTCATTTCTACACCGGCACCATGTTCCCAACTGAATACAAAAACGACGCATTTGTGGCTCAGCATGGTTCTTGGAACCGGTCGTCGAAAGTCGGCTACCGTATCATGCGCATTCGCTTTAACGATAAAGGGCAGGCGATCGGCAAAGAAGTCTTCGCCGAGGGCTGGCTGATCGGTGAAAGCGCTTGGGGGCGCCCCGTCGATATCAAAATGATGAAAGACGGATCGCTGCTGGTGTCCGACGATTCCCTCGGGGTCATATATCGAATTACCTATGGTGACAAAAAATGAGTCTTGAGCGTCGGCTGTAATCTGCTAAAGCCTCTCGGATCAACAGAGTATAGAGTTTTTGAAAGGATTTCTAATGTCGTCCGAAGAAGTCGTTAAACCCCGCGCCAACTATCCACTAATTAAAAGGACTGGTGATTTCATCATGGTTTCCGGCACCAGTTCCCGCCGTCCCGACAATACCTTCGCCGGTGTCGAGGTGGATGAAATGGGCACCATGAAATTGGATATCAGGGCGCAGACCAAAGCGGTATTGGAAAATATGCAAGGAAATCTGCAGAAATTGGGCGCCGAACTGGATGATCTGGTGGACGTCACCTGCTTTCTGGTCAACATGGCCGACTTCGGCGGTTTCAATGAAGTCTACAATCAGTTCTTCAAAGGCCAGGACGGCCCCTGCCGCACCACCGTCGCCGTCCACCAACTTCCTCATCCCCACCTTTTGGTCGAGATCAAAGGCACGGCTTATAAGCCGGAGTGAATTCGGTTAATTCGGGACAGTTTGTTTTATTCCAAAGCTCACGTCGTCATACGCGGGCTAGGCCCGCGTATCCAGGTGTTCTGAGTGATCGAGAGCATCGTCAATGGATGCGCGGGTCAAGCCCGCGCATGACGGATGAGTACTTAACGGTGGGGTTGCCTACTCGTCGGCGACCGTGTTGCTGAGGGCGCCGATCAGGGGGATTTCTACTTCCACCACATCACCCGCCTGAAGCCATTGCGGATCGTCGCTTTCGATGATGGAACCGCCGGGGCTGCCGGTGGCGATCATGTCGCCGGGCTCCAGCCAGGTGAATTTTGAGATGTGCGAGATCAGATACTGGGTGTCGAAGATCATCATGTCGGTGCCGCCGTCCTGCACCACCTCACCGTTGCGCCGTGTGATGATATGCTGGTCGGACGGGTCGCCGACATCATCCTTGGTAACGATCCACGGACCGATACCGCCTGACCGGTAGAAATTTTTGGCCGGCGTGTTTTGGGTGCCTTTGGGCATCCAGTCCCGGACGGTGCCTTCGTTCATGATGGTATAACCGGCAACGGCATCGAGGGCATCTTCAATAGAAATGTGCCGGGTCCGCTGACCGATGACAGCCACCAATTCGCCTTCATAGTCGAAGCGCTCACCCGCTTTCGGTTTAAGAATATCCTCGCCATGGGCCGAAAACCCGCTGACGAAACGGCCGAAGACACTGGGATATTCCGGGGTCTTTCCTTCTTCCACAACCTCGTGATAGGCGCGGTAGTTGCGGCCGGCACACATGATCTTCTGCAGGTTCGGCACCGGCAGATTGAAATCTATGTCATCCAGAAAATGATCAATGTCAGCGCCATCGGCGATCTCTTGAAGCCGATCAATTTCTCCTGCCGCGATCACATCCCTGAGCGTAGGGTAAGATTTTTCCAACCGGGCATACATATCGACGACACCGTCCTCTTTGACAACGCCGTAACGGTCCAGACCGTCACTGTGATAACTGACGAGTTTCATCGCACCATCCTATCAATAAGTTGACCGGCCACCGGACAGGTCAAACACGCCGCCGGTCGAAAACGAGCACTCTTCCGAACACAGCCACGCCACCATAGCGGCGATTTCCTCGGGCTGGCCGAATCGGTTCATGGGAATCTTAGAGAGCATAAAGTCGATATGGTCCTGGGTCATCTGGTCGAAGATCGCGGTTCTAACCGCTGCCGGTGTGACGCAGTTGACCAAGACATTGGTATTGGCCAGTTCCTTGCCCAGCGCCTTGGTCAGCCCGATGATGCCGGCTTTGCTCGCTGTATAGGCGGGAGCCTTGGGATTGCCGTCTTTGCCCGCCACCGACGCGATATTGACGATGCGCCCATAGTCGCCCTCGATCATTTCCGGAATCACTGCGCTGGAAACCAGAAAGGTGCCGGTCAAATTGACGTCGATGACCTTTTGCCATTCTTCCGGCGGATACTCCCAGCTGGTCATGTTGGGGCCGGATATCCCGGCATTGTTCACGGTAATATGGATGGCGCCCAATTTTTCCTTGGTTGCTGTAACGGCGTCGGCCACCGACGCGGCGTCGGCCACATTACAAATCACGCCGGAAGCATTGCCTGTCAATTTTTTGACGGCTTCATCAATGGCGTCCTGGTTGATATCCCATATACAGACATTTGCGCCGGAACTGGCCAGCCGGTCGGCAATGGCGAACCCAAGTCCCGCCGCGCCGCCGGTGACAATGGCGCCCCGGCCATTTAAATCGATTTTATTTTCCGCCATCAGCCCGCCACTCCGAACCCGACAGTGCCGAGACCTTCGACCGTGTTTCGAACGGAGATGCCGGGCAATAGGGCTTCCGCCGCCGTAGCGCCGCCGGCCATGACGATCCAGCCGGCTTCCAGTTTTTCGCCGTATTCGGCCACCATACGGGACGCCGTTGCCAGAGAGCGCGCCGGATTACCGAGAATGGCGGCGCTGGAGCCAATCTGCACCGGACGGCCGTTGAACTCCATGATCATGCCCCGGTTGGCGATATCCTGATCCGGCTGGCACCAGTCGCCGACCACAAACCCGGACGAAGATGAATTGTCGGCAACCACGTCCTCGACGGAAAATTTGAAATCCTTATAGCGGGAATCAATGATTTCCAAGGCGGGTGCGATGGCTTCCACCGCCGCCATCGCCTGGATCGGCGTTACCGGCCCTTCCAGGGGGGCTTTCAACAGGAAGGCGACCTCGGGCTCGACCCGGGGATGAACGTATTTGGAAAAATCAATGGCATCGCCGTCTTCCACCAGCATGCCATCGGTCAGGCGACCCCAGATCATGTCGTCGACCCCCATCTGCACCATTTTGGCGCGGCTGGTGAAGCCCATTTTCATACCGACCCGCACTTCACCGCGATCGAGCCGACGTTGAATGCTTTTGGCTTGGATGTCGTAAGCCTCGTCGAGGCTGAAATTCTCACTTTCCGATAGCTGCGGTATGGCGGTCGCCGACCGTGCTGCGTCATCCACTGTTTCAGCTAATGTATCCAAATCCACGCTCACGCGATGTTCCTCCTGATAGATATTTCAAATTTCTTACGCGCCAAACGCCGCACGGACCGAACCGAGACCGTTGATGCTGACTTCATAGACTTCGCCGAATTTCACCGGCACCATGGGACCGAGCGCGCCCGACATAACCACGTCGCCCGCCGACAAGGGCCGTCCCCGCCGCACCATCTCGTCGGCCAGCCATTTGACCGCATTAATGGGATGGCCGAGACAGGCGGCGCCGGCGCCGACGGAAACCGGCTCGCCCCGATGTTCCACCACCATGCCGCAAAGCCTGCCGTCGAAGGAATCCAACGATACTTTCTGGTTGCCCAGCACATAGAGCACCGCCGAGGCGTTGTCGGCGATGGTGTCCTGAATGTTGATGTCCCAATCCTTGATTCTACTGTCGACGATTTCAATGGAAGGCGTGGCGTAATCGATGGCTTTGATAACATCGGTGGTGGTAGGGTTCTCAACGTTCAAGTCCTTGCCCAACACATAGGCGATCTCGCCTTCCACTTTGGGCGCCAGCAATTTATCGGCAGGCACTTCCTCACCGTCGGAAACTTCCATATCGGCGAACAACATGCCGAAATCGGGCCGGTCGACACCCAATTGCTTTTGAACGAGTTTTGACGTCAGACCGATCTTACGGCCCACCAGCCGCCCGCCGGCAGCGAGACGCCGTTCGGTATTCACTTCCTGCACCTCATAGGCGGCATCGATATCGCCCTCGGGCAACAGTTCCCTAACCGGCGAACAGCCGACACCGGTATCGTAGGCCGTCTGCAACTTGTCGGCCGCTTTTTGGATCACGGAGCTATCAACCACTTTTTATTCCTCCCGATTTATAGTTTGACGCAAACGTTGCTGGTTTCCAGGTAGAACTCAAGGGAATATTCACCGCCCTCGCGTCCGATGCCCGATTGCTTGGCGCCGCCGAAGGGAGTCCGCAGATCGCGCAGGAACCAGCAATTGATCCAGCAGAGACCGACCTCCATTTGGGGACCAACCCGATGGGCGCGGCCGAGATTTTCCGTCCAGATGGAACAGGCCAAACCGTATTTGGTGTCGTTGGCCAATTGGATTGCTTCCTCTTCCGTATCGAAGGGCCGGATGTGGCAGCAGGGTCCGAAAATTTCATCGGTAACCGGTGAGGCATCATCGGCAAGACCGGTCCAGATGGTCGGTTCGATCCAGGAGCCGCCGGCCAGATCATCGGGCATGTCGGGAATGCCGCCGCCGGTGACCACTGTCGCCCCTTCCTTAACCGCCGCCTCATAGTAAGACAGTACCTTGTTGCGATGTTCCTGGCTGACCAAAGGCCCCATGTCGGTGCCTTCATCGCCCGGCGAACCGTGTTTCATCTTTTCCACCTCGGTTTTGAGGCGGCCGACGAATTCATCAAAAATGGGCCGTTCGACAAAAACTTTTTCGGTGTTCAGGCAAACCTGACCGCAATTGGCGAACACCGAGCGAACCGTGCCCTCGATGGCCTTGTCCATATCGCAATCGGCGAAAACGATGGAGGCGTTCTTACCGCCCAGCTCAAAGGAGACATCGCGCATGCCAACGGCGGCGTTCTGCATAATCGCTTCGCCGGTGACGGTTTCACCGGTAAAGGTGATGGCGTCCACGTCCGGATGCTTGACCAGAAACTCACCGGTGGAGTCGGGTCCGAAACCGTTGACCACGTTGTAGACGCCCTTGGGAATACCCACCGTGTTCATCACTTCACCCAGCAATGACGCGGTCTGGGGAGTTTCTTCCGACGGTTTGACCACCACCGTATTGCCGCAGGCCAGCGCCGGTCCCACTTTCCAGGTCATCAGCAGCAGAGGCAGGTTCCAGGGACAGACTACGGCGATAACGCCTTTGGGCCGCTCGGACGTATAGTTGATCGCCCCGGTGCCGTCCGGCGTGGGCGAGTTAAAGAATTCGCCGTGATGGTTCTTCATGGTGTCGGCGAAAATCTGGAAGTTGGCCGCCCCGCGCGGGATATCGATATGGGAGGCCAGGCTAACCGGTTTGCCCGTATCGGCCACCTCGGCTTCGAGAAACTCATCGAAGCGGCGGTTGATCTCATCGGCGACGGCGGCGACCAGTTCCAGCCGCTTGGCCAGAGGCATCCGGCCCCATTCTCCGTTCAACGCCTCCTTGGCCGCCGATACCGCCGCATCCACGTCCGCGGCGTCGGCCTCGTGCACAATTGAGGCGCGGGAGCCGTCAATCGGATTGATATTATCGAAAGTCTTACCGGATGAACTTTTTCGGTATTCCCCTCCAACAAAATTCAGAGTCTCTCTGATAGACGCATCGACGGCTTTATCCATAACTTCCTCCATGGCAAAACGCAGATAATGCTGTATTGGGCTCTGCTGGGCTCAATTGGCGATATCTGATAAATTAGAAATATCGATATTATATATTTTTATCGACTTTTCAATATTTTTTTGATATTTTATATTCGAACTTGGAAATAGCGGTATTGCCATGAACGAAATATCGACAAATTCTGTCCAGATTGGGATCGACGGATCAGCCTCCGGCACGCGGACTCTGGATGCTCTTAACCTGCTGCGGGAGGATATTATCTGCGGCAATCTAAAGCCGGGCGAAAAACTCAGGGTCCAGCACCTAAAGGAAAAGTACGGCGTCAGCGCGGCGACGTTGAGAGAGGCTTTGTCCTTGTTAGTTTCCGAATCCCTGGTTACCTCGACGGCCCAACGGGGATTTAATGTGGCGTCCATTTCGTTGGAGGATTTGAAGGATATATCCGAAATGCGGGTTCTCCTGGAAGTCCGCGCCGCCTGCAAATCGGTCGAGCACGGCGATGAAGATTGGGAAGTCGATCTCGTGGGCGCTTACCACCGCCTCACCAATGTGGAAGAACAGGCCAGCAAGTTATCGGGCAGCGTTTCGGGCATTTGGGAACAGCGCAATACGGAATTTCACGAGGCCCTGGTGGCCGCCTGCCCATCCCATTGGAACCGGCGTTTCCGGTCCATCCTACATACCCATTCGGAACGATACCGGCGCATGTCGCTGCAAACCGTCGGCATCACCCGGGATGTCCACGAGGAACACAAACAGATTTTCGACGCGGCCATGGCCCGCGATATCAAAACGCTGGAACGCGTCCTGACCATTCATATCGAAAAGACATTCGATGTCGTCCATAAACTGGTTGAGAACAACCATCAGGTAGGAGATTGAGAGTATGAGCGAAGAAAGATACGGCGTCATCGCCTCGACGGTCGCCTCGCACACGCCGCGCATGGCCTACGAAGACAAAGCGTGGGACTTCACCCTGGGGCTGATCGACGGTCTGAAGGAAATGGGGCAGGTCTTGCGAGATTTGAAACCCGATCTGTTTGTCGTCAACACCACTCATTGGATCACCACGTTCGACTGGGTCGTGACCGCCCACGACCAACACGAAGGCGTTTGCATCGCCGAAGAGGCCCCTCATCTGATACCGGGACTGCCCTATAGCCGCCCCGGGGACCGGGACTATGCCGAAGCCCTGGGGGTTCAGCTTAACGATGCGGAAATTCCCTGCTACCCCACCGACACGCCGCATTTTCATTGGGATTACGGCACCACCGTGCCCATGCAATATATTGATCCCGACGCCACCATTCCGGCCGTCGTAACCCCCACTTGTTATGCGTCCGACCTGGACGAGAATTTAAGGGTCGGCGAACTCATCGACGCCACGGCGAAAGCGCAGAAAAAACGGGTCATCGTCGTGGTCAGTAACGCCCTCACTCATCTGGTTGTCCGTGGCCCCGACACCTGGCCCCTACCCGAACATCAGGAAATGGATCAGAAATTTATCGGTATGGTTAAAGAGACCGCCGTCGGCGATGCCATCGAGTGGCTGCCGGAATACGCCCGCGACGCCAAATGCGAAATGGGCGGCCGCGGCCTTGGTGTCTTCCTCGGCGCCGCCGCCGCCTTGCAGCAGGAAACGGATGATTTGGTTGGCAAGCAGTACGGTCCCTACGCACAATCGTCCGCCAGCGGCAATGCAAATTTGGCGCTATATCCGGCCAACGCTTGATAATTATTCACCCAAACTTGCCGGTATTTTGAATATTATAATACTCTTTTTAGGGATTCCCGCAATCATGACTTAAATCAATGCGGGTCAAATATCGGTTCGCTAATTTGTCCTCATGTGAATGATGCCGGTCACTTTAACTGTGGTCGGAATTAAGACCAAAGCTAAAGAGGACAGGTTATGCGCGCGTTCAGTAGACTCAGCATTGGACTTCAAATCGGGCTTATCAGCCTTATCGCATTAATCGGTTTCGGCTCGGTCGGAATTGTCATGAACCAGGGTTTGTCCGAGCAGACAAGAATTCTGGAGGAGAAAAGGCAAGCGGATGAGGGCCTGCGCGTTACCGACACAATTCGTTATTTGTTCCTCAATGCACGCCGCCGGGAAAAGGACTTCATTATCCGGCTGAAAATGAAGTATGCCGATGCCCATGCTAAGGTCTCCAAACTCACGAAAAGCGAAATCAAAAAACTTCGGACTTTTCACGATGAACCGGAAGTCGCCAAACTTGTCGTCGATATCGATAAAGGATACGCGGCTTACGAAAATCAGTTCAAGAAAGTCGTCGCCGCCTGGCAGACAATGGGTTTGACCGAAAAGGACGGCTTGAGGAAGAAACTGAAAAAATCGGTCCGGTCGATAGAGAGAAAGGTAGACCGTTTCGATAAGCTGGAAATGATGTTGGCGATGGCCAATATGCGCCGTTTTGAAGCCAGTTTTCTTGCTACGGCTGATAAAAAATATGTCGATAACATGGCCGAACAGGCCGCAATTTATTTTTCCGAGTTGAAGCCGCTGGAAATATCCAAAAGACTCAGGAAACTTCTCACCGGCAAAATGCAAGAATTCCAAGCCGACTTTGGGACGCTCACCAGAATCAGAATTTCTTTGGTCGAGGAAACGGCTAATCTCAGCAAAATTTTCGCCAAGGTGGAACCCAAGCTGGCGGCCATGATGGAAGACAGTATTGAAGATTCCAATATTGCCGCCGCCGCCGCCGCGGAAATTCAGAAACAAACCAAAAATCTGGTATTCGGATCCATCGCCGTGGTGGCGATATTGGTCCTTATATTGTCAGTATTTATCGGCATCACCATTTCCAGCCCGATCAAACGGATCATCGCCTCCATGACCGGATTGGCAGAAGGCGACAATGAAACCGAGATTGCCTGCGCCGACTACCATAATGAAATCGGTGACATGGCGGCGGCCGTCCAGGTGTTTAAAGACAACGCCATCGAAAGGCTGCGGCTCGAAGAGGACGCTCAGGAACAAAGCCGCAAACAAAGCCAGCTTGAGGAGCAACGGCGCAAGGATGAGGAAAAACGCCTTCGCGATGAAGCCGAGTTCAAGGAAAAAGAACGTCAAATCCAGGCCGAAAAGGAACAGCACGAACGTGACGCCGAAGAAAAACGCCTGAACGCGGAGCGCCAGGCCGAACATCAAAAAGCCGAGGAACAGGAACGGCGGGCCAAACGCGAAGCCGAACGCGCCGAAAAACTGAGCGGCCTGACGGACAATTTCAAATCCACCATTACCCACGTTCTGAGCACCGTCGGTTTGGCGGTCGAGAATATGCAGGATACGTCGGATGCGTTGAACAGTACGGCGGAAAGCACGTCGCAACATGCCAAATCCGTTTCTTCGGCGGCTGAAGATGCCTCGTCCAACGTGCAGACCGTCGCCACCGCCGCCGAGCAGCTTTCCAAATCGATTTCCGAAATCTCCCAACAAGTTAATCAATCGGCAAATATCTCTTCGGGCGCCGTGGAGGAAGCGGAAAAAACCAATCATCAGGTACAGGGTTTGGCTGAAGCCGCACACAAAATCGGCGAAGTGGTGGAACTGATCAACGATATCGCCAGTCAGACCAACCTGCTGGCCTTGAATGCAACCATTGAAGCAGCCCGCGCCGGCGAAGCCGGTAAGGGGTTCGCCGTGGTCGCCTCCGAAGTCGGCAATCTGGCCAGCCAAACGGCCAAAGCAACGGAGGAAATCGGCACCCAAATTTCCGGCATCCAATCGGCGACCAAAACCTCCGTCGAGGCGATCAACAGCATTACGTCGACCATCGGCGACATTAACGAAATCGCATCCCGAATCGCCGCCGCAGTCGAGGAGCAGGGTGCCGCCACACAGGAAATCGCCCGCAACGTCGATCAGGCTGCAGCCGGCACGCAACAGGTCACCACCAACATCACCGATGTTTCAAAAGGCGCCAGCGAAACCGGCCAAGCCGCAGATCAGATGCACTCGGCGGTATCGACCTTGTCGAGCGAGGCGGACACGCTTCGCACCGAAGTGGAGTCTTTCCTGGAGGGAATTCAACGGGTTTGATTTGACGCATCGCCTCAGTAACAAAAACCGTCGCGTTTTAAAATTCGTGCGGAAATGGGGCAATGTCCCGGTTGACTACAGAGAAAACCACATTCCAACAGCGGATTTCCCGCATCTACGCACATTACGATCGATCGTTATTACTATAACGTCTTGACGGACGGGAATAGTATTATTATCGTTGAATAGCGCATGAGAATTGCGTTGAATGTGGAATTACTAAATTCAGGTATTTATTTAAACCTAGGATTCGGCCTACAATACCAAAAGAATTTCCGGGAGATTCAGGGGGAGGAGTTAAATCTACGATAGCCGGCGCAACTCAAACGCCAAGTATTTTGAGCAATAATATCGGGATTAACCCTGTATTCCAAATTTAGCCACAATTCAAAATTACCTTCACCACTTCAATTGGGAGAACTTTACGATGAGAAAAATAGTTACACCAGTTCTGGCAGGCGCCGTCGCATTGACCTTTGCGGCCAACACCGACAATGCATCGGCTGCTGACTTTAAGATCAAAATGCACCATCAGACGCCGTCGAAAGCGCCGGTTAACGTCTTTCTGCTGACACCGATGAAAAAGGCGCTCGAGAAGGATTCAGGCGGTAAGATTTCGGCGCAGGTTTACCATGCCATGTCCCTCGGCGGTCGTCCGCCGCAGGTCTTCAACCAGATTAAAGACGGCATCACTGAAATTGGTTGGACGTTGCCGGGTTACAGCGGTGGCCGCTTTCCGCTGACGTCGGTCTTTGATCTGCCCTTTATGGTTTCGACCGCCGAAGCCACTACCCAGGCCTTTCAGGAATTTGCTCAAAAACACCTGATGGACGAATACAAAGACGTTCATCCCCTGCTTTTCCATACAGCCGCACGTTTCAAAATTCATATGGTGAAAAAGCAAATTAAAACCGTCGCCGACTTTAAAGGTCTCAAAGTACGCGCCACCAACCGGGGCATGGGCGATCTTTTGAAATCAGTGGGCGCGACCCCGGTTTTCATGCCCGTGCCGAAAGTGCCCCAGGCGCTTTCTAAAGGCGTGGTCTCGGGTGCCGTCCTGCCTTGGGAAATCGTTATTCCTTTCAAAATTCAACAGATCGCGCCCAATCATACTTTGATCGAAGGCCCCCGCGGACTGATCGCCGCCACCTTCTTTTTGGGTATGAACAAAAAATTCTATAACGGTCTGCCGGCAGACTTAAAAAAAGTCATCGACAAGAACAGTGGTATGAATATCGCCGCCAGAGTCGGCAAGCAGTATGACGATATTGAAAATGTCTTTAAGGCCAAGGCCGTCAAACGAGGCAATAAGTTTCATTCGCTGTCTGCTGCCGACGTCGCGACCATCAAGGCTTCGGCTGGTAAAATTCAGCAAGCTTGGGTCGCCGACGTAACCAAAAAAGGGCACAATGGTAAAGCTTTGTTGGCTGAAGCCAATGCTTTGATCGCCAAATATTCCAAATAGTCCTTTTCGTTAATCAACATTCGGAATTAGACTAAGAGCTATGACCGAAATACCAACAACAAGCACCCGGTCCGATCCAGTGGGCCGGGTGCTTACCCGTTTGACGCGGACCTTCGTAATTATCGGCGGCGCCAGTTTAACCGCCGCTGGAATCCTAACCGTGGCCAGTGTTATCGGGCGTTACTTCTTTAACGCGCCGGTTCCGGGCGACTTTGAATTGGTCGAAATGGCCTGCGCGGTCGCCGTCTTCACGTTTCTTCCCTATTGCCAACTCAGAAAAGGCAATGTGCTGGTCGATTTTTTCACCCACAATTCGTCACCCAGCACCAAGGGAATTTTGGATTCCATCAGCGCCGTCATTTATAGCGGCATCGTAGTTCTGGTAACGTGGCGTCTTTGGGTGGGTGGTATCGATTTCCTTCACACCAATGAACAGACCGTTATTCTGCATATTCCCCGAGCCTATGTATTTATTTTTATCATGCCGTGTATGGCATTGTTGGTCTGTGTAACCATTTACACCATCTGGCAGCACTATTTCGAAGCTCAAGTCGATCATGATCCCCTCGAAGGTGAGATGTAATGGAAGGCCTGGAATTCGGCTTCTTCATGCTGGGCGTTCTCCTGGTGCTGATCGCCCTTCGGCTGCCCATCGCCATCGCTATGATTGCCGTCGGCATTGCGGGGTATGTCGCCGTTGCCGGATGGACGCCTCTGTTAAATTATTTCAACAGCGCCGCCTATTGGCGCTTTTCCACCTATGACCTATCCGTGGTGCCCCTCTTCCTGCTCATGGGACAATTCGCTACCCGCGCCGGCATGAGCAAAGCCCTGTTCGATGCGGCCAATGTGTTTCTGGGCCATCGAAAAGGCGGTGTCGCCATGGCGGCCATCGGTGGCTGTGCCGGGTTTGGCGCCATTTGCGGCTCATCCCTGGCCACGGCGGCCACCATGGGCCAGGTAGCGCTACCGGAACTTCGGCGGTTCAATTATTCCGGTGCCTTGGCGACCGGTGCTTTGGCGGCCGGCGGCACATTGGGTATATTGATCCCGCCCTCGGTGATCCTGGTGATTTACGCCGTTCTGGTGGAAGCCAACATCGCCACCATGTTCCTGGCTGCCTTTATCCCGGGCTTTATCGCCGCCCTCGGCTACATGATCGTCATCATGATCTATGTCCGGGTGTCGCCGGAGTCCGGTCCGTCCGGCGAGCGATCCACAGCAGCGGAGAGATGGGCGGCCATAAAAGAAATTTGGACAGTGGTGCTGATTTTCATCGTGGTTATCGGCGGCATTTACACCGGCGTCTTTACGCCGACCGAAGGCGCCGCCTTCGGTGCCATCGGCACCGGCGCCCTGGCTTATTTTCATGGCGGTATGCGCAAAGAAGGATTTATCGAGAGCGTCCTGGGCGCGGGCCAGACCACGGGCATGATATTTCTGATCATATTCGGCGCCGATGTGCTGAATGTATTTCTCGCTTTGACCCAGTTGCCGCAGGAACTGGCAACCATGATCAGCGACGCCCAAATGGCCCCCATTCTGGTGTTGGCGGTGATTTTGTTTTTCTATCTCATTGGCGGTTGTGTCATGGATTCACTGTCCATGATCCTGCTGACCATCCCGATCTTCTGGCCGATTTTGGAGGAGATGGATTTCGGCATGGATCCGGAAGACGTTAAAGTCTGGTTCGGTATCGTCGCCCTGATCGTTGTGGAAACAGGATTGATAACGCCACCGGTCGGCATGAATGTTTTCGTCATCAACTCGATGTCAAAAGACATTCCCATTGCCCAAACTTTCAAGGGGGTGGTGCCCTTTATTGCGTCGGATGTGGTCAGAGTTGTATTGCTTGTATCGTTTCCCGGCCTGACTCTTTTCCTGGTCAGGTTGTTCGGCAATTAAAACAATCCGCTAAAGCCGTCATACAGCAACTTCACGCCGGTAAAAAACAACAGCGTGAGGATGATCCGATAAAATAGAACATCGTTGACATGTTTATGAATCCACAGGCCTAGGAAAATGCCCACTGGCACGATCGGCAGCAGAATTACCGACGTGGAAAGATTGGTAATGTGGAATTGGCCGAGCCACCAATAGGGAACAATTTTGGCATAGTTCACGTAGGCGTAAAAAATCGCCAGGGTTCCCATGTAGATGGTCTTATCCAAACGCTGGGGAATGATGTAGACGTTCAAGGGCGGCGCACCTGAATGGGCGACAAAACTGGTAAACCCGCATATGGCGACCCAAAAACCGCCTTTGACCACATCCGGTTTGGCCGGCGGTTTCACCTCCTTTTTGCGCAGGTAATTGAGAAAATTCGCCAGGGCGAAAACAACCGCGATAATCCCAATAACGATTTTTATCGCCGCCGGGTCCAGATACTTGAAGCTTAACGTGCCGACGATGATGCCGACGGTCGCTGCCGGGATCATAATTTTGAGATTTTCCTTATGCCATGTGCGTCGGAAGGCCCAAATGGCGAAAATATCGGCAATACAAATGATCGGCAGCAGGATCGCCGCCGCCTGGGGCACCGAGACGCTCAAAGCCATCAACGGCGTTGCCAGCCCTCCGGTGCCGCCGATCCCTGCCTTGGCGATACCCATGGAAATAACGGCAGGTATCGCCACCGCATAAAACCATGGATCAGTAATAACGGTTAGTTCAAACATTCAAATTGGCATTCGGATCAGGAGTGATCTAGACCGGCCGCATCAATGCCGGCGAAGGCGCATGTTTCGTCATTGTCCGACGTATCGCCGCTGATGCCGACAGCGCCCATGGTCCGTCCTTCGCTGTCTTTGATCAATACGCCGCCGGCCGCCGGCACCAATCTTCCACCGGAAGCGGCGATCAGGCCATTGACGAATCCTGGGCGTTCCTTCGATCTTTGCTCCAATGCCCGGGACGGCACGCCCATACCCAGCGCGCCCCATGCTTTACCGGTTGCGATCTCGAACCTAAGAAGACTGCTGTTATCTTCGCGCTTGTAAGCGACCAAATGCCCGCCATCGTCCAAGACGGCAACGGTCAACGGATTAAGTTCCATTTCGTGACCTTTGGCCATGGCCGCATCAATTATTGTATCGGCCTGCGCCAGCGTTACTTTACTCATTTTATGATTCTCCTATCCCCGATGTATTATTTTTGACCCGCCCAAGCGCGAGCGCACTTGAATATTAGATCGCCATTTAGGCGAAGGCCAGACACAATAAAACACTCACGAAAACTTGCTGTAAAAATACTTGAATTGTCGTTCCAATATGCGCATCTTAGGGACGGCTATAATTGGACGAACGAATTTAAACTGAAAATCGGAGTTCGACATGGCACGTCCCAAAGAATTTAATCGGGAACAGGTTCTTGAAAAAGCGATGCACGTTTTTTGGAACAAGGGCTATGAATGTGCGTCCATGCAGGATCTGGTCGATGCTATGGGGATCAATCGGGGCAGCCTCTATGCCACATTCGGGGATAAAAGAAAGCTGCATCTGGAAGCCCTTGATCATTTCTACAAAACCGAAATTGCTCACATGATGTCCCCGTTGGAACAACCGGGTTCAAAAATTACGGCGATCCGGCAAATTTTTGAAACCGCTGCCGAATGTGCCTGTCAAAACGGGGATCGCCGGGGCTGCATGATGTACAACACGGCCGTTGAGTTATGCCCTTCCGACCGGGAAGTCAGCGCCAAAGTTGCCCAAGGTCTCAAAAGGGTGGAAAAATGTTTCTATGACGCCCTGGTTGTCGCCCAAAACGAAGGTGAGTTGAGCGCCGACAAGAATCCTTCCGGACTGGCGCGCTATCTGACCAACAGCATCAATGGCCTCAGGGTCATGTGCATGGTTTTCGACGATTCCGAAACCCTCGACGATATCGTCAATATCTCCCTCACCCCCCTATATTAAAATTCCTCTAATTCACAGTTGTTTAAGAAGTTTGTGATACGTTCACAATTAATTGAACGAATATTCCAATTAAATTATTGAACGACCGTTCCAACAAACTACTTATATAAACAGGCACTTAAAAAAAAATTGAGGGCCAAGATGAGGAAAAAAGGAGAATCGCCACACATCGGATAGACGATAGGAGACGTGAAATGTTTAGCACCGAAAAATACATGCCAACCACCCATTCCGCAGCCGTTTCGGCGAGTTTTGCCCGAATTTGCGGGATTCTGGTGATCGCGGCGAGCCTGGTGCTAACATCTTTTGCAGGTCTGACCGGCAACAGCGCCGGTGCTCAGACCATCCCCGTCGACCGGGCGAAACTCGCCAAAGAGCTCAGTGAAAAACATGCCGAGGAATCCATCGCCATGGGCATCGCCAATAACGGTGGTGTAATGGAACTGTTCGCCAATGAAAACGGCGATACCTGGACGCTGATCCTGACCATGCCCGACGGCAGAAGTTTTTTGATCGGCACGGGAGAAAGCTGGGCCGGCGCCCCGTTTGTCAGTAAAGGTAAAAAGATTTAGCCAAAGGATTTAACCAGGGTTTTCCCTTCCCCATCAACCTCCCTGAAACTCGCAAATAAATGAAAACCAAAAACTAAAAGGCCCGGCAAAAAGCCGGGCCTGTTTTTTTCTGATGTCCAGCACCTAACTCGGGAACAGCAACTTCGGCAGGTAGGTGGCGATCTCCGGGAAGTTGATGATCATGATCATGCCGAGGAGCATGATCATCCAATAGGGCGTCGAACTCTTGAAGATGGTCATGACATTCATATTCGGCTCTATGTTTTGGATCGCCGATTTCACCGTATAGACCAGCAGCCCGAATGGCGGCGTATAGAGCCCGGCCTCGATGGCGATAATGCCGACAATGGCGAAAGCGATCGGGTCCATGCCAATTTTTACAGCAATGGGTGCGAAAATGGCTGCGGTCAGCAGCATGATCGAAATGGAATCGATGATCATGCCCAGCAGGAACCAGATGAACACCATCACCGTGAGGATCAACCAATTGGGCATTCCGGTGCCCAAAAATAAGCCTTCGATAGCATTGGCCATGCCGGTCATAGCCAGAGTGCGGGAATAGAGCGCCGCGGTGACAAGCAATAGCAGGATCGGCGCCGAGGTCCGCCCCACATTCAAGATTGAATCGATAATTTCGCGGAAGCGCATGCCCTTGATGATGCCCAGCATAAGCCCGATAAAAGCGCCGGCGCCGGCGCCTTCGGTCGGCGTGAAAATACCGAACCAGATACCGCCCAAGACCGCCACAATGACCAGTAATATACCAATAAGACTGACAATGAATTGGCCGGTGGAGACGTCATCCGCCTCTTCCAACGTGACGTCTGCACCCACGGCCTTAACCGATTCCGTATTTGCGCCAGCACCCACGAGGCTCGGATTCAAAACAGACCGAAGAAAGACATAAATTATAAACAAGGCCGTCAGGAGAAGACCGGGCAATACGCCCGCGGCAAATAGCTGGCCAATCGACTGTTCAGTCAGGATCCCCCAAACAATCATCAGCACGCTGGGCGGGATCAGCATGCCGAGACAACTGGAGCCTGAAATAGCGCCCAACGCGAACCCTTTGTGGTAGCCGTAACGCTTCATTTCCGGATAGGCAATGCGCGAAAAGGCGGCGGCGGAGGCGATGCTGACCCCTGTGACGAATGAGAACAAGGCATTGCCGATCACCGTGGCAATAGCGAGACGGCCGGGAATCCTTTTCAGCAGGCGATTGATCCCCCGATAGACATCGGTCACGGTTCCCGATCTGCCGATGAATTCACCCATCAGCATAAAGAGAGGGATGACGGCAAAGACATAGGCGCGGATCGCTTCATAGGCGGTCGCCGCCAGCATGGTCTGCACAGTACGAAACGCATAGCTGTCGGCACCCGTAACCAGCCAGATACCGAGGGCGCTGGTCATGCCCAGCGCAATCGCAATATGGACACCGAAGGCGACCAGACCGACCAGACAAACGACGAGAATTATGGCGGTATTGGCTTCAAACATGGCGCACGCTCCCCATCATCTTTGCGAACCGGACACGCCCGGCTCTCGATCAGGGGAAACCTCGCTGTCCAGTAAATCCGGTCTGAACACATCAAGGTAGGCCATGACAATATAGTTGATCATCGCCAGAGCACTGCCGACCAAGACGGTCCAGCGCGCCGGCCAGGACGGTACGCGCATGGCGCCTTCGCCCTCGAATTCGTTTTCAACATAGGAAAGAATGCTCTCTTCCCAGCCGCCGGTAATAATCATCAGGAAAAAGGCCGCACCGAGCAGATAACCGATGGCGAGTAAGGTGCGTTGCAGCCATTCCGGAAAATGGGTGACCAGGAAATCGGCCCGCAGCATTGATCGGCTGCGGATGGCATAACCGACCTGCAGGAACACGACAATGACGATGGAGGCCGCAACCATTTCGGCGGTACCGTGAATGGGCGCATCCAGATAAGTGCGTCCAATGATGTTCGCGAGCACCAGAAAGGAAAGGCCAAAGGTCCAGGTCGCCGCCACGATCATCAGGAACTTGGACAGCCGGTCACTGATCGTTACAAGGTTCATAATTGAATTCCATCAAGGCGGTCTGCGGGAGCATAATCTAACATTTCGAAGTATTTTAATTATAACGGTTCGGTCCAGTTGCTGCACCGAAATATTTCTGCGCTTGAAGAAGTTACCGGCTGGAAACCATTTTCGGCTCCCAGCCGGTAAAATTACTCAAACTACAAATTGAAGCAGTCTGCTTCTATTTGACGACGTACCGGACCGGCCATTTGTAGCCTTCTTTTTCCGCCGCATCGAGCGTGGCGTTCAGAATTTTAACCGCCGGAAAGCCTTCCTTCTCCAAGGAGTTGGCATGGATCTGCGGCCAATGTGCCAGTTTTTGCGCCCAGTCCTGACGAACCGCGGCAGGCAACTTGGTCACGGTTATGTTCTTGCGCAGCCAGGCCATGTCTTTTTCATAGCCTGCTTTGTTGAACGTGCCGGTCTGGAGACGATAACGGTCCGCCACTTCCATGAAAATCGGTTTGACTTCAGACGGCAGGCTCGCCCAGAAGCGGTTATTGGCCGTCAGGCCGTGCCAGGTAATGGAGCCGAAGCCGATCTCGGTATAAAATTTACCGACTTCATGAAGTTTGAAGACCGGGCCCCAGGCGCTGGGGAACATGATGCCGCCTTCGGCAACACCCGTTTTCAATTTCTGATACCAGCCGGGAAGACCGTCGGTCACCGGAACGATACCGATATTGGCCCGTTTCAGCCAGTTGAGGTTCAGGCCGGCGCCGAGAATTTTGCGCCCCTTAAGATCCGAGGTCTGTTTCCAGGGAAACTGCGTTCCCAGGTTGTAGCCGCCGTCACCGATGATGGCGAGCAGCGTCTGGCCAAACCTTTGGAACCGTTTGGTAAGGCTCGGGAACTGTTTGTAAACGGACGTCGCAATGGCGACCGACTGAACCGGATCCATGGTGCCGAACGGCAGCATGATCTGGAACGCGTGCATTTTCAGTTTGGACGCTTCGAAGCAGTAGCAGAAACCGCCGATGTCGATGACGCCGTTCTGGACGCCTTCAAACACGTCGAACACTTTAACGATGGAGCCGCTGTAACCTTCGATAAAATTAATTTTATGGCTGGTTTTTGCTTCGACGGCTTTTTTAAGTTCCGTTTGGAAAAAGGTTTTCATCAATCCGGCATAAACCACCGTGGGCGGGTGGCCAGAACCGATGCGGACATTAATGGTTTTCGCATCAGCCGTTGAACTGGCGGCCATGACACCGGCAACCATTCCCACAGCAGACAAACCAAGCATAGCTTTTGAGAGTATGCGCATGTGTATCCTCCCTAGGATAAGATTCTTCCCCGGTCGAAAGTTCATCCCTCGACCTTTGTAGTAAAATTCCTAGCATGAAACGGAACTCTTATAAAAGACCTAAATTGAAGCAATCACAAAGTACTCTACAAACGAGTGCTTCCCAGAACCAAGCAAATACGCTAATTCCATAGCAAAGGCAGATGATGTCGAAATGAAAAGAGGTTGCGGAAATGGCCGATGACGGTGAAACGGTAGGAATTACCGAAGACGCCTTTAAAAAAGGCATGCGCCAACTGGCGGCGGCCGTGAACGTGATCACCGTCTCCTACAATGGTGAGCAAGACGGGTTAACGGCGACGGCGGCCTGTTCGGTGTCGGCGGAACCACCGCAATTGCTTATTTGCGTCAATAGTACAGCCGGCGCCCATAACCTCATTCTGAAATCCGGCGCATTTTGCCTCAACGTTCTGGCCCGCGATCAGGAAGACATCGCCATGCGTTTTGCCGGAATGGACGGTGCTGATCGTGCGGAACGGTTCGGCCTCGGTCAATGGAGCACCTTGGTCACCGGCATGCCGGTTCTGGATGGAGCGCTCGCTAATTTCGATTGTCAGATAGCCCAGCAAATCCAAGCCGGCACCCACAGTGTTTTCATTGGCCGCATCGTCGACAGCCGGGCGGTCGATGACGGGTCGCCCCTGATTTACGGTGGTGGACAGTTCACCGGTATTTCCAACCGGGAGTAATGTCCACTCCACCGGCTATGCGGTCCTATATTCCATACGATGCCGAATCTACACTTGAAGTTCTGCACCAAGCTATTGAAGTCACCGCGAGAGCGGTATATTCGCCGGAACAAATCGATGCCTGGCTTTCCTCAATTCCGTCGCCAGCCGTCTGGAATTCGGATTTATGCGACTCTCTAGCAGCCTTGGTGAAGGAAGATGACGAAGGCATTTACGCCTTCTGCAATTTGATGCATTCGGGCGAAATCGAATATTTGATGTGCCACCCTCGGCGTTCCCGGCAAAACGCCGCATCTTCTATGTTGGAAGCTTTAGAAGATATCGCACGGCAGAAAAACCTCCCCCGTTTGACCACGCGCGCCAGCTTGCTCGCCAAAAACGTCTTTCAGCGGCAAGGCTTTATTATTGACGCCGAGGAAAAAAAGCTCGGCATGACATGTTTCCGGATGTCCAAGGAAATGGACTGAAAAAAAGGTACACGGCCCTTTAACCTAAATCCCTTATTTTCAAAGCCTTACGAAAACAAAGGTGCCGGGCACCTTTTTTAGTCCTTTGGCGGATAGGGCATGATCACCAGGATCGAAGCGATTTTGTTGGTGCGGTTGATGATGGAACGGCCTTCGCCGCCCGCCAAATAGCATGAATCCAACTTCTCCAATGTATCTTCGCCGTCATCGGTGACAATGGTGATGGCGCCTTCGACGCAGACATAGACTTTCTCCAGAGGCGTCGATGTATGGGTGGTTCCCCCACCCGGCAGAAAATAGGATAGGCCGACCCAGAAATTTTCCGCGTCACTGGCATCGAAACCCTGCAAGCGAAAGCCCTTCATATCGAAGTGGCCTTTGGCTTCATATTCTTTGACGTCACTCAGTCGATTTACCTGCATGGTAATCTTCCCCCTTGATAAAAATATTTCAACTTGTTCCGTTCCTAGCCAATGAGCTTTTTCCGGTCAACCGTTCAGATGGCCCAAAAACGAAAATTGTGGATGAAAATAGCCCTTAAAACCATTTAAACTAAAATCCCATAATATGAGAATTGTGTTTACTTCTTGGCTGCCATGAATACAATAAAATTAAAGTTATTTTCAGAAATTCAATAGACCGGTATGGTGCGTATCCATCTGGCAAGATCCCCTTTGGAAGGACCCACAATGAGCTCCTTTTTGTTCTCATTAATTCTATTCGGTTTGCGTATGCTTATTTGGATGCAGGCCGTCAGGTATCAGGCATTTCGCGACCGCCTGAAGGAAAAGAATTTCACCGCTTTGATGAAGACCAAAGATGGGAAGACAGGACGTTACTTCACCTTCAAAGACGGCAAGGTAATTTCCAGTGGGCGGGTGATCAATAGTGCCGACGTCGTATTGACGTTCAAAACGTCCGAAATTGCCGTCAGGCTGTTGATGCCGCCCATCAAACAGCTTGAGCAAATCAACGCCATGAAGGACTTCCTGCTGAACCTGGAGGGCCCGGACGAGCTGACCTCCTGGTTTACCCAAACCATTATGATGACCCAGACAGTCGGCTGGAAATTCGGCGTTGATATGGGCAACGGCGTCACGCGTTATACCAACATGACCAACGGCGGCCCGGTTTTTCTGTACGTCAAAGACGACAAAATCATCCGCATGACACCTATCGAATTTGATGAAAACGACGCCGGTCCCTGGACCATTGAAGCGCGGGGCAAGAAATTCACGCCCCCCCGCAAGACGTCACTGGCGCCTCACGGCATGAACTGGAAATCCATGGTCTATTCGCCGGACCGGTTGCTCTATCCGATGAAGCGGGTCGATTGGGACCCCAAAGGCGAACGGAATACGCAGAACCGGGGCATTTCCGGCTACGAACGCATCAGCTGGGATGAAGCCTTCGACCTGGTCGCCGATGAGATCAAGCGCATGAAGACCGAACACGGCCCCGGCGCCATCGCCAATTCACACGGTTCCCACCATACTTGGGGTAATGTGGGTTATTACCTGAGCGCCGATTTCCGCTTTATCAACACCATCGGCATGACCCGGGTCCTGCACAATCCCGACAGCTGGGAAGGCTGGTATTGGGGCGCCTCCCACCATTGGGGCGGTTCTCTCCGAGTTGGTCAGACGGAAACCTACGGCACCGTCGAAGACCTCCTCAAAGAAGCCGAAATGGTCGTCTATTGGGCCAGCAACCCGGAAGGCACCAGCGGCGCTTATGGCTCCCTAGAAGGCACCGTCCGCCGCAAATGGCTTAAGGAACTGGACGTTAAACTGGTCCACATCGATCCCTATTACAACGACACGGCCCAGTTCCTGGGCGGCAAATGGCTGGCGCCGAAACCGGCTACGTCACCGGCCCTGGCGGTCGGCCTTGCCTATGTGTGGATCGAGGAAGACCTCTACGACAAGGATTATGTCGCCAAACGCACCACCGGCTTCGACAAGTGGAAAGCCTATGTCATGGGCGACGAGGACGGCGTTCCCAAAACCCCGGAATGGGCGGCGGAACAAACCGGCCTCAAGGCCAAGGATATCCGGGCGCTGGCCCGCGAATGGGGCAACAAAAAAGTTTATCTCTCCGCCGGCGGCTGGGGCAACGGACACGGCGGCGCCTGCCGCAACGCTACCGGTATCCAGTGGGCCCGCTCGCTGGTTTACCTCATGGCCATGCAGGGTCTGGGCAAACCGGGCGTCAACATGGGCGGCCTGCAATGGGGCACACCCGTCGACACCAACCTCTATTTCCCGGGCTATGCCGAGGGCGGCATCTCTGGCGATCTGCACCACACGGCCATGTCGGTTGAGCTCTATCAGCGCATGCCGCAATTGCCGTCCATGAATACGGTGGAACAGGCCATACCGCGTCTCTATCTGCCGGAAGCCATTATCAACGGCGAAGCAACGGGTTACGCCTGGGACGGCAAAACCATCGAAGCCCAGTTCAACAAAATATCCTATCCCAAGCCGGGTTATTCACCGGTCAGGATGCTCTACAAAATCGGCGGCTCGATCTTCTCCACCATGGCCGATTGCAACCGTCATGTAAAAATGTACCAGTCCGAGAATCTGGAAACCGTGGTCAGCCAGGCCATCTGGTTTGAAGGTGAAGCCAAATTCGCCGACATCATCCTGCCCGCCTGCACCAACCTGGAACGGCCCGACATCAGCGAATGGGCGTCCCTGGGCGGCTATGCCTATCATGGCGAAACCCAGCTTAATCACCGGGTTGTCACCTTCCAGCACCAGGTGATCGAGAAAATGGGTGAGTCCAAATCCGATTACCAGATTTTCTCCGGCATCTGTGAACGCATGGGCCTCAGCGCCTACTTCACCGAAGGCATGTCGGAACTGGATTGGGCCAAACGTATATTTGACGGCTCGGACGTACCCCAAGTGGTTTCCTGGAAGGAGTTCATCCGCAAGGGCTATGTGGTGATCCCGGCGGAGAAAGAAGAACTGCGCGACCCGGTCTCCTGGAATTGGTTTTACGAGGGCCGCAAGAAAGACGTACCGGAACCCATGCCGCTGCCGTCCGACTATTCGGAAGAATACCTCAAAGGCATTCAGACCCAGTCTGGCAAGATCGAGTTCGAAGCCGAAAGCCTGAAACGGTTCGACGCCAACGATCCGGAACGTCCGCCCTTGATGCGGTACAACGCGCCGTTCGGCGGCGAGCGGGAGGAAAATTATCCCTTGCGCATGCTCACGCCGCATCCGCGATTCTCCTTCCATTCCCAAGGCGACGCCAAGGATACCTATATTAACGATATCAAGGACCACCGGGTGAAAGTGGGCGACCGCTATTACTGGATCATCCGCATTAACGAAGCAGACGCCGCCGAACGCGGCATCAAAATGCACGATCTGGTCAAAGTCCATAACGACCAGGGCGCCGTTGTTTGCGCTGCCTTGATTACCCAACGCCTGCCCCGGGGTTCGGTCCATGGCTATGAATCCTGCGCCATCTATGAACCCATGGGAACGCCGGGCCAGTCCACGGATTTGGGCGGCACCTTGAACCTGCTGACGCCGATGAAGTCGCAGATCAAAAAAGGCCATTCCATGGGCAATTCGACGGCGCTGGTCGAAATCGAATTGTGGGATCAGGGGGCTCAAACCGCCGCCGTGACGCCCAAGCAAGAGAAAGAAATGGTGCCGGCCCAATAGGCCCGCCTGCATAGGAGCAAATTTATTATGTCTAAATGGAATCTTATTATCGATATCGAGAACTGCACCAACTGCAACATGTGCGTTCTCGCCTGCCAGGACGAATACCATGGCAATGAATTTCCCGGCTACACGGCGGAAATGCCCAAACACGGGCACCGGTGGATCGAAATCATGCGCAAAGAGCGCGGCTCCGTCCCCATGATCGACGTTGCCTATCTGCCGGTCATGTGCCAGCACTGTGACAACGCACCCTGTATCGACGCGGCGGAAAACGGCGCCGTCACCAAGCGGTCCGACGGCATCGTCCTGATCGATCCGGAAAAAGCCAAGGGCCAGAAGCAACTGGTCGACGCCTGCCCCTACAACGCCATTTGGTGGAACGACGATCTGCAATTGCCCCAGCACTGGATATTCGACGCCCACTTGTTGGACGAAGGCTGGAAAGAACCGCGGGCGGCCACCGTTTGCGCCACCGCCGCCATCACGGCGAAAAAAGTCGACGACGGGGAAATGGCCAAGATTGCCGAGGCCGAAGGACTGGAAGTCCTGCACCCGGAATACGACGCCAAGCCCCGGGTCTATTACAAAAATCTACATCTCTACAACAAATGCTTTATCGGCGGCAGCGTGGCCACCAACCAGAACGGCGTCGAGGATTGCGTCAAGGACGCCAAGGTCCGCCTGATGAAGGACGCTCAGCTGATTGCCGAAGCCACCACCGACTATTTCGGCGATTTCAAATTCGATCGTCTGGACGCCGATAGCGGCGCCTACACCGTCGAAGTGGAAGCCACCGGCGCCCAGAAAAAGTCCGTCGATGTGGAACTTGGGGAAAGCGTGACGCTGGACGATATTGTTATCTGATTAAAAGAAATTCGATAAAAAGGGGACATTCTTGTTAAAATCGAAGAAAACGGGAATGTCCCCTTTTAATTTGCCTGAAGAAGGGTGCGATAAGAATTCCGCCGGATATCCGAGCCGGGAATTATATTCAATCACCAACTTGTGATACTTGCTTATATTGTTTGGCTTAATATTCAACCGTAAGCTTTTCAAATGCCCCACAAGATGTACATCGATCCAACTGTAAACTGTGTCTTTATTAAACACATGGGCACGTTCGCCTTTGGCAGTATTGCAGAGACATCGGAAGCACGCCTAAAAAACCCGGACAATAGGCCGGGAATGAACGTATATCATGACGTTTGCGATCTATATTTCCCTCCAGACCTGTCCCACGAAGACATTTCTGAAGGGGCGCTAAATTTAATTCGAAAATATGATCCGAATAAAGGAAAATGCCAGGCGGCTATGGTCGTAGACGACGGTTTCGCCTATGCGATAGTCCACCAATTCATTGTCGTTGGAAAATTAAACCGTACTCCGATCGAACGGTCTGTGTTCCGAAACGAGGATGGCGCAAAGAAATGGCTAGGCTTGCCCGAGAATTATGAAATTAACTTTCATGATCTAGTGGAGATAGCTTGAGATCGGACGAATTGGGGACATTTCTTGTTTAAAAACCGGTCCGTCCCCTTTAATTTTAAATGATGGTGGTAGATGCGGTACAGTCCCTGAACAACCTGCTGGCGGCAAGCCTAAGAACCGTTGTCTTCACGGGCGCCGGCATCAGCACCGAATCCGGCATCCCGGATTTCAGAAGCCCGGGCGGTGTCTGGACCAAGAACCAGCCGATAGACTTCAGCGAATTTCTGGCGTCCGAAGAAGCCCGCAGGGAAACCTGGCGACGCAAGGCCGCGGTCGATCCGGTTCTTAACGCGGCCAAGCCCAACGAGGGCCACAAAGCCGTCGCCAGATTGGTGGAGTTGGGCAAGGTCTCGACCGTGATCACTCAAAACATCGACGGCCTTCACCAGCAATCAGGCATTGATGACGAGCAGGTCATCGAACTGCACGGCAACACCACTTATTGTAAGTGTCTCGACTGCGGCATGCGGCACGAACTGGAGCCCATCATGACGGCCTTCGCCGAAGACGAGACCCTGCCCCATTGCGGTCAATGCGGCGGCATCGTCAAAACGGCGACCATTTCCTTCGGCCAGCCCATGCCGGTGGCGGAAATGCAAATGGCCGAGGAAGCGTCCCTCACCTGCGATCTGTTCATTTCAATCGGCTCCTCCCTGGTCGTCTATCCGGCCGCCGGCCTGCCGGTGCTCGCCAAACAAAACGGCGCCAATTTGGTGATCATCAACCGCGACCCCACCGACCTGGACCGCTACGCCGATCTCGTCCTCAACGTAGAAATCGGCCCGACCCTGAGCCAAGTGGTTCTGAGGAATAATTAGAGCGAAATCCGAAATTTTTGTAGGGGCACGCCAGAAGAAATATTCTTTGGCTGTGAATATCCAATGTGCTGCACATTTTAAGAGGGTTGCGAAACAGAATTGGCTTCGGTATGCCCGACTGATGTCCTCTTCCGGGTGAATAGCTGACATTTTCAGGCGGTAGCCTACATGTCCGCTATTAGCCAAAAAGAGACGTTTAACCTCAGAATTTCCAGCTTCACTTAAGGCCTCAAAGCTGGTGTGCCTGCAATCACCCAGCTCAGAAGCCGGGTTTATTTTGGATAGCAAACACTCTGGCGTTAGATGCCAAAAATCTACCTCTGATTTTAATCGATCCTCTTGACCGCCCAACCTACAATTTCTTGCACCAGAACTGATACATTGCTCGGAACGTTTCGGGGTTTTCGAGCTCAAACTGGTGCCAGTGGGAGAGAGAAATTAGCGCCTGTTTTTCCCGGTGGGAATCTCTATATGTCCTTATTAATTGTTGATTCCGCATTTCAAATCCCAGGAATTTCAAATTTAGAGCCTGCAAATCTTCCTCAATCTGAGGTAGCGTGAAGCAATGCTCCTGGACATGAAACAATAGGTCTCGGCAATTACTTAAGCTAAAGAAATCAATGTTGTTACTCAATACCGACATCGCCTGATTTCCGTCTTCACCCATAGCGATTACGTCTTGTCGACAGCTGCGAATGTCTTCGGGAGAGTTGGCGTAACTTCGCTTTGCTATTAGCTCCCTGCCTTTAGCAACATCCTGACGCGCTTTTTCGCTATACAGGCCGATCTTCATGAGCCCCCCCGGACGCAGGAGGTTCACAAGAACGCGCCATCCAGCCAGCGGGTTCTCGAGATGGTGAAGGACGCCAATAGATTCGATGAGGTCAAATTGCCGCCCAATATCACCGAGATTCATGATGTCCGCCTGCGCGTACTCAATATTTGATAAACCGAGTTCTTTAGTTTTCCGTACAGCATAGGACAGGCTACTCAGACTCAAATCCACTGCCAATACCTGGGCGTGCGGGAATCTGGAGGCTGTGTTTAAAGAATGCTGACCGGTACCGCAGCCTGCAATTAGTATATTCGGGCTCTCGGGAGAAACGTAATCTCCCAGATCAAGGCGAAGGGGCGGTCCCTGCAAAAAACCTTTGATTGTCCTGGCCTCAGCAGGCAAGCCCATCTTGATCCAACGTGGAAAGGGATTTTCCTCATACTGATCACGTACGGCCATAGACACCGCATTCTCGATCGTCGACAATTTTGGAATTTGATCGCGAAGGGCAATCTCTGCCAACGGTTCCTGTATCTGCCGCACGATTAACCCATTGAGTTCTCTTGGCCAGTTACGTTCATGCAGGTCTTTGGCCCAAGGGAAGCAGTAAAGCGGCCTGAAAGCAGCCAGCGCCACCAGCAGCATCGGAGGAAGTTCCTGACCGCTTGTCACCAATGCAGCTATGTGCTCACCAAGATGTTCGGCGGCGACCGTTTCTTCATCAGTTTCCGGGAAAATATAATCGTTGACGAAACAGTGGAGGGCTAAGGCAACGGAAAATGCCAGAGAATATGTCAGACCTGGCTCTTCGGAATTTTCTGCTGCCCATACCGTCAACAATAATTCTCGACGCAAGCGCGTGAATAGCCGTTCTATTTCCAAATCATAGATTGGACTCAATTGCATGATCTGAAGAAGAAGGGGAATCTGCGATAATCGTTCAGATATGTCACGGTAGGCAGCCGCATTCACGGTTTTCTCGGAGCCTGTTGAATCAAGAATCTGCGAAAAATACCGGTGATGACGAAGCGCCCTGATGATTGGCCGGCTTAGGCTGGAAGGGGCCGTCGTGGATTTTTCCAATAAATCGCATAGGACCTGCAAAAGACTGTCATCAACAGACGTAAATGAAAGGGATTCCAAGGTCTCCGCCATCGAGCCCCAGAACAATTCGTTGAAGGGAACGAGGGCAACTGAGTGTTGATGACATTCGAAGGCGTCTTCCGGCTTCCCCATGTCCCGAAGAGCGATACCAAGGTTGTTATGTATTTCAGCGTCACCGGGATTGATATCGAGCGCCTTGCGGTAGCAGGCGACAGCCACATCTACCTGCCCTCGTTCCTTGAGAGCAGTGCCAAGGTTGTTAAGTGCATCGGCGTAATCCGGTTTAATGTCCACGGCCATTTGGAAGCTCGCAATGGCTTTCTCAAGCTGCCCCATCTCCTGCAGCACATTGCCAAAGTTGTAATGCGCCTCAGCAAAATCTGGTTTGACGGCAAGAGTTTTGTGGTAACTGGCAACAGCCTCTTCCAACTGCCCCTGGTGCTGCTGGATAATACCCAGGTTGCAAAGCGCCTCAGCGTAATCGGGCTTAACTGTGAGTGCCTGTTTGATGAGATCAATAGCGCGGTTGCTATCTCCCTTTTCGTGGAAAACTACTCCAAGAAGATGTAAAGCGACGGGCTGTTTGGGGTCGGCCTTTAATATCTGTTGATAAATGCTCTCAGCATTCGACAAGTCACCCGAGTTATGATGCTTGAGGCCCAAGTCCAACGCTTGTTGAGATGCTAGTGCTTGTCGCTCGGAAGAAGGGTCTGCTTTGTCCATTGAGGTGCTTTTCATCGCGACTATTCTAGAGGATGTTGGTTTGTTGGCAACTGCCTTGGTGGAACGGGCTAATGTCCGAACCGGGTATTTTCCGGACTGTTTTATCGAGTCGGTGTAATGTCCGTTTTCGGACGTAGAGCCGTCAATTTCGGGTGATACCAAAACCATTGGTTTTCCGTATCCCACTGGACCTGCGGCATCGGTCGCATGGCTACGATTAAACTGTCCAACTAGGGTACGTTACTGGATGGTCTCGGGCGTTTCCGGTTCTTCCTCGGGGGGCGGCGGGGGTGAACCGCCGGACTGGTGGTGCATGATGCGCCATTGGCCGTCTTCGCGGACAAAGACGTTGGTGGCCACGAGGGCGCCTTCCTGAAAAACCTCGTAGCAGATAACCACCGCCATATCGCCGTAGACACTGGCCGTCGAATTGCGCAGTTGAAACGACGTTCCCTCGGGGTTTGAGAGGATACCCTGCCAGCTTTCCATGACCAATTCACGTCCCGTCAAATGATGCCAGCCGGGATGGATGCAGCTGACCGGCGCCTGCCGCGCCCACAAATCTTCCATCGCCTCAAAATCATTATTCAAAAATGCGACGTAAAAAGCATCGTTGGCGAACAGCACCGCCGCGTGGTCAGACATGGTTATTTACCCTGGTTTGGCTCTATTTCATTCCGGTTGTAGCAAGGCGAAAGATACCTGGCTATATTTTATGCGTGTCTATTGTCGAAAAGGATAACTGAGGTCAACTCGGATCAGCGAGATCTTCTTCCCGGAAAGTTCTTTTGCGGCGCGACGATCCCGATTGCTCTGCCGCGGGTTCTTCTTCCCAATAGAGTTTAGCAACGCGACGCGCCAGCCGGGCCCGCAGCAGGTTTTCAGCCTTGGACATATTGCGCTCGGCGACCTTGGCAAGCCGGGCCGACCCGTAAGCCAGATAGATTTCCAGCGCCTTTCCAAAGGCTTCGGCGGCACCCTCCAGATGTTCCGAATCCTCGGTCATGCGGCCCAACAGGAACAGCCCCGATCCAAGATTGTTCTGGCTGGCGGCCCATAGCAAAGGTGTTTCCATGCGCGACCGCACCTGAAGCGATTCCTGACAGGCCTGCACCGCCCGCTCCAAAAGTTCCCGGTTGCGGGCCAAATCGCCCCACACTTGAAGCGCCTGGCCCAAATTGTTTTTGACTTCGCTCCATTTCATCGGGGCGTCGGCTTTGGTGTAGACCTGCAAGGCGGATTGATAGCCGGCGATGGCGTCTTTCAGCAGTTCGGTATCGCCTTTGATGGCGTCCAAACGGTAATAGGCGTTGCCGATTCGGGCCTGTAAGGCCGCCCATTCCCAGGGAAATTCCATATGATTGAACACGCCGATGGCATCCTGGAACCCGGCCAGGGCATTCTCGATAATTTCGGGATCGCTGCCCCGCTCCCCCAGGGTCTGGCGGATCCGGCTCAGGTGAAACTGGGTATTGGCCCATCCGACAGGTTCCTCCTCCTGCGACATGCCGTTGAGGGCTTCCTGGTAGGCGAGCGCCGCCCGCCTCAGCCAATTGGGATCGCTGGCGTAATAGCCGATCAAAGCGGTCACATTGCCGTAACAGACTTGGATGGTGGCCCGGTCCGCGGCATTCAATTCTAGAGGCGGCTGCTGACCCGATTCCTGGGCGGCTTCCAAGGCGGGCAACAACATCGGTTTAATCAATTGACGGTGCGCCTCTTTGCGGGGAACGGTGGCCGCCAGAGAAACGGCGTAAAGCAGCATGCCGTAATCAGTCGAAAATCCCGTCGGCAGAGCCAGCCTATCGGTGGCAAGAAAGGCGCCGGGATGATCCGAGTCCGACGACAAAGAGACAAATCGCAACCTGATTACCGTACCGATTTCATTGACATCGCCCCAGATCAACAGATCGGCGTCTTCCTGCAGCAACCGCTGACGGGCGACCAAATTTGCCGTCGACAGAAACCGGCCGTTTTCCTCTTCCATTTCAACCGGCAGACTTTCCGCCAGCGCTTTGACCCTGACGTCCGGCTGTCCGGAAAGAGCGTGAACCAGCAGTTCCGTCTGTGAGCCGTCCTCGTCTCCCGCCAATTTAGCGACCCGGAATTCCAGCAGTTTTCTTTGGTTGGACGGCGCCAAAAACCACGACGCTACCGATTGCAATAGCGATGGCCGCCCCGCCGCCCCGAACGAGACGGCGCGCCGGCTCAGTTTTTGAAAAATAGTCGCTCGCCGCCGTTGCACATCGGGCGCAGCATCTGGCCCAAGGTTCGCTGTTGGTTGCACCGTCAAAGCGGTGGAAGAACTGTTACTATTCTGTGGGTTGTAGATCAGCTCATTGGTATGGCGCAGTCGTTCCGCCAGATTACCGATCACCGTAAGCGCCACTTCGGGCTGCTCGCTGAGCGAGGCCAGAAACCCGTCCCGCTCGATAACATCCAGCACGACGGTGCCCACGGCCTGGGCCGTCGCACTACGGGCCGACTTATCGATGATGCCCATTTCGCCGAAAATCTCACCCGGCGACAGAATGCAAAGGCGGATGGGGCCGTTGGGGCCGGTCTTGAACAGTTCCACCTGGCCGGACACGATGACGAACGCCGTCGCACTCTTCTCGCCTTCGCGGAAGATCACGTCTCCGTCTCTATATCGGCGTTCGATATCCTTCAACAACCCACCTCTTACAGGCTTTCCGAATTCTGTTGGGCGCACGTGGCGCATTATTGCTCAATAAGGATGACTCAATTGTATTGCCAATCGGTAAAGATTTGGGCCACATTTCACCATGATTTTATCTAATATTACCAGCGAAATACCAGCCGTTTCGGGCGCCTATGCTGTCGTCATTACGCTGAAAAAACCAATCCCACTCGCTATCAAGCGGTTTTCCGGAACGATCATTGAACCGGGTCTCTACCTCTACGCCGGGTCGGCCAACGGTCCGGGCGGCATCAGAGCCCGGCTGTCACGTCATATCGCCCGGAAAAAGAAAATTCATTGGCACATTGATCATGTAACCGTCAAAAGCAGCATTCGCGCCGTGACCGCCCTGCCGGGGGGCAATGAATGCAGCATTGTCGGCGCCGCATTGAAAATGAAAAAATCGGGTGTACCGGTACCCGGTTTTGGGTCTTCCGATTGTCGGGACTGCCGGTCCCACTTCATCAAACTCCCTGATGATACGGACATCGGCGCACTACTGGCCGGTCTTAAGGCCACCAATTTTTGGCTGGCCGATTGAACAGGAAAGAATTGTGAAAAGTATATAGGGGGCTATAGTTGGGGCGCTCAATTTGACAATCACAACCAAAGAACAAGAGGGGAAGATGAGCACCAAATCTAAATTTCAATTTATCCTGATACCGCCGTTCCGGTTGCCGGATCAGGATCAGTTCACCGTACCGGCCTATTCCGAACCGGCCGATGCACCAAAAATTCAGCGGCTGCTCAACAGCGAATTCGTCCTGCCCCATCTGGAGGACGTCGATTGGGACCTTCATCCCGGCGC
>CAZNLR010000040.1:0-11280 GCA_964574215.1 uncultured Rhodospirillaceae bacterium | reverse complement strand
TTCACGATGGCGCTCCTCTCGGTCTACCGGCTGGGGATCTTCATCCCGGCGCCGAACCGCCCTATGGCAACTGGTCGGTGGAAACTAGGGAGGAGTTCGCCTATGCCGCCACCACCCGGATTGCCCTGGTGCGCGAGGCGTGTGAATCGGGAAAATATAACGGCGTCATCCTCCTGGGCGGCGGTGAACCGGGATTTTTGGAATCCCGGGAAATCGGCCGGGAATGCGGTGTCGTTGTCACGGCCAACGCGTTCTCCCAGATGTATCTGGCGACGCTGCTGGGTGACAGCTTTTCCATCATCGATATCGAAGGCGTGCACAACGTCTATTACCGCGACCTGGTCCGCACCCATCAACTGCAGGACCGCTGCCGGTCGATCCGCAATATCGGCTACAGCCTGCCCCGGCCCGGCGACACCGACCCGGACACCCTCACGGCGCAATGCCTGGCCGCCGAACAGGGAGAATATTCCGTCGCCGTCGAGCGGGCCGTCGATCAGGCGGAAGCCGCCATCGTCGAGGACGGCGCCGAGGTGATCACGCTGGGCTGCTCCATGACCTTCTGGCTGATGCCGTTTATCAGGGATGGGCTTAAGGAGCGGGGCTGGGATGTACCGGTGCTGGAAGGCTATACGGCGGCCATCGAACTGGCCAAACTGATGGTCAATCTGGGGGTCAACGCCAGCGGCATCACCTACATGGGTGCCCGGCCCGACCGCTACCGCAGCAAGGTTCACATTTAACTAATTTCGGGTGATCGGTAGTACATGCCGATGGACCGGTAGCTCAATACCAGATCGCCATCCTGGTTGTGCAATTCCACCAGATCGAACAGCAGGCCCCGGTCGGGTTTGCTTTTGGACGGCCTGATTTCATTGACGGTGGTCCGGCAGCGGAGGCGGTCGCCGGGCCGGGTCGGCCGGTGCCATCTGATTTCATCGAGTCCCGGCGAACCGATGCTTGCCCTGCGGGAGATAAACCGGTCCACCAAAATCCGCATGGAAAGCGCCAGAACAAGATGGCCACTGGCGATAATACCGCCGAACTGGGATTCCTTGGCGGCCTCGGGATCGGCGTGAAAGGGCTGCGGGTCGTACTTTTTGGCGAACTCTATAATTTCGCCCTCGTCCACTGTCACCTCGCCCAGTTCATACGTCCGGCCGACCTCGTAGTCCTCAAGATAACCGTCTATCTTCTCATCAATATTCATCAAATAATTCTCACTAATGAAAATAGGCGAAAAAGAGTTTAGCGAACCCCGCCGGCGATAAAAACAGCGGATACCCGTTACCGCAAACAAATACCGGCCCAAAAAGGGCCGGCGAGTTTACAGGGAGAATCTCCGGAGCATAGCTCCAAGGGAGATTTCAGAGGCTGGGCTCGGGGAAGCCCGGACAGAAAGTCCATCGGGAATGCCTCTGATGGTTACTATGATATGTAAATTGGCGCCGATTGCCTTGATTGAAATCAAATTGGAGAAAAATGATTATTCGGCGGCCCAATTGGCGAGTTTGCGGAGAAATTCGGCGCAGGCATTCATTTGGCTTTTTTCGATAAATTCGTTGGCCTGATGGGCTTGGGCGATGCTGCCGGGACCGCAGATAACGGCGGGAATTTCCGATAGCTCGAAAATACCGGCTTCGGTGGCGAAAGAGATCACCTCGGCCCTGTTTTGACCGGTCAGTCTTTTCACCAAGGCTTCCGCCGGATTGTCGTCGCTGGGAACCAACGGCGGTGCAGAGACCATTTTTTCCGTCTTAATGTGGGTTTCCGGTGCGATTTTCTGCATCTCCGGCAAAATTTCATCAGCGCAAAATTCCTCGAACCGGCTAAGCGCCAGTCCGGTGTCGGTCTCCAGGATCGACCGGCAATCCCACACAAAACGGCATTCCCCGGCGACGATATTAAGCGCCGTTCCGCCCTCGATGGTGCCGATGCTAATGGTCGAGAAAGGCGGCTCAAACCTGTCGTCTGCCGATCCGGAGGTTTTGAAATCTTCCGCAATCGCCGACAATCGGGAGATGCATCTCGCCGCAATGGTGATGGCGTTGACACCGGCATGGGTCTGGGAGGAATGGGCCGGTTTACCGGTTATTGTGGTCTCAAACACCGTCACCCCTTTGTGGGCGTTGGCCAGTTTCATATCCGTGGGCTCGCCGATAATGGCGGCAAGGGGCATGGGAACATCACGCACCAGGCGGGCCACCAGCGCGGGCGCGGCGATGCAGCCCAATTCCTCGTCATAACTGAATACCAGATGAAGCGGTTTCTTGAGTTTCAACGCCTTGAATTCGGGCACCAGAGCCAAGGCAACGGCGATGAACCCCTTCATATCCGACGTGCCCCTACCGTACAGCCGCCCGTCTTTCTCCATCATCTCGAAGGGGTCGCTATGCCAGTCCTGACCTTCAACCGGCACCACATCCGAATGGCCGGACAGCACGATACCGCCTTCGATATCGGGGCCGATGGTGGCGATCAGATCGGCCTTATCACCGTCCTCGTTGGGGGCAAGTTTTGCTTCGACGCCATGGCCCGCCAGATAATCGGCGATAAAATCCATCATATCTTTGTTGGAATGGGCCGACACCGTATCGAAGTGGATCAACTTTCCGAGCATTTCGACCGGGGTCATGGAGGCCGCCATCTAGGCTCTCCAGAAGGCGCGGGTGAAAAGCACCATGACGGTGAACAGTTCCAAGCGGCCCAGGAGCATCCCCACCGATAAAATCCATTTAGCGGCGTCGGGCAGCGACGTGTAATTGCCTTCGGGTCCGACGACCGGTCCCAGACCGGGCCCGACATTTGAAATGGCCGAAGCCGCCGCGGAGATACTGGTAATAAAATCCAACCCCAGGAAGGCCAGGGCCACGGCCAAAGCGGCAAAGGTCGCCAGAAACACAAAGAAAAAACTCAGGACCGAACTGATAACCTCTTCCGGGATGGGATTGCGGTTGTAGTAGGGAATGAACACGCCGTGGGGCTGGGCCAAGTTCTGGAACTGGGTTTTGGCCGCAGCATACAACACCTGGAAGCGGAAAATCTTGATGCCGCAGGTGGTGGAACCGGCGCAGCCGCCGATAAACATGACGAAAAAAAACAGTGGGATGGCGAAACTGCCCCACTTATCGAACCCGTCCGTTGCGTATCCGGTGCCGGTCATAATCGACACGATATTGAAAGATGCGAAACGCAAAGCCTGAAGCGGCTCTAAGCCGTTGCGCAACCAGAGCCAACCAGCCGTAACAACGACAAACACCGCCACAACGGTCAGGAACCATTGCACCTGGCTGTCCCTCATCAAGGTGCCGGGCTTGCCCTGGAGCGCCATCAAGTAGAGAAGAAAAGGCAGACTGCCGATGATCATGCCCAAGGTGATGATGGCGTCGATCAAGGCGCTGTCGAAATGACCCACGGAGCCGTCATAAGTGGAATACCCGCCGGTGGCGATGGTGGTCATGGCGTGGGCGATGGCGTCAAAACCGCTCATACCGGCGAACCACAAAGCGGTGGCCCAGATAGCCGTCAAGGCAAAGTAGATGCCGCCAATCACGGTCGCCACCTGCGCCGCCCGGGGCAGGGCTTTTTCCGATTGGTCCGAGGATTCCATGCGGAAGAGCTGCATGCCGCCGACCCGCAGAAGCGGCATGACGGCCAGCGCCATGACGATAATACCGATCCCGCCCAGCCATTGCAGCAGCGCCCGCCACAACAGCAATCCCGGGGGCGCTGAATCGAGATTGACGATAACCGTCGATCCCGTGGTGGTAATGCCGGACATGGCCTCGAAGAAGGCGTCCGTAACACTAAGATCAAGTTGGGAAAAGGCGAAGGGTAATGCCGCAAAAGCCGTCAGCACGATCCAGCTTAATGTCGTCAGAATGAAGGCCTGACGCACCGACAGATGGGCGCCACCGGCTCGGCTGGTCAAGGCCAGCGAAACGCCGATAAACAGCGTTACCCCGGCGGCGACGGCGAACACCTGCCAGTCGGGATTGCCGACAATGGCATCGGCGGCGGCGGGCACAATCATCACCACTGCCAACGTTGTCAGCAAAAAACCGAGGATTAAAAAAATAGGCCGGAAGTCGATCACGTCGGATAGGCTCAGCGCCCCTCCCTAAATCAAACCCCGAAATATTCTCGGGCCAGAAAAATTGCCCTCAAAATTAACCGGGATTGCCGATCATCGCCAGGAACTCCCGGCGGGTCGGCGAATTTTCACGGAAGGCGCCTAGCATACGGCTGGTCACCATATTGACGCCCGGCTTATCGATACCGCGCGTGGTCATGCATTCGTGGGCGGCCTCGACGACGACAGCGACACCGACGGGGTCCAGCACCTCCTGTAATGTGTTGGCAATCTGGGCCGTCATTTTCTCCTGAATTTGCAGACGACGGGCAAAGCTCTCCACCAGCCGGGCCAGCTTGCTGATGCCGACCACCCGTGTTTTGGGCAAATAGGCGATATGAACCTTGCCTAGAATGGGCGCGATATGATGTTCGCAATGAGACGAAAACGAGATGTCTTTTAAAATTACCATTTCGTCATATCCCGCGGTTTCATCAAAGGTGCGGCCCAGAATTTTGTAAGGGTCATCGTTATAACCGCAAAAATAATCCTCATAGGCCCGCACCACCCGGTCAGGCGTCCCCTTCAGGCCGGGCCGGTTAACATCGTCGCCGGTCCAGCGCAATAATACGCGAACGGCTTCTTCCGCTTCTTCGCGGCTCGGGCGGTCGTTTTGGCCGGCACCATTAGGGTTATCTGCGGTCACTTTCTTTTCCTTTCCGGGCGACAAATACCAGTCTCATAACGAGACCGGCATAAAATAGCGATTTTTTCCGGTTTCGCCAGTCCGAAGACGTTTATTTAATGATTACCTCAATTAACCAAGTTGAGATCATGGGGGGAATCCAACGAAAACGCCGGTACGGTAACGTTAAAGGTTTCCCCTCGGGAGCCTTTCATCTGGTAGGATCCCGCCATAAAGCCGGACGGGGTCGATAGCGGGGTGCCACTGGTATATTCATAGGCCTCGCCGGGTTGCAGGACCGGCTGTTCACCAACCACGCCTTCTCCCCTTACTTCCTGGACCTGACCGTTGGAATCGGTGATATGCCAATGTCGCCGCAACAACTGGACGGTCTGATCGCCCTGATTTTCAATTCTGATATGGTAGGCCCATACGAAATGAAAATCACCGGGATCGGATTGATCGTCCAGAAAGGTCGGATCGACGGATATTTTGATATTGTTCGTAATTTCCGAATACATTGCCGGCTGCCATAGTCATCGCCTCACGCTATCTAGCACAGAGGCAGGTTGATAGACAACTGACGGAATGTATCAAAGCAGGCCATGCTCCATAAGCAGAGCTTTTAATCCGATCAGGCTTTGTGCCGGCAAGTGGGTTGGAATGTGCGGCGGCATACCGTCCAAATTTACTCGAAGCCAACGCCCTTCCTTCTTCTGCATCGCCCAGAACCCGTACCAGGAGGATGCCGGGCCGAAATTTTCACCGACCGCTAATGTTACACCGGGATGATAATGGGTTTGAGACGGCTCATCGAGAAAGAGGTCCAGCGTGGGACGAGCCCTGGCAATCGTCGCATCACATTCGTGGGCCTGCAATTCCAGATCATCGCCGCAAATTATTCCACCTTCTCTGATCAACGCGCGGCTCATTTCAATATCGGAAGAAACCGTCTCATAGCCATGGTCGCCGTCGATGTATATGAGATCAAAAGAATCTCTATCCAGAGTGGGGAGGATGTCGCTGGACCGACCGCGAAATATGTGTACATCGATTCCTTTCGGAAGGAACTTTATGTTTTCCTGAAATACCCGAAAAGGTTCGTCCCTGGCCAGGGCCTGTTCCATGTCCGCACCGATTTCGCCTGGATTCTCTGCCAGATCATTAAATGGAGCCCACGGGTCGACGCACGTTAAATCGCCTTTGGCCTTATTGTACAGATCAAGCGCCTGCCCCCAGGTCAATGCCGAAGATCCGCACCAAGATCCAATTTCCAGTAAATTGAGAGATCGGCCTTCTACTTCTTTCGAAAGCCGCCAAACCGCACCCATCATAAAAACCAACCGCAATGGGTTCGCTGTCACACCGTATACGCCTTCGAAGTTGGGTCCGAGCATTCATTCAGTTTAATTTAACGTCAACCAGAAATCCAATTTATTACCGCTCCTTATCCTTTTTCCCACACCTAATGAACGAGTTTACAGGGAGGAGGCCGGACCGACGATGATCTCGACACGGCGGTTTTGGGCGTCGCGGACTCCGTCTGTCGTTTTCTTGCGGGGGCGGCTTTCGCCAAAAGCCTGGGCGGCGATCATTTGCACCGTGACACCTTTTTCAATCAACGTTTTGCGCACGGCTTCAGCGCGGCGGCGGGATAATTTGAAATTGTAGGGTTGAGGACCGGCACGGTCCGCGTGGCCGGCCAGAGAAATAGTCACCGGCGCGCCGGAACTGTATAGCTCGACGATCCGGTCTATGGCCTGGCGATTGGCGGCGTCAATTTCGGCCGTATCGAAGGAAAAGTAGAGCGTGAAGGCGTTGGTTTCCCGATTTTCGGGCAGCACGGTTTTGGTCTTTAACACCGGAACCGATCCAACGTCGGGCGAGACAATCGGAAACTTGCTGTTGGCAACAGTTTCCAAGTCTTCCAACTGTTCAACGGCAGCGACAAACTGGTTACGGCATTTGGCGATATGATCGTTTTGCCAATTTTCCTCTTGCTGTTCCATCCAGCAGTCAAAGCCGGTTTGCGCCTTGGCGGCGATGAGCGGCAGGCGCGATTTACTCTTGGCATCGAGAACGGCCAGCAGTCTTTTGCGGGCCGCCGACAGGACTTCCATCTGATTTTGAGTGAGCCACCAGTCGGCCGTTTTTTCGGGCGCCACGTTCAGACCGCCCGCCGCCCGCCTGGCCTTGTCACCAAAATGGGCGGCGTCGATCCAATCATACATCTCGTCGACCTCATAGAGGGCGAAGTTTTTGTAACCTTCGCCGAGGGCAACCTGGAAAGGTTCGCCTTTGCCGCTACTGTTAAAGTCTTGCTGCCGCAATGCGCTAAAATCAAAAGTGGAACCGCACGCCGACAACAGAACCGTCTGAGCGGCCATCATTCCCGCTATGAGCACCTGTTTCATGAATCAACTCCCCGTTTAAAATCAAAATCGATTATCAGGCTGGGGAATCTGGCAAGGAATTAGGGCGCGCTCAGGGCGCAATAAGGCAAAGTGGTGGCGGTAGAGAGGTTAATCCGTGGCGCTGCAGGAACCGCCGCCCAGCACGCAGAAGCGCGCACAATGAGGGTGGTTAAGCTTCACCGAGGTCGCCGCATCAGTCAATTTATGGCCCATTTCAAACTGCGGATCATAGGGAATGAGCGTGCACGGTGCGACCACCGGCAATTCGGCGCCTTTGCGCTTTATCACCATGCGCGAGGTCGCGCACATCATGGAATCGGGCGCGACACCCAATATATCCCAGCACGATGTGGTAATCTCGGGAACATCCAGCCGTTCGTCCATTTCAGGAAATAGAACCAGGGCCACCGGATCATGGGCGTCAATTTGAATACCTTCGGAAGCAAAAAGGTCAGCATAAGCATTCCGTTCCGCCCCATCGTTTTCTATCCAGCAGGAGCGTCCTGCGGCAGCGATATTCAGTTGGTTTTGCGACAGCCATTTGAGCCCTTCGAGCATGGGCGCCCAACTGTCGGGACCACGCAACTGCTCGTGACGGTCTCGCGTATGATGGTCAATCGAGACCCGCAGGCTGAGACGATCGCCGTAGAGGTCTTTGAGCCGAATCAGATCGTTTTGCTTGTGGTGCATGGGCTTCATGGCGTTGGTCAGGATCAGCACGGAGAAATCCATCTCCAGACTGGCTTCAACCATGCCGATGATCTCGGGATTCATAAAAGGCTCGCCACCGGTAAACCCGATTTCTTCGACACCCAGACCATCACTTTTAATTTCTTCCAAGTAATGGCGTACTTCCGCTTCACTGAGATACGCCAGGCGGTCATTTTTCGGACTGGATTCGATATAGCAGTTGTCGCAGGTCAAATTGCACAAGGTTCCGGTATTGAACCACAGGATCCGAAGATGGGTCAGCGCCACGATGGCACGGGGCGATCCATCCGCCGTGAGATCGGGATTTTGAAATTTCCGTGGGTCCAGTTTGGGGGCAGTTGCAATATCGTCGGGCATTTTTCTTGATTGTTTGGGTTAAATTTCAGGCGCTTTCAATAACTCGGAAATTCAAATAATCCAAATCACTAATTTGTGGGGTAAAGTCGGCGCACATATTTCCGGCCTGTATTATCCCACGGCAGAGCGTATAGCGTCCAATAAATCCTCGTTGGTTGACCGGGACTTGAGCAAGGCGGCCTCGATACCCTCCGCCATTTCCAAGGAAGAATCTTTCGCCGAAAATACGATGACCGAGGGCGTGGTTCCGTTTTTTCGTTTCATGTACGGAAGCAAATCCTCTCCGGCGCCGTCCGGAAGAATCAAATCCAGAATAACCAAATCAAAATGCTGCTCATCAAGAATTCTCTTGGCCTCACGCAATGTCGCAACGGCCGTAAATTCGCCCGTATCATCGGCCAGGGAGGCCACCACGTTGACCACGTCCGGATCGTCCTCGACATGCAGAATGCGCGGCTTGCTTCCCGAAGCGCACCGGGCGGCAAATCGCAGCCGGTCTCTAAGGCGATCCGGATCTATAGGTTTCTGCAACCAATCGATTATACCGATTGCATCACCGTTTAATGCCTTTTTTCCTTCGATCGCTTTGGCCGATACGACAACGATCGGTAATTCCCTGGTTTTTTGGTCGGCGCGCAACTCCTGAATTAGAGAAATTCCGTCCTGGTCAGGCAGGCCGAGATCAAGGGTCATAAAATCGAATTCTTCGCCGGCGAGCATATCCTTGGCCTGTTGGGCATTACGGGCGATCGATGTCTCGAATCCGTCCTGTTGCAGCAACATGTTGAGCAAGGTGGCGATATCCTGTTCATCCTCACAAATGAGAACGCGGTGTTTACCGGGAACGCGGTTAAACGGATTGGCTTCCTTGGCGGAATCCATAAATTTGGGTAAATCCACGAAAAATGTCGTTCCCCGGTCGGACTCGGTTGTGAAATCGATTATGCCGCCGTGTCGCATGACGATCGCCTGGGAAATGGAGAGCCCCAGACCCGTGCCGCCTTTTTGGCGTGTATTCGATCCATCGACCTGAGAAAATTTGTCGAAAATCCGGTCTCGAAAGTCCTCCGGAATTCCCGATCCAAAATCGGTAACGCCAATTCGATAGGATTTTTGCTCTTCCGATATTGAAAGTTCCACTTGACCGCCTTTGGGAGAAAATTTGGCGGCGTTGGACATCAGGTTCGCCATAACCTGCATCAATCTGTCTTCATCGCCGTTGACCACCATTTCTTCCGGCGGCTCCTGGAAGACGAAAGCCACATCATAGGCGTCGCCATATCCTTTATTTGCCTCCAGGGCCTTATTAATCAGCGATACAATATTCATGGGCTGAAGATGAAAGTCCATTTTGCCGGCCTCGATCTTCTCCATATCCAGGATATCGTTGATGAGCAACGTTAGCCGCTCGCTGTTGTTGTAAGCGATGTCCAGGAGATTCCTCACCTGATCCGGCAGATTTCCGACGGTACCGGATTGAATAAGGCCGAGCGATCCCTTGATGGAGGTAAGCGGAGTCCTCAACTCGTGGCTGACGGTCGATACGAATTCATCTTTTTGTATTTCCGCCAGTTTGCGCTCGGTGATATCGCGGACAAAGCTGAGAACGACATCGCGGCCGTCCAGTTTCAGCTTACTGTTGCTGATGCTAACCGGAAATTCAGTGCCGTCCTTGCGAACGTGTATCCATTCAATGACTTTGTCCGTTCCCTGGGCCAATAACTTTTTCTTTTCTTCCGCCGATTGCTCATTCACCAAAGGTGAAAATTTATCAACGGAGGCCCCGATGATTTCGTCTCTTTCGTAACCCAAGCGCCTCAGAAATATATCGTTGACGTCAATAATTTTGGTGGACAGGCTATCGCGGATCACGATGCCGTCGTTGGCGTTCTCGAACAGAGATTTATATTTCTTTGTTGAATTGGACAATTCTTCTGTCCGTTGTTCGACCAATCGCGTCACTTCAAACTGTTGGTTGATAATTTTCATAAGATAGGCCGCAAGAACGCCGGTAATAGCCAGCGCCGCCAGCAATCCGGCCCAGGCGAGCCATGGTGTTCCTCTGCCGAATTCTGCCTGAACCGGCTTTGCGACGATCGTCCACTGGCGCCCGCCGACTAAAAAATCCCGCTCTAAACTTGAACCAATTTTCGCGCCGGCATAACTCAGAACCGGTGCGCTTTCCTTTCTTGTCCGCGAATTGTGGATGTAGAGGAGTTCGGTTTTCTCTTCGTCATCGATATCAAAAAGGTACAAATCTACTCCCGACGGTTTCCTCACGTTTTTGGCGAGATTGGTTTTAAATGCTTGTGACACCATAAGGCTGACCCGAAATACGGCGAGAGCGAAGCCCTCCAAATATTTTCTTCGGTCGGATTGAGTTGCGATGCTTGTGCCGCCTTTGTAAATCGGCGCAAATATCAGTACACCGGCCTTATCGGCTTTTGCCTGAACCAGGTTAATTTTGCTGCTGGCCACCAATTCTCCGCTGTCCCGCGCCATCTCAAGCGCGGCCCGCCGAACCCGATTCGAGCCCAAATCAAACCCCAAAGCGGCTTCATTACCCTTAATGGGCTCGACATAATATACCGGAAAGTAGGAGTTTCGATCCGCCGCTGTGACCAGTTCATTTCGCGGCGACCTTTCCGTAAATTGAAAATCCTTGAGGCCGTCTCTGCGGGCATCTGTGACGTATTTGGACCTCTCTTCGCGACGGACATAGGGTATCCATTCGAGAGCCTGGAAGCTTCTTTTGTTGAGTTCCATCGATTTTGAGAAGGTGGCAAATTCCTCCCGGTCGACGAAATTCGAACTCTGGTAGAATGCCACGACGGATTTGAGAACCGTTAATTCGGAATGAATACGTTGTTGAACGGCGATTATCCGATCCGACGCCAACCGCTGAAATATTACCTCCGCGCGCCTGAATTCCATACCGTCGATAATGAAAAAAGCGCCGATCGAGAACAGAATACCTATGGCGGCGACCAGTGTTATCGGTACGTACCGGCGCAAATTCGACATCATTTATGTTCCCATCG
>CAZNLR010000039.1:0-50769 GCA_964574215.1 uncultured Rhodospirillaceae bacterium | reverse complement strand
CAGAGAAAAATTCCTCTCTGATGAAGACATATCAGAGGGTGAGTTTATTGATAGCTAACCGACGCCGCCAAAGGAAATATTAATAAAGGCAAGGCTGAAACTCAGGCGATATCCGACAAGGAAATTATGCGGATGTCAAAGCGCGACTTTAACGAACTCCAACGGCAGAATTGGGTCGGAGACTGACCCCGTTGGATAAACAGCTATTCCGCATCAATGACGACTGGGCGCTGGCCTATGACAGCAATCAATGGATATTGCAGAAAAGGCGGGGTTCAAAGTGGCGCGGAATAGCCTTCATAGGCGGTAAAAAGGCGACGCTGAATCGAATCTTGATGGAAAACGATGTCGTACCTACCGAAAACGCCTGGGACACCTTAAAATCCCTGCCGGATACCTTTCTGGAATGGCGTGATCAGGCGGATTTGAGGATGGCGGCGGAGTAGACCCCAAGGTGGTTGGTTTTGCTTTGTAAGTCATTGATTTTAAAGGCTCCATTTTGGCGTTTTTGGGGTTCTGGTGGGTAGGTAGCCGGGAGGGGCAAAATCAACCATTTAAGGGAATCTGGGCTTGGCGTTGGGTGGTGTCGTTCGCGTCACTATGCTGATTATTCCCTCGCCCGTTAAACTCCCGAAGCAAATCCCCACATTTATCATTGCATCTCATTCTGATCGGCGTAGAATCTATCTCGGTGCTTTCAACACCTTAGTGAACGGTTACCCGCCTCGTCAGCGCGGGTTTTGTATGCCCAGCTTTATGCCGGGAGTACTCCTGAATAAAATACCGCTTGCGGGAATAGGGAGTGCATGTGTTCACTACATGTTGAAAACTCCCGGTGCCAGGCCGGACCTGGCTTAACGTGGAAGGAACACATGATGAGTAAATTTCAACGAGCAGCGAAATTAGCGGGCGTGTCTCAGGAAGATTGGGACAAGCGGTTGGCGGAATCTTACTCCAACGAACCGAAATACGACCCCGTGGTTGCATTGTATGACGAGTATAAGGCGGCTGAGAAGGCGTACAATGAAGCGCCGAACGACGAAGAAATAGATAAGATTCACGATGAATTTGAAGCTGCCAACCTTGCCTTTCTGAATCAGCCGCCGACCACCATCCAAGGCGCAGTGTTAAAGCCAAAGGAACTCACCGAAGTTGATTTTAATTATAAATACGGGGGTGCCATTCCCCAGCAATTCGATCAGGTGATTGAGTTCTTGAGTGCAGATTGAGCGGGCGGAGCATCTTAAAAAGCGGAAAGAGGTTTTTGAGAAAAGAAAGTTAGCGGTCCCAGGCGGATTAAACAGGCCGGAAACTGACCAAAATTTGGCCAGTTTAGGTGGAAGGGGAAACAAGGGCTTTGCATCTGACACCGCCGAAATGGGCCAGTCAAATTCGGGTGAGGGAAATTCCGCCACCCGAAATATTGGATCGAAGTAATAATGGTGCAAGTTGCCCCGATATTAAGGCTGGACGGGCAAAGTTTGCCCACCCTGGTCGATTTTATGTTATGATAATTCTTTGAATTAGTACTCCTCGTGAACAACTAAGCCCCGCTTCGGCGGGGTTATTTTTTGAACCTGTTACCCCAGGTGTTACCCCAAGCTTTTTTTGAGGGGTTTTTAAGCCAAAAACTACCCATTAATGTATTGATTTCATTGAAACTCCGGAATATCCGGCTTGCTGCCCCAGACGCAGAAGGATTCGGGCGCCATGGGGAACTGACGCGGGCGGTAGTTTTCCTCGTCGTCGATGATTTTGCGGTCGCTGTTGGAATATTCGAACACCATGCCGTCATGGCCTTCGAAATAGAGGAAATAGCCTTCAGAAGTCGCATGACGGCCGGGTCCGAAAACGATCCGAATCTGGCGTTCCTGCAGGAAATAATAAGACCGCATAATATCGTCGAAGCTTTCCACCTGGTGATTGATGTGCTGAACACCCGGCTTGGTGGTCGGAAACAGGGCCATTTGGTGGTGCACGTTCTTCATACGCAACAGCGGTGCCGGGCCGATCCAATCGCTGACCCGGACGTTAAACAGACTGGTCCAGAAGTCTTCGTCCCGCTTGGTGTCAGTGGAATTAACGCCAATGTGGCCAAGCCCGGTCACGCCGCAATCCCGGGACGGAAAAAAGCGGCGGTTGGCGTCGTGGGGACGGACGAGAAGTTCGATATTGTTGCCCGTCGGATCCTGAAATTTGCAAAAATCCTCCACCGAACGGTCCAGACATTCCTCTTCGGTGCCGCGGGTACAGGGGTATCCGGCCTCCTCCAGGTTCGCCATGGCGTCGTCCAGGCCGGTCCAATCCTTCAGTTCCAGGCCGATGGCGTGGTCTCCGACATCGCCGTCGAAATAACACAGGGCATGGTGCTGTTTACCGCTCCGGAGATACAGGCGGTCGTCGGTGCGCTCGATCGGCTGCATGCCGACAATGTCGGTGGTGAAGCGTTCCGCCCCGTCGAGATCGCGGGTGCCCAGTCTGATATAGTAAAGGTCTCTTAGAACGATCATATTCCTCGCCTCTGTATCGGTTATGCGGCGTCCAACCCGAGCCACTTCGGCGCGTTGCCGCCAAGTAACTTGGCTTTGGCATTGTCGTTCAACGCCGGTGCTGTCCGGATGAGTTCGCCCATCTTAATCTCCCCCAGGGGAAATGGGTAGTCGGTACCGAACATAATACGGTCCTCCCCCATCACCTTGGTCAGTAATTCCAGCGCATCGTGATTAAAGACCGCCGAATCCACGTAAAAGCGATCCGTGTAGCTGGACGGCACATTAGGGCAATCGGCCCGGACAATATCCCGTTCCCGCCAGGCATTGTCTACGCGCCCCAACAAAAAGGCGAAGCTGCCGCCACCGTGGGCGAAACAAATTCTGAGCGATTTGGGAATCCGTTCAAAGGCGCCCGAAAGAATAAGGGACAATATGGAAAGTTGGGTTTCCGCCGCCATGGCCACCAGCCAGGGCAGCATATATTTTTTCATCCGGTTGCCACCCATCATGTCCCAGGGATGAACGAGAACGGCGGCACCGACCTCGGCGCAGTGCTGAAGGAAGGTAACCAGACCTTCGTCATCCATATCGGTGTCATCCACATGGTTGCCGATCTGCACACCAAGATGGCCGTCTTCCATGGCGCGGCTTACCACTTTACAGGCAAGGTCGATATCCTGAAGGGGCACCTGCGCCAACGGCAGAAGTCGCCCGCCAGAGCCGCTGCTCATTTCCAAGGCGGCATCATTGAATATATACGCGCACTCGGCTGATTGATCGGCCGGTCGGCGATAGGCGAACAGCACCGGCGTCGAGCAGATCACCTGTTTATCCACGCCATGCCGGTCCATTTCCTCCAGCCGCCGGGAGACATCCCAGCAGGCGTCGTAAATGGGCCGGAACTCCTTGTCCCCCACCATCACCGTGGCCTTGCCATCACCATGATGTTTCATCCACGGCCAATCGGGCGTACCGAATTTTTCCGCCAAGTCCGGCCATTTTTCCGGAAAGAAATGGGTATGCATGTCGATGACTGGTTGAGAGTTACTCATATGACGACCCACCCTTCCGGCGGCTTGCCCTTGCCGGGATGAAGGGTGCCGCATTTGGGACAGGTACGGGCTTCCTCGTCTTCATGGTAGGCTTCATAGATTTGCGGCAGTTGGGAAACGATACCGCTGGGATCGGCCAGTTCCACCTCGACCCGGTGAACTTTTTCACCGCATTCGAAGCAAAACCACTCGAACCCTTCCTTCATGCCCGCTTGGCGGGCGCCTTCGACGACAATGCCGACAGAACCTTCCTCGGGTCGCTGCGGCGCGTGGATGGTATGGGGCGGCAGCATAAAGACTTCGCCTTCGCCGATGCGCACATCATAAATTTCGCCGCCATCGGCGATTTTCAGAATCATGTTTCCCCGCACCTGATAGAACCATTCATCGACCGGATCGTCGTGAAAATCCATACGTGTGTTTGGTCCGCCGACGACCATGACAATCATGTCAGAGCCGTGGTGCAGCAGCTTGTTGTTGACGGGGGGCTGAAGCTGGTCCTGGTTATCTTCAATCCATTTGTCGAAGTTAAACGATTTCAAACGGGGATGGCTCGCCATTTTTGACTCCTAAAATCAGATAAATTTTAAAAAGAATCGCACGGATCAGATATAACGTCCAATGAATTGAATTTTTTTAGATATAATTTTTATTTATATTAATTCATTTATTTGAGATCGATTATTAATATCATAAATCAGCGGCAACGGCACGCAGTTCCTGGATCAGCGCTTCCGCGGCGGGCGTCAGTGCGGCGCCACGTCGTTTGGTGACACCGACGGATCCGACGGCATCGGCCAATTTAACCGGCAGCCTGGCGAGCATCCCGTTCGCCATATCATCCCGCACGGCCTGGGACGGCCAAACTCCGATCATGTCGGTGGCGATCAGCAGGTGCCGGTTGGTCAGATAGGAGACGGATTCGATGGCCGGCACCGGCGGTTCGACCCCGCCATCATGAAAGCTTTTCTCAATCTGACGGCGGAGCGTGGTTGTTTCCGGCGGCAAAATCCAGTCCCAATGCAAGAGTTCGGGAAAGGTAATTTTGCCGCTACTGTTCAAAAGGGGATGTCCATCCCTGACCACCAGCCAGACCGCCTCATCGGTCAGGGTTTCCTGGCTTAGCCCCTTGCGGTGACGGAATTCCGGCAGGCGGCCGACGACAAAATCCAATTCACCATCCTCCAGGGGCGCCGCCAGCTGATCGTTGGTGCCCTGAACGATTATGACCTGAACCTTGGGACGGGATATACGCAGACGCTCAATGGCGGCGGGCAACAGATAAGCGGACGCCGCCAACAGCGTCCCCACCCGGACCCGGCCGCCCGAACCGGATTGCAGTTCCGCCAGCTCCTCACCGGCATAACCGAGTTGGGCCAGCATCAGACGAGCATGCCGGAGTAAAGTCTCACCATAGATCGTCGCCTGGACTCCCCGGTTGGAACGCTTGAACAGTTCCACCCCCAAATCCTGTTCCAGATCCTTGAGCGATTTGGTGACGGCGGGTTGGGTCAATCCCATCTGCCGGGCTGCCGCCAGGATGTTCCCCTGTTCCGCCACGGCGATCATCAGCCGCAATTGGCGAAGCTTCACTCGGTTGAGAAGATCGGGCGCAATGGTATCGGCAGGCATAGTGGAATTACCCTTATAGTGACGCCTTTCACTATAGAGGAAAATTATAGCCGTTTACAAAACCGGTTTAGCTGTAGACGCCGTATTCCCGAGTGAAGTCGAACATCATTTTGACGTTTTCCGGTTTGGCCTCGTCGGGGATACCGACACCGGCATCCATGATAAAGCCGCCGTCCTTGCCGACCACGTCGATGAGTTTTTTACAGAACTCCTTAACGTCGTCCGGTGTGCCCGTGTTCATGATCGATACCGGTACCGACCCCCGGATACAGACCCGGTCTTTCAGGACTTCCTTGGCCTTAAACGGATCGGTGCGCTCGAACCAATAGATACATTTACCTTCGGGCACATCGGCGATGACATCCAATCGGGTCTCGCAGTCGCCTTCCCAAAGGACGCACGGGTAATAATCGTTATCGATCAATTCAATCATCACTTTACGTAATGACGGCCAAAAGAACTTGTTAAACTGGTCCGGGGACATGAATCCGTCCAAACCCCAATGGAGGGGAATGAAGACGATTTTACCGCGCAGGCGGCTGGCGGTTTTCATCATGTTGCGGGGGATGAAATCGGTGAGCGTGTCCATAATCTCCTGGATTTTGTCCTCGTGCCGGAACATATCCAACATGCCGCCTTTGGAGCCACGGAGATAATCGGAAACCACGTCATACGGCGCATGGCCACTGGCCACATTGGCGACCGGAAAACCAAGTTCTTCCATTTCGGCAATGAAGGAGAAGGCCTCACCCAGCATCTTTTGCATTTCCTCACCGGCTTTGATCATGGTTTCCAGCGCCTTGCGGACTTGCGGGTCAGCCAGAAACGCCATGGAATGCATCACCCGCGTGAAATAGACCGACGGGAATTCCGGCAAGTTGGCCAGAGGCTCCAACTCACCGGCCAGGCGGGGAAGATATTTCCTGAGATAAAAGCCCGTCGGATCGTTCATGAATTCGTCGTATTCGACCGCTTCCATATATTCGCGGTCGATATATTGAAAAGGCTGATTGGGACCAAGATTGCCGTCGCCCGGCCACTCCAGTTGCTTGTAATCCAGCATCTCCATGGTCGGACCCAGCGATAGCATCAGATGACACGGCACATAGGCGTCGGGCTGCAATTCAATGATCGCCTTGCGCATGGCGTCGGACAGCCCTTTGTAGTCGTACATGGCCTGTTCACAGGTCATGCCGGCGTTTCGGGCGGCCCAGAATGTCGAGAATAGAAAAGCCGGCACCCGGTCGGGAACCCGCATCTCCACGGCGTCGTAAATGCGTTTTTCGCGCTCTTCAAGTAACTCCACGCCCGATTTCTGCTGACCGTCCATTGTTCCCTCCCTATTGAAATGGCCACCAAGGCCGAACTTAATGGTTCACTATAGGGCGCTGCAGGTCAAGTGAGAGACTGTCCCCCCATCGGATGACATCGGGCCTGGTTGATTTCTAGACAAGAATCCGGAATTTTTATTAAGATTCTTGCCATCCGACCCGGTAATCGGTTGGGGTCATCCCCATGCTGGTCCGGAAGTCGCGGCTGAAATGAGCGCTGTCCGAAAATCCAGTGCAAAAAGCGATACTGGTAAGCGGCGCCTCACCCTCGGCCAGCAGCGAGCAGGCTACATGAATACGCACCATGCGCAGCAGACTGGAAAAACTGAAACCGGCCTCCCGTAGTTGCCGCTGCAGGGACCGTTTGGAAAGCCCGGCCTCCCGGGCCAATTCCTCCACCTTCCACGGATGAGAGATGTCCGCCAACAAGTGCCCAGCAAGGCTTTTCACGGGAGCCTTGAGATTGACGCCATCGGGTAGGGAAATGTTGCCGGTGACGCCAACTCTGACCGGCGGCGAGAAATCCTGCCATTTCATGCGCCACGATACCGTATGCAAATCATCCATTTTGTCCGGCAGATCAAACTGGCCTTTCTGCCGGATAGTACACGCCGTGCCGTCAATCAGGATCATCTCGCAGCGCAGGTCCACACAGCCCACGGCCTCCAGGAGCGCGATCATCAGACCGCAGATTAATAGATTTTCCGGCGTCGTGGGAATGCCGCCGTCAACGGTGAGCCTCTGAAAGGACGCCGACGATGTTCCGGTTTCTTCAATATGCAGGCGGTTGGTGGAATGGGAAAATTTTTCGAAACGCCGCCATTTTCGGAATAACTGATCAGGCGATTTAGACTGCAGGGCGCCACGCCAAATGGGATCGTAGTCGGAATCCCGTACTCCCTGTCCAATATTGAGGAGCGTTTCCGGCCCTGCTTCCTGCCAGATAGTCTTGAGAATATCCCGCTTCATTTTTGCGGGTATATGGGCGTTGCGTAGCGCCTCCCCGGGCCTCACCTGAAATTTGATGAGGTCGGGATGCGCCCGTTCAACCTGACGGAGAATGAGTTCGAACAGACTGGCCTTGGCGAAGTTTCGGATGGCGCCGTCTCCTCTCAGCCCGTCTTGTTGGCAAATACATCATCAACCTGGATGGGCAGTTGCCGTATCCGCACCTTCGCGGCAGCGAAAATGGCGTTGACGATGGCCGGCGCGGTGGGCGCCAGGGCGGATTCTCCGACAGCGCTGGGCGGCGCGCCTGACTTGACCAGTTCCACGACGATGGCCGGCGTTTCATCGTGACGCAGAATCTCGTATTCGTCAAAATTGCGCTGCTCCGCTCTACCATTGGCAAAGGAGATACGTTCCTTGAAAGCCATACTGCAGCCCCAGACGATATTGCCGACAACCTGATGATCCACCTGGTCGGGGTTGATCATCAGACCGCAATCCTGGACGCACCAGATTTTGTTCACGCGTACTTCTTGGGCCTCTTCGTCCAGTATGATTTCAGCGACCGTGGCCACATAGGTTTCATCTTTATATACCGCGCAGGCGATACCCTTTCCCACACCGGGCGCTGTCGGCGCTCCCCATTCGGACAGAGCCGCCACCTTTTTCAGCACATTTACCAGCCGGGCTTGGTCCTGACCGAGATTCTTCAGGCGGAGGGCCAGAGGATCGATTCCCGCGACATGGGCCAGTTCATCCATCATGCTTTCCACGGCGAAAACATTGGGCGCAACGCCGAGACCACGCCAGGCTCCCACCGGCACCGCCGTTCGCAAATCCGAATAGCGGATACGATGGTACCCAAATTCGTAAGGTGGCACGGCGCCTCGGGCGGTACCGGCATCAGCCACGAAGGTATCGACGATGCCGCTGATGTTTTCGGGCACCAATCCTGTGATGATGGGCGAAGAGACAAAGTCATGCTCCCATTGGTTAATCAGGCCACTGCTGTCGACGCTGGCCTCGATATGATGGGAAAAGCGGGGCTGAAAATAGTTGTGGGCAAACTCGGTCTCCCGGCTCCACTGCACGCGGACCGGTTTACCCGTTGCCTGTGAAAGCATCGCCGCTTCTTCTGCTGCCCGACACCAGACCCGCCCGCCGAAAGCGCCCCCCATGCGGTGGGTGTGGACAGTGACGTCCTCGGCCGGCCTGCCGATCAGCTTTGCCACCCGGAGCTGGACGAAGAAGGGATCCTGACTACCGCACCAGACTTCCGCCCGCTCCTCACTGACTGACGCGACAGCAGCGCGCGGTTCCATGGCCCCATGGGTAGCAAAAGGCGTTTCATAGCGGGCCGTGATCCGCTGGCGAGATGTTGCCGGCGCTTTTCCGTCCTCTGCCAATATATGTTCGAAGTCGTTCGATTGCCTGGCCGCATCCACATTCAGTGTCTCGTCCAGACTTGCTTGATCTAAGCTAACGGCGTCTTCCCATGTTACCTCCAAGGCGTCCACGGCGGCTTGCAACTGTTCAGGCCTCTGAACCACAATGCCGGCGAATTCCTCTTCCCGATTTACGACCACCGCCTTTACCCCCGGCATTTTTTTTGCCGCTGCAGAGGCTATGCTTTTTATCTTACCGCCCAGAACCGGCGGGCGCACGACCGCCCCGTAGAGCATTCCCGGCAGAGACACATCTCGGGCGTAAAGAGGTTGCCCGGTAACCATAGCCACCAGATCGTGATGACGCCAATTCTGCCCAATAGCCCGATAGCGGCCCATTGCGGTGGCTGTATGACGCGCCGATATATTAAAGGTATCCACCGCGTTATCTTGATCGAGGATAACCGGCCGACCTTCCACCAGATCGGCATAATTCTGCCGTTTGCCGCCCGGTAGCAAAAAGCCTCCCTGCGCATCCCTAATTTCCTTTACCTGCACCCCGGATTTTTCCGACGCAAGGCGGCGCATTTCCTCCCGGATGGCGGCGGCAGCCCAAGAGACGGGTTCGAAAAAGCCGGAAATGCTTTCGCTGCCCACGGTCATCTTGAAAGGCGGCGTGTTTTGCGTGGTTGGACGAACGCATTCGATATCGTCTTGGTCGATATTGAGTTCTTCGGCCACGACTTGAGCTAGGCCCATGGACGCCCCCTGCCCCATCTCCATGCGGGGGCAGAAAAACCGCACCCGTCCATCGGGCATGATTTGGATCCAGGCCAGCCCGTCGGCTTTTTCCGGATCGCTGGTCGATGGCAGCGCCGGCAACAGCGATGAAAACGGACCGCAGGAAGTGAGCACGGTAAGCCCGGCCGCCATCCAGCCGCTGGTGATCAGGAACTGCCGACGGTTCAGGACAAGAGGCTCAGCGAACTTCATGATTAATCTCCCCGGCAGCGCGACGGACGGCCCGATGGATGCGGGGATAAGTGCCGCAACGGCACAAATTGCCGTTCATCGCCTCCCGGATATCCTCGTCGGACGGACTCGGGTTGTCTTTGAGAAAAGCCGCGGCTGTCATAATCTGGCCGGGCTGACAGTAGCCGCACTGGGGTACAGCCTCGGCGATCCAGGCTAATTGAACCGGATGGAGTTGATCCGGGCCAGCCGTTTCTGCAAGGCCTTCTATGGTAATGATTCGGCGGCCGGCGACTTCCCCAACCGTTTCCTGGCAGGAAAGCGTCGCTTCGCCGTCCATATGAACCGTACAGGCACCGCACAGCCCTTTGCCGCACCCATATTTGGTGCCCTTCAAACCGACAATATCGCGAATGAAATCCAGCAGCGAAACGACTTGCAGCGTTTCGGGTATTGGATAGGACTTACCGTTTATCTCTATTTTCATTGTGATCTCCTTTGACATTTACCCAATGTATAAGATGTCGAAAGAAATCGCTTTGATAATCGCGCCAAAATGCCAAAAGTGGTAAGCGTCTAAGACGTTTTCTCCACCCGCCGCCGGGCTGCATCCGGCGTCTCCATATTTTCTGCCGCCTCGAAACCGGCCACGCGGTCATAAGGCCACACACCTTCCGTGTCTGCCGTCGGCAACATATCAGGCGTATAGTGAGCCACTCGGTGATTGGCCGGTTTCTTTTTATTCGGACTGATATCACGCTGGCTGGTGTTTTTCGGCGCCACCACTTTGCCGTCCTCGATGGTCAGGTCGAACCACCATTTCTTGATCGGATTGCGGTTGCCGAATCCCAGCCAATCATCCAGCATGATCAAAAGACGCCGCGACCATGGCAGATGGATGGCCGCCCAACGGGCCAAACGATGGCTCAATTGGTCCCCTTTGTTCCACGGACACACCACCAAACATCGACCGCACCCGTGGCCCTTCGAATTGGTCACCCGGTAACTGGTGCAGTTGGCAACATCCTGTTTCCAGGTCTCGTAGCCGTTATACATAACCTTGGGACCGTAAGGGATCGCGCCGACGGGACATTCGCGGGCACATTTCTGGCATTTTCCACAGAAATCCTGGAGCCCGAAATCGATCGGCTTGTCGACGGCCAGTTCCATATCGGTGGTAATTACGGCGCTCTTGAAACGCGGCCCCAGAAACGGATTGAGCACCAATTCGCCGATGCGGCTCATCTCGCCCAACCCGGCCTCAAGAACCAACGGCACGTGCATGACATCGCTGTCGACCGAGGAATGGGCGCGGGCCGAAAATCCGAGACTGCGGATGTAAGAAGCGACAATGTTACAGATTTCCACACCCCGCATGTAGGAAAACATGGGCCCAGGCGCCCAATCGTCGCCGCCGGTACCTTCGGCATTGCCATATCCATGATCGATCAGCATGACGATGGCGTATTTGTGGTAGGGCTCGACCGGTGTGCCGTCTTTTTGGTGGGAATACCACGAATAGGGCTTGGCCTCGCATATACCCACTTGATCGGCTTTAAGAAAATAACACAACGATTTGATGTTCTGAGCGCGGATTTCCGGATCGTCGGGAATGGGCGCTTTTTCCGTTGCGGCCTCACCGTCCTGGTGGTTCGCCAGTTGCAGGAGCGTATCCCGGATGGCGCCGTTCAAGGGGGCCGGCTTGGTATTGCCCATGGCGCGGGCGCCGCCCGACCGTTCACGGGCCGACTTCTGGCGGTCGCCGAAATCCCCTATACGGGCGCGTTCGAAACCGTCGGCGCGCTTGGGAACCCGCTGAATCTCGTCCTCGATAATCAGCGTGGTCGGCTGGTCCACCCGTTTGATTTTTTCAAGAGGATAGGGCCCCAGATGCATGGGCCGGTCGGATCGGTTTAAAAGATTCATTGGACTCCTTACCTTGGCATTGCTCCCCCACGCCTATTTTCCGGTCAAAACCAGGCTTAGGTCAATCGGAATTCAGAAGATTCCGCTCACCGAACCGGTCGAGCCATTTGCCGATAACGTCCGGATTGTAGACATGTTCCGGCACTTCGCCGCGGAGGGCTGCCAAAACGTGATCGGTTGCCCACGGGATGGCCGTCGTCAGACCGGCGCCCACATTAAAAGTAACGACGTGAGGCGACACCAGAATTTTGTCCCCGAGACCGAGCAAAGGCGATTGAGCCGGCACAGGCTCTTCCTCGAAAACGTCGATGGCGGCACCAGCGATTTTTTCCTGGTCCAGGGCTTCGAAGAGCGCATCGCCGTTTACCACCGGCCCTCGGGACGTATTCAAAAGGACAGCGGTCCTTTTCATCTTGCTGAGTTGGTCGGCGCCGATCATTCCCCTGGTTTCCGCCGTCAGGTTGGTGTGGAGGGTCACCACGTCCGACTCGGTCAGCACGGTATCCATGTCGACCCGTTCGACATTGTGATGAATAAACTGCTCGTCCCCTTTGTAGGGATCGCAGGCGATCAGCCGCACCCGCCACGGGGCCAGCAGATCGGCCAGCCGTGAGCCGATGCGGCCGAGCCCGATAATGCCGATGGTCAGACCTTCATAGCCGTCTTGGCGTTTTCCCAGATACTGGCCTTGAAGGCCGGGATCGCGCCAGCCGCCCTCTTTGACGAAGCGGTCACGCTCCCGCACCTTTTTCAACAGCGCCAGCATCATGGCCATGGCTCCTTCGGCGACGCCTGACCAGTTGGCTTCGGTGGGACAATGGGTCACCAGTATGCCCATATCGGTAGCCGCCTCCACATCAACATCATCGGTGCCGACCGTGTATTTGGCGACAATGCGCAGTTCTTTCGAGATCTGCATGATTTCGCTGGTGATGGGGATGCGCATGGCGGCCACTCCCATGAGCGCCGCCGTACCGGGATCGATTTGGCCGCCGATATCCAGATTGCCCTCTAGCTTGCTCCATACGATATCTCCGAGCTTGAGGTCGATCCCGGCCGCCGTCAACCGGTCGTGCGAGTCGCCGGTCTGATCGACCGGGGTGTAGATAAATACCTTGGGACTGGACAATCCGGCACCTCGTTCTATTTCGCCGACAGATACGCCATGTTGAGCTCGCGGTCCTCATCCTCATCGAGGATTTCATCGAGCGCCGGCAGAAAGCCCATCTCTTCTTTTTGGACGTGAAAGACTTCCCGTTCGACCAGTTCCATACCGGCGTTACGAAATTCCTCCCAACTATCGGCGGTAAAGCCTTCTTTCAATGCGGCTCGGGCCAATTCCGTAATTTGAGTGGCGATGGGGCGAATGACTTCGTGCTCGCCTTGCAGCATTTCGGTGATGGCCGGATTGACTTCGGCGGCGAAGCGGGGAAACAAATTCTCCTCTTCAAAGGCGTAGTGGCCTTTCACTTCGGCCTCCATGACGGTGACCAGATCGGTCAGTAAATTGCGGAAGTCGCCGCCGGTTGCATCGGGCACACTATTGTGTTTCGGGCCCAAAGCCGTTTCCAGCCTTTCCAGCAGTTGCAAGGTGGTCATGTGGTCTTCGTGGAGCGATTTGCAAAGTTCGAGTTCAAAATCGTGCATGATAATTCCTAATGATGTGAGTAATTCAGCTCAGCTATCCAACGCCGGCGCCGTGGCTTCTTCGTCCGCTTCGTGATGATAGGCCAGGAAACTGCGCGCCACAGAAACAACGTACCAGGCGAAAAACAAAGCGCCGACGGCGCCAATCCCAGCGCCTACTAAGATAGGCAGGGACTGATCAGATGCAATGCCGCCGGTGACTAACACAAAGGCCAAGCCGTGACAAACAGCATGGACCTTCAGGGTGGTTTCATCTCCCAATTGGGATAGCCGCGGCGGCTTTTTGGTCTTTTTCGACATGTTCATGGCCGCCAGGAAAGGAACGATCCGCTGCAAAATGCCCAACAGGAAGGTCATCAGCCAGCCCACCAGTACAATCGCGCCAAACAAAGCCGGCCCCTGCTCACCAAATTTGTCGAAGGCCAAAAGACCACCGGCAACCAGGCTGACAATCAGCATGATCCAGCCGGCTTTCACCATGGCAAACGAAAGGCCCAGATTTTTGCGCATGCCGGTCTTAAGGCACCACAACATACCTTGAACATGGAGCACGACAGCAATTAACCCGGCGATAACGGCAATGACGATGAGTTCTTCGATACCGACCAAAACGCCAAGCACCGCCAACACCAATCCTGTCGGCGCGAGCCACAAGGCAAATTGCTGATTGCGGGCGGGCGGGCTTTTTGACAGCGCGAACATGGGCACCAATATATTGCTGAACCCCATCAGCAGCAGGCCCATAAATCCGAACACTGCCAAAATCAAGTGGCTGACGGCGATGGCCTGATGATCCGGCAGAAAGCCGTGAACGAAATCCTCCAGCAGAGCCAACGCCAATAACACCAGCACCAGCAGCGATGCCATGGACAACCAGGCAAACCGAACGGGTATTTTCAGGACTTTTGCGCGGCGCAGCAGATCGGCCAGTGAAAAGCCGAAAATCAATAATGCCACCCCGGCCAGCGCACCGCCCAAATGCATGGTCCATTGCTCGGCAATATTGAGACCGGTGAAAAACATCAATATCCCAGGCAGAAACAGCCACCAGGCAACTTGGGTGGGCCACAAGAAACGATGGGCGAGCCCAGTTGCTACCGGCGTCAACTGTGACGCCGCCCCCATGATGGTCATGGCAAATACGCCCAGTGTGAGGACGTGGATAGCGGAGAGCACCCGGCCCGGCCCCCCTTCAAATCCCGCCACGTCTTGATAGGAAAAACCCACCGAGACCCAGAAAAAGAATTGAAAGATCAATGCCGCCAGAAAAAACCGGAACGGCAGGGAAGGCGGCAGCAGGCGCAATTGGGCGCCCATAAGAATAGTACCGGGATTAACGTCCTGGACCATTTCAGATTAACTCCGTCTGCAATTCTATTTGGGGCTATTCCTCAACCGGGCGGAATAGGCGGAGGCGAAATTCGGTTTCGTCGCTTTCCAACCGCTCCCAATCCCAACTGCGTTCGTTCAGCTCCGGATATAAATAAATCGGGTCCTGATCAAGGTGAACGACCACCTCTTTACCCATTCCGGGCCGGTCGAGCAAACCAAGAATAAAAACCAGGGGACCGGGCGGCTCCATACGACGCAGATCGACATGAAGCGTTTTTTCCTCGTTCCAGGTGCGCGGCGCGGCTTCTGCCTCGGCGCTGTCATTATCGACGACGGTTTCCGGATGAAACAATATACGCCAATAATCGGCTTCCAATTGCTCGCCATAACTGGCGTAACCCCTGGCGGCGAGCAACCGGCGCAGAGGCTGGGGATTGAAAGACGCTTCGACCGCGAAATCTTCATCCCCCGGCAAATCCTCCATAAAATCCATAATTTGGTGAAACGGGTCCAGTCCCCCCGCCAAAATGGCCCGCGCATCAAAGGTCCGCCGGTCGCGCGCTGCACCTTTCTCCGCCCAATCAGGGCGAATTTCCGGTAGCGGGTCGGATTTATTTTTGTCGTCTGAAGGCATCGCGTCTCCGATCAGAAGCTAAATCGGACATTATCGGCAATCGATCAAGTCGTTACGGCGATATATTTGATTTAGTGACCACCGAAGCCCCTAGGTAAAATACCCGTATAACAATAATTTTTAAAATTTGTTATGTGGACAAATTTAGCCAGAAAAGATAATATATAATATGAATGGTTTAGTTAATTCCTCATTTTTGTAAATAACTATATACAAAGAACAAAAATAAGTAGTAGTTTAATCACATGCAAAAATTTGATAATGATCAGCGCAGGCGCTTTCGCCGGCTTCAACTGCGTCTCGCTCTGCGTCGCGAAAAAATGTTTTCAAAATTTGGCGTATTTGGATACCAAATCGCGATACATCTCCGTGACGCCTACGATGATGAGCGCAAGCGTGGTATGAATATTAGCAGTATTTCCAATGTATTAGGAATCTCCAGGCGCACATTGAAGCGCCATCTCGACAAAATGGAACAACTCGACTGGATCGAAATCGAGCGGCGAAAAAACGAATCACTGATCAAGCTAACCCCTAAAGCCATTGAAGTCCTCGATCCCTGGGGACACGAAAATCTCGCCATGACGTGGTCTGCCTTACAGCTTTTAGGCGAACCCAACGGGTAATTTCGATCCGCGCAATGCGCCCACCATTTCCCTGGACATATCTACGAATTATAATTATTAAAAGATCACATCAAATATAGAATACCAGTATTTGTTACAAATAAATAATACCAATAATTGAATTAATAACATACTGATCGAATTTCAAATGCCATATTTTTGTCGAATTAGTACTCCAGCCAATACCGTATTTTTTCGCCATATTGGCAAAGTGCCTGCAGATGACTTTGTATCTCAGCTCAAGGCAGCGACGTCTCACTACCTTTTTCGTTCCGACATGAATGTTCTTTTTGATTTGAGAGATGAGGTATTCCTGGACGATTACAGCCAATTGATCCCCCTCTACCCTCAAATAAAGGCCCTATACGACCGCTTCAGCCGATCAAGGCACGCTTATCTGGTGACCAACGATCATGGCTATCGTCAGTGCCTCGAGCGCCATGAAAAATTGCCGGTAGACCATGTTGAACGGCTCTATTTTTTTAGTCTCGATAGCGCCAAAGAGTGGTTGGAAATTCCACCCGCCTTTGACGCCAGAAGCCTTCTCGAGAATATCACTTACACCTACTCTCTTTCCTAGATGCTATTAAAGCCAATATTCGATTCGATAAAACCCGTCAGCTGTCGTCATCAAATTTTTGAGTTTTCGGAAATCATTGTGTTAGGTTAGACAGGTCGATCCCGCAAAGGGTCGCCACTGCTATTGCCTTTCAACAAATTGTTCCAGAGATCGAGCTTCTAGAATTGCCTCAGACATTGTCCGCACTCGATGCAGCCAGGCTGCTCCCTGAAAACGCCGCTGTTTTTATCCAAGGCGCCAATGGAGAGCCGACCGACCTGACAACGGCCATGGCCAATGATGACCAGTCCGGGAATGGCGTCCACTTCACTTCAATCATGCTGCCCGGCGTGAATCACACGGACCCGGCGTCATTGGGTGAAAACGCCGACGCCATCAGTTTTTTCATTACGCCGGAAACCAGTGTTTCGTTTAAAGCGGGAAAAACCAATTTTATCCCCCTCTCCTACAGCGGTATTACGCGGTATTTCGACGATAGCGACGGCTTCGATTTTGCCCTTATCCAAGTGTCGCCGCCAGATGGCAACGGGGTGTGCAGCCTCGGCTCTTCGGTAGATTTCGTGCCTTCGATCCTACCCAAGACCAAAACGGTGATTGCAGAAATCAATCAGGCCATGCCGTTCATATCCGGCAGCCCATCGATTTCCCTTGCCGACATCGACGTTGCCGTGGAAACCGACCATCCCTTGGCGGGCTTCGAAGAACCTTCCCTGAGTGAAGATCAGGGCACCATCGGTCGGCTGGTGGCCGATTTAATTCCGGATGGATCAACTATTGAAACCGGCATCGGCAAGTTGCCGACCATGGTGCTCAATGCTTTAAAAAACAAAAACGATCTCGGCGTTCATTCCGGCATGATATCCGACGCTATGGCGGACCTGATCGATAGCGGCGTGATCAACGGCACACGGAAACAGGTGGATATCAGCAAGGTAGTGACCGGTGTCGCTCTCGGTTCACCCCGGCTGCACCAATTTATCCGGGGCCGTGAAGATATATTATTCAGGCCCGCTTCCTACACCCATAGTCCCGATATTCTCAAACAGAATGACACTTTCGTCGCCATCAATTCGGTGATCGAGATCGACCTGTTCGGTCAGATCAACGGTGAGACCATCGGGGGAAAACAAGTTGGCGGCCAGGGCGGTCTGGCGGATTTCATGAAAGGGGCGAAGCTGGCCGCGCACGGCCGGTCCATCGTGGTGCTGCCTGCCAGCGCGGCGCGCGGCGCCATTTCCAAGATCGTCCCCAAACTGGATGTCGTTACCTGCCCCCGGTCCGATGTGGATTACGTCGTGACCGAACACGGCATCGCCGACATCCGTTATAAAAATTTAGACGACCGGGCGGCGGCACTGATCGCCATCGCCGCACCGGAATTCAGGGATGAACTAAATGAAGCCCGGACCCGCCGAATCCGATAGATCGCAGACGAATTAATTGGAATTAATTGTACCTGGTACAATTTAGGGATAATTGTACCTGGTACACTTTTTATCTTTCCAGGGCGGCCAAAACCCGGTCGGGAGAAAATGGTAGATCGTGGAGGCGGATGCCGATGGCGTCATAAATGGCGGCGCCGATGGCGGCGATGACGCTGGCCAGAGCGCCTTCACTGCCCTCTTTAGCGCCGAAAGGACCGTTGGGGTCCAGGCTTTCGATGATCTTCACTTCGATGGGCGGTGATTCGGATATGGTCGGAACTTTGTAGTCGAGGGCATTGGCCTGCAACGGCAGGCCGTTCACATACTGAAGCTCTTCGCTGATCGCTTGTCCCACGGCCATCCAGACCTGGCCTTCGATCTGGCCTTCAACCGCCAGGGGATTGATGGCAAAGCCGCAATCGAGGGCCGTCCACAGTTGGTCCACCGCGACCACGCCGGTTTCCTCGTCGACGCTGACCTCGGCAACGGTGGCGCCAAAGGAAAAACCCATGGACGGGCCCACGGCGGACCCTCTGAATTTGACGGTACCCTGATACTCCTTGGGTGCTGTGAAGGTGCCTTTGACGGTGATGGTACCCGTATCAACCAAAGCCTGCCCCACCACATCGGCGAAGGGGATGCCGGGATCTTGGCTGCCGGCGACCCGGTAGACCTCGCCCAGACATTCGATGTCCTCGGGCCTCGCGTCCAGCTTTTCCGCCGCCGCCCGAACCAGAACGTCTTTGAGCTTTTCCGCCGCGTCGATCGCCGCGTTACCGCACATAAAAGTAATCCGGGACGAAAAGGCGCCATTGTCCTTGGGCGTGACGGCGCTGTCGGCCTCGACGATGCGGATCCGGTCCATATCGACACCCAGAACGTCGGCCACCGACTGCACCAGGATGGTGGACGATCCCTGCCCGATATCGGGCGCACCTGTAAGGACGGTTATTCCACCGTCAAAATCCAGCTTGAGGTTGATCAGCGCATGTGGTTCACCGGTCCGGTGCACCGGTTTGGGCGCACCCGAAAGCATATGGGAACACCCCATCCCCAACCCCTTCCCTTGCGGCAACTTGCCGTACCGATCTTTCCAGTCCGACGCTTCCTCCACCCAATCCAGGCACTCCGGCAGGCCGTAGGAGTTGATCTTGACGCCGTTGATGGTTTCGCAGGGTACGGTCAGCAGATTTTTTCGCCGCACCTCGAAGGGATCGAGGCCCAACTCCTCGGCCATTTCATTCATCAGGGTTTCGAAAGCGAAGCGGGTGGCGATGGTGCCGTGTCCCCGCATGGGTCCACAGGCCGGCAGATTAGTAAACACCCGGTCGCCGTGATAACGGAAGGCCGGCATCTCGTAGATACCGTTGATCGCCGCGCCGGCATAAAGGATCGTAATAATTCCGTAGCTGGAATAGGCACCTCCCGCCTGCACCACTTCAGCGCTGCACGCGGTAATCTCGCCGTCCCTTTTCAGCCCCAGCTTGATACTCAGTTCCGATTGAGGCCGTCCCCGATGGGACAGGAAGCAGTCCTCCCGCGTTTGCTCCAGGCGAACCATGCCGCCCACCGCCTTGGCCAGCATGGCGGCAATGATTTCGAAGTTGAGCGCTTCCGCCCGCGCCCCGAACCCGCCGCCGACGAAGGGCTTGATGAGGCGGATGCAACTCCGGTCCATATCCAGACACTGGGCCAGCATCAGGTGAAGGTAATAGGGAACCTGGGAAACCGACTGCAGGGTCAGCCACCCGCGGTCAGGATCGAAATCGGCGAGAGCGGCGTTACGCTCCAACTGCATATGGTTGACTTCGGTACTGCTGAACGCCCCTTCCGAAACCAGATCGGCAGCGGCGAAACCGCCAACCACATCGCCCAATTCGTAAGACTGTTCCCGCAGGAGATTTCCGGGTTTTTCCCGATGAATTTCGACGGCGTCCGGTTGACGCGCGTCATCGGGAGTAAAGTAGGCCGGCAGTTCCTCGACCTCGACCTCGATTAACGATAATGCCCGTTCAGCCGTTTCCTCGTCCACGGCCGCGACGGCGGCGATGGGATCCCCCTTGTAGCGGACGCGCCCCTTGGCCAGAGCGTACTCGTCCTGGGTTATGGGCAGGATGCCGAAAGTCGCATGGCAATCGTCACCGGTCAGAACGGCGGCGACACCGGGAAGCGATAGGGCGGCGCCGGCGTCGATCTTGAGAATGTTGGCGTGAGACCACCGGCTTCTGAGGATTTTACCAACCAGGGCATTGGTTGCATCCAGATCGGACGTATATTTGGCAGCGCCCGTTACCTTGTCGACACCGTCGATCAGCGGCGTGGGAACGCCCGCGGCTCTGTTCATATTGGTTTCGGCACTGCCCATAAAATTTTCCGCCCCCCGGCTGCCCGACCCGAAAGCCTACACAGCCGCCTGCTGCCGTCGGGATATCAGCCCTTCGAAAAAGGCATCGGCGCGGTTTTTCATTTGCGCTTCGGACACGACATGAGGGTCCATCAGATCGGATTCGAAAAACAGCGTCGGCAGCCCGATATTTTCGGCAATGTAGCGCCGCTGGTCCGCCAATCCGGTTGATACGGTCCGGCAGCTTTTGATGGGATGATACACCACGCCGTCCAGCCCGAACGGTTCCGCCGCGTCTTCCAGCATCAGAGCCTGGTGGAACATGCTGTCCATGGCTTCCCGCACCATCAGCAATTGGCCCTCGGCGTAACTTTCCAGCGGCCGATCGAGATCGAAAATATAACCGGTGCAGGACCCACCCGATCCGTACCAAAGGTATGAGGACGTAACGAAGACACCACCCCAATCCGAGAACATATTGTTGAAACTTCGAAAACTGGGATAGCAAGGTGCGCCGACAAAGGCCAGGCGGAACTGCTGATCGAGAGTGGTGGTCCCTTCTTTCTTTTTTTCCTGAATACCGATTTTGTTTTCGACCCGGTATTCCATTTCCTCGACCAAATCTTTGAAGTAGGCGGCCCCTTCGGGCAATCCGCGGAAACCGTTGGCCACCCCCAGATAAATGGTGCCGTCGGTCAGCGCATTGAAAACCGCCGGAGAATTCTGGTTCAGTTCCTGGACCCGCTGCCAGCCAAGGCTCATTTCATTGGCGTAGCCCAGGGTCTCCCGGAATTTATCGATATCGAATTTCTTGCCGATCACGGTTTCGCAGGTTTCGATCAGTTCCCTAATTTGCCCTTCAACGTATTTGGCTTCATAAGCAAAATCCTCGCTACCCGGCTGGCTTTTGATGCCGGGGCCACGGGTGCCGGGAAAATCGAAGGTGACCATGGGGGCGTCGTACATGCGCTCCCAGATTTCAGCCCATTTGATGTAGGTGTTACAGCCGTTGGTGGCGATCATCATGTTGGGGATCGGCACTTTGCCCATAGGATGATCACCGCCCCGCAACTGTAGAGCTACGTCGGCCTTCACGTAACCGCAGATATCGGGCGAATAACCAAAATCCTCGGCCTCGTTGAGATAGTCGCGGGAGACGCCGCGGATGGCCGTTTGCAGGGCGTTTACCTCGGGAAAACTGACCGGCATGTCGAAGGTTTTAAGCACTTCGTTCATGCTGCCCAGGACAAAGACATAGGCCGCGCCCTTTTTTTCCTCGGCGACGCGGCTGAGTTCTCCAAACCAATCGCGGAACAATTTGGCGCCGTCCCGCATGCCTCTGCCAACGAGATCACTATTGTCGGTTTTGCCTACATTTTCCTGGGGCGCCATGGGCCATACTCCGGATCGTTAACTACTCTGATATCCAATTTACATGCAAATGCATATAGTTTATATAGAGCGCTAATTGAGGGCGGATGTCAATTAAAAAACTTGCATTTTCATGTATCTCGCTGGTAACACATAACATGCCCGACGATCAAAATACCCAGGATAAAGAGCTTATAGATCAGGCTATCCAGTATAAATTCAGGGACCGGTTGCTGCCCCATCTGTTGGCGCGCGCCAGCCACAGCTTAAGCGAAAAATTCATGGCCGAAGTTCGCGACCGTGGTTTCACCGCCCGGCAATGGCGGGTCATGGGCAGCCTTTGGGACGAGGAAAGCCTGACATTGACCGAACTTTCGGACGTCGTTTTTTGCGAACAATCGACAACCACGCGGCTGGTCGAACGGTTGGTGGAATTGAATTTGCTGGGCAAGCGCCCGGAAGAAAGCGACCGGCGCAAATCCCACATCTTTCTCACCGATGAAGGACGGCGGCAGATCGGAGATTTGGTCAAGCTGAGCGAACAATATGAAAAGGATATCGCCGAACTGTTCGGAGTCGACCGGATCGACGAAATGAAACGCCAATTGCACGAAATGATCGACAGCCTGAAGACCTAGCGTAAAGCTTTATTGGGAGGGGACTATCGCCATTTTTGGAAATAGAAACGGATTTCTTGCGCCATGAACGCGTTCCGTTTTGATATCTGCCACCTTCCGCCGGAAGCCGAGACCCTGCGCCAGCAGGTCCGGGCGTTTTTTGCCGAAGAATTGAGCCATTTAACCCCGGTTCAACGGGCGGCTTCCTGGGATGGGTTTGACCGGGATTTCAGCCTGAAAATGGGAGAAAAAGGCTGGATCGGCATGACGTGGCCCAAAGAATACGGCGGTCACGAAAAAACCGCCCTGGAAAGGTATGTGGTCCTGGAAGAGGCCTTGGTCGCCGGCGCGCCGGTTTCCGCCCACTGGATCGCCGACCGGCAAAGCGGCCCCCTGCTGCTTCGTTTCGGCACCGAAGAGCAGCGCCAAAAGGCCCTCCCCGGTATCGCCCGTGGTGAACTGGTTTTCTGTATCGGCATGAGCGAACCGGATTCCGGTTCCGATCTGGCGTCGCTCCGGAGCCCGGCAAAGAAAACCAATGACGGTTGGGTGTTGAACGGCGCTAAAATCTGGACCACCAACGGCCATGAAGCCGACTATATGATTGGTCTGTTCCGCACCTCCACCGACCCCGACAACAGACGCGGCGGCCTGTCCCAGTTTCTGATTGATATGAAAACGCCGGGGATCAAAGCCAGTCCCATCGTCGACCTGCCCGGGCGGGAGCATTTCAACGAGGTGGTGTTCGAAGACGTTCACCTTGCCGACGACTGCCTGATCGGCGAAGAAGGCGGCGGTTGGGATCAAGTAACCGCCGAGCTTGCTTACGAACGGTCGGGGCCCGAAAGATACCTCAGTTCCATTCAAATCCTTTTGCTGCTGGTTGATCTGTTAAAAGACAATCCCAGTGACCACGGTGCCATCATCGTCGGCGAATTGATGGCCAGGCTGGCTACCCTCAGGAGCATGTCACTGTCATTGGCCGGCATGCTCAATGAAGGTCTTAATCCCGGGTTGGAAGCCACCGTGGTCAAGGATCTGGGCACCGGTTTCGAACAGACTCTGCCCGATATCGCACAATCCTTAGTCGACTTGGAGCCGGATGCGGAATACGGATCCGATCCCCAACAGGTGCTTGCTTTGCTGATTCAGGCGGCGCCGTCATTCTCTTTGAGGGGCGGCACACGCGAAATTCTGCGCGGCATCATCGCCCGGGGGCTTGGCCTGAGATGAGTGAAATGGCGACCCTCCTGGATCAAACCGTCACCCGCCTGTTCGGCGATCTCGTGACGGAAAAAGTATTGAAAGAAGCCGAGGCCGGTATTTGGCCGGAAGAATTATGGTCGGCACTGGAGGAAAACGGCCTCACCCAACCCCTGGTGCCGGAAGAACAAGGAGGCGCCGGTATCGGTTGGCGCGATGCATTTATCATTGTCCGCGCCGCCGGATATTTCTCCGCCCCGGTACCCTTGCCCGAGACCATTGCCGCCGGATGGCTGTTATCTCAAGCAGGAATTAATGTGCCGGATGGACCGATAGGTCTCTGCCGGGCGATCGATGGAGTGACTTTGAACAAAGAGGAAAAACTAACCGGTAAACTGCACCGAGTGCCTTGGGGCCGCGAAGTCAGGCATGTTGTGTTTTCTCTCGGGAACAAGATCGTCCTCGCGTCGACTGAAGGCTGTCGAATAGATAAGGGCGTCAATGTGGCGGACGAGCCCCGGGACGATCTGACATTTGACGACCATCCGGTAAACGCCGCCACTGCTTCACATGTCGACGCCGCACTCTACGGCGCGTTAATCAGGTCAGGGCAAATAGCGGGTGCCGCGGCAAAGGCCTTGGAAGAAGCCGTCGCTTACGCCAACGACCGGGTGCAGTTCGGCCGCCCCATCGCCAAGTTCCAGGCCATTCAGCAGAACCTGGCCGTCATGGCGTCAGAAACCGCCGCCGCCGGTTGCGCCGCGGAATTGGCGTTTCAGGCTGTAGACAAGGCCCATGACGGGGACGATGCCGAGTTCGAAGTCACCGTTGCCAAAATCCGCAGCGGCGAGGCGGGCGATATCGTCACCGCCACCGCCCATCAGGTGCTGGGCGCCATCGGCTTTACCCGCGAACATATTTTGAATTACTCTACCCGCCGTATCTGGTCGTGGCGGGCGGAATTCGGCAGCGCCGGAAACTGGGCCCGGAAACTGGGCCAGGCGACCATCGACCGGGGTGGTGAAAATTTGTGGGCCGACCTGACGGCCCGCCAACAATGTGAGGGAAACTGAGTGAGTGATTTCGTAATCTATGAACAGGAAGGCAACGTCGTTACGCTGACGCTGAACAGTCCTGATACCCGCAACGCCCTCTCCAACTACGACGAATATATGCAAATCGTCGAATCCTGTGATCGGATCAACCGGGATCCCGAGGTCGGTGCCGTCATCCTCACGGGCGCGGGGTCCAGTTTTTGCGCCGGCGGCAACGTCAAGGATATGCAGGATCAAAAAGGACTGTTCGCCGGCGACGCCATGGCCATCGCCGATAAGTACCGTTACAGCATCCAGCAAATTCCCCTGGCCCTTTTTAACGTCGACGCGCCCACCATCGCCGCCGTCAACGGGGCGGCCATCGGTGCGGGCTGCGATCTGACTTTGATGTGCGATATCCGCATTGCCTCGGACAAAGCCAAGTTCGCCGAATCCTTCGTGCAGCTGGGACTCATCCCCGGCGACGGCGGCGCCTGGCTTTTGCAACGGGCGGTGGGTCCCTCGAAAGCCTATGAGATGGCATTTACCGGAGATACCATTACAGCCGAAGAAGCCTTAGCCTGCGGTTTGGTGTCTAAAATAGTCGCGCCGGACGATTTGATGAACGAAGCAAAGGATTTGGCGGCACGGATCGTCAAAAACCCGGCCCGTACCCTGCGCATGTCGAAACGGCTGATGCGGGAAGCGGCTCACGTGCGGTTGGATACGCTTTTGGAGATGTCGGCGGCCTACCAGGCCATCGCCCATAAAACCGACGAACATTTGGAGAGGTTGGAAAACATATCTCTTGGGAAAGAGAAGGGAGGGAAGAAAAAATGACCGATTTGAGTTCAGCCCTGAACTACTCGGAAAAAGACCGGAAGGAATTTCTCGACGCCGGCTGGTGGAATGACGACACGCCCAACAAATGGGTGGATAAATGGGCGGCGGAAACGCCCGATGCGGTCATCGCCATCAGCATGGACAAGACCCTAACATACAAAGACGTTCGGGAAAGTGCCGACCGGTTTGCCGCCGGATTGCTGGGCCTCGGTTTTAAAAACGGTGACGTTATCGGCTTTCAGCTACCCAATATTCCCGAAATCCTGGTCGCTTATCTGGGTATTCAGGCCATTGGCGCCGTGCCGTCTTTGATGCACATGCCCTACCGGGCGACGGAATTGGAGCCCCTTCTCAATCACGTGGAGGCCAAAGGCGTTGTCTGTCTGGCCGCCAGCGAAGCCTATGACGCGCCCGCCACTTTCGAAGAATTGAAATCTTCGGCGCCTTCTTTGGAAACAGTTATCGTCATCGGCGGTGACGCGCCAGACGGAGCTGCCTCCTACGCCGATTTGGTGGCATCTGAACCGGTCGAGATACCCGATCCGCCGAGCGTCGATGACCCTGCCATGGTCTGTTTCACATCCGGCACGTCGTCCGCGCCCAAGGCCGTCGTCCATTCCTACCGCTCTATAATGGCCAGCGCCCGCTTTGGCGCCGAAGACATGGCTTATACCAATGACAGCGTCGTCATGTGTGCGCCCTCCTTTACCCATGCATTTGGTGTGATGATTACGCTATCGGTCATCGCCGCCGGCGGTGCATCACCCATGATGCCGGTCTACACCCCGCCGGCCCTGGCTGAAATCATCAAATACACCAAGGCGACCGACCTATGCTGCGGACCGGCTCATGTCATGGCGGGTAAAGCGGGCGGTCTCTGGGCCCCCGAATATACGGAAACCCTCAAATACATTTATATGGGCGGCGCCACCTGCACGCCCGAAGTCATGCACACCATCGAAGAAAGCTGCCCCAACGGTAAGGCCTTCCAGATTTGGGGCATGACGGAAACCATGATGCCAATCCTGCTGCCTCTGGACGCCAGTTTCGAGGACCGTAAAAAATACCTGGGCACGCCTCCCATCGGCCACCAGGTCCGCTCCGTCGACGAAGACGGTAACATCCTGGAGCCGGGAGAAGAGGGAGAATTGGAATATCGGGGACCGTTCCTGTTCGCCAGCTATTATCTGAACGACAAAGCGAACGCGTCATCCTTTACCGATGACGGCTGGTTCAAGACGGGCGACATGGTCATCATTGAAGAGGGCGACAATGTCGCCATGACCGGTCGCATAAAAGACGTCATCAACCGCGGTGGCATCAAGATCAATCCTCTGGATATTGAGATACTCCTGGACGAACGGCCCGACGTGATCCAGTCGGCGGTGGTGCCCATGCCCGATGAAATCCTGGGCGAACGGGCCTGCCTGTTCCTGGTCATGACCCCGGGAAATTCGATGTCCCTCGACGAGATGCGCGCCTTTTTGGATTCGAAAGGCGTGATGAAAACCAAATGGCCCGAACGCATTGAAATCATCGACGCCATGCCCATCACGGCGACGCGCAAAGTCATCAAGGGCAAATTGGTGGAATTGCTTTAACCCCCATCCCGACCTTCCCCCGCAAGGGGGGAGGATACACTTGAAAACAACCTACTCATGCCCCTGGCCCGGCACGGGCGTCGCGCCGGGGGTGCCGGTGGTGAGGGCGGCTTCGCGGCCGCCAAATTTATCTATAAGGGCGTTTTGGTCGTCCTTGGCCTGCCGGTCGGCTTTTTCAGGATCGACGATGTCCCGCAACGCCGCCTCACAGTCCCGCCTTGCCGCCGCATGGTCGGGGTGATCGACGAGGTTGGTGGTTTCTTCTGGGTCGGCTTCCAGATCGAACAGTTCCGGCTCGTATTCCACATAGTAAATAAACTTGTAATTGCCCTTGCGGATCATGAAGACGCCCGTCGGCGACGAAGCCGCGTGATATTCGCTGAAGACAATCCGCTCCGGATCGTCTTCTTCCAAGGCGATGTCGAACCAGGAGCGGCCCTTTAGGTCTTCCTCTTCCTCCGTTGGATCGAGCCCAACGCCCTGCACCACTGTCTGGTAGCTGTCCAACAAACTGACCGGTGTGTTGCAGACTTTTCCTTCAGGTACATCGTCGCCGGCGACAATCAGCGGAATGCCGGCACTTTCTTCGTACATATTGGATTTACCCCACAATCCCCGGGCGCCGACATTGTCGCCGTGATCGCTGGTGTAGACGATACGGGTATCCTGATCGAGCCCAAGCTCGCTCAACGTGTCCAACACCCGGCCGATTTGATGGTCGACAAAGGAACACAGGCCGAAATAGGCGGCGACGGCCATCAGACGCTTTTCAGGCGTCAGGTGACGGTCGACCTGGGCGAAATTGTCCAAGCGTTCGATCCAGGGGTGTTGGACGTAGCCCTTCTCCAAGTCCAACTTTCTGGGCGGCAGGGAGTCCAACGGATACATGTTGTAATACTCCTCCGGCACCACCAGCGGAAAATGCGGCGCCACGAAACCGAGATACAGCGCCCAGGGCTTCTCATTCTCATCAGTGGCTGCCTCTTCCAGCCAGTCACAGGCCTGGTCGGCGATCATCATGTCGTAACGGTTATAGTTGGATTCGCCGGGACCGATATCTTTCAGCATCTGGACGGGCCGGCCTTCGGGCAGAGGATCGCGCACCGATCCCCAGACCTGGCCGATGCCGTCCATGACGTGCATGGGTTCGATCTGTTTGCTGAAACCGGTGGGCGAAGCTTCGTCCCGGTAATGAAGCTTGCCGATTGATTCCACCCGCATGCCTTCGTCCTGCAACCGGTGGCCCCAGCCCTTGATCTCTCCGTCGTAGGGCATTGCGTTGTCCCAATAGCGGGTCTCGTGGGTGTAACGGCCCGTGGCGAAGGCGGCCCGGGCGGGAATACAGATGGGAGAATTGGTGTAGGCGGCGGTAAACCTTGTTCCCCGCGCCGCTAGCTTGTCCAGGTTGGGCGTTTTAACCTGTTCGTGTCCGGCGCATCCCATCATGCGGGGATTGTGCTCGTCTGACATAATGAAGAGAAGGTTTTGCGGTTTCATATTTTAATTTTCCGAATTTTTCCTAAAGTTGCCGGCCCCGGGCAAAGAACACCACTACCGCGACCGCCAGCCCAATGAAGGTGACCGAGATCCAGCTGGAAAACAGAAACCAGGGATCGGCGCCGGTCGCGGCGAAGGCCTGGCGCATGACGTCTTCCAGGTTCCCCATGAGAATGTAAGCGATCACAAAGGGCAATACCGAAATATCCAGCTTGCGCATCAGATAACCCAACAAACCAAAAAACAGGGTCACATAGATGGCGAACATATTGGTTTGCTGAACATAGATAGCGGTCAGGGTCAGCAGCAGCACGATGGGCAGCAATCGCTGTTTCGGCACCTTCACCATGATCCCGGTGGACCGCATGAAAACGCCGCCGATGGTCCAGTTGAGGAGATTGGCGAAAATCATCGCCGTGAACAGTCCGAACGCATACACCATTTCCTGATTGATTTGGTCCGGCGTCAGGCGGAATACGGAGGGACCCGGATTAAATCCGCTGATGCTTTCCGTGGCCAGGATGATAAAAACCGCCGCCACGTTTCCGGGAATGCCCAGGGACAAAACCGGTATCAGATTGGCGCCGGCCACGGCGCTGTTGGCGGCTTCGGTGGCGGCAACCCCTTGGGGCGCGCCCTCGCCGAAAGCAGGTGAACCTTTGTACAGCTTGCGCCCCGTCGCGTACCCCAAGGTCGCCGCCAGGGACGAGCCAATCCCCGGCAACGCGCCGATCATGGTGCCAACCGACGCCGAAATACCAATATAGGGCAGAATGCTCTTAACATCGCGCAGGTGCAGTTTGTTATCGCCCGTGACATCGATTTTGGTGATCTTCTGCTCTGCGCGCATTTCGCGCCACATGTCTTCCAGCGCCTTGAACACCTCGCCGATGATGAGGACGCCCAAAACCGCACTGATCATCGGCAACCCGGACGCCAAGGCGTCACTGCCCAAGGTCAGGCGCGGGTAGTTGTCCTCTCCTGTACCGATGGAGGCGAACAGCATCCCCAGCATGGCCCCGATCAACCCCTTCCACACCGAGCGGCCGACCACCGCCGAAATAAACGCCAGCGACAGGATGATCAGCGCTGCTTTTTCCGGAAAACCGAGAAACGCCTCCACCGCCACGGCCAGAAAGGGCGCGCAGGTGATGAGCACGAGATCGGAAAAGGTATCGCCTGAGACGGAGGAAAAATGGGCGACCCGGAGCGCTTTGCCCGATTGACCGTTTTTGGTCATGGGATAGCCATCCAACGTGGTCATCAGGGAATCCGGTGTGCCCGGCGTATTGAACAGGATGGCCGGCACGGCGCCGCCGATGGTCGCCCCCTTCATAATGCCAACCAAGAAGCCCAGCACCGGCAGAAGCGCATCTGGATTGAAACCGAAAACCGACAAAAGGATAGGCAGGGAGATGGCCATGGCAAAGGGACCACCCAGCCCAGGCGTAGCCCCCACCAAAATGCCGCCTAAAAACCCGGCTATGACCATCAATACAGTGATGGAAATGGGCAGGCCGAACACGGAGAAAACAGGCGATGCGGAAAACACCGCCAGAATACCAAGCCAGATATGATCCAGAATACCCATTACTGATCACCATTGGGCGGCAGCAGCAGATCGTCGAAGGGCAGATCATAGAGGACGATCAGACAGATAACGGCGATAATAGATGCCAGAGCCGCAGACCGGCTTGGCCGTTGCTCCACCATCCAGATAATGCCAAACACCATCACGAAACCGCCAAGGAAATAGCCGACATACTTGTAGGGCACCGTATCGCGCAAAATCCGGTAAGATCCGATTTCACCGCCCAACGTGTTCATAATGTCGACAACAAGCGGACCGCAGTAAGTCATCAACAAAAGACCGCCGATGACGATAGCCGCCAGCCTGAAAAGAAAGATTAAACTCTGCCGGTCCGGCCTGGAATCTACAGTCGATTCGAGCGCCCCACCCCGTATCCAAGTAGTTACTCCCAAAAAAATTGAGGCGATGAGAATGCCGATGGACAGTACCGTCGGTCCCAGGGCATCGCCGATGGTGGTTTGACGGCGGAAGGTCTCCACCATACCGCTTTCAATATCGTTGGGAATCCAGACAAAAAGAGTGACCACGGCCAATATCACTAAGACCGCAGCCATTCCCAAGGTCCAAGTATCGCGCTTCATATTATGAGGCCCAAATTTTCAGCCTAGCGCCGGGCGGCTTGAAGCCGCCCGGTGGGTCGACTAGCTTGTGGCGTCAATCAACTTCTTCGCGTCACGAATCCCTTTAGCGATAAAGTCGTCCAACTCCTTGCCCGTCGATACTTTGGCGCCACCAAACCTTTTGGCGATGAAATCGCCGACTTTGGTCTTTTTGTCCTTCACAAAACCGCCGATCAGCGTGGCATAGGCGGCGCGTGCTTCTGCAGGAATACCCTTGGGGGCGAAGAAAAGGAACTTGGCGCCGATGGCATAAGGAATACCGGATTCGATCAGGGTCGGCGCGTTGGGCGAAACGCCCAGCCTTTGCGGCTCACCGGACAATAGGTTGATCATGGTGCCGGCCTTAACCTGCTTCGCCTGAATACCGGCGGCGAAACCCATATCCATATCGCCGGCATTGAGGCCGTTCAAAACAGCCCTGCCACCGCGAACCAGGATTTTATTGAATTTAATGCCCCACTTTTGCTCCAGCAGATATGCCACATCAGCCATCTTCTGGGTCATGGCAGCAAATTTGAATGTTTTACCGCCCTTGGCCGCGGCCACCACGTCGTTCCAAGACTTAAAGCCGGCGGAGGTCTTCATGACCAGGCCCATTTGCGAGCCGGACGTCGTTGTTATGTAGGTAAAATCCTTATGGGAAAAACCCGGCTTTTTCGCCGCCAACATGTTGTAGCCGACGGTTTCGGTCACCGCCATGCCGATGGTCAGACCGTCATTAGGCTGTGATTTCAGCTTTCGGGCCATAACGGCGGCGCCCTTTCCGGGAATGTTGGAAGGAATAATTTTCCAGCCTTTTCTTTTTTCCAATTCGGCGGCAATCAGGCGCGCCTGAGTATCGACGCCACCGCCGGCCTTAAATCCGATCATAAGATTAATCGGTCCTGCGGGCTTCCACTCGGCCATCGCCGACGTCGAAACGGCCAACGCTCCACACAAGACAACTGCTTTTATCGCTCTATTCATAGTCCTAGACATTTTAGCCTCCCGTTAAATTTGAATTTCAAATTTATTTAGTTGTTATCACAACTTTACTCGTTATTGGTTGGTTATACAACTTTATTGTTGCCCACGCTTTTGGGCCTGGTTAAAGACATATATCGGACTGCTCCAGGCCTGAAAGCCGTCTTCGGTCGTCACACAAACCCACAGCGGATTGTCGCCATTCGGGTTCAATTCTATCTCGATTGTGGAATTCAGTTCCACATGCGGATTAATATCGGGTAAGCGGAACACCCTGATTTGCTTGGCTAATCCGCCGCATTCAACGACACAATCTTCTAAGCCGATTTCCGAAAGAGGCTTGTTCAGCGTCCCCTGGTTGGTTTCGATGGTTAATGTGGCGTCTTCGTGGTTTTGAAGCCAGACGTCGAATCCGCCGTAGTTTCCCGTGGTAATGGCATCCCAGGCAATTTCATCCGAACCCTTCGCCTCCAACAGCCGTTCATGGTTCCAGGCATTGATCTTTGCCATCTTTTCGATTTTGGCGCCGTCAAACTTAGCCGTGCCCTGCCAAGCGGTATTACGTCCTCGCCCCCGGTATTCGGCGCCGCTCCAGATGACCCGATAGCGGGAGCCCAGATCCGCGGGACCGTATCCCCTGACGGTCTCCAGAACTTCCATACCGTTACGGATTTCGATGCGTTCGATGGGCGTGCCGGCGATGGCAGTTACTTTTAGGGTAACCGTTTTATCATCGGTCTGGACAATATCACCCATCATCGCTTCAGTTACGTCGGCGGCGGTGGCATCATTGAAGGCATTGGGGTCGCGGTCGAACAATCTTCCTTTGGTCTTAAACCGGGCATCCACTTCCAGATGCAGGCGGTTACCCGTGGTGCCGTAATGGTGCCGTTTTCGGAGACAATCGAATATGCCGTCCCGGCTAAGCTCATCGGTATAGAAACAGGTCAACCCGCCATAGGCGCCGAACATGGATGCGCCGGGATAGCTGGCGCCGGGCCGACCCTTGTGGCCGTCGCTGTTGCAGACCACGCCGCTTCGGTGACCCAAAGGAAATCCATCGGTCAGCAGCCATTCGAAGGTGCCCCAGGCGGAGTGAACTTCCATGGCCGTTTCCAGCCTGCCGTCATGGGCATAGGAAATATCCGCATAGCGCCCCCCTACATGGGCGTAGACTACACAATCTTCGTTGGCCAAATCTTCAAACAGTTGACGCGCATCGGTGGCGTCGGTGTCAATATCCTCCCGATCGGGCAGCAACGCATGGGAGGAACGTCTTATCTGCCTGCCCTCCTCCCGGAAATAAACATTACGGTCGCCGCCGACCGACGTATTGCCCGACCACTCATAGCCGGGGAACGTGACGAACTTTCCGGTTTCGTTGTATTGCGCCGTCAATTCATTCAGGAATTTCCAGAACGCGTTATTGACCTGAAAATCGTTGGCCTGGTGGCTGGTAACGTCAAGGAAAGCCAAATCGCGGGCGAAATCGAAATATTCTCTTGAATGGCTGATACCGATGGTCTCACCGCTCTGCCCGTGAAGGTCGCCCCAGAAGCCGCCCACGTCGCCCTGCCTGACAATCAGAGGTCCAGCTTCGCATAATAGATCGCCGGAATCGCTATCGCGCACCTTAATCCTGAATACGCCTTCTTGGTCGACAGTAAGGTCTTCAAACAACAGCGACCTCTCGCCCTTTTTAAAGTCTGCCTTGTCGGGCAAGCCTTTCACCGGAATTGAGCTCTCGATAGTAACGGTACGCTTAACCTGATCCGACGGGTTTCCCCATTCATCCTCGGCCTTGATGCCGAGCCGGAACGTCTCGTTGGGACGGCGGAGTGTCGGCATTTCCGCGCGCCAGTAGACCGGGGGACCGGGAACAATTGATACGGCCAGATTGTCGACGATGGGCACATAGTGTCCGACCGCGCAGGCATCGACCAGCACTTTGAACTCGAACGCGCTTTCCACGAAGGTCTGCATCTTAAATCCTGATGACCCGCCGGAAGTGTCGCCGAAGGTAATCGTCACCGTGTCACCTTCACTCAGATAGCCGCCGGCGATGCGGACAGTCAGGGTTTTAAAGAAGGGCCGGTTGTGTCCGATAGGATTGTATTCAAGCTTGGGCGTCGACCCAGCGCTGGTTTCGACCGTGACATAGTTGTCCGCCGACGGATCATCGAATTGCAAACCGCCCCAATCGCCGAAAAACCGAAATACAACTCGAAGGCTGCCATTGTCGTCGAGGCCGAAACGGCCCACTGTGTAGACCAGTTTGAAAGTCTGATAGGACCTTACTTCGAAGGCTCCTGCCGGCGTCAGTTCCGCATGCCCATACAGGACCGGGTCCTCCGCCGGTACGGCCGCCGGCCAGACCGCGCCGACCTGTTTGGGATCGACGACATCCGGGTATCCGTTTTTACCCTGCTCCGAACTATCCTTCATCGACCAGTAATTCTCTTGCCTTGGCGTCCAGTTTTTTCAGAATATTAGTAACCTGGCGCTTCTCCGTCTCCGTTAATACCGAATAGAGTTCCGCTTCCCGCCAGTCGGAACTCACCCTGATTTTCTTGTACAAGCGCTTACCTTTTTCCGTCATGCTCAAAATCGTCCGCCGTCCATCGCATTTGTCTCGGCGGTATTTGAGCGCGCCGATGCTTTCCAGCTTGCGGATGGCCCGGCTGATGTTGCCCTTGTCCATCATCGAAAATTCAGCGATATCCTTGGCCGTTTCACACCCGTTACCGTGCAACGCGACCATTACGCGCCATTCGACGGGGCCAACCCCTGCAAGTTCAGAATAATTTCGCGATGCCCACAAAGACAGCATATTCGCCAGGGTAATGAAACGGTAGGCGAACCGGTCCCTCAAGTCGAATTTGTCAGCGGTGACTTTGCTCCCTTTGGCCGGCATTTTGACGGCTGCCTCCCAATTTCTATTTGACTCCATCTTCTCAGAAAATAATTGTGTTGACAACTATTTTTATCGGTAGATGATATTTGTGCTTAAAGTTGGAGGAAATATTATGAATCACCAGACAGCCTTTTCCTCAATTCCCCTGCCCCAGCGGCAGGATAAACCCCGCACCCGCGGCATCACCATGATGATCGACTGGGGTTTGCCACCTGGGCACCAGAAAGACGTTGTCGATACCGCCGGGCACTATATCGATATGGCGAAAATTGCCGGCTCCATAGCCGGCGTAATGCCAAAGCAAGTGGTTGAGAATAAACTCAGCATATACAAAGCCGCCGATATTAGTACTTCGCAGGGCGGCTTGTTTGCGGAACTCGCCTATCGGCAAGGCAACATTGAATACTTTTTCGAAGAAATGAAATCCCTGGGATTTTCCGCCGTCGAAATTTCGGACAATTTGCTCGACTGGAGTTTGGAGGAAAAGCAAAAAACCATCCGCTGCGCCGTTAACGATTTTGGGCTCAAAGTGCTGGGCGAAGTGGGGAAAAAAGAAGGTGTCATGGAAGATGACCAGGTCCTGGCAGACCTTGAAGCCTGTTTCGACGCCGGTGCCGCCCTGGTATTTGTGGAAGCCTATGAATTGTTTGCCGGGGACAAAATTCGCGCCGAGCTCATTACTGCCATCGCCAAGCGATTTCCTCTTGAAAAAGTTATATATGAACTACCGGTCGTCGTTCTTCCCGGCATCAACCGAGAATTCAAACACAAAGTGACTGCTTGGATGGTCAAGGAATTCGGCACCGAGGTGAATCTCGCCAATGTAGAGTGGGATGAGATATGGATAACTGAAATAGTCAGGCGTGGCGCCGGCGATGAAACCTCTCACCCGGAAGGCGCCTATCAGTTGGCTGGATTTAAACCGGAAGAATAGCAAACGTCGAAAACATTGCTTGTCAGCCACCTTAACGATATGAATTGTCGTTAAGGTCATTAACTTGTTCGCCTCGAATTATTAAGTTTCAATTCGGGTGACGACGTAAACAGGCACACAATTATGTCGGATGTCGGTGACGCCTTTGGCGCGGCGGCCATGCTAATTTTAAATCTCGAAAGCGGTTTGGCCGAAATCGTTCTCCTGTCCCTGAGGATCAGCCTCCTGGCGGTTGCCGTCGCCTGTCTGATCGGGCTGCCGGTGGGAGCCGCCCTGGCCGTGTTCCGCTTTCCCGGCCGCACCTTGATCGTCGTCGCCCTGAATGCGTTGATGGGGCTGCCGCCGGTGGTGGTCGGACTGATCGTTTATCTAATCCTATCCCGGTCGGGACCATTGGGAACCTTGGGTCTGCTTTTCACACCGACCGCCATGATCATCGCCCAGGTCATACTGGTAACACCCATCATCGCCGCCTTGACCCGGCAGTCTGTCAACGACCTATGGCAGGAATATTCCGAGCACTTAGGCTCGATCGGCTCCGGACCGCTGCAAACCATCAGGACGCTTTTGTGGGACAACCGATTTAGCCTGATCACCACGGTATTGGCCGGGTTCGGCCGCGCCAGCGCCGAGGTGGGCGCGGTGATGATCGTCGGCGGAAATATCGACCACGTCACCAGGGTAATGACCACCTCCATCGCTTTGGAGACAAGCAAAGGTGATCTGGCTCTGGCGCTTGGGCTGGGTATCATATTGCTGGTCCTGGCATTGAGCGTGAACGCCACCGCCTTTTTCGTCAACGAAGCCGCGATGAAACGCCATGGATAGTTCCGTCTCACTGGCGCCCCAAGGTATCCTGCCCTTAAGCCTGACCAACGTCAGTTACGAAATCGGCGGCATGCGTCTGATTAAGAAAATGACCCTGGATTTAGAAGCGGGCTCCCTGACCGTCATCATGGGCCCGCACGGCGCCGGCAAAAGCCTGTTGCTCCGGCTGTGTCATGGTCTCATTCAACCCAGCAAAGGCGATATCGTGTGGCACGGCGCCCTCGGCGCCAATCCGCAACCCCATCAGGCCATGGTCTTCCAAAGACCGGTTATGCTGCGCCGCTCGGTCACGGCAAACTTGACCCACGGTTTGAAGCATCGGGGTGTTGCCCGCCGCTCGCGCAACCAGATGGCAGAGGAGATGCTGCAACGGACCGGACTGACGCGGCTGGCCAAAGTTCCGGCCCGGCGTCTTTCCTTTGGTGAACAACAGCGGCTGGCGGTGGCGCGCGCCTGGCTTCTAAACCCGGAAGTCATGTTTATGGATGAACCCACGGCCGCCCTGGACCCGGCCGCTACTCATGCGTTGGAGGAAATCATCGACGCCATAAGGCAGTCGGGCACCAAGATCATTATGTCGACCCATGACCTAGGACAGGCAAAACGCCTGGCCGACGATGTTTTGTTTCTTTATCGGGGACGCCTTCTGGAACACACGTCCGCGGACGCATTCTTCGAACAGCCGAGCAATGACCTCGCGCAGGCATTTATACGGGGGGAACTGCTGTGGTGGAACCGTAAGGATTTAAAACCACCTGACACCTTCAAGGAACGGTGGCAGAAATAGATTTGGCAACGACAAATTACAGATGTAAGAGAGTCCGACAAAAATGACCAAAAAATCACGCTACCGCCCGGTAAAAGCGTATAAGAATCCGGAATTTCTAAATTCCAAAGATGCGCGGGCCCTTCGAATCCAGTCGGAATACCAGGAGCCCGAATCCCGTTTTGAAAATTTCAACGTAAAAGACACCATCGTGTTTTTCGGCTCGGCCCGCATTAAATCGCGTCATCAGGCCCGCCGGGCGCTAAAGGAGGCCAGAGTAAAAGGACGGGGCGTCGCCAAAGCCACACGCGATATGGAACTGTCCCGCTATTATGAAGAAGCACGGACGCTATCCCGCAGATTAACCGAATGGTCAAAAAATCTAGATGGTTCCAACGACCGCAGATTTGTCGTCTGCACAGGAGGCGGGCCGGGAATTATGGAAGCGGCCAACCGGGGGGCATCGGAAGCCAAAGGCCTGAACATCGGCCTCAATATTTCATTGCCGTTCGAGCAGCATGAGAACCCCTACATCACCCACCATTTGGGACTGGAGTTTCATTACTTCTTCATGCGTAAGTTTTGGTTCATTTATCTGGCTAAGGCGATTGTCGTTTTTCCGGGCGGGTTCGGTACGCTCGACGAATTGTTCGAAGTCGTCACCCTCGATCAAACGGGAAAACTCAGCAAGCCCATCAAAGTGGTTCTGTACGGAACGGACTACTGGAAAAATGTGCTCAATTTCGATGCTTTGGTCGAATACGGCACCATCGAACGCCAGGATCTGGATAAGATACATATGACCGATACGATAGACGGCGCTTTTGAGTTCATCACAAGGGAGCTTCTGGAAACGGCGATCCACGAACCGGGTGGCGTGCTTTAGCACTCACCCAATGACGTAGAATTGACCCCATTCACGCCAATTTGTGTTTAAATACGCGACAACGAAAATACAGGGAGGCTGAAATGGCACAGGATATCAAACAGACTGTAACTTTTAATGCCCGCCCGGGCGTCATTTACGATTGCCTGCTCGATTCAAGAAAACACAGCGCCTTTACCGGGTCGCCGGCAAAAATCAGCCGTAAATCAGGTGGCGCTTTCTCCTGCTACGGCGGCCAGATCGGCGGCATTACGCTGGACACGACAAACAACAAATTGATTGTTCAAGCCTGGCGGGGCAAAAGCTGGCCTAAAGACACGTGGTCCGTCGTCTCGTTCAAACTGGCCGGCGCGCCGGGTGGCAAATGCAAGTTGAGCCTGACCCACACCGGGGTTCCGGCAAAAAACATCAAAGGCATCACGGCCGGATGGAAAAGCCATTATTGGGCGCCGCTGAAGGACTACCTGAAATCGCAAAATGCAAAACCGAAGCGGAAACAAGGTACAAAGCCCAAAGTTGTAAAAGGTGTAAAAAAGTCCTCGGCTCGAAAGATTAAATCCAAACGAAAATAGACTGAGATCGGAACCAGAAATAATATACACCGGATGAAAGAAATTCTCTTCCGGTGACACTCCCAAATTGCCGGTTTGTTTTCCAATCACCTTTTAATAACAAACACTTAATCTTAGCGAAGCTTGACGAATATCATGGACGGGAAAGACATTTGGGAATAGCTTTCCAGCTTATATAAGAAAAAATTGATTGGGAAAAATTTAAGAGGGAAAATAAATTTTTAGTCGAATTACCGGCGTTTGGGTAATCGAATGAAGTATGGTAGTCAGTCGATTCTGGTTTATCTGGCCGCATTTCTGGTCGGGGGGTGCATTACCACCTTGCTGGCCTTCTTCAATATGGGCCTCGTTCTGGGGCAACCGGTAGCAGCATATAAAATCCTAATTCCTCCTGTTCTCGTCGGCGGCGTTTTAGGCGCGGTAATTTCGTATTTTGTCCTCAAAAACAGGCGTCTCCTTTTCGAACAATTGGAAGTCGAAAAAAAACTAACAAAAGATTTTGAAAACGAGCTCAATCAAAACAAAGAGATGATCCGCGTTTTGTTCGCCGACGCTAGCTTGGGCATGAACTTCAATTCACTCGACGGTAAAATTCTGGAAGTCAACAATTCCTTCTGTGACATGCTGGGATACACCCATGACGAACTACTGGCCAAAACCGTTTTCGATATCACCGTACCCGAGGATCGGGAAAAAACAGCCAGCCTGCGGCAGCGCGTTATAGATCAACAAATCATCACCGACAGCCGGGAAAAACAATATTTGAGAAAAGACGGAAGCCCAATTTGGTGTTTCTTGACGGGAACGTTGATGAGAAATTCAGACGGGACGCCATCTCATTTTGTTTCCATCGTTCAGGATATAACGGCACGCAAAAATTCAGAAAAAATTTTGCAGGAAAGTGAAGAAAGATTTTACAAAATATTTCAATCCAATCCGATCATGCAGTCGATCACCCGGCTCGACGACGGAGTCATGGTGGATGTCAACGACACCTGGCTGAGCACATTGGGATTCAGCAGGGAAGAAGCGGTGGGAAAATCGGCAGCCGATTTGAAAATAGTCGTGGATTTTTCCAAAGATAAACGCGACGCAATAATCGACAGCATCAGAACGGTAAAAAAACCTGAACATTTTGACGGAAAATTGAAATGCAAGAACGGAGAAATCCGCGAATTTGACGTCAGCGCCGATATCGTCGAAATCGGCGGTGTGGAACATTTACTTCTCGCCTCCGCCGATGTAACCGAACAAAAATTGAAGGACGAACAACTCAGTCATTCTCTTAAAATGGAGGCGGTCGGCCAACTAACCGGCGGATTGGCTCATGATTTCAACAACCTCCTGGCGGCGGCGCTTGGCAATATAGAACTTCTGAAAAGCGAGGAGGCCGACGCCGCGACCGTGGAAGACCGGCTGGAAAGAACCAGAAAAGCGATAATGAGTGGCGCCGATCTGACAAAAAGGCTCTTGGCATTCTCCCGCAAGCAGCAGTTAAATCCGGAAACCGTCAATGCCAGCGAATTGGTCAATAGCACATTTGAACTTTTGAGACGCACGCTTTCCAGAAACATCAATATCGAACTAAAAACCCCCAGAAACCTATGGCCGATTTTCATCGACAAGAACCAATTGGAAAACGCGCTCATTAATTTGGCCCTCAACTCCCGTGACGCCATGATGGCCGGTGGAAATCTGATCATTGAATGCACCAATACGGATGTCGACCAAGAAGTTGCCGACAGCAAGCTAGGTCTCGACCCCGGCGAATACGTGACTATTTCCGTCGCCGACACGGGCATGGGAATCCAGCAATCCATCCTGGACAAAGTAATCGAGCCGTTCTTCACCACCAAAGGGGTCGGTGAGGGAAGCGGTCTCGGTCTCAGCATGATATACGGTTTCGTTAAGCAATCGGGCGGCTATTTCGATATAGACAGTGAACCGAATGTAGGTACGACGGTCACCATGTACCTGCCACGAGAGATGAAAACCGTAGTCGATCCTGCCGCTGATTCCGCCGATGTCGAATTGCCGACCGGAAATGGCGAGCGAATTTTGGTTATCGAAGATGAACCAGCAGTCCGGGAAATTACCATGGTGCTGCTGGACAATTTGGGTTACGAGCCGATCGATGGCGGTGACGGGAGTAAGATTTCCGATTTGTTGGATGACAATGAATTCGACTTTGAATTTGTCGTATCCGATGTCATTCTTTCCAGTGAAATATCCGGACCGGAACTCGCCGACATAATTTTAGCCAGGAAAAAAGAGATGAAATTCCTGCTTATGACCGGTTATGCCGAAGAGGACGTCATCAAAAGCATGGATGGCGGATTGAGGTTTCCCGTCATCAATAAACCATTCACGAAAAAGGAGTTGGCGCAAAAAGTTTATTCCGTCATGCATGGCGCCAACTGAAAAAAAATTTCCGTTTTTAAGAATTGCCTGCGACCTAATTCTGTTTAATGGCTCAAATCTTCGGTCAAAAACCAGACTTCGGTCTGGTGTGGCAATGAGGCACGGTTGATATCGATTGAGCCTTTTTTCAAATCGACAATTTTATAATTTTTACCGGCAATTTCCGGAAACTCGTAAACCGCACCGAAAGACTGCATGTGCATGGGCATGACAACGCGCGGCTGAATCTGGCCGATGATATGCATGGCCTCGGCATGGCTCAGGGTATAAATTCCGTCGATGGGAACAAAAAGAACGTCGATCCGGCCGAGCCGGGCGACCTGTTCCTTGCTCAGGAAATGATGCAGGTGTCCAAGATGGGCAAAACAGATGCCCGCCGCCTCGAAGACAAAAACCGAATTGCCGTTGGTGGCGTTCTTGCCCGTGTCGAAGATGTTGGTCGGCAAATTGTAGACCCTCATATCCTTGTATTTTAAATGATGGCGCGCGATTCCTCCCGCCGGGTCCCACCCCCGCAAAACATATTTGACGGCGGGATCGACAAAATCCGTGTAGTGGCTTTCATGGGAATTGTTCATGGTGACGATGTCGGGCAACCGCCCCGGGGTACGCAATCCGAAATAGTCGGTTGCCGCCATGGCGCCGCCCGCAGTCTCAATGGCGAAGGTTGAATGACCGACAAAAGTGACGCGGACTTGACCGTTTTTAACCGCCCGGCTGTCGATCTGACGGTATGACGCCCGCACCAGCAAAGACCGCTTTGTCGGTCCCGGACTATTGTGCACCATACCCAATCCACAGGGAATGTTCGGCGGTGCCTTTCCTCGATCCGCCGCGTCAGCGGAACCGGCTACAACTAAAACGGCCAAAAACGTCGCCGCTATTTTAACTGACCATGTTTTCATATTGACGGTCTCTTACAACTGATTTCCGATGTTGCCATGTTCATAGGATTCTTTTGGCATGACAAAGAGTATCTCCGTTTTTCTAGGCAACGTATCCCGGGATACCTTTATTGTGCTGGCCGATGTGCGCTTCACCGGGTAGGTGCCGGAAGCGAATTTCAGAAACTCTTCGGCGGTGAATAAAGCGTTGAAATGCATGGGAATCACCAACCGGGGGGAAATACCCTTAATGTTGTGGAGCAGTTCCTCGTAACTTTGGGTAACCCGGCTGTCCACCGGAATCAAAAGCACATCAATGCGGCCGATGCGGGCCAACTGTTTGTCGTCCAGCATATGGCGAAGATGCCCCATATGGCTGATGCACAGACCCGCCGATTGAATGATAAACATGGAACTGAAGTTGGAGAATGACGAGCCGAAATCGGTAATGTTGGTGGGCAGGTTATAGACCCGCACATCTTTATATCTAACGTCGTGGCGGGCGATGCCCTGCCCCATGTCCCATCCATGCAATACATACTTGATGCTGGGATCGATGATATCGGTCGCATGATTACCCCGGTCAATGTTCATGGTGGCGATATCGGGCAGAACATCGGCCCTGAAATATTCGTTGTAATCGGTGATAACGCGGACACCGCCGGGCGATTCAATCAGAAAGGTCGCGTGACCGACAAAGGATAAACGCATAGACCCCGCCATGACGTCCGCTTGTCGAAATTTGGCCCGATGAAATAATGGTTTCTCGTGTTGTACCAGCCCGGCACCGCACGGAAACCGGTGAGGATTCTTCTGATCGGGCAAAGGTTTCACTTGGGCCTTTGCCGGAGACGTCAGAAGCGAGATGGCGATAATCGAAAAAACGAAAGGTAAAATCCGCAGCAACTTCATAGGACACCCCTTATCCGCAGCTAAAAACCACACCCCCCAATCGACATGCAGAGACAAAGCTTCCCGCAAACTGCTTCTGCGGTCAATAGCTGGAATTTCACGCTTGCGTGGGCAGCTTAAATTTCCATTCCGTCTAATTGATAATTGCCGTCCGGGTCTTCGATTTCAATCACCCAAATATCGGGATCAAAATTCTTTTGTTTTTCGATATAGGCGTCGGCATCGGCGTCACTGAGCCGTTCACCGCCACTGGCGGACTGAGACCAGGCGAGGTCGCCCGAAGGATCGCGAATTTGGCTGTAGAGGCGGCAAAGGCCGTCCCTGCTGCTTATTTTGAGCAAGACCACGCCGGCGTCAAGGTCGCCTTTTCTAACGACAAATAGGGGAATATTGGCGAGACCGCAAATTCGGGTCTGGGCCTGCACCCAGATTGACGTTTTAAGCCGGTCAATGGCCATATCAGGCCACCGACATTCCGGTCACCTGCCCCATTAGGCGGCGGATGCGGCATCCTCGTCGCCGGATTCCATATCGGTCCGGCCGACCAGTTTTTCGTAATCTGCACGCAGGGTTTTGGTGACGTCGCCAACCGTAAATTCGAGATCGTCGATTTTGCCCACTGGCGTTACTTCGGCGGCCGTTCCGGTCACGAAGATTTCCTTGGCGTCCTTGAGTTCCTCGGGATTGATGTGCCGTTCGACCAGTTCATAGCCCCGCTTTTTCGCCAGTTCCATTACCGTTTGGCGCGTGATGCCGTTGAGGAAACAATCGGGCGGCGGCGTATGGATTTTTCCGTCACCCATGATCAGAAAGATATTGGCGCCGGTACCTTCAACCACATAGCCGCGCCAGTCGAGCATCAGCGCATCGTCATAACCTTTGTCTTCGGCTTCATGCTTTGACATGGTGCAGATCATATAGAGTCCTGCCGCTTTGGCGTGAACCGGCGCCGATTCGGGCGGCGGGCGGCGCCAGCTCGAAGTCTTGAGGCTGATGCCTTTATTCCGTGCTTCCGGCGAAAAATAAGAGGGCCACGGCCACACCGCGATGGCCAGATGAATTTTGGTTTCTTGTGCCGAAACCCCCATCATTTCACTGCCGCGCCACGCCACCGGGCGGACATAACCGTCGACGATGCCATTGGCTTCGCAAGATTCGATACAAGCGGCATCGATTTCATCGGCGCTGTAGGGGATTTCAAATCCCATGATTTCTGCGGAATTAATCAAACGGTCGGTGTGTTCCCGAAGTTTGAATATATTACCGCCATAAACCCGTTCACCTTCGAACACGCTGGACGCATAATGAAGCGCATGGCTCAACACATGGAAATTAGCGCTACGCCAGTCGATCAGTTCACCGTCGTACCAGATCAGCCCATCGCGATCATGAAAACCTTCACCAGACATGTAATTTTCTTTCGATTGGTCCCGATTATCGGAAATGATGTTGCGTTTGCTATCATTCTCTGGCATATATGTCAATAAGGCTGACATAAATTTTTGATGAAATTTGGGAATGTATTGCCAATGGACGCCCCGCGCGACAAAGGCGACGCCGACAATTTGATCCGGGAGTATTCCGAGGACGAACTGCGTCTCGGGATGGAACTTTTGTTCTACGCCTACCGGGATTTTATCGCCGAGCCGGACGCCATTTTGAAGGAACATGATTTCGGCCGCGCCCACCATCGGGTCATACATTTCGTCGGCCGCAATCCCAACATCACGGTCAGCGATCTCCTGGCAATCTTAAAAATTACCAAGCAAAGCCTATCCCGGGTTTTGAGCCAGTTGATCAAGGAAAGTTACATAAAACAAAATCAGGGACAGAAAGACCGGCGGCAAAGATTGCTGTCCCTGACCGAAAAGGGCGCCGACCTGGAAAGACGGCTTTCGGCCGATCAACGCCAACGCATCAACGAGGCCTTTCTGGCGGTCGGTCCCGACGCCGTCGAGGGTTTTCGGCGCGTTCTGATTCGCATGATCAACGATCAATCCGATATTAAGGATTTCGCGCAATTGTGACGGCGATGGTAGGAGAAGACACCCATATTCTCGTCGTTGACGACGATCAGCGCCTGAGAGATTTGCTCAAGAAATTTTTGAGCGAAAACGGATTCCTCGTCACGGCGGCAGAGGACGCCGCGGCTGCCAGGGCCAAGATGGCCAGCGTCGCCTTCGATTTGATTGTACTTGACCTGATGATGCCGGGCGAAAGCGGTTTGGAATTTGCGGCATCTATTCGCAACAGTATCTCCATGGGGAGTTCCGTTCCCATACTCATGTTGACCGCCATGGGTGAAACCGAGGCTCGCATCAACGGATTGGAAGCCGGCGCTGACGACTATTTGGTCAAGCCATTCGAACCTCGGGAATTGCTTCTTCGCATCAACAGCATTCTCCGCCGCGTTCCCCGGGAACCGGATGAAAGGCCCGTCGACGCAAAAATGGGGGAAATTGTTTTCAAAATCGAACGGGAGGAATTGTGGCGGGACGACGAACTCATCCGCCTGACGTCCGCCGAAGCCAGACTCCTCAAAACCATGGCTGAGAAACCGGGCGCCATATTCAGCCGTGAGGATCTAGCCCGCATTCTCGATCTCGGCAGCGGAGAAAGGACCATCGATGTCCAGGTCAATCGGCTGCGCCGAAAAATTGAACCCAACCCGAAAATGCCCCGCTATCTTCAAACGGTGCGTGGTCAGGGTTATATTCTAAGGCCGGAGTAAAATGACCAAACTTAGTAAGGGAGAAGTGAGATAGGGAAATCGGAAACCTTGATAAAACGTTTTCTTCCCAAGAGCCTTCTCGGCCGATCCATACTGATCATCGTATCGCCGCTGGTCCTGCTTCAGCTCGTCTCGGCGCTGGTTTTTTATGAAAGCCATTGGAACAAAGTCAGCCGCCAGCTGGCGCGCGGTTTCGCCGGCGATATAGCGGCCATCGTCCAGCTGATGGGACAAAACAAGTCACTCGAAGGAAGAGCCGGCGTCCTCGAATTGGCGTCGTCCAGCCTGGGCATCGAAGCGCGACTTCTTGATGGTGAAGTCCTGGCCAACGTGCCTGAGGACCAGACCGGCGGCATCATCGACCGGATGATCATTCGATCGATGAAGGAATCGGTGAAAAAACCATTCAAAATCGACAGCAAATCCATCGACCGGCACGTTAAAATATCCGTTCAACTGCCCGAAGGCGTCCTGGAAATCGTCGCCAGCCGGAAGCGTCTGTTCTCGTCGACAACCTATATTTTTGTCCTGTGGATGGTCGGCACCTCCATGATTTTGTTTGGTGTGGCAACCATCTTCATGCGCAATCAGGTCCGCCCCATCCGTAAACTGGCCGCCGCCGCCGATGATTTCGGCAAGGGCCGGGATACCCCTCGCTTCAAACCCGAAGGAGCCACGGAAGTGCGCCGCGCCGCCTCGGCCTTCATCGCCATGCGCGACCGCATTCAACGCCAGATCAGCCAGCGCACAGGTATGCTATCCGGCGTGTCCCATGACCTCCGAACGCCCCTGACCCGGATGCGTCTGCAAATTGAGATGCTTGGCGACAATGACGAGCTTGAGGAACTGAAAGGCGAATTGAAGGACGACATTACCGACATGGAGCATATGTTGGAGGCTTATCTTGCCTTTGCCCGCGGCGAAGGCGACGAGAAGCCGAAATCGATCAACCTGTCGGCCATGCTCACCGATATCGTCGGTCAGGCAAAACGCAACGGCGCCATGATCGATTTGCATTCGGAAGGCCAGATCGTCGCGCCGGTTAAACCCAACGCCTTTAAACGATGCGTCACCAATTTGGTTGAAAATGCCGGCCGTTACGCCGATCACGTGTCCGTCCGTGCCGGCCAGCGGGGCGACGCCATCGAAATCACCGTCGACGACGATGGACCGGGCATCCGCGAAGATCAGCGGGACGACGCGTTTAAACCGTTCTACCGTTTGGAAAACTCCCGCAATCCCGAAACCGGCGGCGTCGGACTTGGGTTGACCATCACCAGGGACGTCATCCGCAGCCACGGCGGAGATATTACTCTCGGCAAGTCGCCTTCCGGCGGCCTAAGGGCCAGACTGACCCTGCCCCTTTAGAACAACTTCCCACCATTCGGCACATCATGGTCCGGGGATATCAGAACCACCCTGCCCTCTTCGTCGGGAAATCCCAAAGCCAGGCATTCGGACATAAACGGGCCGATTTGCTTGGGCGGAAAATTGACCACGGCGGCCACCTGCCGCCCGATGAGTTCGCCGGGTTCGTAATAGTGCGTGATCTGGGCGGATGTTTTTCTCTCGCCGATTTCAGCACCGAAATCGATCCAAAGTTTCAGAGCCGGCTTATGCGCTTCGGGAAACGCCTCGCACCGGACAACGGTGCCCACGCGGATATCGACTTTTTCAAAGTCCTGGTAATCGATGGTCATCGATAAATCCGATATAATCCGGGTTGGAGAAAACTTAGGTGGATTGGGCCGCGTCGGCAAAGCGTTGCCGCAAACTTGGCTGGTCCAGGAACTGAGCGAATTTTTCGGCCCGCGCCAGACTCCTGTCCAAAGTAGCCATGGTTTTGGCCTGATCGGCACTGTCGTCGTTCAGCCAAACCCTTAAACAGCTCAGATAAATTACCGCCAGGCCTTTGGTTTTCAGCCGGCCTTTCAGCCCGGTGCTGGAAATGCCGGCGAATTCGAGGGTCATGGCCATGGCGCGCAACACGGAACAGGCACCCGACAGGCTGGTGACCGGATCTCCCGGAAAACTGTCTTCCAATATGGCTTTGAGGGCCGGCTTGTGGGGTTGCAAGGCGTCGAACCTGGACATGACATACTCGAACAATTGGTCCCGTTTGGGTTCTTTGGAACCGCCGGATTTCACCGATTTAGCCACCTGGGCATCAATCCGGCGGGCGAAGGCGTCCCAGATCGCCGTCTTGGATGGGTAATGCTCCAGGAGAACAGCAACGGAAACTTTGGCATGCTTGGCGATGTCCATCAGCGTCACATTACGCCACGGATTCTTTTCACCGAGCTTTAGAGCGCTTTGAATTATGCGCCAAGGGATATCCGGTTTTTTGGCCATCGGTTTATTCTTCGCTGATTATCATCGCTACATTTTACTCCTGATTTGGAAATTTCGAAAGAACAAGTCGTGAAAATGTGATATGACGCTTCCGACGGTCGGATTATTTTTTCGTGGGGTTTTGGATCGCAAACGTATATTATCTTCGGCGTTTCGACATCAAAAGTCGGGTATGAGTCATTTGACTGGCATGGGCAAGAAATTGGACGAAATATTCGCCCACCTCGATCACGAGGAGGAACGCGAACTGGCCCGCCTTGCCGGCGAGGGTGATAAAGAAGCCACTGATCGGTTAGTCACCAGCCACATCAATTACGTCATTAAAATCGCCCGCGGGTACCGGCGGTCCGGCGTCCCCATGAGTGACCTGATCCAGGAAGGCATGATCGGCCTGATGCAGGCAGTCCGGCGCTTTAATCCTGATAAGGACGTCAGGCTTTCCACTTACGCCATGTGGTGGATTCGGGCTTCGATTCAGGATCATGTGGTGCGCTCCTGGTCCCTGGTCCGCCTATCGACCACCTCGGCTCAAAAATCTCTGTTTCTCAATCTTCGCCGCATGACATCCGATTTGCTGGAAGGCGCCGACGCCCTCAGCGACGATTTATCGAGCAAGTTGGCGGAACGTTTCGAAACCACGGCCGCCGATGTCAAAAGTCTGGCCCGGCGGATCACGCAACGGGATCAGTCGCTGAACACCAAAGTTACCGATAACGGTACCGACAGTTGGCTTGACCTGCTGGTGAGCGACAATCCGACCCCGGAAGACAGCCTGGCCTTCGAAAGCGAACGGCGCGCCATGCGCGAACTGATGGCCAAGGCCTTGGCGGCGTTACCGGCCCGAGAGGAATTCATCATCAGAAGCCGCTATTTGACGGAAGCCAAACGCACCTTTGCCGCCCTAGCCAGGGACCTTGATCTGTCGAAAGACCGGGTACGCCAGCTGGAAGTTCGCGCCTTGGCCAAGCTTCGCGCCTTCATGGAACCCATGCTTGCGGGTCAGCAATCCCTATCTGAATAAGATTAACGGAATAAAAGATTAACCGGCCAATTCCTTGGATCGGCGGGTCGCCGCAGCGACGGCCTCGACCATCAGTTTTTCAACCCCGTCCGCGCCCATGAGAACCTCCAGGGCGGCAACGGTTGTACCGCCGGGACTCGATACGTTTTCCCTCAGGGTTGTCGCCGTCTCCGGCGATTGGCTTAGCAATTGGCCCGAACCGGTTACCGTCGCCCGTGCCAACGAAGCGGCCAAGTCTTCCGGCAACCCGGCTTCGACACCCGCCTTGGCCATACACTCCACCAACAAAAACACGTAGGCGGGCCCCGAGCCGGAAACGGCGGTAACGGGGTCCAACAAGGCCTCATCGTCGACCCAATGGACGTCGCCGACCGCTTCAAGGAGATCAGTACAGACCTGCTTGGCGTCTTCCGGCACCAGTGCGTTGGCGCAAGCAACCGTCACGCCGCACCTGACGGCCGCCGGCGTGTTGGGCATGGTGCGGACAATAGCGGCATTTTCGCCCAGCTGGCCGGTAAAATAGTCGATGGCTTTGCCGGCGGCGATGGACAAAAAAACGGCGGTGCCAGCGTATTTTTTATAGTCCGGCGCGACGTCGTCCATACTTTGAGGTTTGACCGCAAACATGACGATGTCGGGAGTATAGGTGTCTTCCAAATCACCGGCGGCGTTTTTAAATTCAACACCCGCCTCGATAAATGCCCCAACGAATTGCTGCTGAGGTTCGATAACTTTAATCTGAGAAGGCTCGACGCCGCGGTCCAACCAGCCGCCCAGAAGAGCGCCGCCCATTTTACCGCAGCCGATTAGAAGTATTTGCGGCGACATTAAGCCTCGCCGACGGGCTCGAGCACGGAAGCTTCCATGGCTTCCACGGGATCTTTACCGCCCCAAATAACAAACTGGAACGCAGGATAAAATTTTTCGCATTCGCTGATGGCGACTTCCAGCAAATCTTCCACCTGTTGTGGCTTGATTTGCCCCGCGCCCCGCAATGGAAAGGCGTGCCGATACATGGGTAGCCCCTCGCTTTGCCAAATGCAGAAATGTCCGAGCCACAACCGGTCGTTCACCAGAGCAAGCAAGTTGTTGATATCGGTTTTTTTGCGGTCTGGGATGCGGATATCAAACGCGCACGTGAAATGGATGGCGCTGAACTCCTCCGACCAGGCGAAGTGAAGACTGTAATCGCACCATTTGCCGCTATATTCCGCGGCCATTTCCTCCTCGCGGACCCGGTTGGCACGCCAACCCTGACTTTCCACCACCTGCTCAACGATGTCGATTGGCGGGACTGTGGGACGATCCTGTTGAATATCGAGCTGCGCCATGCCCCTGTCTCCCGAAGGGAACCGAACACTGGTCCCCGAAAATTGACTACGAATACTATCGGACGGGCGTGCCCCTGGAAATTTCTATATCTTGTGGTCAATTCGCCCCCGAACCACAATAGATAGCCTGCCAGAACCTTATGAATCGCGCAAGAGGCTTCTTGCCCCAGGGGCAATTTTATTGTGGATAAGATTAAATTTTACCCCTCACCTTAACCAATTGTTATCCGCACCCCGATTTTATCAGTTTCCAAGGGTTTCATATCTGCATTCAGATGCATATTGAATCTGAATTTTATTGGCCAAATAGTCTGCTGTTAGCCAAATGCTGACGATCATCTATGTTATTTAAAACGAAATTATTGGGATCGCGGTCTAAAATCCTTGAAACCTGGATTTCGCCCACTCACGCACGGGTACAAAAGATTGTCCACAGACATTAAGTCGATAATAGACCCTTGCTCGTGCAAATACTTGACCAGAGCCTCTAAGGTAAGGCGGTTCCTTATTGCCCGGCCAAAGCCCATCAATAACTTAGGCAGTAAAATCCGG
>CAZNLR010000038.1:0-52212 GCA_964574215.1 uncultured Rhodospirillaceae bacterium | reverse complement strand
CAAAGCAGATGCATAATTCGGTCGTAAAATCCGATCAAAAACACCCAGCCGCCAACCGCGTAAAACAGTGTTGCCCGCCAACCATACTTGCCCCAGCGAACCAGGTAGACGGCAATGAACAGAGGTAAAGCCAGTTTCTGGCCGATCACCAGCATCACCAAAATCATAGCGATCAAATAGCCGAAAAAGAAAATCGCCCGATCAAGGACCGCATTTTCGGAAGCTCGCGCCCAAGCGATACCAAACCCATCATGGGTCTTGAGTTCGGCCAAATAATCTTGCCCGTCTTTTCTCATCGCGAAAAAAACCAAAATTATGCCTGTTGTGGCGCCGATCAAGGGAAATTCTGCAACTGTCATCGGCCACGGCTCCGGGTCATACTCGGACCCGGGACCATGGCTTCGAGTGGCCTCCCACAAGGACCAGGCGAAGAGCAACAACAGTAGAACCGAAAATGGCAGAGAGATCATCGGGCTGCGTTCCGTCCCTTCGCCGATGATTGGTTCTTCAACCCGGTCAAGGCTTCGGCTTTTGGTATTTTTTGTAATGCCTCGGGCGGCGAGGAAAATGGTGATAAAAATCAGGCCGCCAATTATCAGCACGATAGGACGCTGCCACAGCCAGCTAATACCGCCATGGGAACTCATACTTATCTGAAATGAGTTTTCCATGAGCGAGCCCAAAATGAGGGCGAGAACCAGAGGAGGGCGCGGCCAGCCGCCGCGTTTCATGACAAATCCCAAAATGCCGAACACAAGGCAGGATATCCAGTCGCCGAGCGATGCGCCACCCAGCCAGGCACCCATAAAAACAAAGAGTATGACGCCGGGCACAAGTAAATGGCCGGGCAGGAAAGCGACCTTGGCCACCTGCCGGCTCAAAAACATGAGAAGGACGGCGACGACGATGTTGGCAATGACGATCGCCCAGACCATGCTGAAAGTAACGTGGAGTTGGCTGGTCAGCATTTCCGGCCCCGGTTTCAAACCCTGAATAAACAGAGCGCCCAGTAAGATGGCGGTGCCCAGACTGCCCGGTATACCGAAGGCCACCGTCGGCACCAATGAGCCGCCCCGGGTCGCATTGTTGGCCGCTTCCGGCGCGATAACACCCCGAATGTCACCTTTGCCGAATTGGGATTTGTCTTTGGCGCTTTGCACGGCATGGCCATAGGCGACCCAATCCACAATGGCTGCGCCCAGGCCGGGCAACATGCCCACATAGGTGCCAATGGCGGCGCAACGGAGCGCCAGCCACCAATGCCTAAAGGCATCCCGGACTCCTTCCAGCATGCCGCCACCTTCGGTTTGCCCTTCGGGTATTTTTGATATGGAGGTGTTGCGGATCGCCAGCTCCATGATTTCCGGAATGGCGAACAGACCCAGCACCACCGGTATGAGCGGTAGATTGTCGGTCAGATAATCCGTCCCAAAATGATATCGCGGTATGGCGATGGATTCGGCATAGCCCACCGTCGAGAGCAGTATGCCGAGAGAGGCGACGGCCAGTCCCTTAATTATGGATCCACCGCTCAAGGAGCCCACCATGGCCAATCCCAATACGCCCAGCATAAAAAGCTCGGGCGAGTTAAAGGACAGAATGATCGGCAAAATGAGCGGCAAGGAGACGGCCAGGATCAATGCGCCAAACACGCCACCGAAGGCAGAAACGGTAAAGGCGGCGCCAAAGGCCCGGGAAGCCTGTCCTTTCTGCGCCAACGGATAGCCATCCAGGATCGTCGCCTGGGAGGCTGCTGTTCCCGGAATTCCCAGCATAACCGAGGCGATGGTATCGCTGGTGGACGTCACGGCGAACATACCCAACAGCAGGGCGAAAGCGGGTACCGGTTCCATACCAAAGGTGAAAGGCAGCAAAAGGACCAACCCGATGATGCCGCCCAGTCCGGGAACGGCGCCGAGCCAAATTCCGATCAGGACACCGAGCATAAGAAAACCAATCGCCGGCCATTGGAAGACGAGGATCAGCCCCGTGATAAATGCATCAAACATATGCCGCCATTATAAATAAACGCATGAACGAATTTGAAGGCTTTACAATGGAAACGCCATAAATTAACGCCCGCCGACCGGGGCGGGCGTTAACCTGCGTTCTGCTATTTTACTTGCGCTGCTTTTTCTTGACGAAAGCTTCCAAGAAAGTTGCAACTTCCTTTGACGCACCCGAAGCGGAGGCCAGTATTTTCTCCGCCCGCTGCCAATCGACAGGTTCCGGTGCATAGCTGAGAACTTTCGTCGCCTCGGCTTTGTAGGCTGCACTGGTGAAGGCAGGAACGATCGCTTTGCGGATTGCCGCGGCGGCCTTTTTATCCATGCCGGGCGGGCCCAAGAATACATGCTGCATGGTTTGATCGACTTTGATCAACGTCTTGATGGCATCCCATTGAACGCCGGAGGGGGCTTTGCCATGAACGCTCTTGTAGAGTTCTCCGATGGTTGGAATGTCGGGGACCATCGGGCTTTTCATCAGGTTGCCGGCGTTGTCCGTTAGAGGCACATGGAACAACGGTTTGGCAATACCTTTTTTGACCAGCTGAGGAACAGCCTGGCGAAGGTAGGCATGAGCCGCATCCGTCGCCACATTAATTTCATTGCTGAGGATGGCCGCCCGAATTTTACCGCTGCCGCGGTATCCGGAAACGAATTTGTATTTGGCGCCGATCATATCCAGGCCCAGCATGGTGATAATCATACGCGCCTGGGTCGCCGACAGACCGCCATATTTGAGATTGGTGGATTTAACGATATCGCCGGCCGATTTTAATCCGCCGCCCACCGTATCATTGCGGGCGTAGATGACCAGACTCGCCACTTGGACGCCACCCAAGGCGGTAAATTTTTTATAGGAAAAATTCATGCCCGGTGTTTTGAAAATTTCTCCAACCGGGCGCCGCGGGCCGTAATAAATAGTGGTGCCGTCTTTGCGGGCTTTGCCGAGTAAAAATTTGTGGGCCTTCATCAATCCTGCGCCCGGCATATTCTTGACGATAAATGTTGGTTTGCCTTCGACAAAATTACCAAGATGTTTGGACAGGATTCGCCCAACCGTCGTACCGGCCGAGGCAGGGCCCAATCCCATGACGACAGTGACTGTTTTTCCTTCCAGGCCCGATGCGGCCTGGGCCGGATTGGCCAATATTGCAGCGCCGGCGAATACCAACGCTGCAGATGCAAAACACGTTACTTTTTTCATTTTATCCTCCCTAGACGTTCGCTTATTTATTTATCTTTTTGTTATAAATGCTCTTTAAAATTATTTCAATAATTGCTCCGGAGCATCCTCGCCGATTTTAGGTTGCCGCCACGCACTCCACCTCAATAAGAAATTCTTCATAGGCCAAACCCGACACGATCAATAACGTATGGGCCGGTTTGTGATCCCCCAGGATTTCCTTTCTGAATTCACGCATGGGCTGGAGATTTTTACGATCGGTCAGATACGTGGTCGTCTTTACGATATTGGTCAGATCCATACCGGCATCGTTCAAAATGGCCTCGATATTGGCGTAGGTTTGACGGATCTGATCTTCAAAATCTGACGCTATGTTTCCATCGATATCCGACCCGACCTGTCCGGCGAGATACAAAATTTCCGACCCCTCTTCCACCAGGGCGCCATGGCTGTAGGGATTGAAAGGTGGCGTTATTGATACCGGGTTGAAGAATTTTGTCATTTCTGCCTCCAATTTCGACATCGTTTATATATGAACAAATTCAAACAGATTGACCGGATGACCATATCCAATAGAATTCACCTATCTCACCAGAAAAAAGTGGTATTTCTCAATTTTATAACATTATCCGCACCTGACTAATACCGGACCAGTCTTCTCAGTTTCAGACTTATCCGGAGCGGACTTAACCTACTCGGCGGCGATATCCTGGGTAATCGTTTCGAGCTGGTCAGCGGCCAAACCGTCGGCTTGAGCGGAAATTCGTGCCGTTATGCCGGAAAACGTATCGAATTCCTCGCGGCTCATGTGGCCGAACAGGTGGCCGTTAATGGAGCGCAACATGGGCGCCAATGTCTGTAAACGGCGCCGGGCCTCCTCCGTTATCATCAGACGCACCGAGCGGCCGTCTTCAGGATCGGGACGTTTGACGACCAATCCCGACTTCACCAGTTGATTGCTCTCCCGGGTGACGAAGGCGCCTGTAACGTGGAGTTTTTCCGCCACATCGATCACCCGGATGCCGTCTTTATCAGCCGCTTCCGCCACCTTCATAAATATCGAATAGGCGGCGCCGGAAACGCCAATCGAGGCGCCCAGACGTTCCCGCGCCCGCCGCATGAAGGATTCCAGGTGCATAAGATCGTAGAGCATCTGGCGGAAGCGCTGGTCATCGCTGCCATCCAGAAGGGCGGACGCCTCAATGGTAGGTTTTAGGTTCGGCATTTTCCAGATTACTCCGCTGCGTTGCCGTAAGCGTGGCTCGGCGCGACGTTCACATAGCCGGTATCTTCCAACAGATGGCTCTCGATGGGAATGTGGAGACTGTCGTGGACTGTGTTGTAGAATTTCCAAAATCCGATCACGCAGGCGAGTTCGACAATTTGCGGTGGCGTCAGATGTTCGGCTAATTCATCAAGCAGTTCCCGCGGCACGCTGGTCGGATCTTCCGTCGCGGCCCGCGCATAGGAAAAGGCGACGCGCTCCATGTCATCGGCTGGTGCGGCTTCGCCCGAGATGATCCCCTGCAGTTCCTCTTCGCTGACCTCCCACCCTTCGTTGAGCATCGGATTGCCGGTGTTTGGCCGCTTCAACATGGAACAGGAATGCGCCGTACAATAGGAACAGCCGTTGATGGCGCAGCAGATTACCGCCACTTTTCGCTTGAGTAGTTGCGGCAGCGTCGACGTCTCATCGCGCATTATTTTGCTGTTCAGGGTGAACAGGGTGACGGCGATATCCGGACGATGGGCATACAGTTTTAAAGCATTGGGGAGGAACCCCATGCGCTCCATATAAGGATCCAAAATCGGCTTGATGCTGGGATCAAAATCTTCATGCGTTACATAAGGAATGAACGGTTCGGCTTCTACGGTTACCGTCGGTTTCGGTGGTGTGGTCATAACTTTTACCTCCCTGGACATTATACTAACATTGTTAGCTAATTATATTAGCTTAATATCTGTGATAAACAAGGGAAATGTTGCAAATGGCGTTCTCGTGATTTTGGCAGTGGTATTTTTGAACGGAAGTTAATTTATCCGTCATCCCTTTCCTTGGTCTTCGCCTTGGCGCCGATGGCTGATTTCATCAGGCTGGGATGTTCGCTGACGCGGCGGGCGGCGTAGGCCCACCATTCCCGGCCGAAGGGCATATAAATCCGTACCTTGTGGCCTTCGTCTTTCAGTTTCTTTTGAAGCTTGGGCCGGATGCCGTAATACATTTCGAATTCATAACTGCCGGGCTGCCAGCCGCAGGGCTGCAACATCGGAATGAGTTCTTCGAAAAGTCCGGGGTCCTGGGTGGCAAATATGGGCAGGACACCTTCCACATAGGCGTCGTCGGACAGCATAATGCTGGCTAGCCGTAGATAATTTTGTTCAATATCGGTTTTATCGGTGAGGTAAAATTCCTCCTGACCGCTATAGCAGCCCTTGACCAGCCGGATGGTCGCCCGATCGGCGATCAGGGCCCGGACATCCTCTTCGCTACGGTGCAAATTGGCTTGGATGGTGACGGCGGTGGGCACACCCTGCCGCGACAATCGTCCCCGCAACATAAGAGTCTTTTCCACATAGTCGTAAGCCCCCATATCGAACATTAGAAAATTCCGGTCCCCTTGGGAGGTTTCCAGTTCAAACCGAGAACTGGCTAATTCCCTCAGCCGTTCACCGATGCGGAAGGCGTTGCGCTCGCCGGTTTCATCGGAAATGACGTAACCAATTTGCGACGCCGTTAAAGAGAGATAAATATCGAAGTTGCCATCAGCCAGTGCATGAATGGCTTCCATGATCTCGCGCACGTTTTCCGTTACCAGATCGGCTTTTTTCTCATTCTCGCCCAGATAATGGAGAGACGTGGCAAATCCCTGGCGGCGGAGCGCCGTCAGCATGGGCATGGCAGATTCGAGATTGTCGCCGCCGATCAATTTTTTCGAGAGACCTTGAGTGACCGGGTTCTTTTCCATCAACCGGCCGAATAGTCTGCTTTCGGCCAGCCTACCCATTTAATGTCCTTATCAAACCATCAGTCATTTGATTGTCAAATTCCACACTTAGAATTTTTCAACGCTCAAAATTTTTCCACCCAGGGCCGCAGTTCAATCTCCCAGGCCCAGGCGCTACGGTGCTGCTGGTGGAGATGGAAATAGGTCTCGGCAATCTCGTCGGGAAGAAGCCAAATGTCGTCACCCGACTGGTCAGCGGCCCTGACCGGTCCCCTTCCCGTTTCCGGATTGAGTATGCCACCGTCGATCACCACGTGGGCGACATGGATGTTCTGCGGATGCAGTTCCCTGGCCATGCTCTGAGCCAAACCCCGGAGCCCGAACTTACCCATGGCAAAGGTGGCGGAGTTGGCGAAACCCTTCACACCGGCTGAAGCGCCGGTAAAGAGGATGGTGCCGCTTCCCGCCGGCACCATCAACTTAGCGGCCTGTTGACCCACCAGGAATCCGCCGTAGACCGTGGTCATCAAGGCGGTTTTAACTTCCGACGGATCGATTTCGGTGATTGGCCCCCGCACCCGGCGGCTGGCGTTATAGACCACCAGTTCCGGCGCGCCCAAATCCTCCGTCACCGAGGAAAAAAGTCCGGCCACCTGATCGGGGTCGGCGGCATCGCATTGATAGGCTTTCCCGCCCACGTTATCCGTCAGCCCGGTCAGCTTGTCGATACTGCGGGCCGCCAGGGCTATATTCATCCCTTCGGCGGCAAATCGGCGGGCCAAAGACGCGCTGAGGCCCGATCCGGCGCCGACGATCAAAGCGACGTGATTGCTTGTCATCTCCCTGCCCTTTCACACAAATATTCGCCGTTTTGTAGTGACGTAGTTGAGCGGTATATTTCAAATAAATCAACAAGATATAAGGCATCACCCCAAAGAATCTTGGAGTTTACGGAATTCAAGTGCAATCAGTCATGGAATTTGTTACAATAATGTCCATATAAATACTGTGCCGTTTACGGGACGGTAACTTTAAGCCGATAGAATATCGGATCGTAAAAGATGATAGATGACGCGGGCCACCCTTGGGTCTGCAATTGAGGACTAGAATGGTCGCAAGTATCAACGACATCATAAACATTCGTTTGAACACCAACCATTTTTCGGGAATGGATTCGCTCGTCACCATTTCTGAGCGGCTGGTCGAACGTATGCAGGAAGAGCGTCCCGACCAGGCGGTCGATTTTTCCGACCGCAGGTATCACCGGGCGCGCCGCGAAGTCGTAAAACTCTCGGCCTTCAAGGAAAAAGTCGCCAATAACATCGCCGTCACGACCAAGGCCAAAAGCGCCGCCGGGTTTGTGGAAAAATATCTCGATGATATGAAAACGGATTTGGAATTGCTGCTGGGCTCCACCGACGATGCGGCACGGGCTACCGCCGCAGCCGATTTCAATGAGTATTTGGATAAAATTAATTCGAAAGTGGATGGTGCCAATCAGATTATCGATTACAAAAACGTCAATCTGATCGGCAACACGCTGGGACCCGATTGGGAAACCGATACCATCAGCGCCAAAATCACCGATGGCGGCGCCTATACCGAAATCGAAGGCGGCTATCTGGGAACCCGTTTCCAGATTCAGGACGCCGATGGCGATTACTGGCAGTTTCACGAAGGCGACAATGTTTATCGCGAATATAGCTCCGACGGCTCGGGTGAAACGACCGGTGTCGAAATATCCGCCGACAATATGACGGTTTCCAGCTACGATTCATCGGACGAAAGCGTGACCTTGACCAACGGCACCGACACCATTACCGGCACCGTTCAGCGGGGCGGTTTGGGACTGCTAAATGCGGAATATTATAACGATTTCGCCGATGACACGTCGGTGCAGGAAGCCATCGACGACATCGAAGCGGCGATCGAGTATTTCGACAGCACGGCGAGCCTTATCACCGCCAAAACAACGCTGCTCGAAGGCAATTTCGATCTGATCAAGAAAAAGATCGCCAATGCGGAAGAGGATTCGGCCAATATCGTTAACGAGCAGATTACCGAGAGTGCCGCCAAGACCCGCGCGGCGAACCTCAAAATGACCTTGGCGATCAACAACATCAACATGATCTCCAACGCCAATCAGGGTCTGGTCGAAAATATGATGATGATGGCCTCCCCCATACCCAAGGCCCCTGGGGTATTCGGCATGATGGGACTTTAGGTCTCCTCTCCCCTCAGCCGTCTCATTAGTTCTTCCATATGAATTCGGGCGCCCGGCATGTGCGGGTTGATGGCGAGCGCCTTGGAGAAAGCCTTGATGGCGGCCTTGTCCCGCCCCATGGCCGCATTAATCAACCCCAACCCGGAAAGGGCGCCGAAATGACGGGGCTCCAGCCTCAGGGTCCGGGCGATATCAACGACCGAGGCCGAATAATCCTTGAGCAAAAAGTAAATTGTCGCCCGCTTGTTCCAACCTTCGGCGAAGTCGGGCGCCAATCGGGTGACTTTACTGAACGCCGCCAATGCCGGCCTCAAATCGCCAACATTCATAAATCGGATACCACGCGCCAATATTTGAGAGACTTCCTCATTGGAGGATTCAATCCAGATGCGCCAGATCGCTCCTTCGAGAATTTTGGCTTCTGATGGATTCTTGACGGCGCGCAATTGGGAGAACAGGGGTTCAAGCCGCAAATCGTCCTGGTTGGCCTTCACCTCATGGATTGGGGCTAACCCGGCAATCAGCATTAATACAGCCAGTAAACTGCGCATATTTAACAAGTAAGGGCATTTCGAAGATGAATCCACCTTCGTTCAAGCGATTGTTACTACTTGGCTAAAATAATTTAATAAGGCCGGGGTCCGCCCGTCGCCCAATCAAGCAGTTCCACGGTATGAACGACCGGCAACGGCGCATCGGTGGCCAGTTGGGTCAGGCAACCGATATTTCCGGTAGCGATTACCGAGGCTTCGATTTTGGAAATGTCCGCCAATCGCCAATCCTTCAGGCGATCGGCGATATCGGGTTGTAACAAATTGTAGCTGCCGGCGGAACCGCAACAATAATGTTTACCGGGAATTTCTTGAACCTCAAACCCGATCTGCGCCAGCAATTGCCGCGGCTGTTCCGTAATCCCCTGACCGTGAAGAAGGGAACAGGCGTCATGGTAGACAACCGCCGGGAGGCCGGCCGCTGCTTCACCGGGCACGCCCAAGTCTGCAATCACCTCGCTAACATCCCTTGTTAGGGCCGAAACCGCCGCTGCTTTTTCCCGCCATTCTTCGTTGTGACGGAACATGAAACCGTAATCCTTGACTTCCGTCCCACAGCCCGACGCGTTGATCACGATGGCGTCCAGACCGCTGCCCTCGATTTCGCGCGTCCAGGCAATGATGTTGGCGCGGGCAAATTTCACGGCATCGTCATCCTTTCCCAGATGATGCACCAAAGCTCCGCAACAACCGCTTCCCTTGGGCACGACGACTTCGACACCCAAACGGGTGAGCAAGCGAACGGTCGCTTCGTTGATGGAGGGCCGCAGGACCGTTTGGGCGCACCCGGTAAGCAGAGCGACGCGCATTTTCACGGCGCCTTTCGCTTGGTGAACCATGGGCCCGCCCGGCATCTGTGGCTGCGTGATTTTTGCCGGCGCCAAATCGATCATACCGCCGAGCCGGCGGCCCAGCAGCGTCTGAAATGGCCGAGCCAGCCCGGATAAGCCGACCGCCAGACGGAATCGGCCGGGATAGGGCAGCACGGTAGCCAGGAACCATCTGATGAACCTCTCAAAGAGGGGCCGCTGATAGACTTTTTCGATATGAGCGCGGGCCTGGTCGACATAGTGCTGATAGTGCACGCCGGATGGACAGGCGGACATGCAGGCGAGGCAGGACAGACATTTGTCGATATGGGTGATAATGGCCGGATTGGGTGAACCGGCTGTTTCCAGCATATCCTTGATCAGATAAATGCGGCCTCTGGGACTGTCCCTTTCGTCACCCAGGATCGAATAAGTCGGGCAAGCCGACAGGCAAAATCCGCAATGGACGCATTTACGCAGATTTTCCTCCATATCCTTGATCAGCGGATTGGCCAGTTGATCGGGCGTGAAGGTTGTTTTCATCTACACCCCCTCATACATGCGGCCAGGATTGAGAACGCCCTTGGGATCGAAATTTTCCTTCAAACGCATGGTCAGACCGGCAACGTGGTCGGTCTGGGGATGAAATACGGGTATGGAATTTCTGGTATCGGATGGCGCCCGCATAAGCGTCGCGTGCCCGCCCGTTTCGTCAACGATTGTCCTGAATTTCGCGGCGCTTTCGTCGGTTACTTTGTCTTGGGCAAACCAGATCAGTCCGCCACTCCAATCAAAGTAGACGTCCCCGTCATCCGCCCCGTCACCCACAGCGAACAATTTGGCGACGGTAACGGCGCCGGAAGCGGGCGGCACCGACAACCGCCAGATACAGTGATCTCCGCCATCGAAAAAAGGCGCGACGTCCCTTATCTCCCGCCACAACAGAGCCGAGTTGCGGCCATGCAGTTCTTCGGTTTCACCGAATTCAGCAAGTTCATCCCGGAGCGCCCGGCAGCGGGCCTCCACCGACGGGCCCGGACCCTCTATCCTGACGCAGGTCACCGCGCCACCGGCATCCGCGATATACGAGACCGATGATTTGGCCGATGAAGAATCCGGCAAGTGGGCAGCGCCGTTGACTTCGTAGGGGCTTTGCAGCGCCTTGGCCAGGGCTGAAACGGCTTGCTCGACGGTCAGGCCAAATACCAAAACGGTTCGCGTTTTATCCGGCTTGGGCAGGACTTTTACGGTTATGGTTGTCATCACCGCCAAGGTGCCGAAGGAACCCGCCATCAGTTTGGAAAGATCGAAACCGGTCACGTTTTTGACCACGCGTCCGCCCGATTTGAACATCTCTCCCCGGCCGCTCACGGCTTCAAACCCCAACACGTGATCGCGGGCGGCGCCGGCATGAACGCGCCTGGGCCCGGAAAGATTTGCGGCAATCACGCCGCCCAGCGTTCCGGCACCACTTCCGTCTCCATAAAGTCCGGCAAAGTCAGCGGGCTCGAACGCCAGTTGCTGGTTCTTTTCGTCGAGCAACCGGTTGATTTCCTCGATGGGTGTCGCGGCGGCGGCGCTGAGAACCAGTTCCTCGGGTTCGTAGAGACTGACTCCTGTTAATCCGGATAGGTCCAGCTGCCAGTCGCAATCCACCGGCCGCCCCCAACCCCGCTTCGATCCGGCGCCGGCTACCTCCATCGGTATTTCATCGGCAACAGCCTCCTGAACGATGGATAGGAGTTCATCGGGCGTTTGAGGAGAAACTTTTTCCGGCATGAATTAAAATCTCGGAATATCGGGGAAACGGGTTTGTCCGTTGTGGACGTGAATACGGCCCAGTTCCGCACATCGATGCAGGGTTGGAAAAACCTTGCCGGGATTGAGCAGCGAATCGGGATCGAAGGCGCATTTGACCCGCTGCTGCTGCTTCAAATCCACTTCGGTGAACATCTCGCCCATGAGATCTCTCTTTTCCACCCCAACGCCGTGTTCGCCGGTCAACACGCCTCCCACCTCGACACAGAGTTTGAGAATTTCAGCGCCGAACTCCTCGACCTTTTCCAACTCGCCGGGAATGTTGGCGTCGTAAAGAATCAAGGGATGCAGATTGCCGTCACCGGCGTGAAAGACATTGGCGACCCTAAGGCCGTAACGCTCCGACATCTCCGATGTGCGACGTAAAACCTCCGGCAGGCGGGCACGGGGTATGGTGCCGTCCATACAGTAATAGTCAGGCGATATCCTGCCGACCGCGGGAAATGCCGCTTTCCGGCCCGCCCAGAATTTTTCCCGCTCGGATTCGCTTTGGCTAACCTTAAAATAATCGGCGCCGCATTTTTTCGCGATGTCCTGCACCCGTTCGATCAAGTAATCGACTTCTTCCTCGGGCCCATCCAATTCGACGATCAAAAGGGCTTCGGCATCCATGGGGTATCCGGCGTGGACAAATTCCTCGGTGGCGTGAATGGCCGGCTTGTCCATCATCTCCATACCGCCGGGAATGATGCCGGCGCCGATAATATCCGCCACGCAATCGCCGGCCGCCTCAATCCGGTCAAAACCGATCAGCATGGCCCGCGCCGAGGGAGGCTTTCTTAATATCCTGACCGTGACTTCGGTGATGATACCCAGTAATCCTTCCGAACCCGTAATCACGCCCAGCAAATCATAGCCGTCCGAATCCAGATGTTTGCCGCCTATTCGCACCACCTCGCCGTTGATCAGGACCATTTCAACGCCCAATACATTATTGGTCGTCAGTCCGTATTTGAGACAATGTACGCCGCCCGAGTTTTCGGCAATATTGCCGCCGATGGAACAGGCGATCTGGCTGGACGGGTCCGGCGCATAATAGAAATTGTGATTGTGGACGGCATCGCTGATGGAAAGGTTGGTTACGCCCGGCTGGGTCACCACGCATCTGTTGTCGTAATCGATATCGAGGATTCGGTTGAACTTGCCAAGTCCGACCATGACCGCATCGGCCAAGGGAAGCGCGCCGCCGGACAGCGACGTCCCGGCGCCCCTGGCCACCACTTTGACCCCTTCATCATTGCAGTATTTCAGGATGCGCGATACCTGATCCGTGGTCTCCGGCAGAACGACCACCAGGGGAATTTGACGATAGGCGGAAAGTCCGTCGCACTCATAGGCTTTGAGCGAATCATGGTCGTCGATGACGCCACCGCCAAACGGTCCCGGCGGAACGATCCTGCGGAGCGCGGCGATGATTTCTTTCCGGCGGGCAACAATACCGGCATCTGGTTCCGGCATTTTCATATAGCATCCCCTTTGTCAGATTAATTGTAAGCAATCTTCGTTCGGAAAGGGACACATTAATAAAGCTTTATAAATAGCAAAAGCAAAACCGCGCCATAAAGAGATGCAGCGCGGTTGAAAAATATGTCTTAAACGATGCCTCCCTGGCGGAAGGCATAATATGAGATAGGTATTAGCCCTGACGAGCCTTAAAGCGGGGGTTCCGCTTATTGATCACATAGAGACGGCCCCGGCGACGGACGACCCGGCAATTTTTATCTCTGCGTTTCGCGGACTTAAGCGAATTCCGGACTTTCATTTTCCTGTCCTCAAAAAACCATTCGCCGCCCGGATTGGCGGCGTGAGTGGCGGGAAAATAAGGGGCTAAACAGCATCTGTCAACGCCATTGTGGGAAATGACACGATGAAATTGTGAGAAAAACCGCACTGTCGCAAAGGGCAGAAGTATAAGTTTCGGTCAGACTAATCTTCTTTGATGGCGTGATAGCGGTAGACCTTCAATCCGCCGCTGTCCAGGGCGCTAATGCGGTAAATCCAGTATTCACATTCCTTGATCAAGGCCGTGGCAAAATCGGGTGTCAGTTCCTTTTTGGTCAATTGAGACAACAGATTCAGCCATCCGGTAAACACCAAATTTCGATAAGTCTTGGTATAATCTTCAGCAACCCGGACATCGAACGACAGTTCATTGAGGGTATCGTAAATCCGTCGGGAGGTCCAAAGTTTGGGATTCATACTTTCTTGCTTGAACCAGCGCGTAACGGCTTCGTTGGGTGGTTCCGAATTCGGCAGCACATAGTCCGTCATAATAAAGTGGCCGTTGCTCCGCAAGGACTTGTGAATCGCTTTAAAAAGTTCCTCTTTGTCTTCGATATGGGTCAGACATTCGTAAGCGAGCGCAACATTATAACTGTTCTGTTTGAATTTCGGTTTGGCCGGTTCGTATTTGGAAATCGCCGCCTTTTTCGACATGCCCGCCATTTTCGACCGCAATTTAGCAATTTCGACTATTTCCTCATCTTCCTCATAGCCGCTGATCCATACACCAATTTCATTGACCACGGCACGGGCGGTACCACCCAACGCAGAGCCCAGTTGGAGCAGGCTTTTACTTTCATCAACTTCAATAAGACGCAGGGCACTAATGACGAATTCGGCTGTAAACGGCGTCAGGCAGCCCTCTCCCCAAAGTCTTTCGCAAACTTCCAGACGCGCTTCAGACCACAACTCAGAATTGGGGTCATGCTCGTCGGCAACATCTAACGTATCCGAGGTTGATTTTGACGGCGTTATAAACTTGCGCAGGGGCTCGGCTTTTTTCCGGCGAAAAAGCAGTCGGAAAACAAATAAAATCGGACGGAATAATGAATAAACCAGCCGGCTGACAAAATTTTCGCCGCCGGTGAAAGCAACGGCCGTCATATTTTACCAACATCCCCAATAAAAGAGATGTCCCTCATTTCAAGACCACTAAAGAATATGGTTGGTTTTACTTGTTAATATATGGGTATCGGGAATTTGTTAAAAAAGGGGAAATTTACATTTTAGGGTGGGAGACAATTTAATTGATAAAGCTGTGCAGCCATCTGACAAAATCGGCGGAGAACCAAGCCGTGGCTATAAAGCCGACAAATATCAAGCCGACCCATACGCCGGCGACTTTAAACATCCGTTTTCGTTTGGCGAGGCGGCGCTTCGCGTCAGCCATTTCACGCTGCTTCTTGCGCATTTGAATACGTTTTTCGCGGCCTTCGGCTTCCTGGTCCAATTGTTCCAAGTTTTCCTGGCGGCGGCGCTCCTGTTCCCTTCGGCGCTTGACTTCCTCAGTACCAGCCACAGATCTGGCTCCTTAAAGTATTTGAACGCTAGATTTAATCCCTCAAACTAATTTCTAGCGCCTAAATAATTTACAAAATCTTACCGAGTCTCGAAATCGTTCTTTGGTCACAATCCCGTCATCTCAACGGAATGTGTAACTTATTGAAATTAATGTATCTTTATTTTACCTCCTAGGGTAAATACGGTGGCCATTAAGTAATAACATCAAGGCAAAATCATTTTATCCGATGTCGCTTGGCGCATGTCCGGCGACTTCCTTGGCAATTTTGGTAATTTTTTGATCGGTTCGATAACCGTGCACGACGAAAAGGGCATGAACCACCGAAACGACCCACAATGGAAAGCTTAAAAAGCTGCCAAACCCCAAGGTAAATACAAACAGTACAATCGATAAAATAAAAAGGATCGCATTGATGATGCCTTGGATCGGTTTTCCTGCAACAAACAGTGCAATGGGGGGAAGAACAATGGCCAAAATATAAATCATGGATGGTCACCTACTCGTTCAAAACTGATTTTGGATTATGAACCCTTTTTTTAACACGTCCCTGTTCATAGTCCTAAGCATTTAACAACTCTTGACTTTTCAAAGACGAAAATCACAGAATTGGTCTCATTTTTGCGAATTCAAGATACCAAGAAAAAAGCCACAGGGACCATGTTCAAGGATCTACTAAAAAAATTCAGGGCCGGCGAAATTTTAGAATACGAAGAGGCTAAGGAACTCGCCAGCAGCGACGACATCAAGGTGCGCCGGGATTTAGCGCAGCACAAGAATGCACAGCCCGAAATCCTGTATTACCTGGCCGAGGACCCTTCTCCCAAGGTACGAGGCGATGTCGCCGCCAACAAAGCAACGCCGCGCCAAGCTGACATCATTTTAACCAATGACGACGACGAACAAGTCCGCAGCCAACTGGCGTCGAAAATTGCCACCCTGGCACCGGGTCTAAGCGAAAACGAAGTCGACAAAATAAGACAGCTGACTTATGAATCTCTGGAAATCCTTGCCCGCGATCAAGCGACAAAAGTGCGCGCTATTCTGTCCGAGGCATTGAAAGATGTCGCCGACGCGCCACCCGCCGTCATCCGGCGCCTGGCAAAAGACGTCGAGTTGGTGGTCTGCGCCCCGGTTTTGGAAAATTCACCGGTGCTGACGGATCAGGATCTGTTGGAAATCATCGATCATGGTCCTGCCTTTGGCGCATTGAGCGCAATTGCCAGACGCAACACCTTACCCGACGACGTTATGGAGGCATTGTTCGCCGCCGATGACGAACAATCAGTTGTCGAACTGCTGAAAAATGATTCGATAACCATCAAGGACCCGTTGCTGGAGAAAATTTGCGAAAAAGCCCGGTTTGTCGATATTTGGCACAATCCACTGGTCATGCGCCCGAAACTGCCAAAAACGGTCGCCCTGCGACTGGCTGACTTTGTCGCCGACAATCTGATCGAAGTCTTGTTAAAGCGTAGCGATTTGGATGAAAAAACGGCTAAAACCATTCGCGACGAAGTGGCCTGGCGGCTCGATGCGGCGGCTGAAGATGAAGCGGTGGCGGAAGGGGAATCGCCCGAGGACGAAGCCCGCTATCTTTATCAGGACGGCAAGCTGGACCGCGACACAGTCTTTGAAGCGCTGACAGGCGGCAGAAACGCCTTTGTCTCCGCCGCATTGGCGCTGCTCTCCAGCGTCAGCACAAAAACCGTGGACAAAATTATCGATACGAGCAGCGCCAAGGGTATCGTGTCCTTGTGCTGGAAGGCGGAATTATCGCCGGAAGATGCCGTCGAAATACAACAACGGCTCGGCCGCATTCAACCACGCGATCAAATCAAGCCGTCGGCGGGCAAATTCGCCTTGAGCGCCGACGAAATGAATTGGCAGCTCGAATTTTTCCAGTCTTAGCCTTAGAAATTATCCAAGGCTATTTGGTGATAATCTCGGGCCCCATAAGCTGGATCGGCAGCCAGGTGGACAGAACCGGCACATAAGTGACCAGGATCAGGAACACGAACATAATGGCCACGAACGGCAAGGCCGCTTTAACCACCCGCATGACCGACATCTGAGCCACCCCAGCCGTCACGAACAAGTTCAATCCGACCGGCGGTGTAATCATACCAATTTCCATATTCACCACCATGATGATGCCCAGATGGATGGGATCAATGCCCAATTGAATGGCGATGGGGAATACCAAGGGCGCGACAATCACCAATAGTCCCGACGGTTCCATGAACTGTCCGCCGATCAACAAGATAATATTGACGACAATGAGGAACATGATGGGACCAAAACCGGCGCCCAGCATGACTTCCGTAATCATTTGCGGAATCCGTTCCTCGGTCAGCACATGTTTCAGGATCAAAGCATTGGCGATAATGAACATCAGCGTGATGGTGAGCTTGCCGGCTTCGAACAGGGATTGTTTGGTGTCGGGATGCCACAGAACCGAAACTGCGCGCCACACAACCGGTCCCCGCGTCGCGCCGTCGGCGCTGAACGGGCCCATATCCCGGTAAACGAAATTCGAGATCAAAAAGGCGTAGACGGCGGCAACCGCGGCGGCTTCGGTCGGTGTGAATATGCCACCATAGATGCCGCCGAGAATAATAACGATCAGCATGAGACCCCATATGGCGTCCCGGGCGGATTCGTAAATTTCCCGCCATCCGGCCCAGGGCTGGGACGGCATGTTCTTCCATCGCGCCGCAATGTAAATACCGATCATCAGCATCAGACCGGCAACCAGGCCCGGGATCACACCGCCCAGGAACATGCGTCCCACCGAAACATCGGTGGCGGCCGCATATACCACCATAACGATGGAGGGCGGAATGAGGATACCCAGCGTACCGGCGTTACAGATCACACCGGCGGCGAATTCCTTGTCGTACCCGACTTCCCGCATGCCGGCGATAACGATGCTACCGATGGCGACCACGGTAGCCGGCGACGATCCGGAAAGCGCGGCGAACATCATGCAGGCGAAGACCGACGCGATGGCGAGGCCGCCCCTGGCATGGCCGACCACGGAAATGGCGAAGCGAATGATTCTCCGGGCCACGCCGCCGGTGGACATAAAGGTCGATGCCAAGATGAAAAACGGAATGGCGAGCAGCGTGAAGTGACCCTGAAACGCGGAAAACAACGTTTGCGCCACCGAGGCCAAAGAGCCGTCGGAATAGGCCAGCAGGAAAAGTATACTTGAAAGACCAAGCGATACGGCAATGGGAACTCCAACAAACAGCAGCGCGATGACGAGGGCAAAGAGGACAATGACTTCCATGGTTTAGCCCTCACCGCTCGGATGTGACGCCATGGTATCTTCGAGATCTTCGACTTCATGGCTGGCAATGATCAAATCGGTTTCGCCTTTAAGAATGCGCCACGCCGATTGGAGAAACCGGAAGGTCAGCAATGTCATGCCCAGGGGCAGGGCGAAATAGGGTATAAACCGCGGGAGCTTTTCGTACTTCTCCCCCTCGTTCAACCAATGGGCCAGGAACTGGAGGAAATCTGGTATGGGAATATCTTCGGTTTCCAAAAAGGCCCGCTTGGTGGCAAAGGGATACCAATAATCCCAGCTGCCGATCAGAAGGAGCAGACTAAACGCGATACAGGCGGCAACGGCAATGATCGCCATTATCCGGCGCTTTGGCTTTGACAGCATTTGAATGGCCACGTCCACACCCAAATGGAGGTTTTTCTTTACGCAATAAGAAACACCGATCAGCACCAGCCAGGCGAATAGGAAAACAGTGGCCTCAAGCGCCCAAAGCAAATTGTCGTTGAATACATAACGGACGACGACGTTGGCGAAAGTAATCACCGTCATCAATCCCAATATGACCGCGATCAGCGTCTCTTCAATATTATCGACAACGCGACCGATCGAACTTTGCTGCTTGCTGGAGATGTGAGCCTCCCCCGTTTTGCCATCCCTATGTGAATATTTTTTTATTCCTGTTGCCGGAACGTCCGGCGAATTTTTTGCAGAACGTTCCGGCGATCAACAGGTTTCTTTATTAGCTGCCAGTATTAGCGGCTTGAGCGGCTGAAATCAATTCGGCGCCGATATCGCCCTCGAATTTATTCCAAACCGGCTTAAGAGCGCCAACCCAGGCGTTACGTTGCGCATCATTGAGCGTACGGACTTTGCCACCCGACGCGATGATTTTATTTTTGTTGTCCTGGTTGACTTTATAGGACTCTTTGTTCCGAGCCGTCGTTACACCCTTGATGATACCGGCAAGCTGAGACCGCACGTCTTTGGGCAGGCCTTTCCACCACTCGGTCGAGGTAACAACCAAATAATCGATAATGCCGTGGTTGGTTTCGGTCACGCCGTTTTGCACTTCAAAGAATTTTTTGCCGTAGATGTTGGACCAGGTATTTTCCTGACCGTCGATAACTTTGGTCTGCAATCCGCCGTAAACTTCCTTGAAGGACATTTTCTGCGGGTTGGCGCCCAGTTGACGGAATTGGGCCACCAGAACGTCAGAATTCTGGACCCGGAATTTGAGACCCTTGGCATCGGCCGGGCTCATCAGCGGACGGTTGGCCGACATCTGTTTCATACCGTTGTGCCAGAAAGCCAGCCCCTTGAGGCCTTTGCGGTTCATGGCGTTTTTCAGCTTTTCACCGGCCTTCGAGTTCTGGAATCGGTCGACGGCACTGATGTCCTTAAACATAAAGGGCAAATCGAAGATGCGGAATTTCTTGGTGAATTTTTCGAACTTGGACAAGGACGGCGCGGCCATTTGAACGTCGCCGTTCAGCATTGCTTCAAGAACCTTGTTGTCGTTATAGAGGGTGGAATTAGGAAAAACTTCCATGCAGGCTTTACCGTTCATTTCGGCGTTCACGCGTTTCTCGAGAAGCGTCGCGGCGATGCCTTTGGGGTGTTTGTCGGTATTGGTCACATGGCTGAATTTGATTTTGATTTCGCCGGAATCGCATTTCGCAAATGCGGGGGCGGCGGAAACGATTAGAGCGGCGCCGACAGTGGCGGCGGCAATAGCTTTGTACATTGGGTCATCTCCCAGTAGGTGTTAAAAAAAGGCCAGGAGCAAACTGCCCCCGTTGTTTCAACACCCTATTTAGCAACCCCTGTGCCAACCCACGTGAGGGCCGCTCGAGCCAAAGCAATACACATGTAATCGTTTGAATCGGCAACGTTTTTCATCTCGGTGAATATTCCGGCTACGGTCCCGTCCGTGACCCATTGGGTAGAAATTTACACAAACCCGTAATTTCGTGTGTAGCCGCCCTTACCTAACCGGCTATTTATTTTTATCGACCGACAAACCGTATTTTTGCATTTTATCGTAAAGGGTTTTACGTGACACACCCAAGGCCACGTAAGTGTGTTTCAGACTATTGCCGTTTTTCGCCAGCGCGGTTTCGATCAATTTCTTTTCCACGGCTTCCATTTGAATGGCTAGATTGGGTGAAGCGTCGCCGTCTTCAGTCGCCACCGCGCCATCAGCCCCCAATGCGTAGCGCAGCCCCGCGTTTTGAAGTTCCCGCACATTTCCCGGCCAGTCGTGAGCCATCAGTTCCGATATCTTGTGGGCCGGTACGTCAATGGGATCGCGCTTGTAACGGTCACAGGCCTGGGTGACGAATTGCTGAAACAATAAGGGTATATCGTCGCGCCTGTCCCGGAGGGGCGGTATGGTCAGGGTCAGTACATCAAGGCGGTAGAAGAGGTCTTCCCGGAATCTGCCGCCATCGGCCAAAGCCCGCAGATTTTCTTTGGTAGCCGCAATGATGCGCACATCGACGGCGATTTCCTCATTGCTCCCCAGGCGGACAATTGTCCGTTCCTGGAGGACCCGGAGCAGCTTGATCTGCAAATCCATCGGCATACTCTCGATCTCGTCGAGAAAGACAGTGCCGCCGTCGGCATGCTCTATTCTGCCCACCCTCAGTTTGGTGGCGCCCGTGAAGGCACCCGCCTCATGACCGAACAATTCGCTTTCGATCATCGATTCCGGCAAGGCGCCGCAATTTATAGCAACAAACCGCCCGTTCTTGCGCTGACTATGGTCGCACAAACTTCGCGCCACCAGCTCTTTTCCCACGCCGGTTTCGCCGAGAATAAGCACATCGGCGTCGGTTGCCGCATAGTTGGTAATTTCGTCCCGCAACCGGACCATCTGTTTGGTTTGTCCGATCAAACTCTGTTCCAGTTCCGACGCCTCTCCCAGAGCCGACCGTAACGCCCGGTTTTCCAGGACCAGATGACGCTTCTCCAAGGCTCTGTGTACTGCATCCACCAGCACCTCAGAGGCGAAGGGTTTCTCGATAAAATCGTAAGCGCCGTCCCGCATTGCCGCCACTGCCATGGGGACATCACCATGACCGGTGATCAGGATGACAGGTAGTTCGGGGTCGTGAGCCAAAGCCTGCGCCATAACATCCAGGCCACTATCGCCGGGCATTTTGATGTCGGTAACGACCACACCCGGCCAGGACCGCCCGACGGTATCCAACGCCCCGTCCGCGCAATCGAAACTGACCACCTCGATATCCGCCAGCTCCAATGCCTGGGTGCAGGCCGTTCTTAGATGTTCTTCGTCATCGATCAATACGACCTGGCTTTTCACGCGATGGCCTCCTTGGCGACGTCGGCCCGTTTAAGGACAAGGGTGAACACGGCGCCGCCATCGGATACGTTGCCGGCATTGATGGTGCCGCCGAACTGATTTACCAGTCCGAACGTAATGGACAGGCCGAGACCCATTCCCTGCCCAACCTCCTTGGTCGAATAGAAGGGATCAAATACATTCACGATCTGATCGTCCCCGATACCAGGGCCGGTATCGCGGATTTCAACGATCACATCCTCTCCCGACGAGGAAACGTCGATATCTATTTCCTTGGTCGGACTGTCCCGCATGGCGTCCAGGGCATTGGTTAGCAGATTCACGAATATTTGCTGGAGACGGACATCACCACCGAGAACACTGATATCATCTCCTTGAAAATTTTTTATGACCTGGGCGCCTTCGCTTCTGATGCGCTGCCCCATCAGGGTCAGACTTTCATCCAACGCCGACTCCAGCGATGTCGGCCGCAATTCGATGGTTTCCTCACGGGCATAGGTTCTCAAATTCTTGATAATTCGGGCCATCCGGTCGGTTAGCTCCGATATTCCCAGCAAATTCTTTTTGGTGGTGTCTTGGCGGTCACGATCAAGGAATTCTCGGGCGTTGTCAGCGTAGGACCGGATCGCGGCCAGAGGCTGGTTCAGTTCATGGCTCAGCCCCGCCGACATCTGGCCCAGCGCCGCCAGTTTGGTGGCCTGCACCAGCGTCGCCTGGGTTTCCTGCAGTTCGCTCTCCGTCCGCTTGCGTTCGGAAATCTCTTTCTGGAGTTCGATATTGGCTTCGGTTAATTCATTAGTGCGTTCTCGCACCCGGTCTTCCAATTGGGACTTGGCTTTTTCCTGTAGCGAATTTCGTTCGGCGAGCCGCTGCCGTCGTTGATAGATGGCCATGACGGCAAGCAGGATACTGATCAGCAGACCGGCGGCGATGATCATCGCCTGACGCACCTGCGGTTGGACATGACTGGTCCGCAACAGCAGAATTACCCGCCAATCCGCCTCGGCCATGACTTGCTCCTGAACCAGGAATTGCTCTTTTCGGATCCGCGGTGAATCGGTTTTTGTTTCGATTGTCATCAATTGTCCGCCGCCCAATTTGGCCTCGCCACGTTTTATGGAAAGCGGCGACAGTGAATGATTGCCGTAACGCCTGCTTTCGCGAAGGCCGGTAACCGTTTCGGCATCGATTGGATTGAGGGTTTTAAAACGCCAGCCGGACACACTGCTGAGGAAGATAACGCCATGGCGGTCGGCGACGATGACTTCCTGGTCCCGCGCCCGCCACCTGTTTTCGTGATGATCCACCTGAATTTTAACGACCACGGCGCCCAATATTTCGACGCCGTCCCGTACCGGGTAAGCAAAGTAGTACCCCCTTTCACCCGATGTTGAGCCAAGCGCAAAATACCGCCCCAGCCGGCCTTGGATCGCCGCCTGGAAATAGGGCCGATAGCTGAAATTCTTGCCGACAAAAGTTTTATCGGAAGCCCAATTGCTGGCTGCCCAGGTCAATCCCTTGGCGTCCATCAAATAGGTGTCCAGGGCGCCGGAAATATTGTTTACCCGTTCCAGTTCCTCGTTGACCGCCTGAAGACCATCCTGGGTTGCCTCACCCCGCAACACTGTTCGAAATGATTCATTGGCCACCAGCATATTGGGGAGAGAGCGGTACTTTTCAAGATCGCCGCGCAGGGCTTCGACAATGAGACTGAGGGTATGCCGGCTGCGCTCGCCGATCTGATCCAGGGCGATCTGGCGGGACCAGTAAGCTGTCTGCCACAGGACCAAAATCCCGACGGCCGCGCTCACCAGTGCGAGGCTGATCCGGGTTTTCAACGGCTAGCTCCCCTCCATCGGATTAATGCAACAGCCGGGTTACACATTCCCGGCCTGGTCGGAATGATACTCCACTGCCCAATTTAGGCAAACAGAATGCCGCCAACATAGTCGCGGGGATAGAATCGAATATGATACGTCTGCATTAACGGGGGAAATGGTCAAACATTGCCAGGCATATGGCAGGCGGGACTGAACCTTTAGCGGTCGCAATGGACTAAACTTTAAATCCGGCAACGGAAACATCGTCGCGCCGCCGCTCATCCCCCTGATAATCGAGAAGAGCTTGATAAATGATTTCTTTTTGCTCAGCCATCGTTTTGTTTTGAATATCTAACAATAGCGACTTAAATCTTTTTTTGCCAAACATGCGACGCTTTTCCCCGCCAACCTGGTCGATAAGACCGTCCGAGGTCATAAAAAAGGCTTTGCCATCCAAATCTCGAATCCGGTGCTCCTCGTACTCCTGGGTATGGGAGATACCCCTGTACCCGATGCCGCTTTTGGTGCCTTTAATAATCGATACGTCGTCATTTTCGACGATAAAAAGTTCAAATCGAGCACCGGCAAATACCAGTTCGTTCATGTCCGGTCTTAGATAACACAGCCCCAGTTCCATACCGTCATCGGATTCGCCGCTGACACCGTGTTGACCAAGGGTAACTTGAACGAGTTGATGGATTCGTTGAAGTAGATTTGCGACCTGGCCATTGCTTACGTCGGTGAGAGCATTATCCAGCGCGCCGGTGGCGATCAATGTCATGAAGGCGCCTGGTACGCCGTGGCCGGTGCAATCTCCCAGGATGATCAGTATGCCGTCACCCCACATCCGGCACCAATAGATGTCGCCGCCAACCACATCCCGGGGTTCCCACAAAACCATGTGTTCCGATAATAGGGCGGAAAAGAGAGAGTCGTCAGGCAATACGGACCTTTGGATCCGTGAGGCGTAATCGATGCTGCTTGAAATCACGTCAAACGCATCCTTGAGTTTCAGTTCGGCTTCCTTGCGCTCGGTGATATTGGTGGCGACGGCAACCATGCCTCCGTCCGGCGTCGGCGCAAGGTTTAACTCCAAGATACGGCCGTTCTGAAGACGTCGTTCATAGTTGTGGTGCTGATCGCTTTCAAAAATTTTCATCATTTCATTGACGATTTTGACAAAGCGGCCGCTACCGTAGTCCCCGCGTTGAGCCTGAAAATGAATCATATCAATCAACGGCCTGTCTTCGGCAATGAGATCATCCGGGAAGTCGAACAGTTCTGAATACTGGCGATTGAAGAGCACAAAATTTTGATCGCGGTCAACCAAGAACATACCACCAGGCATGTTGTCCATGGCCAAGCGGAGTTGCTCCTCCTTCACCTTGATCGCCTGTTCTGCCGCCTTGCGGTCCGTTATATCCGTTACCATGGCGACGGAACCGATTTTCTCACCTTCACCATCATAGCGGGGTACAGCGTTAAACAGACACGGTATCAATGAGTCATCCGGTTTCGACAGTGCGATTTCGTAGGCGCCTTCTTCGCCTTGCTTACGGCGTTCAATTTGATCAAGAAAAATCTGTTTATTCTTTTCATTGACGAACTCGAAGATATGCTTGCCGACGACATCCTCACGATTGCGCCCGAGCATATCGCACATGGCGTCATTTGCCTCTTCGGTAATGGCTTCTTTGTCGATGATCCAAATGCCTTCGTTCGCCGTATCAAAAATGCGCCGGATTTTCGCTTCGTTTTCCCGGAGGGCGACTTCGGCTTTTTTCAACTCGGTAATATCGACTTCGATTCCGCCGTAATAAGTCATGTCCCCATTTTCATCGAACACCGGGAACATGACATTGTTGAGAATGATTTCCTTTCCGTCTTTCTCCAGAATTTGTTCGCGTTCGCCACCTTTTCCGCCGTTGAGATTTTCTTGGTCGAATGACGTGAACAGATCCGCCTGCTCCTTGGGATACAGGTCGTACAAGGTTTTACCGCGGATATCCTCTGTTTTGAGATCGTAGAGTTCTTCGTAGCGCCGATTGACCAATTGGAAAGTGCCATCGGGCTTTTTCAGGAAAACCACGGCGGGCATATTGTCGATGACCGTCTTAAACAGGGCCTGACTTTCGCTCAACTCAGCGGTTCGCTCCTCCACCTTGAGTTCCAAATTCCTGGTATAGTCGGCAATGGTTGACGCCATGCCGTTAAATGTTCGGGCTAAATCGCCGACTTCATCCTGTTGAGTGATTGATAATTTTACATCGTAGTCGCCTTCAGCAACTTTGCTGGTCCCGAGCATCAGTTCGCGCAAAGGACGGATGATTAAGAGATTTTGCCCGAACACGAAAACAAACACAGTGATCAGCAAGGCGATACCGAGCACGCCGGCTAGGGTACCCATTTCCTCCAACCCGACCATGCTGTCCGGTTCGAAGATAGCCAGCGTATACCAATCCAAAGGCGCCAAATAAGAGATCGCGACGAGGCTGCGGACTCCATCAATATTTAAAAAGAATGTAGCTGCCTCGCCATCGCCGTCCTTCAATTTTTCCATATGGCGCCTTAACAGCTTATGCTCCGCGTCGTTTTGGAGTGAACTCCAGATTCCGTTTTCAGTCGACTTTGCGTCACTTTCAGAAGCTAATTTGTTTTGGGCAATTTTTTCCTCATCGGTATGGGCCCGGTAGGAACCAGTGCCATCGATCATGATAGCGGTGACACCCTGGGTATTAGATTCAATGAAAGCTTTGATAAATTCGGTCAGGTGAATGCCCGTACCAACGACACCATAGGTTTCGCCATTTTTACGCATGGCGTAATTGACCCACAGGTTTGTCACGCCCAGCTGAACATTATGATCAACGTTTAGATTGTAAGGTGCCGCGTCTTTCATGGTCGCAAAGAACCAAATGTCATCTTGATCCGTCGGCGATAAAGTATCGATGACCTTGAGAAAAACTTTTTTAACTTTTTCATCAGAATAGAAAAAGTGGCCAGACTTTTTTAAACCGACGAAAAATGTCCGCGCTTTAAAATTATCGTGAAAATGCTGCAGTTCATTTCTGGCGTCAGCCGCGATGATGGGATCGTCTTCCTGCCGAGCCCAACGCACCAATAATTCCGACTCTGCCATTTGCTTTGACAACGCGAGTTCACGTTGAACGGCGCCGAGGACTTTTTCCTTGTGCCAAAGCACATGGCGTTCAGCTACGAAATTGCCAAGTTGTACAGCGATACGGTCTCCGACAAAACTCATCGCCCACAAAGTTGATCCGCCGACGAGAACAAAGACGCCGACAATAAAAAGAATACTTTTACCGCGCAGGCTTTGAAAAAAGGGTCGCCGCTGAGTGCGGATGAGCCACACGAATATCATAATGAAAATTAACAGAGCGATGGCAATGATGGTAAGGGCCGCGATTTCGTTTGTTGTTAATAGCTCCTTCGCTGTTGTTTCCAGTTTCGTAATCGTGACATCCACTGAAAGACCGACGGATTTAGCCAGAGCCCGGCGTTCGCTTGTCGTTATCTGTGCGAGTGCCTTATCAAGCACCTTTTCTAATTCGGGCCAATCCTTGCGAACAGCAAACGAGAGTTCCAGCTTGTAAGGGGTTTTCGCAACAACGGCGATATTTGTCAGATTTAGCTGATTGGTAAAATGTTCGATCGTAATCGGGGATCCGACAAATGCATCTATTTGTCCGGCCGAAAGCGCCTTCAAACCTTCTGCGATATCCGTATGAGGCACCAATTTTAATTTGGGATTGTTGTGCTTTAATGTCGATTGAATGGCATAGCCTTCAACGACGCCGACTCGTTTCTCGAGCAAATCCTCTAGACCCGAGATTTCATGCGCATCGGTTCTAGCAGCTATTACGTTTGGCCAAATTAAGTATGGCTTCGTAAATTTAAAGAATTTTTGACGTTCAGGCGTTTTCGCCACCGCGGAAAGCACATCGATTTTACCGTTTTTTGCGCGCTCCATCGTGTCTTTCCAGGGCAACGATTCTGGAGGCTGAAAGGCGATCCCCAAGATGCGCTGAACGCGAGCTAAAAAGGCGGCACTTACCCCTTGCAGGACTCCATCCTTGTCCAAAAACTCATAGGGCGCCCAGGCGCGGTCGGAGCCCAAACGTATCAGGGCGTGGTTATTGAGCCAGGCGCGTTCTTGGCGCGTCAACCCAACTTTTGCATCGGTCATGCCGTTACCAAAAAAGCGATTGTCTCGATTTGGAATCCAGCGAGCCTCGATGTTTTCCTTTTCGAAATCGGCAATCAGTTCCATCGAGGCATTGATATTTTTGAGATCATCACTTTTGCCCTTGGCCATGCCAGCATGAATAGTGCTGACGAACAGGCGTTCCGGTCTTGCTATAATTGCTCCCTGCAAGCCCAGATCGCGAATTATTGTTTCCATGACAAGGTCTTCTTGGATCAATGCGTCAACCTCCCCACGAAGCAGCGCGTTCACCATCGACATTGTCGTGAGGTAGGACTTTATATTCGTATTCGGATACAGGCGCCGGACTTCCGCTTCCTGGAATGTCCCTCCCCACACCGCCAGGGTGCGATTGCCAAATGCCCCTAAATCCGCTGGAACAACATCTCCGTTTCGATGGTATATCCGTGAAGCCGTTTGATAGATTTGCTGGGAAAAATCCATCCAGGCGGCGCGGTCGTCAGAATAGGACAGACCTGAATGAATATCGACTTCGCCTGCTCTTAAACTTTCCAGGGTTTCCGACCAATTTGAAGGGCGAAATCGAATCTTACGCCCCGATTTTTCTGACCAAACTTTCCATAGATCAACAAACAACCCTGCCGGCTGTCCTTGCGCATTCATAAATGTAAATGGCGGATAACTGCGATCAATCGCGATAATAAGGGCGTCGTCTTTGGAAGCGTCACGGGTATTTCCATTCCACCGGCGGGCGATTTTTGTTTTTTGCTCTTCCGTGACTAAGGCCATACCGTCGTTAATCAGTTTAATGGTGGCGCTATTGCCTTCTTTCGACGCCACATACCAATCATTTCGATAGAGCGGACCACTGCTGACGAATGTATAATCGGCCAAGAGCCCCGCTTTTTTGAGGTGGAACAGACCCGTGGGTGTATCGGCCGCAAATACTTTGAGCACACCCGTTTTTAAATCTTCAATGATTGATTCATAATCCGGGTAACCAACGATAAATCCAGATGGGACCTTCTCTTTTAAAAACCCTTCAACAAAATCGCCTTTGATCACCCCGATTCGATAAGCAGCGAGTTCACTGAAATTTGTCGTTGTCGATAGACCCCTATGAAAAAAGACATGCGTATCGGTTTTGCGTAAGGCAACGCCGTAATCGAGGTACTTGTCTCGTTCTTTGTTAAAGAACAGCCCTGCATGGCTATCGACGGCCCCACTGCCGACCATTTTCAGGGTCTCGTCCCATGGCGCAGGTATAAATTTAACTTTAATGCCTGTTTTTTCCGACCACGCGTGCCAGTAATCAATAATGAGTCCAGCCGGTTTTCCGTTTTCATCCTGATAGTGAAAAGGTACACAGTCGACGCAATAGGCGACTGACAACTCTTCTGTCTGGGCAAACGCCGTTTCATGGTGAAACGTCGACAATGTCAACATGATAAGGGCAATGACAGATGCCTTGATACGGGAACCGGTTTTGCACGAGAACCGACCGCCGCCTAATTTTTGTCTGTTTGTCATTTTTAACAAGACCGCCAACTCACCATCCGTGAAATACAATTATTCGACACTTAACAACGAATAATATTAACGCACAAATGGCGATTCTTATACCTACAAGAAATTTATGTCCGCATATTACTAAATGCGGATGTTTTTATGATGAAATATTCTTGTCAGCTTTTAAGCGTATGCCGGCAACGTTTACCGATCTGATCCAAAGCGTTCTGGCCGGACCGGTAAGCCGTTTGCCACAGGACCGAGCTGCCGGCGGCCGCGATCACCAATCCCAGGCTAGTCGGGGTTTACAAAGAATATTAACAAGTTCAGATACGTGAAATAGACAGAAACTACCGCTCAAAAAAGCCGGTCAAGGTGGCTTTGCCCAGTGAATTGAAATTTAGATGGAAGCCTACGACTGCTGCCGATGCATCTTCGTTCACGGGCAGTTTTTCCAGTCCGACAGCATGGAGCATAAAATCGTAGCGGTGTCTGCCATGACCGATCGGCGAGCAGGGACCACCATAACCGGGTGTACTGAAATCGGATCGGGTATGCATGGCGCTGGTCGGTAATCTTCCACATTCCGGATTGCCGGCTTCGTAGTCAAGCTCGCGCACATCTTTCGGAATATTTACCACCACCCAATGCCAGAAACCGCTGCCCGTGGGAGCGTCGGGATCAAACATGGTTAACGTAAAACTTTCCGTGCCTTCCGGTGGGTCGGTCCAGGCCAAATGAGGCGACCGGTTCCCCCCTTCACAGCCGTAGCCATAATCTTTGGATAAGACAAATTCATGGCCCAAAATATCGCCTTCTTTAAAATTATTGCTGGTTAATGTGAAATTATTCATTGGATACTTTTCTCCGGCTATCGGTTGAATTATCTAAAACAGAGCCATCAACGGACACTCCTCTTGCGATTAATGCACTGATTTCTGTTTCCGAATATCCAATTTCGTCAAGGACCTCCACGCTATGTTGTCCAAGGCGTGGTGCATCTCTCGGCTCTTCCCCTGTTGAACCCGAGAAATCTATCGGCGCGGCGACATGCCAATAATTTCCTTCACTGGCATGAGACCGTTGGGTGAAAAAATCTGTCGCCAGGAGGTGCGGGTCTTCATTAACTTGATGCAATTCGTTCATAAGTTGGCACGGGATATTTTTATCCGCACAGAGTGCCAGCCATGTGTCAGCAGTTTTTTCGACAACCGCCTGATCGATGATGCCGTAGAGTTCTTCGATGTGTTCGGTTCTGGACGTTAAATTTTTGAACCGGGCGTCATTGGAAAGCTGGGTGCGACCCGATATGACAAAGAAATCCTGCCAATTGGCATCCGTATAGGGAACCAGACAAATATACTTATTGTCTGCTGTCTTATAGGGACGCCGATTTGGATTGAGAACCCGTTGATAACCGACGGCGCTTTCGGCCGGCTCGAACACGCTATCGCACATATGTTCGACCAAATTAAATGCGACCATGGTTTCGTACATGGGAACTTCAACGCGTTGTCCTCGGCCAGTTTTTTCCCGTTGATATAATGCGGCGACAACCGCATAGACGGCGCTGATGCCGACCACCTTGTCACATATAGTACCAGGGAAGTAAGACGGCTCTCCGGTGAGTTTGGCGTTCAAATCAGCAATGCCCGAAGCACCTTGGATCAGATCATCATATGCCGGACGGTCCGCGTAGGGGCCTTTGCCGGAAAAACCACATGTCGAACAGTAAACAAGTGTTGGGTTGATTGCTTCAACGTCTTCCCACCTAAGTCCTAAGCGTTCGATGGCGCCGGGCCTGATATTATGAATGAGGACATCGGCTTTTTTCACAAGACGCAAAAGCGCCGCTTTACCATCAGGATGTTTGAGATCAAGCACGATGCTACGTTTGTTGCGGTGAAGATTCATCACCGTACCGGACATACCTTTGTTTCTGCCTGGATTTATATACCGATTGGTATCGCCTGCCGGGCTTTCCACCTTTATGACATCGGCCCCTAAATCGCCAAGTATTTGCGAGGCAAAGGGACCCATTATTACCGAAGTCAAATCGACAACAAGAACGCCATGTAGTGGAGCCTTCATTCCGCTGCGTCCTTTGATTCTTGCGCGTCCTCGTCAGCCACACCCTGTTTGCGATCTTGCAGAACGGAATCAACAATAGCCTCCGCGGTCTCCTTAAGCGGTTCAACACAACGCTCGATAACTTGCATCATGTCCATAACTTCGGTGAGAACGATAGTGTTGATACAAGCGATCACGTCACCGTCGACAATTATGGGTACCGCGACGCCCCGCGTATGCGGAGAAAGAGTTTTGTCATTTTCAGAGAAACCCTGCGTTTTGAATTTTTTCAGCATTTTGGTAAATGCCTCCGGATTATCTATCTCCGGCAATGATCCAAGTGTCGATTCTCTGAGGCCGTCTGAGCAAAAAGCCAGAAATGCCCTGCCCAACGCAGAATCAATCATCGACATTCGGGTTCCGACACTGCGGTTGAGCGCTAACGTGCCGGGGTTACGATTGGTTTCTATGATAACCATGGCCGCGCCATCGAAGACTGCCAAATCCGATGGCCAAGGCATCTTTTCGCGGAAATCAGCGAGGATTGGCGAAGCTATTTCCACCAATCTGTCGTTGGCGTCAAATCCGGAAGACAGACTGAGAACTTTTGCGGTCAATGTATAGTGATTTCCGTCAGCGGTGCCGGTCACAAATCCGGCATGCTCCAACGTTTCTAATACGCGCACGATCGTCGGCTTCGGCAGATTTGTCTCTTTGAATATTGTACCCACCGTAGACCTCTCCTGTAGGTTTATGACCCGCAAGACTTCAAGGCCCCGAAGAAGAGAGTTAATTGGTTTATAACTGGGCGTTTTCATAATTAATTTTGGCTCCTTAACCCTATATCGGGGTATCCGCTCGAGACGGCAAAGGAGGCGAGTATATTATAATTAACTCCGTTATTTCAGTGCCAATATTCAATATGTGATGATCTAGCTTTGGGGGGATTCTGATTACCGAGCCTGGCTCACATGTGATGGCAGGTTCTTCTCCAAGGGAAACCGATATAATGCCGCTTACGACATAAATCGTCTGGTGTTCGGTTTCATGGCTGTGGCGATGAGCCTCACAGCCAGGATCAATTTTGCCGAAAACCATCTCAAACTTTTCGCAGAACGATTTGTCGGAAAGCCTTACATTGACAGTTCCCGAGTGATCAGGAGGCCCATATTTTGCCAGTTCCGATACGTGCTCTATAAGTTTTTTTGTTGCAATAGTATCCATATCTATTCTCATAAAACGCCGATTGATATTTGAGGGAAAGCAATGATCAGTATCAGCACGCCGATCATCACCAATACGAAGGGAAAAGAGCCGCGAAATATATCTCCGAGCCCGATGGTTCGGTCATCCAAGGTGTCCTTGATGACAAACGCCGAGAGACCCATCGGAGGTGTCAGCAATCCGATTTCAGCAGCAATAACCGTAATAACGCCGAACCAAACTAAATTGACGTCAACGAAACCGGAAACCAGAGGAAGGAAAATTGGTACAATGATGAGCATGGTGGAAATTGCGTCGATTAAGGTGCCCATGACCAAAATGATCAGAACGTAAATTGTAATGAGCGTAAAAAATCCAAATCCGGCATGCTGAACCCAGTCGGCCAATTGCCCGGGCAACCCTGTCAACGACAGCATGCGGCTGTACACACTGGCACTGATGATCAACAGTGAAATGGAGACGGTTATATGACCGGTTTCAAGAAGAACCTGCCAAAACTTTCCGAAATCGAGCTTGCGGCGCATCAGAGCTAATACGAGAGCGCCGACGACGCCAACCGCGCCGGATTCCGTCGGCGTAAACAATCCGCTGTATATTCCTCCAAGCACCACCGTGATCAATAGAACCAATGGAAGCAGCAATATCACGGCTTGAGTCGAGGTGAGCGTTTCACCGTCATCATCCATTGATTTCAGGACCGAGGTGGATACCTTACTCGGCAAAAATCTGGCCATGCCAATGATTGCGAGACAGAATGCCAGGGCGAGGAAAACGCCGGGCACGATCCCGGCAATAAACATGTGCCCGACCGATTGTTCTGCAATAAGCGCGTAGACAATTAAAAGAAGGCTCGGCGGTATCAGCATGCCGAGAACCGAACTGCCGGCAACGACACCGACCGCGAACTTCGGCTGATAGCCAAGGCGGATCATCTCGGGGACGGCGACTTTGGTGAACACCGCGGCGGAGGCGATCGATATGCCGGTTACAGCGGCAAAGGCGGCATTGGCGGCAACAGTGGCGACGCCCAAACCACCACTTAATTTTTTCAAAAAATGATTGGCTGCTTGAAAGGTATCGCGGCCGATATCGGATACACTAACCAGAAGCCCCATCAATATAAACAATGGAATAACGCCAAATATGTAACCTGAAATCGATTCGGCTGCGGCGTGGCTCAACAATGTTACGGACAGGTGGATTTTACCTTTGAAAGCCCAGAGGCCGAAAAAGGAAACGACGTTTAGCGCAACCGCCACATGCATGCCGCAATAGATGAGGACGATGATGCTGGCGACGGAGACCAATCCAATTTCCAGGCCACTCATGCTCCGTCTCCCGACAATCCTTGATTATTTCGGCTGAAATAACCTGCCGCATAGATCGCAAATTGGAGGGCTGCGGACAAACATCCGACGAGTACAATCACTCTTATTGGCCAGACCGGCGCGACGAATATGCCGTATACGCCGACATGTTCATCGGCTGACCATGAATCAATGAATTTTGGAAAACTTCCGTAGAGAAGAGTGAGGAAAAAGAGAGCGCCGACGCTGTAATAAAATCCGTTCAGAAAATTAGCCGAGCGCGGCGCAGACCGAGATAGTTTTTTAAGGAACAGGTCGGCGCGCGTTAGGCGATCCGATTTAATGGTATGCCCCAGTTGCAGAAAAACGATCCCGACGATGGAGAGGCTGACCATTTCGGCGACACCGGCGATCGGTTTGCTGATCACCAGCCTGCTCAGAATATCCGCGAAGATTAGAAGCGTAATGCTCAATATCCAGATCGATCCGACACCATTCAACAAGGCCAAGACGCGCCCGAAGATTGCCGCCCCGAATGAGCCCGTCGCCGGGCCATCCGGGATGACAGAAGTCTCACTGTTTGTAGGCTTCAAATTCATGTATCTGTCACGCTTATCCCGGGTTGGCGCCCCAACGACCTTCTCCTTTGAGAAAAATAAATGGGTAAAAGGAGAAGGCGTCGATGCTTTAGGGAGGTCTATTTGTCCCAGTTTCGAGCTAGTTGAACGTTGCTTTGGCGCAGTTTGTCCATCCAGGCTTTCAGGATCTTATTGCCGGGCATGCCTTTCGCCTCGGCGCGCGCCGCCCATTCTTTGGCCAAATTCGGAAGCATTCTTGCCCACTTGGTACGTTCGCTTGAAGGCAATCGGCTGATTTTGGCGCCTTGGGCAATCATCTTTTTCTCGGCAACCTTGGCAAAGCGCTGAAGGGCGTTGGAAACTTTCAATCGGTATATTTCACCGGCTTCCCGGTATGCCGTCTTCACTTCCGGCGGAAATTCATTCCAAGTATCCAGGTTTACAGTCAAACCACCGACAAATTGAGCGCCAAAATCGACTCTCGTCAGATAAGGCGCAACCTCATGCAATTTGTTGGGAAATATGCCGGATGAGAAATTTAAGAGTCCGTCATAAACACCGGTTTTGATATTGTTGTAGTGAACAGAAAAATTACCGTATACGGCCGTGGCGCCAACGCCATTGAGCCAGTTGGCGATCGTGCCGGCGCCGCCTATTTTCCGGCCTTTCAAATCAGCTATACTGCTGACCGGAAAGTTCGTGGCCATATAATGTGTATCCAACCCGATCGGCGCGACAAACAACTGGTTGTTTTTTTTCCAGGCCTCTACCAGTGCGGGATGCTCCCGGTGAAGTTCACCAATTAGCCTTGTAACCAGTTCAAGGTCATCACTGCCGAACGGGGTCATATAAGTGACGTTCTGAAGGATCAATTTGTCCTGTTCGAAGATGGCGTACACTTGACCCATTTCGACTAAACCGGATTCCACAGCTTCCAACACTCCGCCGACCTTGGCGACGGTACTGCTATAGGATTCGGTCCATTCAATTTCATGCTTACCTTCGATCCGCTTGTTCACCTCGGGAATAAACACGGTTGAAATCATTTTTACCCACGGAACGACGGGCGGAGATCCGGATGCAATATTTATTTTAATCGTTTTAGCCGAAACGGCGCCGGTGAAGGCCATCAATAAGGCGGCAAGAAGGCCGGCCAGGATAGGAAGTCTAAAAAATAATTTCATAACAATCTCCTTAAGAAGCCCTGTTTGAGTAAAGTTGATCATTTCATATAATGAAACGTTATTTCAAAAATGATTGCATAGAAATAAAAATTGCGCAATAAGAAATTTGATAAAAATTATTCGAGGTTGCTTGAAACCATGAATCATCGGTCGATCTCCGATCAAATTCACCTGTTTGAAGTCGGTCCCCGCGATGGCCTGCAAAATGAAACGGTGTTCATCGATACGTCCGACAAGGTTCGCTTGATCGATTTATTGTCGGACACCGGCCTGACCAAAATTGAAGTCACCAGTTTTGTTTCCCCGAAATGGGTGCCTCAATTGGCGGACGCCAAGGATGTATTCGAAACCATCAGCCGAAAGCCAGATATTAGCTATGCGGCGCTAACGCCTAATCTGATGGGATATGAGAGGGCGCGGGATGCCGGCGCGAGTGAAGTGGCCATATTCGCTGCCGCATCTGAAACCTTCAGCCAAAAAAACATAAATTGCTCGATTTCTGAAAGCCTGGAGCGCTTCAGTCCCGTCATTGAGGCGGCCAAGGCGGATGACATGCCAGTTCGCGGCTATATTTCGTGTGTCATCGCCTGCCCCTTTGACGGAGCTATCGCGCCCGATCAGGTGGCGCGGGTGGCTGAGGCTCTCATATCAATGGGATGCTACGAAGTATCTCTGGGCGACACCATTGGCGCCGGAGTACCGGATACAGTAATCGAAATGCTGGGCGCTGTTATAACAGTCGTGCCCGCAATCCATCTGGCAGGGCATTTTCATGATACCGGTGGACGGGCGGCCGACAATATCAAGGCTAGCTTGGATATGGGATTGAGAACATTCGACACTTCCATTGGTGGACTTGGCGGGTGCCCCTATGCGCCCGGTGCGCCCGGCAATGCGGCAACGGAAAAAGTCGTTGGTCTTATGGCTGATCTAGGCATGGAAACCGGAATCGATAGAGAAAAATTGAATAACGCGAAAATTTTTTCCGAGCGCCTAAAGGAGGGCCGCCAATGAGTAATTTCAAAAACCTTCGTATTGAACAGGATGACCGTGGGGTCGCCGTTCTCACACTTTGCCGAGCTGAAAAGCACAACGCCTTTAACGCCGCTCTCATCGCTGAGTTGCGGCAAGCCGCCAATCAATTGGCGAAAGATTCCACTGCAAGGGTGGTCGTACTCGCCGGAGAGGGAAAAAGTTTCTGCGCCGGAGGCGATCTCGGCTGGATGCAGGAACAAGCAAAAAAAGACCGGGCCGGCAAAATTGCCGAGACCTCCGAGTTGGCTTATATGCTTAGGGATCTGGACAATTTACCCAAACCGCTGATCGGGCGGGTCCACGGTCCGGCCTATGGCGGCGGTGTCGGCTTGATGGCCATTTGCGATATCGTGATTGCCGCAGAGACGGCACGCTTCGCCTTGACCGAAACCAAACTAGGGCTGATCCCGGCAACCATCGGTCCCTATGTAGTGCGCCGCCTGGGCGAGGGCGCGACACGACAGATTTTTTTTAACGCCCGACCCTTCGACGCAAATGAAGCGAAGCATTTGGGTCTGGTGTCGAGAACTAATTCAATTGAAGATCTGGACCGCGCAATTGAAGAAGAGGTGCTTTGGTTTCTCAAATGTGCGCCAGGCGCGGTCGCTGACGCAAAAAGCCTCTGCTGCCACCTCGCACGCCACCCACAGGAAAATCTTATCTCCTGGAGCGCGGAAAAACTGGCAGATCGTTGGGAATCGTCGGAGGCCCAGGCAGGAATGAAAGACTTCTTCAATCAGTGAGCAATGAATTTGCTTGACCTACTAGTCAATGATCTTGGAATTCCCGAGGCTCAGCACGCGCCGTGATAATTGGTGCGCTGACATATAAATTAAACCGTGCCCAAAGAAAAACCCGGCCTTTAGGGCCGGGGTTTTCATGGTGGGCGCGGTAGGGTTTGAACCTACGACCCCCTCGATGTCACCGAGGTGCTCTCCCGCTGAGCTACGCGCCCGAATTTCGTTTCGTAATCTTCTTTCGAATTATAGGGCGATCACGTCTTTCGAGGAAGGCGTTTATATTAAATTCTACCGAATGTGCAAGCATCCGATTGGAAAAACGGGGCTTCGATGAAAAAATCAACCGATTTCACTTGTTGCCCAATTAGACGGTCCCATTTAATAATGAAAGGCGGACATCCGATGTCCGGTGTGAAGGAGTAATCTTTGGACGATTTCACCGTCAATAAACGCGCGCCAACCTCGAATGTGTCGGTTAAAAAGCCGCCCTTTGAAGTCCTGGGACCTGGCGTGCAATCCGTACCTTTCGTTTTTGCGTCGCCCCATAGCGGTTGCGATTATCCGGAAGAATTCGTCACGGCGTCCAGGCTGGACCCGGTTTCGCTTCGCCGTTCCGAAGACAGTTTCGTCGATCAATTGTATAGCTGCGTGCCTGGTTTTGGCGCGCCTTTGATCAAAGCCAATTTCCCCCGCGCTTATGTGGATCCCAATCGGGAGGCCTTTGAACTCGATCCGACGATGTTCGAGGACGAGCTGCCGGATCACGTCAATATAAAAAGTCCCAGAGTCCAGGCCGGTCTCGGCACCGTCGCCAAGGTGGTGACCAACGGCGAAAATATTTACCGGCAAAAACTGACCTTTGCCGAAGCCACCCGACGGATTGACGAGAATTATCGGCCTTATCACCAGGCACTTGGGGAACTTATTGAGGAAACGAAAAACAGTTTCGGCAAATGCATCCTGATCGATTGCCATTCCATGCCGTCAATCGGCGGACCGATGGACAATGACCGGGGTAATCAACGGGTGGATTTTATTCTCGGCAACGGATACGGCGAAACCTGTCCCCAGGCGCTGATAAATTTTGTCGATGCCAGCCTGACGGAGTTGGGCTACGGCGTGCGCCGCAATCATCCCTATTCCGGCGGTTTCACCACCCGCCATTACGGTGATCCGGATAACCAAGTGCACGCGCTGCAGATCGAGATCAACCGGGCCATTTATATGGACGAGGTATCTATCACACCAAAACCAGGCTTCGATTGTCTGGTGGAGGATTTGAGCCTTTTCGTGGAAAAACTAACGGCGGTGCCATTTTCATTCTGACGAACTTAGCAAAATTGGGAGGGGTAAAATGAAATTTTCGATTTCGATTTTATTTTATTTCGTTCTGTTGGTTTTTTCGCCTAACACGCAGGCTCAAATGGGCGGGGGCATGGGTCCGGGCGCACGGGCGATTATTCAAAATTTGTCCCCCCAGGAACGGCGTGAATTCAAATCGATGAGCCGGCAGGAGCGGCGCGCATTCATTCAGGAACGAATGGGGCAAATGAACAAGCCGGAGAGCGCGCCCCGGGAGCAAAAGGGCGCAGCGGCCGAAAATTCTGAAAGTTTGCATCCCCGCATGCCCCGCCACATCCAGGAAAAGGCCGGGCTGTTCAACACCGGCGTGAATCCGGTCTATCCCACCGACGCGAAATGCCCGGAGGTAAAATCCTTTTTCGGCGATCAGACCCGTTATGACGGCAGCACCCGCACGCCCCGGTTTTATCAGGGCTACCACGAAGGATTCGATATTTCCCTGCCGGAAGGAACGCCCTTGGTTGCGTTGGCCGACGGTGAGGTCGTTCATAAATTTTCCGGCCCGGTGTTGGTTGGCAACCAGATCTACATCCTTCACACCCCCGATGACACGGGCCTGCCGGTTTACATCTACTCCAAATACAAACATTTCCGTGACCTGCCGGACCTCAATGTGGGGGACCGGGTCAAAATGGGTCAGATCGTCGGCCTTTCCGGCAAAACCGGCACAACAGGTGGACATTTCGGCAACGAAGGCTATCCCCACCTTCACCTCTCCATCTATATATCCGAGTCCGGCGAATATAAATCGGAGAAAATCAAAGTATCGCCCAAGGGCGTTCACTATTTTGATCCCATGGCCCTTTATCTGATGAAGGATGCCAAGGTTTACGATAATCATGCGGTCCGGGATTTGCCGGCCGGGCAGAAAAGACCGGTGATTCCCTACAAAAGGACCGATGGCGGAATCGTCCCGGCGGAAACACGCCTGATTTGGCCTGTTATGTGTAAGCCACTGTAAGCAAAAGAAAAATCATCTATTTTTCCTAATTTTCCGCTCTAAAGGCCGATTTGGCACGGCTGTTGCTTTTATAAAGGGCATAAGGCCAAAAAGGCCGCTTTTATAGAACGGGAAAATAGGATGCCAAACATGTTTTTGGCCAAGAAAATAGTCGTAAAAAAACCCTGTTGGGCGACGTCACAAATAGCGGGCGCGTTTCGAGGAATCTTACTCCTGGGCGCGCTCGCCCTGCCCTTAAATCCGGCGATATCCGCAAAAACAAATGAAAAACAAGAGGTTAAGCCTCTAGATTTTCAACGTAATTTATGTCAGGCGCAAACCACTGCCCACGAAAGGGCCTTAGGTATTCCCGGATTTCTTCTGACCTCCATATCCCTGGCCGAATCGGGCCGCTGGGACGATCAAAGGGCGGCAATGTTTGCCTGGCCCTGGACGGTTACAGCCAAGGGAACGGGGCGATATTTGCCGACCAAAGCCGCCGCCATGGAAGAAGTGAAGAAATTGCAGGCGGAAGGCGTCAAAAACATCGATGTCGGTTGCATGCAGATCAATCTCCACTACCATCCCAACGCTTTCGAGAACCTCAACGAAGCCTTCGAGCCGGCAGCCAACGTCAATTACGCCTCGCGATTCCTTAAAGGGCTCCACGCCTCCACCCAATCGTGGCCGCAAGCCGCCGCCAACTATCACTCGACCAATCCGGTGAGAAATCAACCTTACCTGAACAAGGTTCTCGGCATCTGGCAAAAGGTCAGCAAACTCTCCATCCGGGGATCGGGGTTTAAGTGGTCGCCCGATCCGGCCTATTCGGACCCGGCCTCCCGGCGGGCGCAATTGGCGGTTCTCAATTCACGCTTCCGCGCCAGACTGGCGGCCGAGAGAACGGCGGCAAAACCGGAAAAGCGGGAAACCCAGATTGACGCCTGGCGGCGCGGCCGCTTTGACAAAAACTATCTGAGTGCGACGGCGGCCATGAACAAGGCAAAACGCTCCCGCTCCCGCAAACAGGAGATTACTCAGAAAAAACCCAGTTTCGCAGAACGGCGCCGGCGGCAAATGGCGGAGTGGCGCAAACGCCGGAATGGATCCGTTTTCCGGTAAATGGGATTGAAAAAGCCTAGGCTTTTAGATTTGAGCAGATTGATTCCAACATTTCAGGGATATTTATTGGCTTGGTAATGTAGTTCTCAAAACCTGCTTCGTTGCCAAGCTCAATTTCATGTGGCATCGCCGCCGCACTAATTGCGATTACTGGAATATTCTTTGTTTCTTTGTCCTGCCGCAATTTCCGTAGGGCAGTAATTCCATCCATACCTGGCAGATTGATATCCATTAAGATTAGATCCGGGTGCAGATCCCTCGCCATCTTTAACCCCATCTCCGCGTTGTTGGCTGACACCAAAGTTACATCCGGAATTCGCTCAACTACATCCTTAATCAGCCGAAGATTTGCTGGATTATCCTCAACACACAAAAGCTTACCGGACATTTTTCCGGCTTTTGCGATCATCATCTCGAAATCGTTACCGTTAATCTTGACGTCTGGAAGGGATTGCGATTCTGATATGGGAAGTTCAATTGAAAATGTACTGCCAACACCTTCCTCACTTTCGAAATCCAATTTTCCGCCTAGCTTATCAACAATCTCCCGGGTGATGGTCAAACCTATGCCCGTACCTTCAATATCGCCATTTTCACGGCCAAGCCGGTTAAACGGTTCAAACAAATTTTTTCTCTGATGCTCGGGAATTCCAAAACCAGTGTCCGTCACACTTACCCTTAGGAAGCCCGTCTCCAGAATCTCCGTCGTTATCGATACTTTACCGCCGACCCGATTGTATTTTATGGCATTGGAAAACAAGTTCAGCAAAATCTGGAGAAACCGGCTTCGATCGGTCCACAATATCGGTAAGTTCGCTTCAGGACGCCGGAAATTGATTATAATGCTTTTTTCACCGGCATGAGTTTCTACGAACTTACATCCTTCATCAATAACATCCGCAGACGCTACATTTTCCATTGATAGATTTATCTTACCGGACTCGATTTTCGAAAGTTCAAGAACCTGGTCGATGAGTTCAAGCAGATGATCGCCGCCTTTTAATATCTGTTGCGTATGATCCAATTGTTTATCTGAAAGCGGCTCTTTGGGATTATTTTGAAGCAGTTGCCCGAAACCCATTATCGCGTTCATCGGCGTACGTAATTCATGGCTCATGGAAGACAAAAATTCGGATTTCGCCCGGTTGGAGCGTTCAGCCATTTCTCTGGACAGATTGAGTTCATTTTCATTTGTTTTGCGCTCGGTGATGTCCTTGGTAATGCCAACAAATTTCTGGTTGTCGTCTATTTCCATCGGCGAAACAAAAAGTTCCATGGGAAATATTTCGCCGTTTTTTCGCTGACCATGTAAATCTCTGGATTTGTTGATAACGCGGTCGGCGTAGGTGTTCGCCTTGGCTAAATAACTATTGTGCAAACGGCGGTCATCTTCCGGCATCAGAATTGAAACGTTTTTGCCTAAGGCTTCCTCGATTTCATAGCCAAACATTTTTCTGGCAGCAGGATTAAAGGTCTCGATGGTTCCATGTTCATCGATGGTAATTATGCCTTCCCCCGAGCTTGATATAATTGCATTGGCCCGTCTCTCGCTGTTCTCCAAATCGGTGGTTCTTTCCCGAACTCTGACTTCAAGTTCTTCCCGGGATTTCCGCAACTCGTCCTCTATCTTATTTCGCTCGGTAACATCTTGAATAACAAAGGTAATTATTGATTCATTCCCGTCGTCGAATTTTGACACTGAAACAATTGTGGGAAAGACACCACCGTCTTTTCTCTGACCTCTGGAATCGCTATGATCGACGAAAGATCGATTGACGAGCCGGGAATTTATTAGGCTATCGATATCCAGAATCGCCCTTTCCCTCATGTTTTCGGGCATCAAAACACCGACTGATTTCCCAAGAATATCTTCTGCCCGATGTCCGAAAATTTGTTCCGCCCCCTGGTTAAACAGCTGAATATTTTTGTCGTTACCGATGGCAATGACAGCTTCGGGTGCGATATCGAGAATGTTCGCCAGCCGCGATTGTGACGCCTTGAGGTCAGTATGCGCTCGAAGCCGCTCTCTCCCACGCTCAATCGTAGACCAAACAATTATGACGGTCAGCAAACATACCAACGCAAAAGCAATGGCATGAAAAAGGAGAGATTGCCACCACGGCGCCATAATTTCTTTCATATCCCGCCCGCTGGCGACCATAAGGGGAAATTTCTCTACGTTAATGAAAAAAATCAAATTTTCTGCCGCATTCGGCATGGCGGCAACTTTGTCACTTATTTGTTTGCCGCTTTTCTTGTGAGCAACAAATCCCGGCTCATTCGCCATAGATATACCGAGGAATTTTTCCGGATTTGGGAATCGCCACAAAATTTTACCTTCCGAGGTGGCTACGCCGGAAAAATTCTCGCCCTCTGGTGTAATTTGCCGGAGTACTCGGTCGAAAAATTTAGATGACAACGAAGCGGCAACGACTCCCTGAAATTCACCCTGATCATTGACGATTTTCCGGGAAAGAAAATAGACGACAGAACCGTCTCTTACTTTGGTGGGGCCGGTGAGATATGTCTTGTCGGATTCGCCGGCTTTAGGAATGAGGTAGTAAGGCCGCGACGATATATCGAAGCCCTTATTGTTGTTGAAACTGGAATATCGGACTTTCCCTTCCCTCGTCGACAACCCGATTGCGCGGAGTTCCGGAAAAACCTTCAGCTTGGTTTTTAAATATTGGGTCGCTCCATCTATGTATTTTTGATCGGCTTTCCGACTTTCGGCCTCTGTTTCCTTCAACAGTTGTTCGGCCGTACGCAGGCCGCCGGATATTTCCTTTTCTGCTATGGTAACCGACTGACGGATAAGTGTTCTCGCCGTTTCAATCGCCAGCTGGTATTCCGACATCAGATTCCAACCGATCAGAATCGCTGATGTGGCAATTACCAGTGATCCAAACTTTACCGAAGCGTCAACCGCCAATAAGCGCGTCTTTTTTTCCCTCAACATTTTAGCCGCCAGTCAATAGACTAATAGGGTCTAAGTTCAGGTTGTATTTTTTGATCGTACGTGTTCAAGACAAACCGATTTTCCATTTCCTTAGTATCGATATTGTAATTTTGAAATTAATTATCAATAGCGATTGGCAGGTATAATTTCATGTGACGTGTATTGAATCGGAACTCTGCAATGTATTGGATAAAGAGGTTTCAACCCTTAAACTTCTATGTGGTTGGTATTTCAATTGGTAGGATTAAATATGCAGATGCAGACCCGATATATGATCTATATGGTTGCCGTCGCCGTTCTGCATATGCTGTCCTTTTCGACATTCATGATCATTTCCGGCCAATTGGACAGGCTATTTATTGCTGTGCCTATGAATCTTGGCTTCCTGGTGTTGATTAATCTTACCGGCGCTTATTTTATATTTAAGCCGATCCAATATTATCTGAAAACGGAAACCGGTTTTGAGAAGGCGGCACGTCGAATCCACAAGCTGGCGCTATATTCCGCCGTTTGGGCCGCATTTTTAATTTTCTGCGTTATGTTCATCGCCTTTATTGTCTTAGACGCTCTGTGCCCTGGATGCGACACCGGGATCATGGCGCCGTTTTATATATCGATGATGGTCCTCTTTTGCACGTTCGTCAGTATATTGATCTACTTTCTCGTCGATGATTTCAGCGCCCAGTTAAAAATTGAAATATTTCACCGATTCAACCAAACGATTTTACCCGTTGGCGGACGCCTAATTTACAAATTCATCGCTGCCTTTGTCTCTGTCGCCCTGGTGCCCGGCGCGTTGGCGGCATTGGAAATTTTTGCCTTTGGCGAAGTCCGCAAACTTCAGGGCATTACGCTCAACCAGGCATTTTTGTTTGATATCATTGTGATCATAATTATGGCCGGTTCGTCGTTCTACTTCATCCAAAAGAACCTCTCCCGCCCTATCGAGTCTCTTTATTCTTCCATGGAGAAAGCCGGCAAAGGAGACTTAGACGTCAAAACACCGATCCTGACGGACGACGAGATCGGCGGCCTCGCCAGCGGCTTCAATCAAATGGTGGAGGAACTAAGGGAGCGTGATCTGATAAAAGAGACGTTCGGCAAATATGTGCCACGGACAGTGGCCAAGGCCATCCTGGAAAATAAAGGCGAGTTCGATCCGCAACACCGACTGGCAACAATTTTGTACGCTGACATCAAGGACTTCACAAAAATATGCGAGAACCTGTCTCCGTCAGGCGTCGTCTACCTGCTGAATGAATATTTTTCACTAATTGTGGACATCATCTACAGTCACAATGGTGTGGTCAACCAGTTCCAAGGAGACGCTGTCCTGGTTACCTTCAATGTCCCCATAGAGGACGACAATCACGCCAGGGAAGCCATCGCCACAGCGGTAGATATTCAGCAGGCGCTGAGTGGTCACCAGTTCTGTCATGGTGATACCATAACGACTCGAATTGGCATCAACAGTGGCAATGTGGTTGCCGGTGCCGTCGGCGCCGACAATCGATTGAACTATACGGTCCATGGCGACGCGGTGAATACGGCGGCCCGCCTTGAATCCCTCAACAAAGATTTCGGTACATTGATATTAGTATCGGATTTCACCAAAGATATTGTCGATTCCACGGGAGAGGATGAATTTAATTTTCTTCCCAAGGGCGATTTAACTATTCGCGGCAAATCAGAATCCGTTAAAGTTTATGAAGTGTCGCACTAAATAGACAAAAAATAGGATCATCGAGACTTGGCATGCCCGAAACCTTTCAAACCGATTTAAACCTCGGGGTCATCGGCAACAGCGCCATTAGCGCCCTCTTGGACACCAAAGGCCGCATTGTTTGGAGTTGCCTGCCGAGCCTGGACGGCGATCCCGTATTTTGCAGTCTGCTCAACAATGTCGGCAACGGCGGCGACGAAGCCGAGGAGAATATCGGCTTTTTTGATATCTGGGTGGAGAACTTCGAACGGGCGGAACAGCATTATCTGCGCAACACGGCGATCCTGGTAACCACGCTCTACGACACCAGCGGCGCAGCGCTGGAGATTACCGACTATTCACCGCGTTTCAAGCAAATGGACCGAACCTTCCGGCCCATGACCATTGTCCGGCAGGTGCGGGCGTTGCTGGGCAATCCCCGCATCAGGATCAGACTTCGGCCCGCTCATTCCTATGGGGGCGGTGTTCCCGACCGCACCAGGGGCAGCAATCATATCCGCTATGTCATGCCCGATCTGGTTCTCCGCTGCACCACCGACGCGCCCATATCCTACGTCATGGAAGAAACCCCCTTCGTCCTTGAACGTCCGTTGACCATTATTCTCGGTCCCGATGAAAGCCTCAACAGTCCGATCAAGGAAACCGGGCGGCAGTTTTTCGACCAGACCCAGAGCTACTGGCGGGAATGGTGCCGTTATCTGTCCCTGCCCTTCGAGTGGCAGGAAGCGGTGATCCGCGCCGCTATTACCTTGAAGCTCAGCAATTTTGAGGAAAGCGGCGGTATCGTCGCCGCCATGACCACATCGATCCCCGAGGCCCCCGACAGCGGACGCAACTGGGACTACCGCTATTGCTGGCTGAGGGATGCGAATTTTGTGGTCAAAGCCCTCAATCGCCTGGGCGCAACCAGGACTATGGAGGATCATATTCAGTATATCACCAATGTCATCGCCGCCGCCGATGGTCACTTGCAGCCGGTCTACAGCATTACGCTGGACCCGAAACTAACCGAGTCCGAAGTTAAGACATTGGCCGGATATCGGGGCATGGGGCCGGTGCGCAATGGCAATCAGGCTTATGAACATATTCAAAATGACGTTTATGGCAGCGTCGTTATGGCCGCTACCCAGGCCTTTTTCGACGAACGCCTGACCCAGGCCGGCGGCCTGCGATTGTTCGAACGATTGGAAATGGTGGGACGCCGGGCCTTTGAGCTTTACGACCAGCCCGATGCCGGTCTTTGGGAATTCCGCGGCATCGCCAAAGTTCATACTTTCTCCGCCGTTATGTGCTGGGCCGCTTGCGACCGGCTGGCCAAAATAGCCGAACGGCTCAGCCAACCGGAGCGGGCCCGGGATTGGGAGGAAAAATCGGCGCAGATAAAAAACGAAATTATTGCCCGCGCCTTCGACACCGAGCGCAATACTTTCGTCGATGCGTTTGAAGGCGAGGATTTGGACGCCAGCCTTCTTTTGATGCAGGAATTCGGATTTATCGATCCTTCCGATGATATGTTTGTCGGCACGGTCGACACCATCGGTAATCATTTGAAAAAAGGCGACTATCTGTTCCGCTACATCCAGGAAGACGATTTCGGCCGGCCGGAAACGTCCTTCACGGTTTGCACCTTCTGGTATATCGACGCCTTGGCGGCAATCGGCAGACGGGACGAAGCCCGCGAGTTGTTCGAGCACATGCTAACCCACTGCAATCAACTGGGTTTATTGTCCGAGGATATCGATACGGAAACGGGCGAATTGTGGGGTAATTTTCCGCAAACCTATTCCATGGTGGGACTGATTAATTCCGCCATGCATCTGAGCAAAAGTTGGAGTGAGGCGTTTTGAGCAGGCTGATTGTCGTATCCAACCGGGTCGCCGTCACCACCAGCGGTAAATCCACCGCCGGCGGACTGGCCGTCGCTCTCAACAGTGCACTGGCGGACAAAGGCGGCATCTGGTTCGGCTGGTCGGGTAAGGTCGCCCGAACCACGTCGGCGGCGCCGCAAATCACGCAAACCGACCCCGTCACCTTTGCTTGCGTCGATTTGTCCCGTAAAGACTACAACGAATATTACAGCGGCTACGCCAACCGGACGCTGTGGCCCCTGTTTCATTACCGGCTGGATTTGACGTCATTCGAGAAGCAGGACTATTCGGGCTATCAGCGGGTCAATACGCTTTTCGCCGGCAAGCTGCGCCCGCTTCTGGAAGATGACGACAACATTTGGGTGCACGATTATCATCTCATCCCCATGGGCAACGAATTGCGGCGCGCGGGCGTTCACAACCGGATCGGTTTTTTCCTTCATACGCCCTTTCCCGCCATTGAAGTTCTTACCGCCCTGCCCGCGCATCAAAAGCTGATTCGCGATCTCTGCGCCTACGACGTCGTCGGCTTTCAAACGGAAAATGATCTGCGCGCTTTTTTGGATTACATCGTCCACGAGGCCGACGGCCGAATTCTCGGCGGACATCTGATCCAGGTGTTCGGCCGAACATTGCGGGCCAGCGTCTTCCCCATCGGTGTGGACACCAATGATCTTATTCAGGCCGGCCTGGATTCGACGAAATCGAATATCGTCAAGCGCATGCAGAAAAACAGTGAAAACACGTCCTGGATTATCGGTGTGGACCGTCTGGATTACTCCAAAGGCTTGATCCAGCGGATGAACTCATTCGAGCGTCTTCTGGAGAAGTATTCCGGTCTGCGCGGTCAGGTAATGATGATCCAGATTGCCCCGCCCTCGCGATCGGAAGTGCCGGAATACAAAGAGATCAGGAAGGATCTGGAAACCGTCGCCGGGCATATCAACGGCCGCTTCGCCGAATTCGATTGGGTGCCCATCAACTATCTGAACAAAAGTTACGCCCGCAAGGATTTGGCGGGATTTTACCGGGCCAGCCGCATTGGGCTGGTGACACCTCTCAGGGACGGCATGAATTTGGTGGCCAAGGAGTATGTCGCCACCCAGAACCCGCTTGATCCCGGCGTTCTTGTGCTGTCCCGTTTTGCTGGCGCGGCCCGCGAGTTGGAAGAGGCGTTGATCGTCAATCCGTTCGATATCGATGAAGTGGCCGACGCCATCGCCCGCGGCATCGACATGCCGTTGGAGGAGCGCACCGAAAGATGGCAGGCCATGATGGTTAAGCTAAAAGAAAACACCTTGAGCCATTGGCTGGAGTCGTTTTTGGACGCTCTCGATCAAGCGCCATTCGGTAAATCGTGAGGGTTGCTTCAAATGAGCGACGGTCCAGCCTTAATTGCCGATATCGGCGGCACCAATGCCCGCTTTGCCCTGGCCGATGGCGGCGTTTCCTACGACCGTGAGATAAGCCTGACTTGTGCCGACTATCCCGGAATTTTTGACGCCATAAAAGATTATCTATCCCGCATCGGCGTAACGGCGCCACCGCAGAAAGGCGCCATCGCCGTGGCCTGCCCGGTTACCGGCGATGAAGTCAAGTTAACCAATAGCCCCTGGCGATTTTCAATCGACGACCTTCGCCGCAAGCTCTCTATGCCTGGTCTCGTTGTTCTCAATGATTTCGCCGCCCTCGCTTTGGCGCTGCCTCATCTGTCGGGTGACGATTTGATTCAAATTGGCGGCGGCGAACCGGCAATTGATTCGACCAAGATTGTTCTCGGACCCGGTACGGGTCTGGGGGCGGCCTTGCTGATTCCATCCCAAAAAGGTTGGCTGCCCGCAGCCACCGAAGCCGGGCATGCAACATTGCCTGCCTATAACGGATTTGAGGAAAAGGTTGTCGGCGAGTTAAGAAAGGAATTTGGCCATGTCTCCTATGAGCGTCTGATATCGGGTCCCGGTCTGATAAACCTTTATGGAACAATATCACGACTGGAGGGCCTCTCAGCATCTGCAAACAGTCCCGGCGATATTACGGAGGCTTCCATTCGTGACGCTGATCCGTTGGCTCAAAAAACGCTGGAACAGTTTTTCCAGTTTTTAGGCACCGCTGCCGCTGACTTGGCGCTCAGTGCCGGCGCCAGGGGAGGCGTCTATTTGGCGGGGGGTATCCTGCCCGATCTGGTCGACCCGCTGCACAATTCCGGTTTCCGCGCCAGATTCGAAGACAAAGGCCGGTTTTCTTCTTATCTTTCCGCCATTCCGTCATATTTAATCGTTCGAGAACAGCCTGCTCTTTTTGGTTTGGCAATGATGTTTTGAATGGGCTTTGCAAGCACCGCATCCGCCGATATCATTCACCAGCAATTACCTCCAATAATTATGCGAAGACGGACCGCTACATATGTTTGAAGAATCACAGAACGAAGAAATTCAGATCAGGGACACCAGCGATGTCTTAAACGGGCTGCTTGGTCCCAACGGAAAAACCATCGTCGATGTGGGATGCGGCGGCGGGCGAATTGCGCGAATTCTGGCCGGTCATGGGGCGATAGTTATCGGCATCGATCCCAGCGACAAGCAATTGGAAACCGCCAACTCAGTAGAACAGGTGGATAATGAGACCTTCCTAAAAGGTGTGGCGGAAGACTTGCCTTTGGAGGACCGGTCCGCCGATATCGTTCTTTTCTTCAACAGCCTCCACCATGTCCCGCCGGAACATATGATCAAGGCCATACAGGAAGCCAGCCGGGTTCTCAAAACGGCGGGGTGCCTGTGTGTCATCGAGCCCCTGGCCGAAGGTTCCCAATTCGAATTGACCCTGCCGATCGTCGACGAGACCGAGATCAGGGACCTTGCCTATCAGGCATTATTGAAAGCGCAGGAAAACGGTTTTCTCCCGGTGGGAGAAATGACTTATATGGCGGCCACCGTCCGATCCGACTTCGACTCCTTCCGGGCCGCGTCCCTCGCCATCAATCCCGCCCGCGAATCAAAATTCGAAGAACACGAGGCGGAACTCCGGAAAAGATTCGAGGAGTTGGGCGAAAAAGTCGAAAATGGCCATCAATTTAATCAACCAATGCGGGTAAACATGCTGGTAAGACCTTGAAATAAATTCATTTTATCAGTAACTGCCTATGCCCCTATGTCATAGGGATTCTACGTAAAATCCTCTATCGGTTATCCACAATTTCTCGCCAGCCCAATTAGACATACATATTCCCCAGAAAATATTTTCATTGTGGTGATAGAGAGTCGGTTTCCGTGGTTAAATTTGCCGGAAAATTTGTGATAGCTGCGTCGTTCGCGGCTATCTTTTTGATTGGATCGGTATCTAACAGCGCCCATGCAGCTAAGTGCGGACCGCTGCCGAAAGTGGATTGGTGGGGCAAAAGCCACAGCAAAGTCATCAAAACGGTCAATAAGAAGTACAAGGGAAATTGGGATTCCTATATTTCCCGCTGGAATAAATACCGGACCCGCATGGAACGTCTTCATGAAGCTGGCTCGGCCGCCGTCGTGAAATCCCGCGGACTGCGTTTGGAAGGCAAGCAGCTGGAAGAACACATCGAAGATATCGATCAGCGCATCGAGGTCTTGAGTTGCCTGAAGGACCAGGAAGAGACCAAAGAAGCCGCTTCCCTGGAAAATTTCAGCACCGCAGCCGGTGGCAACAAATCTTCCAGGAACAACCGCAACGTCGAAACCGCCTCCGTATCCAGCGGTGATCTCGATGTGGAAATCAACGCCAGTTGCAAAAGTAAAACGGTTGTCTTCAAGATCACCAATCTGGGTGACAAATGGCCGCGGCTCGGTACGGTCAACATATACCGCGTTGACGGCAAGGCTCTGTTGTCCAAACGGCGGTTGAAACTGGCCAATTCCCAGCAGGCCATGTTCAAAATCAAAGACCGGGGCCGTGAAAACGGTCTGGTCGGTCTCTGGCTGGAACCCTCCTGGACCGATCGAAAGTTTAAATACGACGCCACAATTTCCTGCAGTTGATCGGATTTTAATATCCAAGATAAAAGGCCGCGTTAAATTCGCGGCCTTTTCTTTATTCTCTGGCGTAATTTAATCAGCCCTTATAGTCGGCAAATCCCTTACCTTCATCCGCCAGAGATTTCAGCAGAGCCGACGGTTTGAGCCAGTCGCCGTACTCGCCGTGGAGATCGCTGACCTTGTCGAAAATCTTCTGGAGGCCGATCAAATCGGCTGCGAACATGGGACCACCCCAGTAGCGTGGGAAGCCGTAGCCGTAGTTCCAGATGACATCAATATCGCTGGACCGGATGGCGAGTCCTTCCTCCAGCACCATCGCGCCGGTATTGATAATGGCGTAGAGATACCGCTCCAGAATTTCCTCGTCCGAGAAGTCGCGGCGCTCGACACCCATTTCCTCGGAAGTCTTGAGGATAAGGGCTTCGATTTCGGGTTCCGGCGTCCCCTTGCGACTGCCGCCTTCATAGGTGTACCAGCCGCCGTTGGTCTTCTGGCCGTAGCGGCCTGTCTGGTAGATGTTCTCGAGGATCACCGACTGGCGGCGGTCGCCGTAGAGCTTCATCTGCTCCGCACGGATGGCGTGGCGCACGTCGATACCCGCCAGATCGTTAAGCTGGAACGGACCGATGGGGAAGCCGTAATCGACCACCACCTTGTCCACCTGCCAGGGCATGGCGCCCTCTTCAACCATGAATTCGGCCACCCGGGCGGCCACGTGCAGCATGCGGTTGCCGACAAAGCCGTCACCGACACCGACCAGCACACCGACTTTCTTGAGGGTACCGGCCAGCTTCATAATGGTGGCGATGGTTTCCTTGGAAGCCTCTTCCGTCCGCACATTCTCCAACAGCTTCATCACGTTGGCCGGACTGAAGAAGTGGGTGCCGCACACTTTATCTGGCCGCTTGGTGGCCGTGGCGATCTTGTTGATATCGAGGGTCGAGGTGTTGCTGGCCAAAATGGTTTCCGGCTTACAGATCCGATCGAGCTCAGCAAAGATTTGTTTCTTGAGGTCCATGCTCTCGAAGACGGCCTCAATGACGATATCGGCGTCGGCCACGCCCATATAATCGGTCGTTCCCGAAATCAGGCCCATGCGGTCGTCCATTTTTTCCTGGGTCAAG
>CAZNLR010000037.1:0-53365 GCA_964574215.1 uncultured Rhodospirillaceae bacterium | reverse complement strand
ATTCCCTTCACCCGCTCCAGCCGACAACGCAAAATACCGCTTTCCTACTTGAACGAGAAAGGCCGGCCTTTGGACGATCATAATATTACCCGCCACGACTACGGCGGCAAAATAGAGACCGACTGCAAAAAGATGGTCGACGGCATGGTGGAAATGTTCGACGAAATGGGCGAACTGGCTCTGACTCGTATATTTGCCGAGCTGTACCGGCTCGATAGCGCGTTCGATGTCGCAGATATTCCTCAAGCCGATTTAGATCATTTCAAATTGACCTGGATGCTCGGGCTGGGTGAGTTGATGTTCTTCGGTATGACCGATCAACCGAAACTGGAGGATATCAAAGACGCCTTTTATGACGAACTCGACTATTCGGCGGAAGAACGCAACGCCGAACCTTTCCTTCGGCAGGCGCGAATAACCTTGCCCAGGACGATCAACGAAAACACCGATTTCGTCGAACGGGGCCTGTTCAACAGTCCCATGAGCAACCGGGAGGAAGACACCCCCCGCAATCGCGGGCTCGGGCCACAACTGGCGACCATCATTACGGAAGTATCCTTTGCCGGAAATCTCAAAGTTTCACCCTCTTTCGACAATGTGCGCGATATCATCGAAGTCGAATTCAATAACGCATATGGACATTGCTCCATCGCCTGCAACGCGTTCCTGGTGGTGTGAAGATTTCTGCAAAACCGGGCTTTATTTAAATACCGCAACCGCCTCAATGCTGCCCATATCTGCAAGGTCTTGCATGCGGGCCAAGGTGGCGCGGGTGATTTTCTGGCCCGCCGCCAGCAACAAGGCGCCCTCCTTTGACTTCAAATCGCACGCCAGAACTTCACCGATTTTTACCTGATCAATAGTTTTTTGAACCATGGTCGCCGGGTCGAACTGAGCCTGGGACCACAGGTCTTCTTCATCATCGCCCGGCAATTTTACGGATTCATAGTCTTCGGGTTCCTTGACGATTTGAGGATTTTCGAAGCACCGTTGTACTTTATCCGTCAAGGCCTCTTTGCCCACAGGTTTGGATAAAAAGGCGTCGACATCCAATGCCAACGCCGTCCTAAATACATCGTCGTCCCGGTCGCCGGTCAACATGATGATAGCGAGTTCCCGACGGATACCCTTGGTTCCAGTCCGCACCTTTTTTATAAAATGCAGACCATCCAGTTCCGGCATCTGATGGTCGCAAATAACGACATCGGGCTTGAATTTTTTTACTTTTGAGATCGCTTCCTTACCGTTCTCGGCTTCTTCGATATGGGCAAAGGGCAGGTCGGTGAGAATGCGCCTGACGATCCGGCGGACGAAAATTTCATCATCCACAACCAACAACCGCGCCTGCCAAAAAGTCTTTTCCATCGACCGATCATGCCAAGCGGTTTCGGCTCATACAAGGCCTGCCAAACTTTAAATCAGGCTTGAACTACATGAAAAAGGTATTTCGGAAGGCTATCCAGCCCATGGCCAAACCAATCACCAGAAAGAGAATACCAATGGCCTTTTCCATGGTGCGCGGCGCCACCTTACCCTGTAAACGGGGGCCGATTTGACCCCCAATGATGACGGCCGGAATGGTATATACCACGGCGTTCCACGGCACGGCGTTTATGCCGCCCTGGGCGATCAAGGCGGAAATCTGCGTGAATGACGCCGAGGCGACGACGACGATAACGATAAATACGGATGTCGCTGCGGCAACGGGAATAGGTACTTTGTTACGCTTGGCAAGCTGGGGCATGACGACTTCGCCAATGCCGACTCCCAGCAGCCCAGTCAGGAAACCGCCGATGGATGTGGCGATGGCGCCCTTGCCCTGGCGCGGTGCCTTGAAGGTGTATTCGGCTCCATCACGCCCGATTATGGTCCGCATCGGCCTGGCCACGGCAGCACCTGCGGAATCACCTTCCGGTGCCAGATGCAGTTCTTCCACGGGATCGTGATGCCGGATCAGTTCGTAGGACAAAAGCAACATCAGTAAGGCATATGAGCCCCGCAGAACCTCTTCAAATTCGTTTAAAACACTCAGCAGAATCGCACCCACGATGCCGACCGGAACGCCGACCACGATAAACGGCACGGCGCTCTTGAAATCGATCAGGCGTTTCCGCAGATAACCAATAAAGCCGGAGGAAAATCCGAAAAATTCCGTAAACAAGGCAACGCCGATTGCAGCGGCAATGCTTTCAAAAGGGTATTCGGGACCGAGGATGGGAAAAATGATCATAAAAATAGGCGCAAACATAGCTGCCCCGCCGATGCCCGAAAGCATCGCCGTGGTGGCGACACATATCGAAATCGGGAACATGAACCAATAGAGCGTCCAATCGAACTGCGCCAAATCCATTACTAGATTTCCTGAGACAAACGAGGTGATCGGTTAATTTGGCCAACAAAATAGCTTGGCCGATGAAAATGCGCAAATGGCATACGGTCACAATTCCGCTATTTAGACGGCTTCACCGGATCTGCCCCGGTATTGCAGTTCTATGCAATTATATACATAAAATTATTGTTAATATATTTTTATTTACATTTTTTAATGTGTGTAATATAATGATTTAACACTAAATAAACTGTTTTACTTCCATCACGTCAAGGAACAGAGGATATCATGCGTTTGCAAATGATTACGGCCAACAGACTGAAGGACGGCGCGGTCGTCTATCTCGATGAGAGCGAGGGCTGGACCCGGAACGTGGAACAAGGAGACTCGGTCCCGGCTCAATCTGCGGACTTGCGAATGTCCGTTGCCCAGAAATCTGTCGCCGAACAAATTGTCGTTGCGCCCTATGTCATCGATGTGGAAGTGGGCGGCAGTCGGGTTACACCGGTCAGGTACCGCGAACAAATCCGCGCCTTCGGCCCCACTGTCAGTTAATCAAAAATACGAGTACGCAAAATGTATCAATATGATCAATTCGACCACACGTTGGTCCGCGAGAGAGTTGAAGAGTATAGAGGCCAGGTCGCCCGCCGGATCGGCGGGGAACTCTCGGAAGAGGATTTTCGTAACCTGAGGCTGCGCAACGGCCTCTATTTGCAGCTCCATGCCTATATGCTCAGGATCGCCATTCCCTATGGCTTGATGACATCCGACCAGCTTCGCAAATTATCGGAAATCTCCCGCAATTATGACAAAGGGTACGGGCATTTCACCACCCGCCAGAATTTCCAGCTCAACTGGCCGGTGCTGGAGGATACCCCCGATATCCTCGAAGATTTGTCGGAAGTTGAAATGAGCGCCATCCAAACCAGCGGCAACTGCAACCGGAATGTTACGTCCGATGCTTATGGCGGCGTCGCCCGGGACGAAATCGAAGACCCCCGCCCCTATTGCGAAATCATCCGTCAGTTTCTCACCTTGCATCCAGAATTTTCCTGGCTGCCGCGAAAATTCAAAATTGCCGTATCCGGTGGCGACGAAGACCGGGCAGCGATTACGGTCCACGATATCGGACTAAAAATAATCAAGAACGATCAGGGCGAAATCGGTTTCCGTGTGTTGGTGGGCGGCGGACTTGGCCGGTCTCCTTTTGTCGGTAAAGTCGTCAGGGAATTCCTGCCCAAAGATCAACTCATCCGCTATTTGCAGGCAGTGCTCAGGGTCTACAATATGGAAGGCCGCAGGGACAACATGTTCAAGGCCCGGATAAAAATACTGGTGCACGAAATCGGCATCGAACGCTTCCGCGCCAAGGTGGAACGGGAGTTCGAAGCCTCTGAAAACGATATCCTGTTTCTGGGCCAGGCGGAACAAGACCGCATTGCCGCTTTTTTCGCGCCGCCACCCTACGCCGATCAGCCGGACGATTCCTCTTCCTTCGCTGACGCCGCTCTTGCCGATCCCGCATTCGCCGCTTGGCTAAACACCAACACGGTTCCCCACAAGGTGCCCGGCTACGCCATCGTCAATTTGTCTCTCAAGCCCGCCAGCGACTCTGGGGGCGGGGCGCCCGGTGATTTAACCGCTGACCAGATGGACGCAGTGGCCGATCTCGCCGATCGATACAGTTTCGGTCAGATCCGTTCCACCCACCGCCAGAATCTGGTGCTGGCCGATGTCGCCAAAACAGATCTGCCGGCCCTGCGGCGGGAGTTGCAGGACCTGAATCTGGCGACGCCGAATTTGGAAAAGATAACCGATATTATCTGCTGCCCGGGCATGGATTATTGCAACCTTGCCACGGCCCGTTCCATCCCGGTTGCGCAACGCATCAATGAAAGATTTGCCGATCTTGATAAGCAACACGATATCGGCGACCTGCGCATCAATATATCCGGCTGCATCAACGCCTGCGGCCACCATCATGTCGGACATATCGGTATTTTAGGCGTCGAGAAACTGGGTGAGGAATTCTACCAAATTACCCTCGGCGGTTCGTCCTCCGACGATGCTGATATCGGCAAAATCATCGGTCCGGCCTTTTCGTCCCAAGACGTGGTCGATGCCGTCGAAAATCTGGTGACCACCTATATCAACCACCGCGGAAAAAACGAGCGCTTCCTCGACACCTACCGCCGTATCGGCCAAACCCCATTTAGGGAGAACCTTTATGCCAGTTATTAAAGACGGAAAAGTTTCCGACGACCCGTGGCGCCAGTTGAACGATGAAGATCAAGCGCCCAACCAACGGGCCGACAGAAATGAGCCCGTTATCGTTTCCTTAGAGAGATGGCGACGGGCGCGAGGCGACTTCGCCGGTCATAACGGGCCCTTGGGCATCCGACTGGCAAGCGACCAGGCGCCGGGACAAATCGCCGGCGATTTAGGGCGGTTTGACCTGGTAGCATTGGAATTTCCCGCCATGGCCGATGGCAGGGCTTTCAGTTATGCCCGATTACTGCGGGAGCGGTACGGTTATGAAGGCGAACTCAGAGCCGTCGGCAAGATAACACTGGATCAGATTTTCTTTATGCATCGATGCGGCTTCAATGCTTTCGATGTGACTGAACATGAAGATGTCGATGCCATTATATCGGCGCTGTCGTCATTTTCCGTGGCTTACCAGCCTGCCGCCGACAACTTAGACCCCGCCTATGTGGCCCGGCATACAGAAAAGTAGATTTTGTCGGAAAACTTCGAAAAATATTCAGGCGCTGGCGAGCTTTACCTCTAGCTTCGCCATATCGGTGGCGTCGTCAGCGTGATCTTCACGGATTTGCAATATAGCCGGCAAAATATCTATAAATTCTCCGGCAATTTTAGGTTCGAAATGTTTGCCCGATTCCGATCGAATCAGATCCACCGCCCGGTCCACGGGCCAGGCTTCTTTATAGGGACGTTCCGACGTTAGGGCGTCAAAGACGTCGCAAATAGCGGCAATTCGGCCTTCGATGGGAATCTCTTCACCCACGAGCCCTTTGGGATAACCCGACCCATCCCATTTTTCGTGATGGGTCAGAGCGATCTTTCTAGCCACTTGAATGATTTCGGCCGGATGATTGGATAAAATCTCGGCACCGATTTCCACGTGGGATTTCATGACCTCCCACTCTTCACCATCCAATTTTCCCGGTTTCAGGAGGATGTGGTCCGGTACGCCAATCTTACCCACGTCATGCATGGGACTGGCATGAAGTATTAGGTCGGCAAAATCGACCGAATAGCCGAGCGCCAGCGCCAAATTTTGGCAGCCCTTGCTCATGCGTACCACGTGCATGCCGGTTTCATTGTCGCGGTATTCGCCGGCCCTGCCCAACTGTCGGATAAATTCAAGCTGGGTATCGACCACTTCCTGAGTACGCTGGCGGACCTGGGCCTCGACGATTTCCTTTTCCCAGCCCCGGCGGTTGTACATCAACCGCACTTCCAACATGTTCTTGATACGGTGGGTGACTTCGATGCGTTCAAATGGTTTGGTGACAAAATCCCGGGCGCCGCTTTCAAGGGCGCGAATCTTGGTATCGGCATCGGACTGGGCCGTCAGCACCAAAATCGGCAAATAATCGTCACCGATTACGTCGTTCAACTGCTCCATGACTTCGAAGCCGGACATATGAGGCATTCGAATATCGAGTAAAATGATATCAAAGCGCCATTTCTCATAGAGTTCTTTGACTTGACGCGGATCGGTCACGCCCGTGACATCGGTGTATCCTTCACCTTTTAAAATCGCTTCCAATAACGCGACATTGGCCGGTTTATCATCGACAATGAGAATCCTGGCTTTATGAATTTGATCTTGTAGTTCCATTATTTTTTTTCAAATTACGCAGTCATTAAACATTGTCCCGAACGTAAATTTACCTCGGGTTATCCACCGTACTTAGATTAAATATGGTGTCATCAGGCACATTCAAGCATTATTTTATTACAAAATATTTCCGATATCTAAAATCTGCAGCTAAGTAAAAAGTTAATATCACTCGGTCATACTGCTTCATAGGTTATAGTATTGAAATGTAGGGATTAAACATTTTAGTCAGTAGCATCCCTAACAAGAATTTCCCTCGCCAAAGGCAGTTGAAAGATTGAACGATAAAATGGAAAACTCAGAATTTGGCGCGGACCGGATCGATGAGTCTCTTAGGCTGTTGGCCGACCTTGGGCGGGACTTCGCGGCATCGCTGGACATCGACCAGACCCTCCTCAAGGCCATCAATAAAATTACGGAGTATATGGATGCGGAAGGCGGCGCCCTGTTCCTGCTGGTTGACGATGGTGAACGTCTGCGATGCGAGGCCTGTGTCGGCGCCACGGAGATTACCGGTATCGAGTTGGCCAATGATTACGGTATCGTCGGCCGTTCGGTTCAGGAAGGAAAAGGTGAGATCGTCCGCGACGTATCCCAGGATCCCAGCTTCGACGGCTCGGTTGACGAGCAGACGGGTTTTACCACGCGCTCGATCTTGTGCGCACCGCTCAGCATTTCAGAGGAGAAAATCGGCGCCATCGAATTGATTAACAAGCGAGGCGGCGACGGCCTGTTTGACAAGTCCGACCTGCACTTGCTGGAAAATCTGGCCAGTTCGGCCGCCTTGGCGATTCACAATGCCCGTATGGCCCAGGAACTCGTGGAGCAGGAAAAATTACAGCGCGAGTTAGAGTTGGCGGCGGAAATTCAACGTAATCTGCTGCCCCCCGATCCTGACGAAAAGTCACCAATTTTCGGCGTCAATGTGCCGGCTCGGACGGTGTCCGGTGATTTTTTCGATTTTTTTACTTTGGAAGACGGGCGCATTGCTTTTTGCCTGGGAGACGTTTCCGGCAAAGGTATGAACGCCGCCCTGCTGATGGCGAAAACGGCAAGCCTCTTCCGCTGCCTGGGGAAGTCTTTGGACAATCCGGGCAAACTGTTGGCGCGCATCAACGAGGAAATCTGCGAAACGGCGACCCGTGGCATGTTCGTCACCATGGCGGCGGGAATATTCGACCCCCAAACGAAAAAAGTGGTGTTGGCCAATGCGGGGCACGAACCACCACTTCAGAGGACCGGAAGCAACCAATTTGTCAGCTTCGAGGCCGACGCACCGCCCGTCGGCATCTCGCCCTTTGTGGTGCCCGATGACGGTTATCCCGAAATTGACGTGTCGTTGGCGGACGGGCCTCTATACATTTTCACCGATGGCGTGACCGAGGGCAGCCTGGAAGACGGATCCATGCTGGAAATCGATGGCGTTAAACAGATACTCGAAGAACACGGCAAACTTCCCCTGCCGGCAAGACTGGCAAAATTCAAACAAATCATCGACCGGGGTGATGGAAAACTGCATGACGACTTGACCATTCTCGGGCTCGACTGCGCCGAAGATCTCAAGATTCCGAATCTGGAAATTCAGGTGGAGGCCCGGGCGCGGTCTCTAAAAACCGTCCGCGATCTTGTTCAGGACTGGATGGCAACCGAGCGTATCAATCAGGAAATAACCCAGGATATGATCCTCGCCATTGATGAGGCCTGCCAGAATATTATTCGCCACGCCTACCAAGGCGAAACCGACCAGGAAATTCATCTCGAAATTAATCGGGAAAATGGTCGGCAAATCGACGAATTGCATATATATTTGAAAGACTTCGCGGAACCGGTCGATTTCAGCAAGATCAAACCGCGAAAATTGGATGATGTTCGGCCCGGAGGGTTGGGCACACATTTTATCCAGGAAGTCATGGACGAAGTGGAATATTCAAGACTTGCGGACGAGAATTGCAACCTGTTGTCGATGACCAAAGTGCTCGAATAAAAGGCCGATAAAGAAAGAGGCCTGTTGAGGAGACCATTAAAAGAGGAAACTATGGAACACACCATCAGTGAGCAAGACGGCGTCATTATCGCCGCTCTGTCGGGCGACGTCGATCTGGAAAGCTCTCCCAAAGCCCGTGAAATCATGCTCGAATGTGTGGGCAAGAAGTCGACGGTTTTGGCCGATCTGTCGGGCGTCAACTATATAGACAGTTCCGGCATCGCGTCCCTGGTTGAAGCATTCCAGACAGCAAAGTCGTCGGGTGGTGGGTTTGCCTTGGCAGCCGTCAGCGACACCGCCATGCGGGTACTCGAACTCGCCCGCCTGGACAAAGTGTTCACAATCTATCCGACCGTGGAAGACGGCGTGCGGAATGAGTCCTGAACCCTCCAGAAATTCAGCGGTAGAATTTACCGAAAGGCTGGGCCGGAACACGGTCAGCGCCATCGAGGTGTTCGGCCATTGGGGGGTATTGGTGGGCGAAAGCCTGTTTTGGCTGTTTGCCGGGCCGAAACTCAAGCAACCGGTCCGCGCCAACGCCGTCATTGTTCAGATGATGGAAATCGGCGTCCGGGCCCTCCCCATCGTCGCCATGCTTTCGGCCACCATCGGCATCATGCTGGCCATCCAGGGTATCCACACCCTGCGTACCTTCGGCGCCGAATCCCGTGTGGTCGTGGGCATCGCCCTTTCCGTGGTGCGGGAGTTTTCCGCGCTGATCACCGGCATCCTCGTGGCGGGACGGTCCGGGTCGGCCCTGGCGGCCCGGCTCAGCACCATGCAGATCAACCAGGAGATAGACGCCCTCCGGGTGATGGGAATATCGCCGGTGCGTTATCTCGTTGTGCCGGCCCTGCTGGCCATGCTGGTAATGGTGCCGGCCCTGACATTTTTGTCGGATCTGGTGGCGTTGTATGCCGCCGGTCTGTTCGTTTCCTTCGATCTCGGTATTAGCCAGGCGGCCTATTGGAACCAAACCATAGAGATACTTTCGCTGGGCGATCTCTGGCATGGGCTGGGTAAAGCCGCCATCTTCGCCGTTCTCATAACCTTGATCGGTATCGTTAACGGCGCCTCGGTAACCGGCGGCGCCGAAGGGGTCGGCCGGGTCACCACCAGGGCCGTGGTGCAGGCCATATCGGCCATCGTCGTTACCGACATGTTATTTGCATTTGTGGTGACGCGCTGATGTCGGACTATAAACCCGTCGAAAGAAAAGCCATCGAAGTCCGCGGACTGGTCACCCACTACGGTGACCGGCAGATTCTCAACGGCATCGATTTCGATGTCTATGAGGGCGAGATCATGGTGATCATGGGCGGCAGTGGTTCCGGCAAAAGCACCCTGATGCGCCACTTGCTGTCGCTCGAGCAAGCCACCGCCGGCAGTATGAAATTGTTGGATCAGGATGTCAGCGGGCTCAGCACGGTCGAGCGCACCGAATTATCCAAAAAAATCGGCGTCGCCTTCCAAAGCGGGGCTCTGTTTTCCTCCATGTCAGTGGGCGAAAATATTATGCTGCCCCTGGCGGAGCATACCAAGCTGGACCGCCTGACCATGGAAATCATGGCCCGCATGAAGCTGGAGGTTGTCGACCTCGCCGGTTTCGAGGACTTGATGCCGGCGGAGCTGTCGGGCGGCATGATCAAACGGGCGGCCATGGCCAGGGCCATCATCATGGATCCAAAAATTCTTTTTTGTGACGAACCCAGCGCCGGTCTCGACCCGGTGGTGGCATCTCAGTTGGATGATCTGATTCTAAAACTGCGGGATGCCATGGGCATGAGCATCGTGGTCGTCACCCACGAACTGGACAGCGCCTTTAAAATCGCCGACCGGATTACCGTTCTGGACAAGGGCGACATTTTGATGAGCGATACGGTCGAAGCGATACGGAACTCCACTAACGAACGCATTCAAAATATACTCAACCGCCGGACGGAAGAGGAAACTCTGGACGCCGATGAATATCTCGCCCGTCTGACCGGCACCGAGATCGAAGAGGCTTCGCCGCCGCTTTAGTCAGAGCGGACGGCAGGTCCACTAGGGGATAAGGAAAGTTTAGTGAAAAATATTAAAGCGAATTACTTTATCGTCGGCAGTTTTGTCCTGGTGGTTCTCGTCGGGGTGGTCGTCGCGGTGGCGATGTTGACGGGTCGAACCGGCGCAACCGACGACTATTACGCGGTTTACGACAACGTCACCGGCATCGAATTCGGCACAAGGGTTCTGTACGAAGGCTATCCGGTTGGCCAGGTGGAACAAATCAGTCCGACGCGGGTCGATAGCCGCCTCCGATTCCGGGTGGATATGAGCATCGTGGAAGGCTGGAAAATCCCCCAGGACAGTGTTGCGGAGATCGCCTCTTCCGGTCTGCTGGCGGCGGTATCGATCAACATCAGATCCGGCATCGAAACCCAAACGGTTCAGCCCGGCAATCAAATTCCCAGCGCCGAATCCGGCAACGTGTTGGCGGCTATGTCTGATTTAGCAAAAGATATCAGTAAGTTAGCAGAAACGGATATCAAGCCGTTGCTGGCCAATATCAGCCGGACGGTGGGCGGATTTGGTGATCTTCTGGATGCTAAGGGCGCCGCATTGATCGAAGATTTCCGGTTGGTAATGGCCGACGTCTCCGAACGCATGCCTGAAATCGTCGATAATATTAACGCCTTCTCCAAAAAGCTGAACGACAGCGCCACCAAGGTGTCGAAAGTTCTTGATGAGGACAACCTCGAAGCCATCGACAAAATTCTGGCGGACCTGCAATTGGGCGCCGGCAATGTGGCCAAACTGTCCGTCGAGCTCGACCGGACCCGGGCGTCGCTGGACCAACTGCTGGGCAATTTCGGCACCATCATTTCGGACAATCGGCTGGATGTGGACCGGTCCATTATCGATCTCCGCCATACGGTGGAAACGGTGGCGCGGCACATCAACGCCATCAATCAGAATTTGGAAGGCACCAGCCGCAATATGTACGAATTCAGCCGTCAACTAAGGCAAAATCCCGGTCTGCTGCTGGGGGGTAAGCCGCCGGTCGATCGAGCCGTCAAGAAATAGATGTTGGGGGATACAACTTTGACCAAAATCATTCTATATAAATTCAAATCCGGCCAGGCCTTAATTGGCGCCCTTGTCGTCATGCTTGCCGCCTGCAGTCAGCCGTCTCTGCCCGAGGATCATTTCTACCGCCTCGTGGTGACGCCGCCGCAAGGGCAGTCGGCGTCAAGGCTAACCGGTGTGGTGGAGGTCAGCCGCTTCATCGCCGATGGGCTAACCGCCAGCCGGCCCATCGTCTTTACCAAACCGGGCCAAACCCATGAAGTCCAGGCCTACCACTATCATTTCTGGATGGAACCGCCGACCATCATGTTGCAGAATTCGTTGGCCACCTATTTGCGGCGGGCGAGCGCCGCGACCAAAGTGGTAACGCCGGAACTTCGCATCGATCCCAATTTTGTCCTGCACGGAAAAATTAATCGTTTTGAACAGATCACCGGCGGCACCGGACAAGTAGCCGTTGAACTGGAAATAAGCCTTACCGACAGCCGGACGGAAAAACTCATCCACCAGAAAACCTACCGCACCCAACTGGCTACCAGCAATCAGACCGTTCCGGCCGCCGTTATCGGCATGGGCGCCGCCGTCAGCAAGATATTCGCCGAATTCCTATCCGATATACGGTAGTTTCGATCAGTGCTTGATCGCAGGAGCCTGGCGGCCTAAAAGGCCAATCATTCTTTATTGGATATTTTAAATGGATGTAAAATCTCAGAACCTTGTCACGGTTAAACACCGGATATCCGCTGAGCAGCGTAGCCAAGCCAACAGCCATCGGGGCGGCGTCCTGTGGTTCACGGGCCTGCCCGGCTCGGGAAAGACCACCTTGGCCATCGAATTGGAACATCGGCTTTTCAAATTGGGCCGACAGGTTTACGTGCTCGACGGCGACAACGTCCGCCAGGGATTGAGCTCGGATCTGGGCTTTTCCCATGAAGACCGCACCGAGAACATCCGACGGATCGGTGAAGTGGCGGCGCTGTTTGCCGATGGCGGTTTCATCGTCATATCGGCGTTTATTTCTCCTTATGTGGAAGACCGCGAAATCGCCCGCAAAGCCGCCGGTGACGGTTTTTCCGAAATATATATCAAAGCCGAAGTCGAAGACTGCGAAAGGCGTGATCCCAAGGGACATTACAAATTGGCGCGGGAAGGCAAAATTCCCGACTTTACCGGCATTTCGGCCCCCTATGAAAAACCGGTGAGCCCCGAATTGTCCGTGGATACGGTCGCAAATGACGTCGACCACTGCGTCGAGGATCTGCTGGTCTTCGTGGAAAAAAATTACCTGGTTTAAAACCCGCTTTGATCGTTCCCGTTATTTTTATCGGTGGAAAATTTCTCGCCGTCGGAACGGAATTTGTACTGCACGCCGATAAACAGGCCTTTGAGCGGCCGAAGCGCCCCCAGGGACAAGATGAGTATCACCGGAATCCAAAGAGCCAAATGCACCCAGACGGGCGGCTCGAACGCGAGTTCCAGCCACAGCGCGAGACCGGCGACGATGAAGCCCACGAACATCATAATGAATACCGCCGGCCCATCGGCGGCATCGTGACCGGCAAAGTCCATACCGCAAAAATCGCAAGAGCCGGCCACCGTCAGATATCCGTTAAAGAGATGGCCACGCCCACATCGTGGGCAACGGCCAATCATTGCATTTAGAACGGGTTTCCTGCCAGAATTTCCACTGGAATTACCGCTCGGATTTCCTTGGGGGCCTCTTTCTTCTGTCGCCCCCACGTCCTATCCCGCGACGATATGTCCGAATGCGGACCCGCCCCAGATATAGACATTGATAAACAGGAATACCCAGACCACGTCGACAAAGTGCCAATACCATGCGGCCGCCTCAAACCCGATATGCTGATCGGGCTTGAAATGCCCCTTACCGGCGCGGAGCGCACAGACCGTCAGGAAGCAGGCGCCGACAAATACGTGGAAGCCGTGAAAGCCGGTCGCCAGATAGAAGGTCGACGGATAGATGCCGTCCGCCAATCCGAAGCCCGCTTCGGCGTATTCATGGATTTGGAATCCCAGAAAGATGAATCCCAGAACAACGGTGATCCAGGTCCACATCACCGTTTTGCCCCGGTCGCCGTCAACCAGCGCATGGTGGGCGTAGGTGATGGTGGCGCTCGAACTCAACAGAATCAGCGTATTCAGAAGCGGAATGCCGCCGGCCGGAATGATCTCGATACCTTCGGGCGGCCAGGGACCGGCGACGATATTGAGAATTGGCAGGCTCGAATGAAAAAAGGCCCAGAAAAAGGCGAAGAAGAACATCACCTCGGAAACGATGAACAGTATCACACCGACCCTGAGACCGGTTTTCACCGGCGCGGAATGCTGGTCGTCGTGGGCCTCTCTAATACATTGGCGCCACCACCCATAGAAGGTGTAGAGCAAAATCAAGAGACCCAGAGCGAAAAGATAGATGGGCCCTTCATGCATAAACCAGATGCCGCCGACGGCCATCAGGAAGGCCGCAATGGTGCCGATAATCGGCCACGGGCTCGGTTCGGGCACGTGCCAAGGATGTGTTTTAGTTGCTTCTGATGCCATGGTTACTTTTCCCCACGGTTTGCTTCAAAGTTAATCCAAATAGCGGCTCAGCCCTTCCGGTCCAATCCGCTCATGCTCCCATTGCTTTCCTCATTTTTTGGCATAAGGGTCGAAGTGCGCATTTTTTCGGCCGCACTCTGATCCTCATCGGCAAAAAACGTATAGGAAAGCGTAATCGTTTTGACGTCACTGGTGTTGCGATCCGTGATCATTTCAGGATCGACATAGAACGTCACCGGCATCTGGACGGTCTGTCCCGGCGCCAGCACCTGCTCGGTAAAGCAGAAACAATCGATTTTATTGAAATAGCCCCCCGCCTTGAAGGGCGCGACGTTAAACGTGGCGGTGCCCACTAGAGGCTTGTCGGAAACGTTGGTCGCCTCGAAAAAGGCCAAGGCCTGCTGGCCGAACCGGACTTTGACCTCGCGCTGAACGGGCCGGAAACGCCACGGCAGGCTGCGATTGACGTTGGCGTCGAACCGAACGGTGACCAATCGATCCGATATGGTCTTCGATCCGTTACCGCTAGCCGCTACCTTGGTCGTACCGCCATAACCCGTCACCTGACAGAACGCCTTGTAAAGCGGCTCCGAGGCGAAGGCGACGCCGACCATGACGGCTGCAAAGCCAAACAGAATACCGCCGGTCACGCCATTACGGCGCGATGTTTTGACGGTATTCATTTTGGCTCTATCAGCGGTCATATTCAGCTTCCTCACTCGGCAGGCTGAGCGCCCATATCGGGCGTCTGTTCATGGGTATGGAACGGCGCCGGTGATTCCACCGCCCATTCCAATGTTTCCGCACCCTCACCCCACGGGTTGGCTTCCGCCTTCTCGCCCGAAGTCAGAGTTTTGTAAAGAATGTAGAAGAACATCAAGCCGCCGAAGGCCGAGATATAGGCACCCCAGCTGGAAACCATATTCCAGCCGGCGTAGGCATCCGGAAAATCGGGAATGCGCCGCGGCATGCCCGCCAAGCCAGAGAAATGCTGCGGGAAAAAGAGAATATTTACGCCGATGAAGGTGATCCAGAAATGGAGCTTGCCTAAGGCCTCGGGATACTGGCGGCCCGACATTTTGCCGATCCAATAATAGAAGCCCGCATACATGGCGAAGATGGCCGCGATGGACAGCACGTAATGAAAGTGCGCCACCACGAAATAGGTGTCGTGGAAGGCGATGTCCGCACCGGCGTTGGACAGAGTCACACCGGTCACACCACCGACGACGAACAGGAAAATAAAACCGACCGCGAACAGCATGGGTGTCTTGAATTCGATGGACCCGCCCCACATGGTGGCCAGCCAACTGAATATCTTAACGCCCGTCGGCACGGCAATCACCATGGTCGCCAGGACGAAGTAGGCCCGGGTTTCGACGTTAAAGCCGACCGTATACATGTGGTGGGCCCAGACGATGAATCCGACAAAACCGATGGCCGCCATGGCGTAGGCCATGCCAAGATAACCGAACACCGGTTTTTTCGAGAAGGTCGAAATAATGTGGCTGACCACACCAAAGGCCGGAATGATCATGATGTAAACTTCGGGATGGCCGAAGAACCAGAACAAGTGCTGCCACAAAAGCGGGTCGCCGCCGCCTTCCGGTGAGAAAAAGGCGGTACCGAAATTGCGGTCGGTCAACAGCATGGTCAACGCGCCGGCCAGAACCGGTATGGCCAACAGCAGCAGGAATGCCGTAATCAGCATGGCCCAGATGAAGAGCGGCATGCGGTGGAAGGTCATGCCCGGAGCCCGCATATTAATGATGGTGGTGATGAAATTGATGGCGCCCAGGATTGAGGACGCGCCAGCCAGATGCAGGCTGAGGATGCCGAAGTCAACGGCCGGTCCAGGATGGTAGTCAGCATTCGCCAACGGCGGATAGACCGTCCAGCCGGTGCCGGGCCCACCCTCGATCAGACCGGCGATCACCAACAGCACCAACGCCGCCGCCAGCAGCCAGAAGCTGATATTGTTCATGCGCGGGAAGGCCATGTCGGGTGTGCCGATCATCAGCGGTATAAACCAGTTACCAAAGCCGCCGATCAAGGCCGGCATGACGACAAAGAACACCATGATGAAGCCGTGGGCCGTCACCAAAACATTGTAAAACTGGAAATCGGTAACGAACTGGATACCGGGCTCGTGCAATTCCATACGAATCAGAACCGACGCCGCGCCGCCGACGATCGCCCCGATCATGGCGATGGCCAAATACATGGTGCCGATATCTTTGTGATTGGTCGAATATACCCACCGTTTCCAGCCGGTTGGTTTGTGATCGTGATCTCCGTGCGCTTCCGCGTGAGCCGTATCAGACATTTTAAATCCTATCTTTTAGATTATCTTTACCCGGACCGGCTTACCGGCGGGATTGTTCCATTTTTGCCAACTCAACCGATTTTTCAGCAGGCTTATCGCTAGGATTATCGGTGGGCGCTTCATCCACTTTGGCGAATTCCTTCTGGGCTTTGGCGACCCATTTCTTGAAATCCTCCTTGGAAACAGCGTCAATAGCGACGGGCATGAACCCGTGATTGACGCCGCAAAGCTCGGAACATTGACCATAGTAAGTGCCGGGTTTGGTAATTTTGACCCAGGTTTCATTGGTGCGCCCCGGCACGGTATCCAATTTGATGCCGAAAGCGGGTACGGCCCAGTTATGAATGACGTCGTCGGAGGTCATGAGAATACGGATTTCCGTATTGACGGGCAGCACGACGCGGTTATCGACTTCCAGCAGACGGCGCTGGTCGCCCTTGATCTCGTCGTCGGGCACCATGTTGCTGTCGAACTCGAAATTACCGTTGTCGGGATACTGATAGGACCAATACCATTGATGGCCGATGACTTTGAGGGTCATTTCCGGGTTCTGCGCCTTATCCATAAAGAACAACAACTTCATGGAGGGAACGGCGAAAACGATCAGGATGACGATCGGAATGACCGTCCAGATCACCTCAAGAGGTGTGTTGTGGCTGGTTTTGGACGGGGTCGGATTGGCCTTGGCGTTGAACTTGAAAATAATGATCAGCAACATCACCAGTACAAAAATCACAATCAGCACTTCGACGATCAGCATCAGATTATGGAAATCTATAATTTTTTCCATAACCGGTGTCGCCGCTGGCTGGAAATACATCTGCCAGGGTGTTGGTTCCGACGCATTGGCGCCGACTGACGCCAAGGCCGTTACCAAAAACATAAAACTAAATGAAATGAATTTTAATGGGAGAGACTTTTGCCCCGTTCGAGGCTTAGAATGAAAACCGGTGTGAATCCCGTTTAGGATTCCCCCTAGGATTCCCCCAGGGATTCTTTGATATTTTTGCATCTGTACCGTTCCCTAACCGTGCCCGATCCGGCAATTTGAATCGCCAGTATCAGCCAAGGCCTTTTCGTTTAGTTAGCCACACGGGCCTTCGGCCCTATATATATTTGGAGAATTAATCGAACGTGTTTTTATTTTTTTTAATTTGTTTAATTCCCGACTACTACTTCCCTATACCCGATCTAAATTGGACCGTAAAGATACGATAATAAAAAATATTTCATTTCTTTTACTTCAAAATAAGTAAAAATGATTATTATTATTAGTTGAATCACTAGTTTTATTTAACTGTTTGCGGAGTTGGAAGAGCAATGATAAACCGTCGCGCCCGTGGGATGAACCAAGTGGGCAGAGGATTACCGCCGCCCCAAACAGCCGCTTCCGGCTAAAATGCGATAAAGGTTTCGGCATATGGATCAAAAGCGTAAAAAGAACATCATGTTTTTATTTGTTCTGGCGTTAATCGCGCTTGCCGGTTACGTCGGAATAATAGCGAACATTGCCAATTCAAATTAGCCCCCGTTTCGCAGGCATCAATGATTGATTATTCCGTTCTTCCCCATCTCAATGCGATTTTAAACGCCGTAGCCGCCTGTTTTTTGACGGCGGGATTTGTATTTATCAAAACCGGCAATCGACGGGCTCACAAACTGTCCATGATCACGGCCATGGTCGTATCAGGGGTCTTTTTGATCAGTTATGTAATTTTGCGCTCTCAAGCGCCGATCTTCGTCTTCCAGGGCGAGGGCGCCGTTCGTATTTTCTATTACATTATGCTTATCACCCATGTGTTGCTGGCGATGGTCATCGTACCACTGGTGATAATAACGGTGCTGCGCGCTCTTAAGACCCGGTTCGCCGCCCATAAACGAATTGCCCGCTGGACCTGGCCGGTGTGGATCTATGTTTCCATTTCGGGAATCGGCGTTTATTTGATGCTTTATCAATTTTACCCAGCAACCGCCGGATAAAGGCGTTCGGATAGGAAACAGCCCACCATGGACACAGCCTCCCTGTCACCGTCACGCAAAAAACTGTTGCGGGGTTGGTCAATTTTGGCCGCCGCCTCTTTGGCTCTGGCCGGTCTGTTCGCCATTCTGCTGGTGTTGTCGCGCATGCCCGTAGTGGGCGAGGCCGTGCCCTGGCCCAACGAGTTTTTCCAGAAAGGCCTGGTCGCTCACGTTGTGCTGTCGTTTGCCGTCTGGTTTTTGGCGGTGTTCGGCGGCATGGCGCAGATTTATCAGAAACATGCCGATTCGATCATCGACAAGCTGGGATTGGGTCTGGCGTCCTTCGGCACGTTGCTATTGCTCATCCCGGCGCTCATGGACCGGGGTGAACCGACGCTCAACAATTATATTCCGGTCATCATCGATCCGCTGTATTACGCGGGCCTGATTCTTTTGGCGCTGGGTGTCCTGCTCGCCATTTACCCGCTGATTCGCACCGGCCATCAATTGAGAGGCGCCACCACCCTCTATGTCGCCGCTCTTGTGGCATTTTGTTTCGCCCTGCTGCAACTCGGCGGACAGACGCCGTCACACGATTTTAATGAAAGTCTGTTCTGGGGCGGCGGCCATATCCTGCAATTCGTCAACGTCGCTTTGATGCTGGCCGCCTGGTACCTGCTCGGCGATGCGGCCCTGAACCGGCCATTGGTGGGTGACGGCCTTTACCGGCTGGCGATTATTTTGCTGACCCTATCCGGACTTGCCGCCCTCTCCTTCTATTTCCTGTGGGATCGCGAAGACACGGCACAGGTCAAAGCCTTCACCGATTTACAGTATGCCCTCGGCCCGCCCGTGGTGATTTTCGGACTGGCGGCGCTTCCCAGATTAAAAGCCTTGTTCCTCAATTCCCTTTGGCGGCAGCCCGCCGGTTTGAGTTTGCTCTCATCCATCGTCGTTTTCGCCGCCGGCGGAGTTCTCGGCTTTTTCGTCGATGGGTTGGATACCCGGACACCGGCTCATTACCACGGGGTTATCGGCGGCATCAATCTGGCCTTTGTCGGCATATTTTACGTCGTCTTCTTGCCCCTCCTGGGCCAACCGGTTAAAGCCGGACGGTTGATATTTAGCCAAATACTATTATATGCGGTGGGGCAATTCCTGTTTATCGTCGGCATGTTCATGGCCGGCGGCATGGGAGCGGCGCGTAAAACCATGGATTCGGGCGTTGACACCGGATCGAGCATTGGCGTTCTGGCCGCCGGGATCAGGGATTTCGGCGGCGGCTTGGCGATTATCGGCGGTGTGATGTTTATTGTCATTGCGCTCAAAGCTTTATTACGGAAACCTGATTCACGCCAATAATTTTTGGCGTAGACGTAATTGACACTCTTCAATGCCGGGATTTTGCGGTATAAGGTAGTTCTTATGGTCCAAGACACTCAATCCACATCGACGGAGCATCAATCCACCGATATTGGCGACGCAGAGGATGCCGCCGCCGTTCCGGGTGAAGTCAACAGCCGGGTGGTCGACTACGCCGTACTCTTGAAACCCCGGGTGATGTCCCTGGTGCTGTTTACCGGCATCGCCGGATTGGTTTTGGCGCCGGGCCAAATCGACTGGCTCACCGGTTTGATTGCCGTGATTTGCATCGGTGTCGGCGCCGGCGCGTCGGGCGCCATCAATATGTGGTATGACCGGGACATCGACAGTCAAATGGAGCGCACCATCAATCGGCCCATACCGGCAGGCCGCATGCAGCCGCTGCATGCGTTGTGGCTCGGCATTATTCTGTCGGTAGTTTCCGTTGTCGTCATGGCAGTATACGTCAATGATATGTCGGCGCTATTGTTGGCGATCACGATTGCCTACTACGTTTTCATTTACACCATCTGGCTGAAACGCCGGACACCCCAGAACATCGTCATCGGCGGTGCGTCGGGTGCCTTGCCGCCGATGATCGGCTGGGCTGCCGTGACCGGCGATATTTCAATCAACTCGTTACTTCTGTTCGCCATTATTTTCATGTGGACGCCTCCCCATTTCTGGGCGTTGGCTCTCTACCGGTCAGGCGACTACGAAAAAGCGGGCGTTCCTATGATGCCGGTCGTATCGGGCGTGCAGGAAACCAAAAAGCAAATGCTGATCTACGCCATTTTGCTTTTCCCCATCACCGTCGCACCCGCCTTCACCGGTCTGACCAGCTACTATGCAGGCGGAATTATTGGCTTGCTCAGCTTCTGGTTTATCCTTCATGCCTACAAGGTTTACAGGACCGAAGGCTACGAATTCCCCCGGCGTATGTTCCGGTTTTCAATTCTTTATCTGTTTTTGATTTTTGTCGTTCTGCTGGCTGATCATGGGATCAGGGCATTCGCTTAAGGACAAACCGCAACTTGTCTTACGGCATTGAGAGTGCATAAGTCCCGCCCATGTCGCCCTATCAAAATTTAGAACAAAAATTCGGCCGTCTGCTGACCCTGCGCGATGCGGAAATGATGCTCCATTGGGATGCGTCGACCATGATGCCCCCTGGCGGCGCGGCGGCGCGGGCGGAACAGATCGCCGCCCTCAAAACTGTTCAGCATGAAATACTGACCGCATCGGAGACCAAAGACGAACTGAGCGCAGCGGCCGAAGATGCCGGGCTCGACCAATGGCAATCGGCCAATCTGAGGGAAATGCGTCATCTCTGGACCCATGCCAATGCCCTGGACACCGAACTCGTGACCGCCCTCTCCAAGGCCTGCATGGCCTGCGAGACCGTTTGGCGGACCGCCCGGCCTGAATCGGATTTCGACGATGTCTTGCCGAAACTGGAGGAAGTCCTGCAATTGGTCCGGGAATGCGCCCAGGCCAAAGCGGAAATCCTCGACTGTAGTTCCTACGACTCCTTACTGGATGAATTCACTCCCGGTTTACGCACCATCGAGATTGACCGAATATTCGGCGAACTGGAAGATTTTCTGCCTGAATTCCTGTTCCATGTTTTAGATCACCAAAAAACCAAGCCCAAACCGGACCTGCCGCAGGGACCCTTTCCGGTGAGCAATCAGCGGGAACTTGGTGTTCTGCTGATGAAAAATATGGGATTCGACTTCGACCATGGACGATTGGATATCAGCCTACATCCCTTTTCCGGCGGTACGCCCGATGATATGCGAATCACCACCCGCTACGATGAAAAAGATTTTACCACCGGCCTAATGGGCATTCTCCATGAAACCGGTCATGCCTTGTACGATCGGGGTCTGCCGGAAGCCTGGCGACGGCAGCCGGTGGGTGAACCGCGCGGCATGGATATCCATGAAAGCCAGTCGCTGCTTATCGAAATGCAGGCCTGCCGGTCGCGTGAATTTATCGAGTTCGTGACGCCGTTGATGCGGGAAGCCTTTTTGGCACCGGCGTTGCGGGAGACATTTGGCCACAATGGGCCGAAAGACGATCCCCATTGGAATGCCGACAATATCTATCGGCACTATACTTATGTGCGCCCGGGGCTGATCCGGGTCGATGCCGATGAAGTCACCTATCCGGCTCACATTATATTGCGCACCAAACTGGAACGCGCCCTCATTGCCGGCGATATGAGCCTGCGCGAGTTGCCTCTGGCCTGGAGCGACGGCATGTGGCAGTTGCTTGGTCTCCGACCGAACGACCACACCGACGGCTGTATGCAGGATATCCACTGGTTCGACGGCGCGTGGGGTTATTTCCCGAGTTATACATTGGGCGCCATTACCGCCGCTCAGCTTTTCGACGCGGCGCTTTCCGCCGATCCGGAAATTTTACCAGCCATCGGTGACGGCGATTTCAAACCTCTATACGCCTGGCTGGATGAAAATATCCACCGGCATGGCTCTCTCTATGAGACGCCGGAACTGGTGGAAAAGGCGACAGGCTCTCCCCTCGATCCGCAAATATTTATCAGCCACCTCAAACAGCGCTACCTTCAATAGGGTACAGGTGCGGGACGACGGCGGCAGGCGTCTTGCCGCACTGCCTTTGCCGATATAGGTTAAGTCAGTACTGACTTATTCCGTCGGGAGTTGACCGAACTTGAAATATATAAGCACACGTGGATCAGCACCGGAACTGGCCTTTGACGATGTCCTGTTGACCGGCCTGGCGAGGGACGGCGGGCTCTACGTCCCCGATCACTGGCCTTCCTTCTCCAAAGCCGAAATTCGGAAATTGCAGGGGCTGACCTACCAGGAACTGGCCGTCCGGGTAATGACGCCTTTTCTCGGCGCCTCCATTCCCGGGGAAGACTTCGTTCAACTGGTGACCGACTCCTACGACCAGTTCGAACATCAGGCGGTGGCGCCCTTGAAGCAGTTGGCGCCGGACCAATGGGTCGCCGAGCTTTTCCACGGGCCCACCTTGGCCTTCAAGGACTATCCCCTGCAACTCGTGGGCAGGTTGTTCGACTATGTTCTTAAAAAGCGGGGCGAGAAAGTTACCATCATCGGCGCTACGTCCGGCGATACCGGATCGGCGGCGATTGAAGCCTGCCGCGACCGGGACGCCATCGAGATATTCATCCTTCATCCCAAGGGCCGCGTCTCGGATGTTCAGCGCCGCCAGATGACCACGGTGGCCTCGGGCAACGTTCACAATATTGCCCTCGAAGGCACCTTCGATGATTGCCAGGATATGGTGAAAGCCATGTTCGCCGACGAGACATTCCGCGACCGGCACAATCTGTCGGCGGTCAATTCCATTAACTGGGCGCGCATCATGGCGCAGATCGTCTATTACTTCTGGACGGCGCTTTCCTTGGGCGCACCCGACCGCAAATTCGTCTATGCCGTTCCCACGGGAAACTTCGGCAACGTCTATGCCGGCTACGCCGCCAAGAAAATGGGGCTGCCCATATCGAAATTCGTCGTCGGCTCCAACGCCAACGATATCCTGACCCGGTTTTTCAACGGCGGCGAAATGGTCATGGCGCCGGTTCAGCCGACCCTTAGCCCCAGCATGGACATTCAAATTTCGAGTAATTTCGAACGGCTGCTGTTCGATCACTACCGGAGGGACGGCGCCGCCGTGGCCAAAGCGTTGGAAAAATTCCGGGCCAAAGGAACGATCAGTTTCGGCAAAGGCCGCTGGCGTTCCATGCGGAAAATGTTCGAAGGCTTCCGCTTTGGCGACAATGCCACCAAGGATTTCATCGGTGAGCTTTATCGGTCGACGGGCGAACTGCTCGACCCGCACAGCGCCATCGGCGTTATGGCGGGCCGTCAATACGTCGTCGAGGACAACGAAATTATGGTCGCTTTGGCCACCGCCCATCCGGCGAAGTTTCCGGCGGCAGTCGAGGAAGCGTCGGGAATCGTTCCGGCCCTGCCGCCCCGATTGGCAGATTTGTTCGACCGGGAAGAGCGTCTGGATACGCTGCCCAATGATATCGGCCAGGTGACCCGCTACATCGACAATAAATTATCGACGAGAGCAGCAGCATGACGGTAGACGTCACCACTCTCGCCAACGGCCTGCGGGTCGCAACCGATTATATGTCAACGGTGGAAACGGTTTCTCTGGGCGCCTGGGTGGCCGTCGGCACCCGCCATGAACTACCGGAACTGAACGGCATCTCTCACCTGCTGGAGCACATGGCGTTCAAGGGAACCAGGCGGCGCTCGGCGCTCGCCATTGCCGAAGAAATCGAGGCCGTGGGCGGACAACTCAACGCCTATACGGCCCGGGAAAACACCGCCTATTTCGCCAAGGTTCTGAAAGAGGACGTGCCCCTGGCCGTCGATATCATCGCCGATATTCTGCAACACGCCACCATGGAGGCCGTTGAACTGGAGCGCGAACGGGCGGTCATTATCCAGGAAATCCACCAGTCCCATGACACGCCCGACGACATCGTCTTCGACCGCTTTCAGGAAGCGGCCTATCCCGGACAAGCCATCGGCAGACCGGTCCTGGGCGAAGTATCGCTGATCGAAAATTTGCCGCGGGAGACCGTTATCGACTTCATGCGCGGCCAGTACAGCGCGTCGCGCATGGTGGTGGCCGCCGCCGGCAAGATCGATCACGCCACCTTGGTCAAATTGGCTGAGGACGCCTTTTGCGATCTGCCGGAGCATGACACCTGCTCTCAGGAGGTGGTGGATTATCAAGGCGGTGATTTCCGGGAGGTCCGGGACCTCGAACAGCTTCATCTCGTCATGGGGTTGGAGGGCGCATCCTATAGCGATCCGGCTTATTACGCCTTGTCCGTTCTGTCGACGCTACTGGGCGGCGGCATGTCGTCCCGGCTGTTTCAGGAGGTGCGGGAGAAACGGGGACTGGTTTACAGCATCTATAGTTTTTCCGGCAACTTCGAGGATGGCGGCGTGTTCGGCATCTATGCCGGTACGGGCGAAAAAGAGGTCGCCGAAGTCATTCCTGTCGTTTGTGATGAGCTCGTCAAAGTATCATCCCATATCGATGAAGACGAATTGAAGCGCGCCCGGGCGCAATTGAAGGCCAATACCCTGATGGCTTTGGAGAGCACCTCGTCCCGCTGCGAACAGGCCGCCCGGCAATTGCAGATTTTCGGCCGCCCCATCCCCATCGAAGAAGTGATTGAGAAAATCGAAGCGGTGGATGCCGTTGCCGTCAAGAATGCAGCGGCGAAACTGGTATCTAGCCGTCCCACAGTCGCCGCCATCGGCCCCATCAATTCGCTCGATACTTATGACGACATTGCCGCCCGCTTAAAAACCGGCATCTAGACCGGCCTGATAATGCCGAGAATTTTCGACAAGCAGAAACTAAAAACCAAATGCGCGGAATGCGACGCCGTCTGCTGCGTCGCCACCAGACTGGACCTGCCCCACTATCCCAAACCCGCCCGCACGCCGTGCAAACATCTGGATATTGAAGGGGGCAATTGCACCATCTTCGATAAGCTGGAGGACAAGGGATTCGACTTTTGCCGCGACTTCGATTGTTACGGCGGCGGCTTTGCGGTCAGCGAGATTTTCCGCCAGATCGGTAAAAACTGGGCCAGCCATCCGGAAATCGCGGAACTGGAGTTCCATTCCTTCAGCATTGTTTATTTCCATTTGGTCAAATACCTGCACCCCGACAGCGCCATCGAAATGAAAGTCCCGGAAGATATTATCGAAAAACTGAAGCCTTTTACCGATGCGGCCTTGGATATGCTCGCCGCCGATGCCGACCCCTTCGAAGAGGTTGAGAGTTAGACACTGCACCCTGAATCAGGTCCATCTCGGATTTCACAATAATTCGTGAATATCACGATTATTTGGGGAAAATAAATCCTTTCGCCGATGAGGTTGAAAGTTGGAACCCACGCCACAATTAGCCGGATCGCGGCCTAAACGGACAGTAAGTGGGTTTTAGAAAGTCGGCGCCACGCCGAACAGGAATTCATGCCCCCACAGCACTCCGGCAAACAGTACAATGCCGATACCAACAGCAATGACATCATGCTTACTCTTTGCCGTGGTATAGCTAGGTAGCTTGCCCCGTCGGTTGGAGGAGATAATCGAGAATAGGGAAAACAAGGCGAATGAACCGAATAGGTATAGTGAAGCTCGATCCCCATTGTTGATCAAATGTACCACTGCCCAAAGTAAAATGCTGATGATCATTGGGTGTTTGATTGTTTTGCGGATTTGACCTTTCAATTCAGCTGCGACCAACAGAATGAAGACAATGGGCATGACCGTCAGGGCCAAATGGCTGCCCCACGTCGGCGATGGCCAGATTTCCTGATAGTCCATGCGGGAGAAGCCCAGGCCGATGAGTATCAATCCCACCAGAGATAATAGTGAATAAACCCCCTTGTACCGGTTCTCACCCATGCGACTAATCAGTTTGTCACGCACATCGGGTAAAGACGGCATCACATGCAGACCAAAAAAAAGTCCAATTCCAAGCCAAATCAATTCACTTACCCCGCCAAATTTATCTATCGTCTTCGACAGAATATCCAATCATCGGCAACCGGTCTATGCACTCTGCGAATCGTTCGGCATTGATCGGCATCATTGCGGTTTACGTCATCATATTTATAGTCAGATAGCGTCATTGCAGTGGCGAAGTATTGGACGTGAAGGGGATGGAAGATGTCGCCGACCAAGGCTGATAACCTCGTTAGATCCTTTCATGTTGTCTCTACTGGTTCGGGAGAACAACATTATGAACATCGCTACGGCAGCAAAATGCCATCACTCTGGTGGGTCCTAACGTCCAAAAGCTGGATTGAAATTCCGATAAACGTTTACGTGATCGAACACCGAAATGGGCTTGTGCTGTTCGACGCCGGGATGGACGCCGCTGTCGGATCGGATCCTAATTACGTTTCTAGCGCGATCGGACGGTTTTTTAAGCGCCGACTATTCCGTCTCCATATTGGGCCAGAAGATACTTTGGCCGCTAAACTTATTGGATTGGGGTACGCTGCTTCTGATGTTCGCAAGGTCATCGTTTCTCATCTTCATTTCGATCATGTTGGCTGCATCAAAGAAGTCCCCCAGGCTGAATTGCTGGTAAGCGACGACGAATGGCGGCAGCTATCCAGCCCGCACCCCGAACGGGATTTCATCCTGCGAGAGCATATTGAAATACCCCATGCCAAATGGCGCCAGATTGAATTTGCACCAACTGACGATCCTTTGTTCGCCCCGTTTGGCGGTTGCTATGACGTAATGGAAGATGGTTCGATGGTACTGCTGCCGACGCCTGGCCACACGCCGGGGTCCATGTCCATGCTGGTAAGAATGGATGGCTTTCCCCCTCTTCTTCTGGTTGGCGACCTGACCTATGACGTCGATTCGTTGATGAAAGACCAGCTTCCTGGGACCGGTGAACCAACACAATTGCGCGCATCGTTCGCCAAAGTGCGAACACTAATTGATCAACTGCCAGGCTTGGTTGTCCTGCCTTCGCATGATCCGGTAGCCGCAAAAGCTTTATCGGCTGCAATGCAGGCTACTTGATCGCAGGCAACGGCCGTAAAATTCGCCGAATATTATCCGCCGAGCATGAAGCTTTTGGCCGCCTTACCGGTAACACCCGGTCCCTTGGTGAACATGACGACCAAGCGGTCGGTATCGTTAGTGGCGATGCCATGGAGAACGCCCGCAGGAACGAACACAACGCTGCTTTGCTTAACCGGAATATTGTCCCGGTCTTCAAAAGTTATCGTCCCGCTTCCCTCGACGATATAGAAGATTTCGTCCTGCATGGGATGCTGGTGCAACACTGTTTGCTGTCCGGGTAAATAACAGACGAATTCGCAAACCGTACCTTTGGTTTGAACGAGTTTTTTGCGAATTTGGGCTTCCTCGGAATACTCGACGAGTTCGGCAATTTCATGAAGTTCGACGTTTTCGGTTAATGCCATTGGTAACTTTCAAATTTTGTTGCGATGAGAATAGTTTTGCCCCCAAACGGGCAGCGGCGCAGTGTACCCGGTTCCAACTGGTTGGAAAGGGCAAGATAAAAGCATTCCGAGGAGTGGCACGGTATTGAAAATTCATTTGCTCTACCGGTTTAGTAATTAACCGATTGAGCCCGTATATTCGTATATCCAGGTTCTACTGATCCGCTCACTCTTTTGAAAGTATGCGTGTGAGCTTTGAAAGTATGCGTGTGAGCGTTCAATGTTCACTTCCGGCTGGAAGCGGATGCTTTGAAGTCGTTAACCCGTTAACCGCGTTGCAATCGATTGTCGTCATGAGAATCCATCCCAACCCATCGGCTATCCAGTACGGGTACAAATACAGTGTGGAGGATCGCTGAATGTATGCCGTTAGGCGTGGCCGGCTTCGTCGGAGAGCATTCTGGGGTCGATCCCCAGGGTGGCGATGGCTTGCTCCCATTTGGCTTCGTAATCGATACCGAAAATCAGTTCCGGGTTGGCGGGCGCCTGCAACCATCCGTTGGCGCGGATTTCGTCATCCAGTTGACCCGGACCCCAGCCGGCGTAGCCCAACGCCAACAAGCTTTTCCGGGGGCCATAGCCGCGGGCGATGGCTTTGAGGATATCCACAGTCGCCGTCAGGGCGACCCCGTCGTCGACTTCCAATGTCGCATCCTGGCGGTAGTCGGAAGTATGAAGCACGAACCCCCTGCCCGCCTCGACCGGCCCGCCGAAATGGATGGGCACGGAATCGGCGGCGTTGCCTTCGTCGATTTCAAGTTGTTCCAGCAAATCGGGGAAAGTGAGGGATTCGAGCACTTGATTGAGCACCAGTCCCATGGCGCCTTCTTCCGTATGAGCGCACATATAGATGACCGTCTTGGCAAACCGCTCGTCCCGCATGCCCGGCATGGCGATAAGCAGTTGGCCGGAGAGATATAAGTCAGCGTTGTCAGTTGCGCCCATAGTAATCAAGTTGGCTCATAAAAGTTCAAATGCAAGCTGGCCGGTCAATAGTCGCACAGCCGACTAAACGAGGGAAGAGTCTTAAAAATTAATCCTCATCCGTGAGCCCGATTAGGCCAGCCAATCATGGTATTTTTAAGTCGTCTGTCCTGGGTTTTCGCGTTCCCCCGCCCATATCGTCCCCTTTGGTCACAAACGGTAAAGATCGCGTGAACGCACGAGATGCGTGTTTCCTCCTGGAAATCCCGTTCTATATTGCTAAATACAGTAACTGATCGGTATTTTAGCCGGGTCGAATGCCGAAAGATGAATTCGCCGGGAAACACTTATGAATAAACGTTTTTTTGCCCTTGTTCTGACGCTGGCCGCGGTCGTAACCGCGTCACCCGCAATGAACGCCGCCTTCGGCGCGGAGACCGGCACGCCGCCCGGCGCCTCACCCTGGGTCAAAACCGAACAAACAGCGGTGCGGCTGATCTCGGCCACCGCCGACACTGGCGGCGCCCAGACCATCAAGCTGGGCCTGCAATTCAAACTCAAAAAGGGCTGGAAAATTTATTGGCGGTCGCCGGGGGACGCCGGGTTTCCTCCGCGCCTCAAATGGAGCGAATCGGAAAACCTTGGAAAAACCGAATTTTCCTGGCCGGCGCCGGAACGGTTCTCGGTCCTCGACCTCCAGACCATGGGGTACAAAAAAGAAGTGGTCTTTCCCATCACCGCCGAGATCGCCGATCCCGGCAAACCGGTGCGTCTCAGGACACAGCTGGATTACCTGACCTGTGACGACATCTGCATTCCTTATAAAACCAATTTGGCGTTGGATTTACCCGCCGGCGGCGACGGGGCCCGATCATCGACAACGGATTTTTTCCACCTGATCAACCGCTTTGCCGCCAAGGTTCCCGGCGACGGCGCCACCCATAATCTTAAAATCGACAGTATCGAAACCCTGGGGCCCTTCAGGACCGTGGATAAGAATGTCAGGAAAGGGTTCGTTCGCGTTACCGTTTCCAGCGGCGTGCCTTTCACCAAACCGGATATCTTTATCGAAGGTCCCGAGCTGGCCTTTTTCTCTTTGCCCAAAATCGAAATCAGGAACGCCGGTAAAAAGGCGCTGATGACCGTGCCGGTTACGGTCGAGGAGGATACCAGGGTCGAACAGGCCAACCTGCGCCTGACCGTTACCGATGGCGACCGGTCGGCGGAAAGCAATCTGACGGTGAAGGAAGGCAAGGCCCCGGTGCTTAGGGCGGCGCCCGATGCTCCTCCCATCTCCCTGCCGGTTATCTTGGGACTGGCGCTGATCGGCGGATTGATCCTCAATCTGATGCCCTGTGTCTTGCCCGTACTGTCGTTGAAAGTCCTGGGTGTCATTTCTCACGGCGGTGCGTCCAGTGCGATCGTCCGGATGAGCTTTATCGCCTCGTCACTGGGTATTTTATTTTCGTTCCTGGCCATTGCCGCCGGCCTGACCGGTCTTAAACTGGCGGGATCGGCGGTCGGATGGGGCATCCAGTTTCAGCACCCCTGGTTTATCGTCGGACTGACCGTGATCGTCACCCTGTTCGCCTATAATCTTTGGGACCTGTTCGAAATTAACCTGCCCTATTGGATGGGTGGTCTTGCTGGCTCCGGAGGCGGCGACCATCAGAGTTTCGGGGGCAACTTCGCCACCGGCGCGTTCGCCACCATTCTGGCCACCCCATGCTCTGCACCCTTTTTGGGAACGGCGGTGGGGTTCGCCCTGGCGGGGCAAACCAGCGACATCTTCGCCGTCTTCGCCGCCTTGGGACTCGGCATGGCCCTGCCCTTTATCCTGATCGCCACTTTTCCCGGCCTCGCCTCCCGCCTGCCCAAACCCGGCAACTGGATGATCACCTTGAGGAAATTCCTCGGGCTCGCCCTGGCGCTGACCGCCGTCTGGCTGTTGTCGGTGCTGGCCGTTCAATTGAGCCTCAATGCCGCCCTGATTGTGGGCGTTTTGATGGTGGCCATGGGGATGGCGTTTTTCAGCCTTCGCTATATGGAGAAAAGTGGGAAAAAAGCCGTAGCGCTTGGTATCTTGGTCCTGGTACTGGGATCTTTCTGGACGCCTTACTCCTATTCATCCGCTGTCGATCGAAGCAGCGCCTCCGTAGACGAAACGTTCTGGCGGAAATTCGATGCCGACGCCATTCCCCGTCTGGTGGCGGAAGGCAAGACGGTGTTTGTCGATATCACGGCGGAATGGTGCATTACCTGCCAAGTCAACAAGGCGGCCGTACTTCTCCGGGGGGACGTTTTCGACCTGCTGAAGGGCGACAAGGTCATCGCCATGAAAGGCGACTGGACCCGGCCCGACCCCAAAATCACCGCCTACCTGAAAAGCTTCAACCGGTTCGGCATCCCATTTAATGCCGTTTACGGACCTGGTGCGCCCCAAGGCATTGCATTGCCTGAATTGCTGACCTCCGGGCTGGTGCTGGACGGTTTGGCCAAAGCATCGGACGGACGGGCTATTGCCGCACGATAGTGCTCTTTATCGGGTTTTAAGTATTTCCAAATTGCCTTTTGCGCCTTGACGAATATAAGTTATTTAAACAACCAACTTACCTTTTACCCAGGGGATTAGATATGGCTATAAATGTCGGAGACACCATCCCGTCGGCGACGCTGCGCCGCAAGGACGAAAACGGGATACACGAAGTCAGCACCGATGAATTGTTCGGCGGAAAAACCGTGGCGCTGTTTGCCCTGCCCGGCGCCTTCACGCCCACCTGCTCGGCGGAACACCTGCCCGGCTATATCAATAACGCCGATGCCTTAAAAGCCAAAGGCGTCGACACCATCGCCTGCGTCTCGGTCAATGACGCCTTTGTCATGGAAGCCTGGGGCAAGGCGCAGAATGTGGGCGACGTGGTCCAAATGCTGGCGGACGGCAACTGCGAATTCACCCAGGCCGTGGATTTGGTTCTGGACGGTTCCGGCGTCGGCCTCGGCCAGCGCTCCCAGCGCTATTCCATGCTGGTGGAAGACGGTGTGGTCAAACAGCTCAATGTCGAGGACCCCGGCCAGTTCGAAAAAAGCACCGCGGAGAACATGCTAGGTCAATTGTAACGCCCCTCAATCGCCGGGCGTTCGCTCCGCTCGCTTGGCTCACGCACCATCAGGTGCGGCGCGCACTTGCGCTTGCCAAAGCTCTGATAAGGGCTTTGGTTTGTAGTTCAAATTGGAAAATTCAAGTTCCAGAAGTCCTTTCGGGCTTTTGTAAGCGCGACTGCGCGTCGGCGCTTATGCGCCGTGAGCCAAGGGTTCGGAGAACCCGCCCGGCGCCTGAGGGGCAATTTATAGGAGGGACTAATCCTAACAAACCAAATTGGGCTAAACGTCCTTTTTGGTCTCCAGCCTGATATTGTAGTAGTTGCCGGCGAAAATGATGATAGCGCCGACGAACAGGGCTATTTCAATGGCTTCGCTGTAGAACAAAAAGCCGACTACGGCGATCAGCGGCAGGCGGAGAAAATCGATGGGGATCATCAGGGTCGCATCCGCCAGCGCGAAGGCGCGGGTCAGGCAATAGTGGGATAGCAACCCGGTTACGCCGACCAAAAAAATCCAGGGAAGGTCGGCCGTCACCGGCATGGTCCAGTCGAACAAGGCCGGTATGAGCCCTAACGGCAAATGGATCAGGTTCATATAGAAAACGACCACCAGGGGTGAATCGAAGGCCGATACCTTTTTGGTGGTGATATAGGCGACGGCGTAACAGAAGGACGCACCCAGCACAACCAGCGACCCCAGTTCGATTATCTCGGCCCCGGGTCTCAGGATAATCACCACGCCGACGATGCCGGCAATCAGGGCGATCACCCGCCCCTGGTTCATACGCTCGCCCAGGAATATGACGGCCAGCATCGCCGCCCAAATGGGAATGGTGAATTCAATGGCGAACACGGTGGCCAGCGGCAAAAGCGAAATGCCCAGAAACCAGCCGAACTGACCGCCGAAATGAAAAACGTTGCGCAAAATATGAATGGACAGGCGCGGGGTCCTTAAGGTCGCCCAACCTTGCCTGAAAACAAACACCAGGATAATCAACAAAGCTACCAGAGCCCTGAAAAAAACAATCTCAAACGTATTCATCGTGTCCGACAATTCGCGCCCGGCGACAGCCATGGCGCTGAATGCAATCAGAACGCCACCCATCCAGGCGGCAGCTTGGACGAACTGGGCGGTCGATTTCGGCGGGGATGCGGTCACTGGCGGGGCGCGATCCTAAATGCGCTCGGACAACCAGATGGCCAGGCGGGAGCCGGATTTGATGGCGGCAGATAGCACGGGATAGCCGGGCGCCCGCTCGGCGCCTTCCGCCAGGGCGGTTTCCCGATGTTCGATTTCATCCTGCTTGAATTCCTCAATTACTTCTTTGAGCTCTGCCTCATTGTTATCCAGCTGCGCCGCCAATTGTGCCGCTTGGCCGGCATAATGTTCCTCGATCACTTCCTCGACGGCGGCGGTGCAGGCCATGGCGGCCTCCCGTCCCATTAACGCCGTCCCGGCGCCCAGGGCAAACCCGGCCACATGCCAGAGGGGTGTCAGGACGGTCGGTCTGACCCGTCGTTCCACCATCAGATCGTTGAAGCGATCCAGATGTATTTCCTCGGTCGCGGCCATCTCCCGCAGGGTCGGGCCGTCGGCGCTGTCGCCCAGGATCGCCAGCTGGCCTTCATAAATGCGTTTGGCGCCGAACTCACCCGCCTGGTCAACCCGGATGATCCGCTCAACCGTCTCCGCCGGCGACAGATCGCCGGGTAAACGTCCGTATCGTTTCTTATCTCGGCCTTTCTTGCTCATTCGCCTTCTTTCCGATTTATCAGACCCGCGCCCCAAAAACTGATCCCAGCCAGCCCCAATGATGCCGCTACATTGTAGACGGTCATGGACAGGCCGAACAGGGTCCAGTCGATCTCATCGCAGCGTTTGGGCATTTTGGCGGTTAGCAGTTTCTGAAAGTCCTGGAAGTTAGCGGGCATGGACCCGGTGCCGCCGCACGACGTCGCCGCTTCCCACCAATGCTGCTCGACGCCCGAATGGTAAAACGCCAATGACGCTCCGGCCAAAAATATGCAGCCGATAAGCTTGGCGATGCCGTCTTGATCGGCCTGGCTAAAGACCAGCCCCAGTCCGGCGAACAGGATCACGGCGAAATAGGGAATGCGCTGGTATTTGCACAGAATGCAGGGCTCCAGACCGCCCACATACTGGGTGAAAAAGGCGTAGGCCAGTGCCCCAATGCTGGCCGCCGCCAATCCGGACAGCAGGTAATTCTTCGCCAGATATTTCAGGTCCATAGTCATCGGTCGCGAGTTTAAATCACATATCTGATTAAGACAAAGCCGCCCAGTAACAAAACCACAAATAGCACGAACAGCAGCCCCAACCGTTTTTCGATAAAGGCGCGGATGGGTTCCCCGAATTTCCACAGGAGAGCGGCGACAATAAAAAAGCGCAATCCCCTGGCCAGGATGGATGCGATGATAAAGACCGGCAGATTGAGCCCGGTTACACCGCTGAGGATGGTGATCACCTTGTAGGGGAACGGCGTCACACCGGCGATAAAGACCGCCCAGGCGCCCCATTCGTTATAGGTTTCCTGAAACTGACTGAATTTGGACGAATAGTGATAAAGTTCCAAAACCGGCTTGCCCACTTGCTCGAAAAGGAAAAACCCGATGCCGTACCCCCCCAGACCGCCCACCACCGACGCCACCATGCAGACCCCGGCAATCAGCCAGGCCCGGTCGCGGGCCGCCAGCACCATGGGGATCAGCAGCACATCCGGCGGGATGGGAAAGACGGAGCTTTCCACCACCGCCACCAGTGCCAGGGCCAATAGCGCCTGTTTGTGGGCGGCCAGCCCCATGGTCCAGTCATACAGTCGGCGCAACATTTTATTTTTTTCTCCAATAATTAGGCGCGCCCTTACTATCCCCTCCGCCCGCTTCTGGCAAACCCCCAACCTAAAAAGTGTACCAGGAATACTTTCGGGAAATTTTCGGAAAGTATTCCTGGTACACTTTTTAGGTTGGTACACTTTTTGGATTTGAATTGGTTGACCCCCGGCGTCGCTGCGCTATATTCGCCGCCTTCCACACCCCTTGATTTGATCAAGGCTTGTCATTTGGGCCTCGGTGGCGGAACTGGTAGACGCGCGGGATTCAAAAACACTCAAAAACAAGCCATTTTCCTAAAAAAGTCAATAAAATCAACGTCTTATATCGGTAGACGCCGCTATACAGTTGCTATACAGTTTTGACAGTGATACAAGCTGTATAGGAGGCCGTTAAAGTGGCGCAAAACATACAAAAATCCACCACGCACTCGCTACGTGAAGGCAACGTAGTCATTGCGTCTCGTCCCAACACTAACAAGTGGCAAATGCGAATCAAAAATGCGTGACGCTGATGTGCCAGTTACGAATTTAGAAACACAGCTTAGCGAACTGATGAACAATCCACTGTATTTTGTGCAGAACGCAGAAGGCGAAAAAGTACGAAAAAGCGCAAATCAGCTATCACGCCCCCGACGATCCATGACAATAAAACTGGCAAGCCAAGGCCGCCGAGAAAGCCTGTTTTTGCTGGTTCAACGCCTTCGATTCGCTCAACCGCTGGCAGAAAGACGCCGCGTGCGATAAAATAACCGATGACGATCAACATGATTATCGTCAACGGCACAACTATTCCGTACCCTTTCAAAAAATGCCGCAAGAAAATACAAACAAAGGTGGTTAAAATTGCGATTGCCAAGGCACCAAATATCTCCGCACCTCCGGCATTCCAAGCTTCTGGAACTGGAACATGGGATATAATTATAACCGAAAGCCCGCCCAAAGCGGCGAAACCCATTACCCCCGCATTGAACAATCCCGCGTACCCCCATTGAATATTAACACCCATGGACATAACGGCTGAAATTATACATAGATTGCTAATGGCAAGAGCGAGGGACCAACTCTGAATTAGGCCGACGCAAATCAAGAGCCCGCCCATAACCAGGAACAACAATAATTTTTTTGTCCTCTGGCTCATAAAGATTGTCCCCTGAATATGCCGGTGGGCCGGATCAAAAGCACCGCAACAAGTATAAAAAATGAAACAGCAAATTTGTAATCCGTCCCTAATAATTGAACCAGCCCCTCAGGTGCCCATTGACTGGGCAACAAGTACGTCGCGACCCTTTTGTAGGCATAGGTTACCGTAATTTCCGAGAACGCAATGATGAAACCGCCAACAATAGCGCCAACCGGACGGCCAATACCCCCGACAATAGCGGCAGCAAATATTGGCAAGAGCAACTGCAGATAAGTAAACGGCTTGTAGCTCTTATCCAAGCCGTAAAGTGTGCCAGCAAACACAGCGAGTGTACCAGCAACAATCCAAGCAATCATTACAACCCTGTCCGGATTGACCCCCGAAAGGAGAGCTAATTCTTCATTATCGGAATAGGCCCGCATTGATTTTCCTGCCCGCGTCCGGCTTAAAAACCAAAATAAAAGAACCGTGCAAATGGCAGCAAAACCAAATGAAAGGGCTTGAGACGTTTTAAGTGCTATCCCCTGCAACAACCCAGTTGCTTCTTTAAATTCCCGAACTGTAATTATAAACCGCTCACCATCTGACACACGTCTGTCATAAGGACCAATAATAAACCTAATAACACCATTTAGCAGAAACATTACTCCGGTTGAGGCAATTAATAATGTAACGGGCGGTGATTTTTTAATCCTATAAAATCGAAAAATAAAACGATCGATTAACAATAAGGCTAAAACCGTAATAAGTATTGCCGGAGGCAATGCAATTAGCGCTGTTGGCACCGGCGCAACGCTGATGCCCAGATGTTGAAACCACCAAATAAACAGTAGCGAAACCATGGCACCAAATGACATAATCTCGCCGTGCGCAAAGTTCGAAAACCTGAGTATACCATAAATTATAGTTACCCCTAACGCACCTAGGGCCAATTGGGAGCCATAGGCCATCGCCGGCACCACAACAAAATTTGAGAATAAGGCTAAAGCATTGAGAAAGTCCCCCACGGCTCAGCCTCCCAAAAATGACCGACGTACTTCTGGATTAGAGAGCAAAGCGAGGCCTGTATCGGTATACCGATTGCGGCCCTGGACCATCACATAACCCTTATCCGCAATACTCAGGGCTTGTTTAGCGTTTTGTTCGACCATCAAAATTGCAATGCCTGAACGGGCTATATCAATAACCCGATTGAATAATTCATCCATTACTATGGGCGACACGCCAGCCGTGGGCTCGTCCAGCATGAGCACTCTCGGTTTGGTCATCAAAGCTCTGCCCACAGCAACCTGCTGACGTTGTCCCCCGGACAATTCGCCAGCCCGTTGGTTACGTTTTTCATAAAGTACGGGAAATAACTTGAACACCTCGGACATCGTATCACTAAAGTCATCACCACGAATAAACCCGCCCATTTCGAGGTTTTCTTCAACGGTCATTCCCGTAAAAACATTCCGGACTTGAGGAACAAAAGACATCCCTTCGCGAACACGGTCCTGTGGGGAAAGTTTCGTCACGTCCCGACCATCCAAGGACACCGTGCCATTACGAAGACTTAACAAGCCAAAGATGGCCTTCATAGCAGTCGACTTTCCAGCGCCGTTTGGACCTACAATGACTGCGATCTCGCCCGCTTCAACGCCTATGGTGCACTGGTCAAGGATGTCCGATCCGCCGTCGTATCCACCCGACATCAGTTCACCATACAGCATAATAATTACTCCGCCTCAAGGTGGGGCGATCTTATTCTATTTTCTACCATCGCTTTTTCTTTCAGTCCGGTTCCAAGATAGGCTTCAACTACCAATTGATTATCCATGATTTCGCTCGCCGGACCCTCAGCTATGATCTGACCTTCGGCCATCACAATTACAGGGTCACACAAATCACTAATGAAATCCATGTCATGCTCAATCATACAGAACGTGTACCCACGTTCATCCCGCAAGCGCTTAATGGCTTTACCAATAGTACCGAGCAATGTTCTGTTCACGCCTGCGCCAACCTCATCCAGGAATACAACTTTAGCCTCAACCATCATTGTACGGCCTAGTTCCAGAAGCTTTTTTTGCCCCCCCGACAAATTTCCCGCGTATTCATTTCTGAGATGAGAAATTCCTATAAATTCTATTACTTCATCGGCTTTTTCTCCGATGCCCTCCTCTTCAGCTTGGACTTTGTCCGCGTTTAACCAGTTATTGGTCAGGGCTTCCCCAGATTGATTCCCTGGAACCATCATTAAATTTTCACGTACACTTACCTTTGCCGCCTTGATCAAGGTAGCCCGCCACAACAAGAACCTCGCCGCCTGCAGCCGCCAATGCACCCACCTCCGCCGTATAATCACCCTTTCCGTCTTCATGTGGGTTAACAATAGTTACTTTGCCGCCAGCTTTTTTAAAGTTAGTGTTAATACTATCGGCCAGACCTTTGCCGTAATCATTATTGGTATAAGTAATAGCGATAGATTTAACACTCTTCTCCTTAAGAATATCAGAAACTATTTCTCCCTGACGGGCGTCAGAAGGTGCAGTTCGAAAGAACAGCCCCTTGTCCTCTATTGTCGACAATGCAGGTGAAGTCGCGGACGGGGAAATCATTACAATACCATTAGGTACCGCAACATTTTTCAGAGCGGCCGTGGTCACACCCGAACAATCTCCACCTACTATTGCCTTAACCTTGTCTGAGGTGATTAACCGCTCAGCTGCAGCAGTTGCTACTGCGGAATCAGTGCAAGTGGTGTCGGCACGTACTGGCAAAACTTTCAAACCTCCCAAAAGCTTGCCGCTATCCGAAACCTCCTTAATTGCCATTTCGGCACCAGGTGCCATGTCCGCGACTATCGATTCGATAGGACCCGTAAACCCTAGAAACACCCCAATCTTTATATCCTTTGCCAGAACTGGCGCAGCAACAAGAACACCCATTAGGGTTACCACACATCCAAATAATCTTTTCATATCATTCATCCCCCTTGATATTTATAGAATATGAAACCGTATTTGACGTTAATTGCTGAACCTGACCATTGCACTTAAAAATTTCATAAATCTTAGTGGGCAAGCTATTTAGAGGATTATGCGCTTGCCCAACAAAATAACCTCTTAATTTTCGGAAGATAAAATTCTACCTGGGTCTTGATGGCGCTGAAACAGAACGTTTAGAGCCTGCCGATGAAGGCAAAAAACAATTTTAAGTATAGACTAAATTACTAGGATTTTGGCCAAGAATTTATTGTAAATATAATGTATACAAACCGAGTATATGTCTTTACAAGTTAGTTCGCAAAGAGTTTAGCCATCTTGTATTTAAATTTGGCAGGTCTGAACTTAGAGACTTTAGATGGGTATGGAGCGAATACATAATGCGGTATGGTGAATTCGTCGCACAGCATAAGATTCGTCACACGGAACTTAGCTATAACTTACTGACCCCGAAACCGGATCCTTCTGGCACTAAGTCATTGAGGCCGGAAAAGATCAAAGTTACAGCATCGAGGGCTGCAACCCTTCTTGGGCCTTATTGTAGCACCCGGATTATGGAGCAAGTTAAAGCGGTTGTCCCGCTGGCTGCCTATTTGATGATATTCCAGCTACTAGTGCTGAACTACCCAATCCAGGATGCATTCAACCTTTTTATTGGGCTGGTAGCAGTAATTGTAGGTTTGGCTGTATTTATGGAAGGCCTGAATGTTGGTCTCATGCCGTTTGGCACCATCATCGGCGATAACCTGCCAAAAAAGGCAAGCATGTTTGTTGTTCTCTTGATTATTGGAATTTTGGGGGTTGGTGTTACCTTTGCAGAACCTGCAATTGGGGCTCTTCAAGCTTTTGGTTCATCTGTTGATGTAACAAAGGCCGCATATTTATATGAATTATTGAATAATTGGACCCTTCCGCTGGTGCTTATCGTGGGAGCCGGGGTTGGTATCGCTGCTATTCTAGGCACAATTCGCTTCGTGCGAGGGTGGTCATTAAAACCCATGATATATTGTGCCCTGGTTCCCGTGGTTATTTTAACAGCCTATTGCTGGTTGGATCCAGACCTCCGGAGTATACTAGGGCTTGCTTGGGACTGTGGGGCGGTTACCACCGGGCCAGTAACAGTGCCTTTGGTTCTATCACTTGGAATTGGTATTGCGAATGCTGCCGGCAAAGGAAACAGCTCTTTATCGGGATTTGGCGTGGTAACGATGGCCTCACTATTTCCAATTTTAGCCGTGCTAAGCTTGGCGATTTTTGTTTCATTCCAAATTACACCGGAACAAATAATAGCCGCGGCACAAGCTCAGAGCTCTGCTGTCGTAGCTGAACCGACAATTTGGGATCAAACGCCGGTTAGTGAGGTCGTTCTTGGTGTTAGAGCTATATTGCCTCTCGTTTTATTCTTAATGTTTGTGTTGTTTATCGTATTAAAATCCAGTCTGCCCAACCGCATGGTGACGGTCTATGGACTGGTTTTATCGATACTTGGAATGTGTATCTTTAACGTAGGATTGACATACGGTCTTGGCGCCATTGGTAGTCAAACAGGTAGCGTGCTTCCTGCTGCGTTTATGGAATTACCAATAAGCCCGGCTTCTCCGATTTTCTCCGAAGTAGTGGGACTCGTAATTGTCATCGGATTTGCTTTTCTTATGGGGTTCGGTGCGACCTTAGCTGAGCCTGCACTTAATGCGCTTGGGCTAACTGTTCAGAAATTGACGAATGGTGCATTTAAGAAATCGATGCTGATGTATAGTGTGGCTGGTGGAGTTTCTGTTGGTATCGCACTGGGAATAGCAAAACTGGTCATCGGATTTGATCTTGCCACCGTATTGATACCACTATATGCCATCGGGGTAATACTTACGGTGTTCTCTTCAGAAGAGTTCGTGAATGTCGGCTGGGATAGTGCCGGAGTTACGACGGGCCCGGTTACTGTGCCGCTGGTGCTTGCAATGGGCCTTGGCCTTGGCAACGCCGTTTCTGCCGTTGAAGGCTTTGGCATTTTATCTCTCGCCAGCATATGTCCAATCATTGCGGTTCTTAGCATGGGAATTGTTATTCAGATCATGCAAAGCCGAGCGCCAAAAAAAGCCGCTACCAGTATAGAGGAGCTTGAAAGTGAGTGATCGCCATATCGTCTACCTGACTGATGTCAAATTAATCACCTGCGTTTTACAGAGTGGCTTGGCCGAAGAAGTTTTGGAAGCTGCGAAAAATTGTGGAGCACAAGGTGCCACTGTGAGTTATGCACGTGGAACAGGGGTCCGAGATAGAATGGGCCTCATTGGCGTAACGATAGATGAACAAAAAGAAGTCGTTCGCATTATCGCGTCTGAAGAACAGGCCAGTCGTGTTTTCGAGGCCATGTATCTAGCTGGAGACCTTGACACACCGGGCAAAGGGATCATGTACATGTCGGATCTTGAGCATGTCGCTACATATATCCCAGAAAACATCGTCAGCTCTGCTGCACAGTAAATAGGGAGCACAGATAATGTTAGTTGAAATCGGCTCCATGACCTCCCTGCGGGCAGGACAAAAAGTCTATGACGCTCTTAAAGATGATGACAAAGTCCAATTTGTCTTTATTGAAACTGGAAGAAGCAACGATCTATTTGATGAAAAACAGTTCGGAGAGTTTGGCGAGGCTGCTGTTCTAACAGTAATTGTCGATGAAAATGACAAGTCGGAGATTTTTGACCGAATTTTTGAATATGCCGATTTACACCACAAAGATCAGGGAATTGTCTCTCTTAATACCAAGGTTGTAAGTGAGTTTAAAAACTGAAGCGTAATTTCCCACTCATCTAACGAATCAAAAACCACATAAGTGTTTGATCGTGTGATGCTCATCACTTACAATCCACCTCAATCTAAAGAGTATAGTAGAACTTTATGGGAGCTCTGTGTTTTATGAGTGCCTACCCGGGTTGTTACATTAGTAACAAATAATTATTAGTTGGAGAATGTAAGATATGATGTTTCCAATGCCTATGCCGGAAATGCCCCAAGAGATTATGGACGCAGTTTCCGCAGACCCAGGAGCCTTCGCAGCTGCGGTAGGTGACGGGATGGATGCCTTTCAAGGGGCCATGGCCGACGGCGGCGATATGGGTGCCGCATTTGAAGCTATGGGCGACGTGATGGGTCCAATAATGCAAGATATGGGTGTCTCACCAGAGGCGTTTGACGCCGCAGGTGATGCTTTTGGTGCCGCTGTCGGTGGCGGCATGCACATGGGACCTGCCGATATGGGTGGTCCTGAGATGGGTGCATGTATCCAAGATGCCGTTGATCTGATGTTACCAGAAGGCATGGATATGCCAGCTCCTGTAATGGATGCCTGCATGGATATGGGGCAAGGTTTTTCTGATGCCGGATGTGCTCCTCATGATATGGCAGGCGAAATGATGCCTCCTCCGGGCGAGCCGGGCTTTCCTATGCCTTGCGATGCGAACGGGGATTGCATTGTTCCTGCGGGCGATCCAGCGGCGTGCCCTGCTGACGCTTGTCAGCCACCGCCAATGGATGGTGCGTGTGCCGATATGGGTGGCACAATGATGCCTCCTGAAGGTGGTTATGAACATGCTCCTATGCCTGCTGATGCGGTCATGCCTCCTCCAATGGATCCTCCTGTAGATGTAGCTATGGCTCCTCCAGGTGATATGGCTGCACCACCTCCAGGTGATATGGCTGCACCACCTCCGGGTGATATGGCTCCTGCTGACGATGCTGGTGGCATGGGTGCCTTGGGTGATGCCCTTGGTGGACCTCCGGCAGGCGATCCTGCTCCCGCCCCAATGGATGCTGCAGATGCAGCTATTGGTGCAGCAATGGATGGCGCTATGGATCAAGGTGGAGCACCGGCGCCTGCAGACGCAGACGCTGGCGCGGCTCCGGCTGATGACGCAGCAGGTGCAGCAATGGCTGATGATGACCAAGGCCAGCCAGATCCATCCGCTGGTATGGGTTAATAGCCTTTATTACTAAGGGAATCGCCCGCCACCTCGATCACGAGGTGGCGGGCTTTCTTTTTAATGATACTACTGGTAAAAGGAGGTCTTATTTTCTCGAAAGATTGGCGTTTTAGTTGTATCTAACACTTTTCGCCTATCGGAGTTAGTGGATTATGGCGTTAGATGCCTCACGCACAATCAGAAGTTCATGCCTTGCAGTAACATTTATTGCGAGACAATTCGGTATTCGCATCAATGCAGACTTCGTTGAAAACACTCTTAAACAGGGGGAGATGTCTACCCCAAAGGATTTTACCGATTTTTTTTCGCGGCAAGGAATTTTAACAAAACCCAGAAAAATCAGACAATCTGACCTAATCGACAAACGCTATCTTTACCCATGCGTTGGGATAATGAAAACGGGGCAATCACTGATACTCATCGGTGCCCAAGCCAGCAATGATGGCGAAACTACAAATGTCCTCAGCATTGACCCTGTTGACCCCACAGCTGAAGTTAAACGCACTGAAATTTCAGAATTCTCGGAAAACTGGGCGAAAAAAATTATAATCGTTTCCCCTAAAAGTGAAACGGCATCACTCGACAGAGAATTTGATTGGAGCTGGTTTTATCCGGAACTCAGTCGCTTCAAGGGTGCTCTATTTTTCACATTCATAATTTCTTTGCTGGTCCATGCCCTGGGCATTGCCCCGATCATCTTTATTCAAATTGCCCTTGATAAAGTTTTGGGATATGAAGCCGTCGGTACCCTGTATGTGCTCACTGCAGCCGTAACGATTGCCTTACTGTTCCTGGGGGTTTTAGGTTTCGTTCGAGACTATGTGGTTAATCATGTAACCTCGGTCATTGAGGCGCGTTTGGCTGGTGATGCCTTTGATAAAATATTGCATTTACCCGCCCAGGTATTCCAGGTAACACCTCCGAGTGAAATGGAAGCCAAAGTCCAGTCTATCAATACAATTAAGGCATTTTTATCCAGGCAAGTTTTGACAAATATTTTTGACGCAACAGGCATCCTAGTCTTCTTGCCGGTTTTAATGGGATACAGTCCAATTTTGGCCCTTGTCGTCATTGGTTTTTCGATTTTACAAGGCTTGGTTGATCTGTTCTCAAAGAAACAAGGCCAGGCAGTAGGAGGCGCGACATCTGTCTCAAATAATGCTCGTAATGCCACTTTACGAGAAACCATTAGCGGAATAGATACAGTAAAAACTTTATCTCAGGAGCCTGTGCAGAGACGCCAATGGCGCGATGCAACAGCAAAATTCATTCGCTCAAGTGGAACGGCTACGCGAATCTCAACAATCGCGATAAACGTCAATTCGACTTTAATGAATTTGATGACTGTGGCCATCATATTTACCGGCATCAATTTAGTTTTTGCAGGAGCGATCTCCGCAGGAGCTATTATTTCCTGCAATATGCTTGGGGCGAAGGTTGTGGCCCCAGTCAAAGGATTGATCACCTTTTTTGCTGATTTGAAATCTATATCTGGAGCCATGGAACGGTTGGGCTCAATTTGGAATGCAACTCCAGAACGCGCGGGCCTTGGCCCCCAAAAAGTGATCAACGGCGACTTCCACATTAAGGATCTATCTGTCAAATTTGGAGAAAAGCTGGCTCTGGAGAAGGTGAACGGTGATATACCGGGACGGCAAAAGATTGGAATTGTCGGTCCTTCTGGAGCAGGAAAGACAACACTGCTTAGGCTCCTGCAAGGCCTGATAAAGCCCAATGAAGGAATTGTTGAGATAGACGGGAATAATCTTGCAAGTCTTGATCTCACTTTTTACCGCCACCAAGTTTGTTTGCTGGATAATACCCCTACCTTTTTTTCCAGCACAATTGAAGAAAACATAAGAAGGGCAAGGCCTGAAATCAGTGAGACTGAGTTTGACGAGGTCTTGGACATATCAGGACTTAACACAATCTCTAAAGGTTTACCGGAAGGACTGGCCACCCACCTAGACGTCACAGGAAGTAGCCTTTCACAATCTCACAAGCTGATTGTAGCGATGGCCAGAGGACTGGCCAGTGCTCCCAACCTAATTTTAATTGATGAAACCGTTAATAATTTGGATAAATTCTCTCAAATCCACTTTATGAAAAACCTGGATCGACTATGTGTTGGAAAAACCCTGGTCATGGTTTCGAATGATCTTCGCTTTGTGCCTGGGTTTGACTGGATCATAGTCATGGATAAGGGACAAATTGTCTCCCAGGGAACTCATGCTGATCTTGTCAATACTAGTCCAATGTATAAGCAACTTTATGAAAGTGAGAAAGAACTCTCTACTTTCTAGAGCTTCTTTTTAATGCACAAAGTATATGAAAAATGAGTAACGAACAAAATATTCCAAAGGGTTCTTATATCTTTAGAGAGGGTGAGTCTGCTCGCTACGCATATGTTTTGCAGTCTGGCACAGTCGAAATTTTAAAGTTGGGAATTGATGGAGAAACTTCACTTGCTGAGCTAGAAGAAAAAAATACAATTTTCGGTGAAATGGCCCTCATTGACGGCGCTCCGCGTAGTGCCGGTGCACGAGCCAAAACAGACGTTGTTGTTACACAAGTCGACAAACCCAATTTTCTAGATTATGTAGCAAAAAATCCTCAGGCTGCCCACAATATTATGGTAAAATTGTCTCAGGAAGTACGTCATGCAAATGCAGAGATTGCTGATCTGCATACCCAAACCATTAGCGGGACGACCGATCGCTCAGAGAGTTTTGAAGTGCCTGAGGATCAAAGCCCTGACGATGTCGATGACACGGATGCAATTTACTATACCCCGCCATCTAAACTCCTGATATACGCCGCATCCATTATTTTTGCTTTATTTATCGTCGCATTTTCATTCGCTTCGGTCTTTGAGATCGATACGACCGTCTCATCCAGAGGTAAATTCGCGACCAAGGTCCCAAATGTAGATGTTCAAGCCACTTCTAACGCCGTCGTTAAAAAGGTAATTGTTGAAAGGGGTCAGACATTAAAGAAGGGGCAGGTCGTTGCAATATTAGATGAGATAGACGCCAAAACTAATTTAGCACAAAACACTGAGACCCTGGCGGGAGTTAATGCCCGTCTTCTCCGTATTAAATTGGAACAAGATTACATTAAGACCTCTGTTAACCCACCAGCAAAGGTATCCCTTTCAAATTTACTTAAAGATATTCTGAAAAAACGAATAGACCAATATCGATCTAAACTTACTTCGTTTGCTTCGCGCATCTCCAAACTGAAAAAAGAAATTAGTGCTGCCCGGGAAGAAATTAAGTCGGCTTCAGAATCCGTAAGGATTACGAAAAGACAAACAAATTTGAAGAGGCAGATTGAGGGCGCTAGAAAAACATTATATGACAGAAAAAATGGATCCTTGTTAAGTTATCTACAAGCTCAGGATGCCACTCTCGCATCTGAACGATCATATTATGATGCCAGAAATTTGTTGGCTCTTAAAAAGGCCGCATTAGCAGCAAAAATGACTGACCTATCAATTCTTCAGGCCGACAAAGAAGAGTTCACTGCATCCTGGTCGACTAAACTTGGAGAAGAGCGATCGAAAGAAGAAGAAAAACGCGTGCAACTCTCGCAAGAAGCCGTAAAGCTTCGGCGCGATATGAGCAATGTTGAAGTTCGAGCATCCGTTGAAGGTATTGTCCTTGATCTGCCAAAAGTAACATCAGGCTCCATTGTGCGGGAAGGTGACGTGATCGCCACTCTGGTCAGAGTAAACCAGCCACTTACACTAGAGGTTGATATCTCTCCAAAGGACGTAAGCGATGTCAGAGTAGGATCCCCCGTATCTGTAAAGCTAGATGCACTGCCTTTTCAACAATATGGCGACTTAAAGGGAGAACTCTCATATCTTTCACAAGATACCTATGAGGAGAGTTTGGATGGAGAAAAGGGCGCATTTTATAGAGGTCGTGTCAAAGTATCTGTTACAGAGCTTAAAAGCCTGCCAGAAGACTTCCTGTTAACCTCAGGGATGACCGCTGCTGCTGATATGAAGGTAGGAAAACGCCGATTAATTACCTACCTCCTACACCCAATTCTGAAAGGTTTGTCAGAATCCTTCCGAGAACCTGACTGAAGATCTTTATATTCTAAGCCAAACTCCTCTCCCAAAAGGCTGAATAGACTACTCCCGGGAAGAAAAAGACTTAACGGCCGGTTTTCTTTCGCCACGTCATGTAATCAGCTTGGGATTTTTCTGACGTAGCTGGATAGAGACCGATTACTGGTTCTCCGGCATACACCCGCTCGGTGACGAAATCTTCAAAGGCCGTCATTTCAACGGCTTCGTGGGCAATCTCATCAGCTATATGCAGTGGGATTACTGCCACACCCTCTTGATCTCCAACGATCACATCACCGGGAAATACGGCCACATCACCACAACCAATGGGACAATTTAATTCTATAGCCTGATGTAATGTTAAATTAGTCGGCGCAGATGGGCGATTATGATAGCAGTGAATCTCCAGTTGACCAATCTCCGGTGCATCTCGAAACCCGCCATCAGTAACAACACCTGCGACACCACGTTTCATCATCCTAGTGACGAGAATAGACCCTGCGGACGCAGCTCCAGGATTTTTTCGACTATCGATAACCATTACATTTCCGGGCGGGATTTCCTCCACCCCAACACGTTGTGGATGATTAGGGTCTTGGAAAACTGTAATTGGGTTCAAATCTTCACGCGCCGGAATATACCTAAGCGTATAAGCTTGACCAACCATGTTTTGGGGTTTAGGCGAGACCGGCCCCACGTCCTGGATAAACTGATTCTTGAGGCCCTTTTTAAAAAGTGCCGTACATATAGTCGCTGTTGATACCCTCATTAAACTATCGCGGGTCTGAACACTAAGTGGCCCTACAACCATTGCAATTCCTTATCTAGAAAATATCTGGCTCACCAATTGGCGCCCCAAAATCTGTCTTCATAAAATCAAAATCACAACCATCGGGCGCTTGTTCTATATGTTGAGAGAACATCCAACCATACCCCCGCTGAAAACGTGATGGTAATGGAGTGAATTTGGCCATACGTCCTTCTATTTCTTCATCGCTGATATCCATCTGGATCAATCGTTTTTCAACGTCGACAGTTATCATATCGCCTGTCCGAACTACTGCCAGAGGACCTCCGGTATAGGATTCTGGAGCTACATGTAAAATACATGCCCCGTAGCTCGTGCCACTCATTCGAGCATCAGAAATGCGAAGCATATCACGAACGCCCATTTTCACTAATTTTGTAGGTACAGGCAACATTCCCCATTCCGGCATTCCAGGACCTCCCATAGGACCAGCATTCCTAAGAATCATCACATGATCCTCTGTAACCTCCAAATTCTCGTCATTTACAGCAGCTTTCATTTCTGGGTAGTTATCGAAAACGAGTGCGGGCCCAGTATGCCTGAGGAAGCGACTATCCATAGCCGAGACCTTCATAACACAACCGTCTGGCGCAAGGTTGCCCGTTAAAACAACCAAGGCGCCGGTTTCGTAAATAGGATTATCCACTGTGCGGATAATATCATCATTGTAGACCTTCGCGTCGGCAATATTTTCACCAATACTCTTACCATTTACGGTCTTTGCATCACCGTCTAAATGAGCATTGATGCGTTTCAACATAGCTCTCAATCCACCCGCATAAAAAAAATCTTCCATAAGGTAGGTATCACCATTTGGCCGAATATTGGCAATCACCGGCACCTCGCGGCCAATGCGATCAAAATCATCCAAACTAATGTCAAAACCTGCCCGGCGACCCAGTGCTACCACATGCACAATTGCATTGGTGGAACACCCCATCGCCATCGCTGCCGCAATTGCATTCTCAAATGATTTACGCGTAAGTAAAACTGAGGGTTTCAAGTCCTCCCAGGCCATTTCAACGATCTGCCTCCCTGTCTGGGTCGCTAGACGAATGTGGCCAGAGTCCGGTGCAGGTATGGAGGCTCCACCAGGCAGAATAAGCCCTAATGCCTCAACAATCGAGGTCATCGTCGAAGCGGTACCCATAGTCATGCAATGTCCGTAAGATCGCGCAATTCCTTCTTCAACCTCAACCCAGTCGCTTTTACTTATCTTTCCTTCACGTAGATCATCCCAATACTTCCAGGTATCAGAACCGGAACCTAAGCGTTGTCCCTTCCAATTCCCATTCAACATAGGGCCTGCAGGAAAAAATATAGCGGGAATATCCATAGAGATAGCCCCCATTAGAAGTCCCGGTGTCGTCTTATCACAACCACCCATAAGCACACAGGCATCAATCGGGTGGGACCGTAACAGCTCTTCGGCCTCCATAGCCAAAAAGTTCCGATATAACATAGTTGTTGGCTTAACAATTGGCTCCGCTAGAGATATAGCGGGTAATTCAATGGGAAAGCCACCAGCCTGTAAAACTCCCCGTTTAACTTGTTCAACACGATCCTTAAAATGAGCATGGCAATGGGCAAGATCGGACCAAGTATTAATAATACCAATTACTGGTTTCCCGGACCAGTCTTCTGCATCATAACCCATCTGCATAGTTCGCGACCGGTGGCCAAAGGAACGAAGGTCCGCTTCACCATACCAACGATAGCTGCGGAATTCTTGAGGCTTTTTGCGCCGACCCATGAGATTAGGAAAAACCATCGGCCAGGGTAAACATGAGGGCAATTATGCCAAATCCGAATAACAGCCCGGCAATTCCAGTCGCTATCCCGTAATAGTTACTCTCATGAAACCCACCGGCATCTCGATCTTCCTTAATATCTGTATCCGGTTGCTGCATCTTTCAAACTCCTCTGATTATTGATTCAAGGAAATTTCGAAATTCCACTTCCGCATCAACTCAAAGCCTGAGGCATCCAAAGCGCGATCTGGGGAAAAAACATCACCAAAAGCCTGCCAATGATCTGCAAGCAAATAATCTGAATACTAGTGTATTGCTGACAGAGGTCAAATCGGCACAATGTTAGTCTTCGGCTGACGTAAGGAGGAGTCCATGACAAGTACATTGCCGTCTTTAGTTATTAGTGAAGACAAAATCGCCGCCTATCACGCGAAAGGGTTTATTGTCGTTGAAGATATTTTTAACGAAATCGAAATAAAAAGTATGTGTGATGCTTTAAACGAGTTACTTGGATCTGCTCACGGTATAAAAACCCATACTGAGATTCTTGACCTAGAGCCTAATCATACACCAAACAAACCTAAAGTCCGGCGTATTAAAGACGCCGTGGGCAGCCATAAAATATTTTATGAAATGTCCCGACATCCTAGGTTGATTAAGGTTCTAAAGGCATTGATCGGACCCGATCTCCGTATTCATGGCTCTAAAATTAACTTAAAATCAGCGCACTATGGATCAGCAGTTGAATGGCATCAGGACTGGGCATTCTATCCCCACAGTAATGACGATGTCCTGGCGGTAGGCGTAATGTTGAACGATATGGCACCAGAAAATGGACCTATGATGATTGTTCCCGGCTCCCACACAGGTCCAACCTATGATCATCATCAAGATGGCAGGTTTGTTGGCGGTATCGATTTGACCGCTGCTCAAGTCGATGTAAGTGGTGCAGAGATGGTTATTGGCCGTGCAGGTGCCTGTAGCTTTCACCATGTGCGGGCTATTCATGGTTCGGCACCAAACACCTCAGACCGGGACCGCTCTCTTCTTCTTTACCAGATAGCCGCCGGGGATGCATGGGACCTTCGCGGTATGTCTAAAGGGTCATCTTGGGACGATTATTCCAACTCCTTTATATCTGGAAAACCATCGATCGAGCCTAGAATAGTTCCAACCCCAATCCGTTTACCCTATCCGGGCCCCCTGAAAGGTGGTTCAATTTATGAGAGCCAGACTATGATGGCCAATAAGACCTTCAATGCCACCCAGACCAGATAAAGTTACGAGGTAACCACTATGACTGACGCAACCCTGAGGGTCCGGATGCGCCGAGGCGATATCCTTGCCGGCACGTTCCTCAAAACCCCAGCTCATGAACTGATTGAAGTTCTAGCGATGTCCGGGCTTGACTTCATCTGCCTGGATGCTGAACACGCGCCCTTTGATCGCGCCCGCATGGATGCTTGCCTGGCTATAGGCCGGGGCCTTAACTTTCCTATTTTAGTAAGAGTGCCTGAAGGAACGGCCCCGGAACTATTAAAGGCTCTGGACAGTGGTGCTACAGGCGTTGTTATTCCTCATGTTTCTTCACCAAAGCCAACATCAAACTCAAAAGGTTCGGGGCGCTCAGGCAAGCCCACCACCTCATACAGACGTTGCTGAGGCAGTTGCGTTGGTGACATGGGGATCGTTGGTTCATTGCTCATGATGCGTCTCCCCCGTAAACGGTATTGGCGATTTCCTCTGCCTCATAAGGCCAGATTTCCAGGGCAATCTCCAGCGCGCCTTTGATCTGACTATCCGTGACTTTGGAGGGATCACCGTCATTGTGTTTCACAGCTGCCGACAGTGCCGTCGAAAAACCCGACATCCGTGGGGGTGAATTAGCAATACGTTTAAGTGTTTCAGCACCGAGAAGATCCCTGCAGCGCAGGAGCAGTTCCCTTATTTTATTTGAACCAGTTTTAGACATTATCGTTCTCCTCTTTAGCGGCTTTAGCAAAATGCCAGGGGCGCAATTCAGATTAAATCTCCCCGATCCGTAAGGTGGATTATTCCTGTTTTGTATCAGATGCCTTCGGACTCAACTTGCGGAATGGTGTGAACGAGATCACCACTTCATCCTCCATTTCTCTTGCAAATATCTGATGTTCTTCTTCCGATGCCCGGTAGCGTGACGTCAATGCCGGGCTTTCATTTTTGTTTTTTGTATCAGTCATCGGTTGATCCTTCAGACTTACTGGACTGAAACCAACCCGCTGATCGCGTCTTGTCCATGATCTGTTTGCCCGTTTCTTCTGCGCTAGCGTTTGGATCTATCTTAGTGACCCAGCCACTCTCAATCCTGTAAAGGCGCCGGGCCCTATTGTTACCGCCACTAAATCGATTTTTTTGAGCACACAATCAGCTTCTTCCGCTATGTTGCCGACCATTGGCACTAGGTGCTTTGCGTGACCTCGAACCATTTCCTGATAACAAGATGCTATAATTCTATCGTCCACACTGATTGCGGCAGAGCAAGCGTTGGTAGCAGTATCAATGGCAAGAATAGCGGTCATAGTTCCCTTTTTATTTAAAGCGTTTCAACATGCCGTAGAAGTACAAAAAAACATAACCGACTTGTATTGGTTTTAATTATTCGAATAATTGTCTCATTTTTGGTCGGAGCTTAAAACATGAAGCCCTTGTCTTTTTTTATAATAGGGTTGTTAGGTGGGGTTTTATTTCCCTCCATTGCGGCAGCATCCTCCGCTTCAGTAATAATGTATCACCGTTTCGGTGAGGCTGACTTCCCTTCTACCAACACTACCATTGAACAACTCAATGCACATATTGCGGAGTTAACTTCTAACCACTATACGGTGCTACCGCTTGAAAAAATTGTTGTCAAACTGAAGGCTGGACAAGCTTTACCAGACCGCACCGTTGGTATATCCATAGATGATGGGTATAAGTCAATCTATACAATCGCATGGCCTCGATTAAAAGCGGCCAATCTGCCCTTCACTGTGTTTTTGGCTACGGGTCACATTGACCGGCGTTCGTCAAGTCACCTCAATTGGGGTCAAATTCGAGAAATGCAGAAGGCTGGCGTCGAATTTGGGCATCACACAGTATCACATCCACACATTACAAACATAAAGCCGCAACACCTCAATCATGAAATTAATCACGCAAATCAACGTTTCGAAGAAGAGTTAGGTATGCGGCCAAAGCTGTTTGCCTATCCTTATGGAGAGGCGAGCCTAAGTATTATTTCAACAATTAAAAAAAATGGATTCCTGGCGGCTTTTGGTCAACATTCCGGTGTCATCGGGTCGACCGGCGACATGTTTTATTTGCCTCGCTTCTCTATGAATGAAGCTTATGGAAACCTTGGGCGATTGCGCCTCGCAGTCAATGCCTTGCCGATGAAAGTTAAGGATATAACTCCCTTAGATCATCTAATCGGAAACAAAAACCCCCCTTCAATAGGCTTCACCGTTACTCAGAGTATCAGTAATTTGGATAAGCTTTCATGTTTTTTATCGCATGCAGGCCAAAGCAAAATTATTAAATTAGGCCCACGCATCGAAGTTCGGACTCATAAAAGATTTGAAAAGGGCCGCACGCGCCTCAATTGCACTATACCAACAGAAAATAACCGTTGGCGCTGGTACGGTCGTCAGTTTTTGGTTCATTAATTTTGATATCGAGAAAAACCGGCTTCCTCAGAACATTTTTAATTTCTACCAATAATCAATTGTCAAAATCAAATAGCTCCAAATTGACCATTGGCGTTAGTCGGGCATGCCAAGCATTTTAGAATATATTTTCAGCCACGAGTTCAGCTAAACGTCCTATGTGCATATAGCTCATATCACAGGCTGCACTTTTATTTGAGATTCGCTTAATTTTGCGTCATGTAATTGAGCAGTCGAAAAAGCCGTGTTAGGTTGCGTTGTAATGTTGGGGGTATGGCGGAATTGGTAGACGCGCTGGATTCAAAATCCAGTTCTTGCAAGAGAGTGTCAGTTCGAGTCTGACTACCCCTACCAACGTTACACGTTTCGAAAACTGTATAGCTAGCTGTACAGTCTGCTATACAGTAAAAATATTCTGCTATACAGTTTGCTATACAGTTTTTTAAAAGGGTCAAAAAAGCTAAGGTTTCTGCGGTGTACAAGACACACCAAATACATTCAAAATCCCGTTCTGGCAACAGAGTGAGAGTTCGAGTCTCTCCCGAGGCACC
>CAZNLR010000036.1:0-54304 GCA_964574215.1 uncultured Rhodospirillaceae bacterium | reverse complement strand
CAGGCAAATCCCCAGGCAAATCCCCAGGCAAATCCCCAGGCAAATCCCCAGGCAAATCCCATGCAGGGATTCAAAAGACATTTGGCGATTTATGTGGCCGTCAATCTGATGCTGTTCTTCATTAACCTGACGGGAAATCCGGAAAAAATGTGGTACATATATCCGCTGCTGGGGTGGGGTATCGGCTTGATCAGTCACTGGTTCAAAGTTCGGTCCCACAATTCCCAATACTGATGCCAAAATATCGCCGATGCCGGTCAACGAACAGGCGGTTATTTCCGGCTTAATTTAATTGACACATCCGCCGAAATGCCTATAGTGCCGCGCTTCATTCCCGGGAACGAGAGCTTTGATCAATTTTGAAGCTCCGTCCAACAAATCGGACCTACCGGGACAAAAACAAACCTGACAAAGAGTGAGTATTGAGACATGACGAAGCGTTTACGCTCGAAATATAAGATCGACCGCCGCCTCCGCTGTAATTTGTGGGGCCGGCCCAAAAGTCCCTTCAACGCCCGCGAATACGGTCCCGGTCTGCACGGCCAGCGGCGCAAAAAGCCGTCCGATTACGGTCTGCAGCTTCAAGCCAAGCAGAAGCTCAAAGGCTATTACGGCAATATCAGCGAAAAGCAATTCCGCCGCTACTACCAGGAAGCGGTCCGCCGCAAAGGCGATACGTCCGAAAATCTGATCGGTGTTTTGGAACGCCGCCTGGACGCCGTGATCTACCGGATGAAATTCGTGCCCACGGTGTTTTCCGCCCGCCAGTTCATCAACCACGGCCATATCCGGGTGAACGGCAAGCGTGTCAATATTCCATCCTATATGGTCAAAGAAGGCGACGTGGTCGAGGTGAAGGACAAGTCCCGCGACCTACCGCTGGTTCTGGACGCGATTTCCTCTCAGGAGCGGGACGTGCCCGACTATATGGACGTGGACCACGGCAAATGCCGCGGCACCTACACCCGCCAGCCCCTCCTGTCGGACGTCCCCTACCCGGTCCAAATGGAACCCAACCTGGTGATCGAATATTATTCCCGCTAAATTTTGGGAATCGGAATTAAAAAAAGCCGCTCAGGATTGAGCGGCTTTTTTCGTTCTGCTGTAACAGTGCTATTTCAGAATACAGCTTTTGGCGAATTCGGTGGCTTCGTTGGCCGACCAGTCACCTTTGGGTTTTTCTTTCAGCTGGGCGCACCATTCGGCGCTGCCGACTTCCGGTGAACAGGCCGCGACGGCGAACAGGGCCAAGAAGGCGACAAGTACGGGGACTTTCGAATATTTCATAATATCTCCAAAGTGTTGTTATTTCAGTTTCGGTTCCGGGAACCCGCCAACGTATCCCGTCCGGCGGGAAAAAATCGATTTTCCTTAGGTGCGTATTAGACGTCCTGAAAACAAGAGTCCAGAGAACTTATTGCCGGCATCTCTATTGTAAGTCCGGATAAAACCTTTAGCCTGCGACCATACAAAAAGAGAGAATACCCCATGTCCTACGGAAAGAAATTGTTTAAATTATGGCTGGTCCTGTTGCTGGTGGGGGTGGGCGGCGCCCTGACGAACGCCCCGACTAAAGCCGTGGCTGGAGACAGGTTTATCACCGTGGCCTCCACCACATCGACGGAAAACTCGGGGCTGTTTGCTCATCTTCTTCCCATATTTGAAGCCGACAGCGGTATCTCGGTCCGGATAGTCGCCGTCGGCACCGGTCAGGCCATCCGCCTGGCGGAAAGGGGCGACGCCGATGTCCTGCTGGTCCACCACAGGAAGTCCGAAGAAAAATTCGTCGAACAGGGCTTTGGCCTTAAACGCCTGAACGTCATGTACAATGACTATCTGATTGCCGGACCCGATTCCGATCCCGCCAGGATCGGCGGCTTTAAAAGCGCCGTAAAGGCTTTCGCTACTATCGCCGCTAAAAAATCCATCTTTGTATCCCGCGGCGACAACAGCGGCACCCATAAGGCGGAACGGTTCCTGTGGCGTAAAACTTCAACTGATCTGAAAGGGGCTTCCGGGTCCTGGTACCGGGAAGTGGGCGCCGGCATGGGCGCAACGCTCAACATCGCCGCGGCAACCAACGCCTATGTGCTGGTGGACCGGGGTACCTGGATCAGTTTCGCCAACAAGCAACAGCTGAAAGAGCTATTGGCCGGCGATCCGTCTTTGTTCAATCAATACGGTGTCCTGACCATCAACCCGGCCAAACACCCCCACATCAAAACCAAAGACGCTGATAATTTCGTCAACTGGCTGGTGTCGCCCAAGGGCCAGTCGATCATCGCCAGCTTTAGGCTCAAAGGCCAAACCCTTTTTATTCCGAACGCCAAGGCGGTAACGCCCAGCAACTAAAAAAAACGGCCCGGTATGAACCGAGCCGTTTTGCACATTTCTGTTGGAGCCGATTACTGAGCCGCCGCCTCCTGGTATTCGATGCCGTTGTCGTCGAATACTTTCCGCAGTTCGCCGGTTTCGTACATTTCCCGGACGATATCGCAGCCGCCGACGAATTCGCCTTTGACGTACAATTGGGGAATGGTCGGCCAGTTGCTGAACTGTTTGATGCCTTCGCGGATATCCATGTCGGACAGCACGTCAACGCCTTTGAACTTAACGCCCATCATGGTCAGGGCCTGGACGACGGCGGCGGAGAAACCGCACTGGGGAAACATCGGCGTTCCCTTCATAAACAGGGTGACGGCGTTGTCATCGATCTCGTTCTGGATTTTTTCGAATACGGGATTGTCAGTCATTGGTCTTCCTTTATTGAATAGCTTTTCCGGTTAGTCTGATTCAGGAATGTTTGTTTGCAGCGCCAGGGCATGCAGGTCGGTGCCGACTTTGCCCTCCAGAGCCGCATAGACAAGCTGGTGCTGCCGGACGCGCGGCAGACCTTCGAATTCCTTGGATGTCACGTAAGCTGCATAATGATCTCCGTCACCGCGCAAATCTTCGATATGCACTTCGGCATCCGGCAGACCCTTTTTGATCAGCTTTTCGATTTCTGCGACATCCATTGCCATAAGCATGTTCCTTTTCGGTTTGTCTTTTATCGCCCTTTATTACCCGATTTTATCCGGCCTAGGGTCCACATTCTTACTAGGGATATAGGATTTGGAAAGGTCAAGACAAGCCCTTCCGGTGCATCCTACCTAACCCATTGCAATATCAATGGGAATCCGGCGCCGACATATAGTCGGGGAACCAGTGTTCGTGGATTTTTTTCAATTCCGCAACCGGGAGCTGATCTTGGACAAAGCGGAAGTTTTCGCCGCCGGTCTGACCGATTTCCTGTGCCGAAACGCCGGCTTCCTTGGCTCGTGCCAGAACTTTCATGGTATCCAGCGCCGCCAAAAGGTAGCAGCCCTGGTCCTCGCCGAAGGCCCAGGCATGGAGGGGTATATCACCGGATTCGTCCTCGATCACCGCACCGTTGCCCGACGCCATGGCCATTTCCGCCGCCGCCACAAGCAACCCGCCGTCGGAAATATCGTGACAGGATAAGACCAAGCCGTCGTCAATCAAGCTGCGGACGAAATCACCGTTGCGTTTTTCCGTCTCCAGGTCGACGGGCGGCGGTGCGCCCTCTTCCCGTCCTTCGATCTCACGCAGATAGATGGACTGGCCCAAATGGCCGGTGACCTCGCCGATCAAAATCACCTGTTTCACGTCGACCGGGAATCCGATGCCCATGGATTTTCCGTAGTCCGCCATCAGCCCGACGCCGCCGATGGTGGGCGTGGGCAGAATTGCCTGGCCGGCGGTCTCGTTGTAGAGGGAGACATTACCGGAAACCACGGGGAACTCGAGAATGTCGCAGGCCTCCCGAATGCCTTCGATGGCGCCGACGAACTGGCCCATGATCTCGGGCTTTTCCGGATTGCCGAAATTCATATTGTCGGTGATGGCCAGCGGCTTGGCTCCCACACATGTCAGATTGCGCCAGGCTTCGGCCACCGCCTGCCTGCCGCCCTGAACGGGGTCGGCCAGGCAATAGCGGGGCGTGCAGTCGGTGGTGATGGCGAGGGCTTTCTGAGTGTCCTGCACCCGGACCACCGCCGCATCGCCGCCGGGACGCTGCACCGTATCGTTCATCACCAGATGGTCGTACTGTTCCCAGATCCAACGGCGGCTGCACATGTCGGGCGAGCCGATAATTTTCTTGAGCGCCTTCAGGTAAGAGCCCGGCGCGGCCACGTCTTCGGCGTTCACCGCCGGCGGTGCCTCCGTCTTGACCCAGGGCCGGTCGTATTCCGGGGATGCCAGGGCCAGGGGATCGATGGGCAGGTCGGCGGCCACGTCACCATCCATCTTGATCACCATCCGTCCCGTATCGGTCAAATGACCGACCACGGCGAAATCCAGTTCCCACTTTTCGAAGATTTCCCGCGCCACGTCTTCCTTGCCGGGGACCAGCACCATCAGCATGCGCTCCTGGCTTTCGCTCAGCAGGAACTCATAGGCCGTCATACCTTCTTCCCGGGCGGGTACTTTGTCTAAGTCCATCTCCACACCGACGCCGCCCTTGGAGGCCATCTCGAAGCTGGACGAGGTTAGACCCGCCGCACCCATATCCTGAATGGCGACGATCACGTCGGTAGCCATCAATTCCAGGCAGGCTTCAATCAGCAATTTTTCCGTAAAGGGATCACCCACCTGAACGGTGGGACGCTTTTCCTCGGAATCCGCGTTGAACTCGGTCGAGGCCATGGTGGCGCCGTGGATGCCGTCCCGTCCGGTCTTGGAGCCTACATAAACCACCGGATTGCCCGCGCCCGTGGCCGCCGAATAGAAAATATTATCGGCGTCGGCCAGGCCCACGGTCATGGCGTTGACCAGGATATTGCCGTCATAGCTCTCGTGGAAATTACATTCACCGCCGACCGTGGGCACGCCCACGCAATTGCCGTAGCCGCCGATGCCGGCCACCACGCCTGACACCAGATGCCGGGTGATGGGATTGTCGGGCCGGCCGAAACGCAGCGCGTTCATGTTGGCGATGGGCCGCGCCCCCATGGTGAAGACGTCCCGCAGGATACCACCAACGCCCGTGGCCGCCCCCTGGTAGGGTTCGATGTAGGACGGATGATTGTGGCTCTCCATCTTGAAAATGACAGCGTGGCCGTCACCGATATCGATGATACCCGCATTTTCGCCGGGCCCGCAGATCACCCAAGGCGCTTCGGTGGGCAGGGTCTTGAGCCATTTCTTGGAGGACTTGTACGAGCAGTGCTCCGACCACATGACGGAAAAGACGCCCAACTCGGTCAGATTGGGCGCGCGCCCCATGATCTCGAGAATTTTTTCGTATTCGTCGTCGGAAAGGCCGTGCTCGGCAACGACTTCCGGGGTGATTTCGAGGGTGATTTCGCTCATCTACGCCGCCCCCTTTAGAGACGCCAGGCCATCGAACATGGCCTTGCCGCCGAGGCCGCCGACCAGGCTTTCCACCGCGTCTTCCGGGTGGGGCATCATGCCCAGGATGGTGCCGCGTTTGTTATAGATACCGGCGATGTTGTGGCGCGAGCCGTTGATATTGTAGGCGTCCTCCACCTGGCCCTCGGGCCCGCAATAGCGGTAGGCCACCCGGTTTTCGTCTTCCAGTTCCTTCAAGGTCTCGTCGTCGGCAAAGTAATTGCCGTCATGGTGGGCCACCGGCACCCGGATGATCTCGCCCTCGTTGTAATGCTCGGTAAAGGGAGTGTCGGTGCGTTCCACCCGCAGATGCACGTCCTTGCAGATGAACTTCAGTCCAGCGTTCCGCATCAGGGCCCCCGGCAGCAAGCCGGTCTCGGTCAGGATCTGAAAACCGTTGCAGACCCCCAGCACATAGACGCCCTTCTCCGCCCGATCTTTAACCTCGCGAATGATGGGCGAATGGGCCGCCATAGCGCCGGACCGCAGATAGTCGCCATAGGAGAACCCCCCCGGCACCACGATCAGATCTACATCCGGCAACTCTGTATCGCCGTGCCAGATTTCGTAAGGCTTTTCGCCCATGGAGTTTTCGAGAGCCATCACCATATCGCGCTCGCGATTGGATCCGGGGAAGAGAATAACGGCTGCTTTCATGGGGTATTCGGAACCTTAGGCTTCTATCTCGATCTCGTAATTTTCGATCACCGTGTTGGCCAGCAGGTGGCGGCACATGGCGTCGACGTCTTCCCGCGCCTTGGCTTCGTCGGTCTCGGCCAGGTCGACCTCGATATATTTGCCCTGGCGGACGTCGCCCACGCCTTCGAAGCCGAGCGCGCCCAAGGCATGGCCGACGGCCTTGCCTTGCGGATCGAGAACGCCGTTTTTCAGCGTCACATGAATTTTTGCTTTCACTTAAACCCCCAAACGATTGGAATTCTACTGCACCAGATGCGGACCCTGGAAATCGCCGGGACCGCCTTCGGGCAAGATGCCAAGCCGGCGGGCGACTTCCTGATAAGCCTCCTCGATTTTGTCCATGTCCTGGCGGAACCGGTCCTTGTCCAGTTTTTCGTTGGTTTCCAGGTCCCACAGGCGGCAATTGTCGGGACTGATTTCGTCGGCCAGCACGATGCGCATATTGTCTTCTTCCCACAGGCGGCCGAACTCGATCTTGAAATCCACCAGCTTGATGCCGATCCCCATGAACAGGCCACACAGGAAATCGTTGATCCGGAGAGACAGGCTCATGATCTCGTCGATCTCCTGGGGCGTCGACCAGCCAAAGGCGGTGATATGTTCCTCTAGCACCATGGGATCGCCGAGGGCGTCGTCCTTGAAATAAAATTCAACGATGGAGCGCGGCAACGCCTTGCCTTCCTCCATGCCGAACCGCTCGGCCAAAGAACCGGCCACCACATTGCGGATCACCACTTTGAACGGAATGATTTCGACGGCGCGCACCAGCTGTTCGCGCATATTGAGCCGGCGGACGAAATGGGTTGGGATACCGACCTCGCTCAGCCGCGTCATAAGATATTCGGAAATCCGGTTGTTGATGACGCCCTTGCCGGTGATTACGCCGTGTTTTTTATTGTTGTTGGCCGAAGCGTCATCCTTGAAATAGGCGACCAGGGTCCCGGGCTCGGGCCCTTCGAAGAGAACTTTGGCCTTGCCTTCAAAGAGTTGTCTGCGTCTCGCCATTAATCGAATTCCGTCCAATAAATATTGGCTCCCCCACTCCTGCCTCTATAGCAGGTCGCGCGGGGCAAAACAACGCACCATCAGACTGGCCTTCAAACCAGCCGTCATACCGGCTCATAAGGCGTTTCCACCGGGCGTCCGGCAGCAAACAGGTAAACCGGTTTTGCGGGAGTGTCCGATGCCATGCGTTCTACCGACGGCAAGGCCAGGAGTGAGGATGAGGATGTACCGAAGCCGCTATCGGTAACGATGGTCATGGCGCCCTCGGCGCCTTCCTGTGGATCGTAAATGCGGCTTCCCAGCAGTGATTGCCATGCCGACCAGTCGCCGGTGTCCGGGGCAGGCGGATCGGCCTTTTCGAACTGCGGCAAATAGGTGCGGACCCGGGGTGACGTCTGGTCGTTACGGTCCCCGGCGGTGATCATGGAGAGACCTTCCGGGATCTGTTTCAGTTCGGCGTTCGCCCCCCATTCGGCAGCGGCGACCTTCAGCCAATAAGCGTCGCGATTGTCGGCAATCACCAGATTGAACGGGCGGTAGCCTTCGGGGTTGATCTCGGCGAGAGCCTCGGCGGCGTCCCTGGCGTCGGCGTGATCCAGGACTTCCAGCGGCAGTTCGCCCCGGCTTCTGAATCCTTCCGCCGGTCCGAGCGATCCCCGCCGGTTCAGGATCGCCGCCACGACGCCGTAATCGTTCACCCCCATCCAGGTACCACCGGCCAGTTCATCGATACCGGCGATCACTTCGGGACGGTCGGGCCAATGTCGGCCCGGCGGCAGCCAGGGGCGGTCCAGCATTTCGTCCCGGTTGGCCCCGACGATCAGGGGCCAGGGATGGTTCGGGCGGCGTAATATGACGAACGTGCACATAACCCATAGATATCTTTTAAATTGGGGAAAGACCACACCCCAATATTTTTCCCGCCATAGGGATTTCCGTCAGCAAACCATGGGGTAAACCGTCGGATTTATGGAGTTGCGTCCCCTGAAAAATAGCCATACATACTCTAGTGGAAATAAATCTTACTCAAAGGAATTAACGGGATACCGAATAGAATGACCGACAAGTTCAGTGAGCGTGAAAAGGGCTTTGAAGCAAAGTTCAAATTGGATGAAGAGAACGCCTTCAAAGTTGCTGCGCGCCGTAACAAAAAATTGGGATTATGGCTGGCTGAACGGCTCGGCATTATGGAATCGGAAGTGGAAGAATACGCCGGTTCGGTTGTCCTGGCGGATCTGGAAGAACCCGGCGACGACGACGTTGTCCGCAAAGTGATGAAAGATATCGAAGAGCGCAACGCCGAAATTACGGAAGACGAAGTAAGGTCGAAATTGGCTGAGTTCGAACGGGAAGCCAAGGACCATTTTATGGCGGAATAGAATTCACTGCTGATAATTTTGGGAGAACATTTTGGATCACGAGGTTGCCCCTGACCCTACCGGCCACCAGGGCGCGGCGAGCATTCACAGCAACAGCCTGATCGACGATGTCGCCGATTGGCTGATGACCCAGGCGCTCGGTTCCACCAGTGCCGACAAATTGCTGGAACAATGTTCCTTGAGGCTAAACGCCGCCGGCATTCCCCTCTGGCGCTCCAATATTTCCTTTCAGATTCTGCATCCCTTGTATCAGGCGGTCTCCCACATTTGGTACCGGGAAAGCGGTCTTCAGGAACCGACCCAATTCGCGGGCCAGGCGAACGCCTCCGACGCCTGGCTGACCAGCCCCCAATATTTCATTGTTTCCAACGAGTTACCCTACCTTCGCCGCAAACTGACCGGCCCGGCGGCGCAACTGGATTTTCCGGTTCTCAAAGAATTGGCGGCAGGGGGCGCCACCGAGTATTTCACCTATATCGTGCCCTTCGACCAGCCCGACCTCGCCCATCTGGACGCTAGTGGAATGGTCGGCTCCTGGGCCACCGACCGGCCGGGCGGCTTCAACGACGACGACCTGCGCTTTCTCATGCGCATCCAGCAGCGGCTGGGCGTCGCCTGCAAAATGGTGATCAAGGAACAAATCACCCAGAACGTGCTGGCCGCCTATCTGGGGCCTGACGCCGGCGAAAAGGTGCTCCAGGGTCAGATCAAACTGGGTGACGGGGAAAGCACCCATGCGGTGATCTGGTTCAGTGATCTCAGAAATTCGTCCGGATTGGCCGACAGCCTGCCGCCGGAGGAATTCATCGATTTGGTCAACGGCTATTTCCAATGTTCGGCGGGTGCCGTTCTGGCCAACCAGGGCGAGGTTCTGCGCTTTATCGGTGACGCTGTCCTGGCGATTTTTCCCATCCGGGCGGACGGCTTCAGCGAGAAGGAAGCCTGCACCAAGGCCTTGGCAGCGGCCCGAGACGCGATGAGCAATATGGCCGAATTGAATAAAGAGCGTGAAGCGGCCGATAAGGATCCACTGGGCTTCGGACTGGGTCTTCATGTGGGTGACGTCATGTACGGTAATATCGGCGTACCCGAACGCGTGGAGTTTTCGGTTGTCGGCCCGGCGGCCAACGAGGTGGCGCGCCTTGAAACCCTGACCAAATCCCTGGGCCATCAGGTGCTGATGAGCGATCATTTCGTCGGTACCCTGGAAGACGATTTCATCAATCTCGGTAAACACGAACTGCGGGGCGTCGGCGATCCCATGGAAGTATTTGCGTTGAAGGATTGACCTTCTTAGTTTTGGCAATGGGCGGGTGGACGAGGTAACGACACTATGAATACGGCTGACGACATTCTCCAATTCTGGTTCGGCACGCTGGATTTAAAATCCGAAATGGAAAAAAAGGATATCTGGTTCCGCTCGACGCCGGAATTCGACGCCGCCATCGAGGATAAATTCCTGGCGACTTATGAGAAAGCGGCGGCTGGCGAACTGGATGATCTCAAGACGACGGCGGCAGGCTGCCTCGCCCTGATTATCACCCTGGATCAATTCCCCCGCAATTTGTTCCGGGGCACGGCCAAAAGTTTCGCCGCCGATCCCCGAGCTCGTGACTACGCCCGTCATTTTATTGATAACGAATTTGACAATGGTCTGGACGACTGGCCCCGGGTCTTCGCCTACCTTCCCTTCGAGCACAGCGAAGACCTCGCCGATCAGGATAAAAGTGTGGAATTGTTCAGCCTTCTGAGCGCCGAAAGCTCCGTCGAATCGGCTGTCGCTCACCGGGACACCGTCGTCCGCTTCGGCCGCTTCCCCCACCGCAACGTAATGCTGGGCAGGGATAACACGCCGGAGGAGGAGGACTACCTCAAAGACCCGCCCACGTGGGGCAAATCCGCCGCCGAAGTGGAAGAAGCGGAGAAACAGAAGGCCGGCGAGTAGGTAATTTATCGACAGTCGATTAATTTACACCCGTTCACAACTTTCTTAATTAATCGACTGTCGATAAATTAAGGTTTTGGTTTGGGTCCTCTTTTCCTTGGTCGCAGCGATAGCCCGAATTGCGCTTCAAGATTGCTGACGAAACACTCATCGCCGGCTGGATAACCGGATTTTTCGAGTTGTATGAAATAGGAGAGAGTATCGTCCGGGATTCCCTCTGCAAGAAAACTGCACCAGTTATCAACCAGATTGTTCAAAGGCGATTGCACCGACAAGTCGTCTACACAAGACTGTAAATGTGAAAAAGCGCTACTCCAGACATACCTGCCCGGCGAAGACGCCAGCCCAGCCCGCACCGGATTGAGTTCGACGTAGCGCGCCGCCATCAATAAATGCCGCTCATCCATAGGAATCGAGCTATAGCGCTGCTCCCAGAGGTGACCGCGCCAATCATACTGACGGTTAATTGCCCGTGCATATCGTTGATGACATTTACCAACGGCCTTGCTCAGTCCGTCTTCAAAATGCGGCATGGCTATCAAATGCACATGGTTGGGCATCAGACAATAGGCCCAAATTTCCACATCGTATTGCTCACAAGCTTCCGCAAGCAGGCTTTTGTAAAGTTTGAAATCTCCGGCGTTGAAGAACACCGTCTGCCGTCTTGTCCCCCGGTGGGTGACATGGTGCGGTAAACCAGGAACAACGATGCGCGGCCATTTGCTCATGCATTAGTTATGGCGGCCCTAGAGCCTGTTTTCCGAATATCGGGGAAAAAATTTCTAAAAATCTTAATTTATCGACTGTCGATTAATTCACACCTGTTCTTAACCTTCTTAATTTATCGACAGTCTATAAATTAACTTTCGCCGAACACCCGCTCAAAGATTACGTCGACGTTTCTGGTGTGGAAGGCGATGTCGAAGAGTTCTTCCAGTTCCGATTCGCTCAGGCTGGCGGTGACGTCCTTATCGCCTTTGAGCTCGGTGAGGAAATCGGCGCCTTCCTCCCAGACCTTCATGGCGTTGCGCTGCACCAGCTTGTAGGAGTCCTCCCGGCTGACGCCCGCCTGGGTGAGGGCCAGCAAAACCCGTTGGGAAAAAATCAGGCCGCCCAATTGGTCCAAATTCTTTTGCATGGCATCGGGATAGACCAGCAGTTTCTCCACCACGCCCGACAGGCGGTTGAGGGCGAAGTCCAGGGTAACGGTGGCGTCGGGGCCGATCATGCGCTCCACCGATGAATGGGAAATATCCCGCTCGTGCCAGAGGGCGACATTCTCCTGAGCCGGAACGACGGCCGAGCGGACAATGCGGGCGAGGCCGGTTAGATTTTCCGTCAGCACCGGGTTACGTTTGTGAGGCATGGCCGATGAGCCTTTCTGGCCCTTGGAGAAAAACTCCTCGGCCTCCCGCACTTCGGTCCGCTGCATATGACGAATTTCGGTGGCCAGCCGTTCGATGGAACTGGCAATGACGCCGAGCACCGAAAAATACATGGCGTGGCGGTCGCGGGGGATGATTTGGGTGGAGACCGGCTCCACCGCCAGCCCGAGGGCCTTGGCCACGTGTTCTTCCACTTTGGGATCGATGTGGGCAAAGGTGCCGACGGCGCCCGAAATGGCGCAAGTGGCGATCTCCGCCCTGGCCGCCTGAAGACGCTTCTTATTGCGGTCGAACTCGGCATAAAAGGTGGCCAGTTTCAGTCCCATGGTGGTGGGCTCGGCATGGATACCATGGCTCCGCCCCATCACCGGCGTCATTTTGTGTTCGAAGGCGCGGTCTTTCAGCGCCGCCAGCAGCCGGTCCAGATCGGCCAGCAGAATATCCGTCGCCTGGGTCAACTGTACGGCCAGGCAAGTGTCCAGCACGTCCGACGAGGTCATGCCTTGATGAACGAAGCGGGCTTCATCGCCCACATGCTCGGCCAGATTGGTCAAAAATGCGATGACGTCGTGTTTGGTTTCCCGCTCGATCTCGTCGATGCGGTCGACCTCGAAGGCGCCCCGCTCCCATACCGCCTTGGCCGCTTCTTTGGGAATGATCCCGAGTTCCGCCTGAGCGTCGCAGGCATGGGCCTCGATTTCGAACCAGATGCGGAATTTATTTTCCGGCTCCCAAATGGCGGTCATTTCCGGGCGGCTGTAACGCGGAATCATGTGAACTCTCTTTTTGCTATTGTTAAGGGCGTAGCAGTGAAACGGATTAAGTAGGGGGTATATCAGGTGAGGAGAGAATTTAGAAGCCGCTGGCCCTTAGAAATTTGCTTTCGTGTCAGATTTTGTAGTCGGGCCAGATATATTTGGACACCCACAGCCAGACCAGGGCGAGCCCTTGCAGAACCAGCAGGGAAATAAAGGCCGCCTGATAGCCCTCGATGGCGAACCGGCCGTCCGCCGCCACCGGCCATAGGTTGATAACGGCGCCGATACCCCATTGAAAAGAAAAGGCGCCGATGAAAACCAGCAGATTGAGGGCCGTGTTGACGCGCCCGATAAGGCCCGAATCGAAGCTTTGGGACAGACCGGCGTATGCCACCGCGCCCGTCGTACTGGTGAAGGCGACCAGCATCCATACGGGTACGGCGAAGGACAGATTACCGAAGACGACCAGTATCTGAAAGAACGCAAAGACGATCATGCCGCCGGTGGAAAACGTCAATGTTTTGATGCCGATGCGGCCGAACCTTTCGGCAATAAATCCCGTCGTCATAAATCCGGCCATCAGCGCGGCGGCGATCAAGAGAAGCGAATTGGCGACCGCCTCTCGCTCCATACCGCCCACATCCCGGAGCCAGGGGCCGACCCAAAGTGTGAGGATGGACAGTGAGGTGCTTTGGGAAAGAACGCAAAGAGGGATAAATCGGATAAAAATCGGGCTTTTAAAAATGTATCCGATTTCCCGGATTTGAGTTCCGAGGGAGGACGCCGTGCTTTGCTTCATGTCGTCCGGCCGCTCCGGCACAACAAAATAAATAATTGCCGCCGCAACCAAGGAAAGGACCGCCAAAAAGATAAAAACACCGCGCCAATCGGTTAATTGCAAAGCCGCTTCGACGGGCGCCGTTGCCGTAATGGCCCCCAGGCCGCCGGCCGCCAGAACCAGCCCGTTGATCAGGGCCAGTTTTTCTTTGGGAAACCAATCGGCGAAAGCTTTGAAGGACGCCATCAGACAGGCCGAAACGCCGAACCCGATCAGTCCCCGCCCGAGGATCAATATCTCGACGGATTCGGCGAAGGCGAATACAAACGCCCCAGCGCCGGCAAACAGCAAAAGGGCCGATTCGCATTTTCTCGGACCAATCCTGTCCAGCAAAATTCCAAGCGGCAATTGAAATGCCGCGAAGGTAATAAAATAAGCCCCGGTAAGAAGACCCAGACTGTTGGCGTTGATGCCGATGTCGCGGATTAGATCCGGTGCGATCACGGCATTCACGGTCCGATAGAAGTAGGACAGGTAGTAGCCGATGGCAAAAGGCAGAAATACCCTCACGAGCATCAAAAAAGAAAGGGGAGCCTTATTCATGCCGGTAAGTATTCGCTTTTTATTTTCAGGTTGGTAAAACCGACCTTAGGCGCGACGGCATCAGTTGGCGAAAGCGATATTGTTTTTTCCGGAATTCTTGACTTCATACATGGCTTTGTCAGCGCTCTTGAGCAATTTGTCAACGCCGCTACCATCCGCCGGGAAAATGGCGACTCCGATGGAACCGCCGATATTAGCTTCCCGGTCATCATCAAGCGAGAAAGGGTTGGTCAGGGAATCCAATATGATCCGGGCTCGATTTTCGATAACGGCCCGGTCGTCGACATTCATCAGCGTAACGACAAATTCGTCGCCGCCGATCCGCGCCGCCACATCTTCTTCGCGGATACTTTTCAGGAGCCGCATGGCGACCTGCTGGAGAAGAAGATCGCCGGCTTCATGGCCGAGCCCGTCATTGACCGACTTGAAACCATCGAGATCAATAAACAAGACAGCAAAAGAATCACCGGATTTCTCCGCCTCGGTAATTTCCCTATCCAAACGTTCAATTAGTTGCGCGCGATTGGGCAGGCCGGTCAGTGAATCGTGGGTCGCCATTTGACGCATTTGCTCTTCGGCTTCCCGCCGCCGTTCGACCTCATCGCTCAATTTTTGGGTCCGGTTGATGACCCTCTGTTCCAGTTCCTGATTGGTCTGGTGCAAGGTCATGACAGCCCGGCGGTGTTCGGATATATCCCGCACTTCGAGCATGAAACTGTCGCTGCCGCCTTGGTAGCTGGAAGTCACCTTGACATGCACGTCGATGGAAGCGCCGTCCAGCCGATTGAGCTTCGCCGGAAGCTTCATGTTTTCCTGGCTGAGTTCGGGCAGCGAATCTAAAAATATCGATTTATAATCGGCGTGAAACAAATCGGAAATTGGACGGCCAATTATCTGATCGGCATTGTCCGCGCCGAGCAGTTCCAAACCCGTCTTGTTGATAAAATTAATTTTTCCCCGATCGCAGGCGCAAAACAGATCAATGGCGTTGTCGATCAAGTGGCGGAAACGGCTTTCACTTTCCTTGATTTCCTCCAACAGGCTCAATCGCTGGGTGATGTCCTGGGCCTTGAGGATAACCGCATCGCTGCCAAGCTCGCGCGCCCACTGAACGCTGATATTCATGCTGATGACATCGCCATCGGTTTTTCGCAGCCGGGCGGGAAAAAGTTCGTCTTCCTCCAGCAACAGGGCAATGAAATGCCCTTTTAAACCAGCGTAATTGTCGACCAGAAATTCGTTGAAGGATGTATGAAAAGCGTCTTCCGGATTGTCAAATCCGAGTAGGCTGGCCCCGGATTCATTGAGGAATTCAATTTTACCGTCATAGCACAAGCAGGCCAATTCCGGATAAAAATCAAGAATTTGCCGCACGCTGTTTTCCTTGAACCGGATGCCTTTGCTCCGGCGTTCCTCAACATCGGAAAACTTCGTAATAAAATTCATATCCGCGTTGGACGTGCTTGGATACAAACGTCTAAATCCCTCAATAATTTATTTTATTTTGTGGTCTGTAGTTCAGGTAATAACCGCATTTAAATTAAGCAAATTCAATAACAAAAATTTTATCGGTCCGAATTCGACCGATGGTCCTGATTATCTTAAATTTTTTCGGCTTTATATGAGCCCGGAACTTTTAAAGCTGGTGGTTCCATTGCGGGCAACAACAATGTGATCGTGGAGAACGATCCCCAACTTTTCCCCCGCCTCCTTGATTTCGCGCGTAATTTCGATATCGTTTTTTGACGGCGCCGCATCGCCGCTTGGATGGTTGTGGGCCAATATGATCGCCGTCGCGCCGAGTTCCAACGCTCGTTTGACCACCTCACGCGGATAAACCGGCGTGTGATCCACCGTTCCTTCCTGCTGAATCTCATCGGCGATCAGCATATTTTTCCGATTGAGGAAAAAAACGCGGAACTGTTCGGTTTTTGCGAATCCCATGGACGACCGGCAATAGTCCATCAGCGACTGCCACGAGCTCAGGACCGGTTTTTCGTATACTTCTTCTTTGGCCAGCCGGACGGCGGCGTCACGTACGGTTTTCAGGGCCGCGACCACAGCATCGCCCACCCCGTCGATCTCTTTTAATTCACTGGCGTCGGCGCTTATGACTTCGGCATAACCCCCAAAGCGCTCCAACAATCGCTTGGCCAGCGGCTTCACATCACTCCGGGACAAGGCGAGGTACAAAACCAGTTCCAACATCTCGTAATCGGGCAACATTTCCCCGCCCGTTTTGAGAAAACGTTCCTTCAGTCGTTTTCGGTGACCGCTGTAGTGGGGCTTTTCGTTCACGGAAAAAGAAACCTGGTTTGTCTTAACTTTCGGGTGGCTGGGTTTCGATGTTATAGGGAGGTTGATCCAGTCCGGCTGGCGAGAGCGTGAATATTTCTATGCCATCCGCCGTCACGGCAATGGAATGTTCGAACTGGGCGGATAGGCTGCGGTCCTTGGTTACCGCGGTCCAACCGTCCGCCAGAATTTTTACCTCGGGACGACCGGTATTGATCATCGGCTCTACCGTAAAGAACATGCCTTCTCGAAGAACCATCCCTTCGCCCGGCCGTCCGAAATGGAGAACATTCGGCGCATCGTGAAAGACGCGGCCCAATCCGTGACCGCAGAAATCCCGAACCACCGAATAGCGGAACGGCGCCACGAAGCTCTCGATCGCATGGCCGATATCACCCAACGTCGCCCCCGGTTTGATGACCGACAATCCCTTCATCAAAGATTCGTAGGTCGCTTCAACCAGCCGTTTGGCTTTTACGCTGGGTTCGCCGGCGAAGTACATGCGGCTGGAATCGCCGTGCCAGCCATCCAAAATGGGCGTTACATCGATATTAAGAATATCGCCGTCCAGAAGAGTTTTTTCACCGGGGATACCGTGACACACCACGTGATTGACCGAAATGCACACGGATTTAGGATACCCGCGATAATTCAGGGGTGCGGATATGCCGCCGTGGTCGGCAATGAAATCGGCACAAAGCTTGTCGAGTTTCTCGGTGGTTACACCGGGCACCACATGTTCGGTAATGAAATCAAGGGTTTTCGCGGCCAGATGACCGGCCTTGCGCATGCCCTCGTAGTCAGCTTCGGTATGAATTTTTATGGTACGCGCTTCAGCATCCAATTTGTTTTCTCCTAAACCGCCCCCAGCGATTCTATATCCGGATTATTCCACGATCCCGTATGCTTGCCGAATAATTTTTATTTTATCGCCTGACAGCCTTCGTTTTTTTCGTCAGGCTTTCCCTATCCTATAGGTCCAAGGGCAATTTCCGCGATAGCTTTATCTCTTCCGGGCCGACACGGCAACCATAACAAAGCATTTCGACACCGCCGTTTTGCGCCGCCGTCAAGGCTTCAGCGTAGCCAGGGTCGATATCTCCGGCAATCGAAAACCGGTCACAATCCTCCCGCTGCACCAGATATAGCATAACGGCACGGTCGCCGTTTTGGACCTGATTGGTCAGTTCCCGTAAATGTTTGGCGCCCCGCGTCGTCACGGCGTCCGGAAATTCCGCCGGTTTCCGCCGTTTCATGGTCACGCTTTTTATCTCAACATAACATTTAGGCAGGTCATCGCTTTCGAGCAATATGTCGATGCGGGAATTGACGCCGTATTTCACTTCACGGCGGAGCGATGCATACCCGGCCAACTCCTCGACACGGTCTTCTTCAATCGCCTCCTGAACGATTTTGTTGGGGAGAGACGTGTTGATTCCGACCAAGAAGCCGTCAATGTCGATCAGTTCCCAGGTGAATTTGAGCTTGCGTTTCGGGTTGTTGGCAGGTGACAGCCAAACCTCGGCTCCGGGCACATTGAGGCTCAACATCGAACCGGAGTTGGCGCAATGGGCGGTCACCACCCGACCATCGTCGAGTTCTATATCGGCGAGAAACCGTTTATATCTCTTAATCAATTTACCGCGCAGAAGAGGTTCGGGAAATTTCATCGGCTTGGCTCTATTCAATTACTAAACAAAAATATTTGGCTAATTAGTTTCATAGGTTTAAGTTAACCGATAATATTGAAAAATTATTATTGTCTAATTATTACGTTTACATAATCTATTACACTGGATCTATTGCCCATGGCGTGGGAATTCAATTTCGATTCTAAGCTCAAATGTGCTTTTATCACCTATCACGAAAAACTGGAACTATATGAAATAGCGTTGATGTATGAGGATCTATTTGCCGATCCAGAATACCGGGACGGGATGAATCTCCTGTTCGATTTGAGTCTGATCAAATTTCCGAAAGATTACACCTTCAAGACCATTTCAGAAGAAGCCAATAAAGTTATAACCGACGTCAACCGGCGCCTCGGCGCTATCAAGCTGGCGGTCGTTGTCGGCAATGCCAACGACTATAAACTCTTTCATCAATGGATTGTCTCCGGGCGATTAACGACCGGACAGGTCGAACGAAAACTATTTCGGGAAACCGAAAATGCGTTTGCCTGGATAGGATTACCGGAAGGTTATGCCATCCCCAGGTCCGGTAAATAGCGGTCTGTTCAACGCCCTTTTTCTTATTCCAATACATCACCCAAATTTGCCTGTCCGCTACCCGGAGCCAAAGGTTGTTGCTGATCGGGCGACGGCGCCCAACCTGTCAGGGTAATGATTTCGAAGGTTGCCGGTACCCGGCCGTTCTCATCGCCGAACATCTCCCGGTAAATATCCGCCGCCCGTATCATCACATCCCGGCGTGAAAATGATTTCAGGCGGCCGCTGGTCGCCATCTGTTCCCCCATTCCCCGGAGGTCACGCATCAATTTCATGGGATTTTCATAGGATACTTCCACGGTATCCGTATCCGCCACCGGTAGGGCAAACCCGGCGCGCTGCAACAAGGCGCCGCCATCCCTAATATCGGCCATGGGAGACACCCTTGGGTGAGCGCCGCCGGAGATTTCCATTTCGGCGGCAACCAGCGCTTGGCGCAGCTCTTTTAATGTCTCCCCGCCCAGGTACGAGCCCAAAAACAATCCGTCGGGTTTTAAGGCGCGTTTGATCTGTATAAGCGCCCCCGGCAGATCGTTCACCCAGTGAAGCGACAGGCATGATATGATCAGGTCGAGACATTTTTCGCCCACCGGCAGGAATTCTTCATCGGCGGCAAAGCGTGGACCATAGGCCGAGGATACCATGGCCGGCGATAAATCGCATTGAATAAGGGTGCCGATTCCCGATGGATACGGCGTTACCGCCGCCACCTGACCCGTGTGGCAGCCTAAATCCAGAGCCACCGGAAATTCCCGCTTAATATCTTCCAACCGGTCGGCCAGCATGGCGGCCGCTTCTCTAAAAAGAAAATCGAAGTCGCTAAAATCCGTACTGGCGCGGTCGCGATTACGCCTGACCACCTGCCGGTTAAAGAGAGGCTGGTCTCCCAAAAGACATTTTCCCTTCAGACAGATCAAATTTATTTTTTGTATGCCACATAAACGCGCCTCTCCCAACGCCATAGTCAAATAAATCGTCCGCCTGGCCAACCGGGAGTGACCAATGCGCAAGGAACTGTTCGATAACGTTTTGGACTTATTGTATCCGCCCCGGTGCCTGAATTGTGATGCGCCGGTAGGAAGCAACGGGTCTCTCTGTGGCGACTGCTGGGGAAAAATCACATTCATCGGCGGTGCGCTCTGCCGGATCTGCGGTCTACCGTTTCCCTATGACACGGGACCTGACGCCATCTGCGGCGACTGCGCCCGCCGGCATCCCGATTTCGACGTCGCCCGGGCGGCGCTGGTCTACGACGATAACAGCCGGGGACTGGTTCTGTCTTTCAAACATGGTGACCGGACCTTTGCCGCCAACACCTACGCCCATTGGATGATACGGGCCGGCGGCGACTTGCTGACGGATACGGACTTGGTAACACCGGTGCCTCTCCATTGGACAAGGCTGTTTTCACGCCGCTACAATCAGGCTGCGCTTTTGGCCAATATCATCGGCCGGACGAGTGGCGTCAAAGCCGACGTCAACCTCATTCGGCGCCAAAAGAGAACGGCATCGCAGGGTCATAAGACGGTCGAGCAGCGGCGACGAAATTTGCAGGGTGCTTTTGCCGTTCCCGAAACCAGGAAAAAAATTATTGCCGGACGAAGCATTCTGTTGGTGGACGATGTCATGACCTCGGGCGCCACAGTTTCCGCCTGTGCCAGGATTCTACGCCGGAACGGCGCGGGCAAAGTCAGCGTCTTGACCATGGCGCGCGTTGTCCGAACCACGCACGAATTTTGAGAAAAGCCCGAATTTCACCAACAGTTGATGAAGTTCGGGCTGGTTATTAGACGCCAGATTAATATATATGATAGGAAATGATGTTGAATAATACGGATAATACTCGTGGCAAAAATTGAAATATACACCTCGCCCTTTTGCGGATTTTGCTATCGGGCAAAAAGCCTGCTCGAGGACAAAGACGTGGATTTCGTCGAAATCGATGTAATGGCGCACCCCGCCAAACGGCTGGAAATGATCGACCGTGCCGATGGCAGCCATACCGTGCCGCAAATATTTATTGATGATACGCCTGTGGGCGGTTGTGACGACCTCTATGCTTTGGAGGCAAAAGGTGAACTGGACGGCCTCCTCGGTTCGGAGACCGCCGTCTAGGTCGTTTCGCTCCAATGGATTTAAAAGGCGCCGCCATGAACTCAGCTTTTACCGCCGCCTGTATTCAGACCAACGCCAAACGATCCATCGGTGAAAACCTGCCTGTCGTTCGCGACCTGGTTTCGCAGGCCGTCGAATTGGGTGCGGATTTCATCACTCTTCCCGAATGTGTCAGCATGCTGGAACCGGATCGGGACCGCCTGCTGGCGGAGGCACCTTCGGAGGCCGATCATCCCTTCCTGCCCATGTTTGAGGAACTGGCCCGGGATAACGGTAAATGGATATTGGGCGGCACTCTGGCGATCAAAGACGGTAACCCGGATAACGCCAGTGCAATCGTCAACCGGTGCTACCTGTTCGGCCCCGACGGCGCCGTCGCAGCCACCTACGATAAAATTCATATGTTCGATGTCGATTTGGATGGCGGCGAGACCTACCGGGAATCCGCCACCTATACACCGGGCAATACCGGCGTCATTGCTGATTTTCCGTGGGGGTCATTGGGTCTGACCATTTGCTACGATCTGCGCTTTGCCTATATGTACCGGGCGCTGGCCCAAGCGGGCGCCACCATGTTGACCATTCCGTCCGCCTTTACCAAAACGACCGGCGAAGCCCATTGGCATGTTCTGCTGCGCGCCCGGGCGATAGAAACCGGGTGTTTTGTCATTGCGGCGGCGCAAACCGGCCACCACGCCGAAGGACGGGAGACCTATGGACATTCCTTGATCATCGGTCCTTGGGGCGAAGTTCTGGCCGATGGAGGTAAAGAGGTCGGTGTGATCACTGCCAAGATAAATCCTGCCGATGTGGACAAAGCCCGCGGAAAAATTCCGTCGCTGAGCCATGACCGTAAAATCGATATTGCCGGCCCGATAAATTAACGTATCCGGCGCTGTCAGGATTTTCGGGCGCAAATTCTCTGGATGACCGCCGGATCCGGTTCATAAAACAACCCTTGTTCGAATTCGATCACCTCCATTTTCGGTCCGAAATAATCCAGCAATTCATTGTCCCGCAGAAGGAAGTCGGGATTTTTGGGCCGGCCATATTTTTCGTTCCCCTGGGCAAAGGTCTGGTAGATCAAAACACCGCCCTCGGTAAGAGAATCGTACAATCTGGGAAATAGAGGCCGGTACAGGTAATTGACGACCACGATACCGGCAAACAATTTTCCCGACAGTTCGGGAGGCCACGGAATGCCATTTTCCAAATCGGTTTCAACCATCGTTACGTTGGCGATACCAGTAAGATCGGCAAGGCCGGAAACATTCCGATCAGCAAAAGTCACCGGATGACCGAGCTCTAAAAATAGCCGTCCATGACGTCCGCTGCCACAAGCAAGGTCGAGAACGGGGCCGTTTTTCGGGACATGCTGGGAATAATTTTCAACCCATTGATTCGATTGCTTTGGCATTTTCTCACAATTTTTTATGACAATTATCTTGAAACCCACCTGGGAGAGGAAGTTTACGGCTTACGGGTCAATATCAACAGAGCCTTGTTGGTCAATGCCGACAACAGCACCTGACAAAAACGACCAATTGTTTTCGGCGAAGTACTCTCCCGATTCGCTAAATGTTAACGTATAGATGCGAAAACCCGATAAGCTTGGACTTGGCAATATGTCTGATTTACTATAGTGATCGTCTTTCCCAAGCTGAAAGATCGGATGATTTAGCCGTAATTACTGGATTTAATATGATCCTCTATGAACTCAACTGTTCGAACGGGCATAATTTTGAAGCCTGGTTCCGCGACAGCGCCACTTACGATAAGCAGGCCAAGCGCGGTGATGTGGAATGTCCGGTCTGCTCCGATACCAGTATCGGTAAGGCTCCCATGGCGCCCCGCTTGTCGAGTTCGGTTAAAAAAGAAAATGGCGAAGAACGCGCCAAGGAAGTCGCCGAACAGATTTTGAAGGCCGTCAACAAGATCCAGGAACACGTGGAAGAAAATTGCGATTATGTGGGTGATAAGTTCGCCGACGAAGCGCGCGCCATCCATTACGGGGACGCCGATGAACGCGGTATCTACGGCGAAGCCACTGGCGAGGAAGTCAGCGACCTTATTGAAGAGGAAATAGACGTTCTCCCCCTGCCCGGCCGGAACCGCAAGAACTCCTAATCCCAGTTTATTTTTACCAGATTTTTTTGCAGGCCCCGGTCAAACGGGCCGAGCCGCGCATATCAAATAATTTATATCGAGATCACCGCCGAGCAGCCAGTCGCCGGACAAAGGATCAAAGTTCAATCCGGTTAAATCTTTGACTTCCAGTCCGGCCTGCCGGAGATGGGCGGTAAATTCGGACGGTTTGACGAACTTCAGCCAGTCATGGGTGCCCGGCGGCACCAAACGCAGAACATATTCAGCGCCGATTTTCGCCAAGGCCAGGGATTTCACCGTCCGGTTCAGCGTCGCGCCGAGCATCAGCCCGCCCGGCCGCACCAAAGCGCCGCAAGCTGCCATGAAGGTGTCGATATCGTTGACGTGTTCGATAACTTCGATATTTAGCACCACATCAAATTTTTGTCCGCGCTCGGCAAATTCTTCAGGCAAACCCACCTGGTAATCGATATCAAGGCCCATTTGTCCAGCATGATGCCGGGCGATATCGATACTGCCCGGTGTGGCGTCGAGCCCCGTTACGTTGGCGCCCAAGCGGGCCATCGGCTCACACAAAAGACCGCCGCCGCATCCCACATCGATGATTTCCAGATCAGACAAGGACGTCAAATCCGCCGTATCGCGTTCGAAATGCCGGCAAATCTGATCGCGGATATAGGTCAGGCGAAGCGGGTTGATGCGATGCAGAGCCTTGAAATCGCCCTCCGGGTCCCACCAGGCTTCGGCGAGATCGGCAAAATGTTCGATTTCCCGCGCCGATGCCGTTCCTTTGCCCGTTTCGGCACCAGCGTCCGGTCCTGAGTTTGAATGTTCCATCAATTCCTTGACCGCTACCTATCAATTGCCCTTATCGCGCCCCCTTACTTGCAAAAGAGGGGGTAGAAAGAGTATGTATACGCCTGCCTGCCCGGCGGCAACCGGGACGGCAATTTTTTTTAATTGGTTCAGCCGGTTATCTGACCCGTCACTGAATGATGACAGGGTTAAAGGAAATAGACCGGCTTTCAATAGTGGCGCACAGCAATGGCACGAGTTGTTCAAAAATTCGGCGGCACGTCGGTCGCCGATGTGGAGCGGATCAAGCAGGCCGCACTCCGCGCCAAGGCGGAACATGATCAGGGCCACGAAGTGGTCGTGGTGGTTTCGGCGATGGCCGGTGTCACCAACAATTTGGTCGAATTGGTGGACCAAATGGGCAGCCTGTTCGACGCCCGCGAATATGATGTGGTGGTATCTTCCGGCGAGCAATCGAACGCCGGACTGATGGCGCTGGCCATTCAGGATTTGGGCATCCAGGCGCGCTCCTGGCTGGGCTGGCAGGTTCCCATATTAACCGACGACATTCATGGCAAAGCGCGCGTCACCGCGATTGATTGCGGGGAATTGGAAAAACGGCTGGCTGCGGGAGAAATCGCCGTCATACCGGGTTTCCAGGGTATTAGTTCCGCCAACCGGGTCACCACCCTCGGCCGGGGCGGTTCCGATTTGACGGCGGTGGCCATGGCCGGCGCCTTAAAAGCGGACTGGTGCGACATCTATACCGATGTCGACGGGATTTATACCAGCGATCCGCGGATCGTTACCAAGGCCCGAAAACTAGACAAAATTACCTATGAGGAAATGTTGGAGATGGCGTCACTGGGCTCCAAGGTCCTGCAGACCCGCTCGGTCGAGCTCGCCATGAATCACAGAGTGCGGCTCCAGGTGAGATCGGCCTTCGTGGACGATCCCGGAACTTTTGTCGTAAGCGAGGATGAAATTGTGGAACAGCAAGTCGTAAGTGGTATTTCTCACAGCCGTGACGAAGCCAAAATTACCCTGTTGCGGGTCGCTGACCGGCCCGGTGTTGCGGCGGGCATATTTGGACCGCTGGCGGATTCCAGTGTCAACGTGGATATGATCGTGCAGAACGTCTCGGAAGACGGCGATACCACAGACCTGACCTTTACCGTGGGAACCGGTGATCTGGATACGGCGGTGGACATATTGGAGAAAAACCGCGATGCCATCGGCATCGGGGAAATCCTCGCCGATCCCAGCGTGGTTAAAATTTCCGTGGTCGGCGTCGGCATGCGGAGCCATGCGGGCGTGGCGCAGCAGATGTTCACGGCTTTAGCCGAGAAGGGTATCAACATTCAGGTGATTTCAACGTCTGAAATCAAAGTCAGCGTTCTCGTCGCCGAGGAATACACTGAATTGGCGGTGCGCGCTTTACATACCGCCTATGGGCTGGATGCCGACTAATTTTCACCGTTCACGATGACGGAGTCGGAACCTACCGCTCTTGCGGCGGCGGCGGCCTCTTCTAAATTTGAGGCATATAACTAGTGGATAATATCGGGGCCTGGAGGAATGGCGCGATTACCTAATATGACGGGATCACGGAGGCTGCTGGCGCGCCTGCGCGACGTCATGGCGGGCGAAGGCAGCGCCCAGGAACGCCTGAATCAGATCGTTACCATCATCGCCACCGATCTGGTGGCGGAGGTGTGTTCGGTCTATGTCCTGCGTGCCGGCGAAATCCTGGAATTGTTTGCCGCCACCGGACTGGCCAAGGAAGCCATTCACAACACGCGGCTCAGCATCGGCGAGGGCCTGATCGGCATGATCGCGGCTCAGGCCAGGCCTTTGGCGCTGGCGGACGCCCAAAACCATCCCGTGTTCGTCTACCGGCCGGAAACGGGTGAAGATATTTTCCAGTCCCTGGCCGGGGTTCCCATTTTGCGCGATGGCCGGGTAACCGGCGTGCTGGCGGTTCAGAACCGGACCCAGCGGCACTATACCGAAGAGGAAGTCGAAACCCTCGAGACCATCGCCATGGTGACCGCCGAACTGATTGCCGGCGGCGGTCTTATCAGTACGGATGAAAGGCTGGCCGTCGACGGCGCCTCATTGCTGCCCGTCAGCTTGACCGGTGTGCGTCTGAACGGCGGCCTGGCCATCGGCGAAGCGGTGCGTCACGAACCTCACGTCCCCATAATGAAACTCGTCGGCGACAACCCGGAGGCCGAGCAGGCGCGGCTCGCCCATGCCGTGGCCGAAATGCACGGCGCCATCGACCAGATGCTCGAAGCCAGCGACGTCGCCAGCGGCGGCGAACACCGTGACGTCCTGGAAGCCTACAAGATGTTCGCCGAGGACGCCGGCTGGCTGTCCCGCATCGGCGAGGCCATCGATGGCGGATTGACGGCCGAGGCCGCCGTCCAAAAGGTGAGGAGCGACACGCGCGCCCGCTTCCGCCAGCAGACCGACCGCTATCTCCGCGAACGGATGTTGGATTTCGATGATCTCGCCAACCGGCTGCTGCAACACCTCATCGGCCGCGAACAAGAAACCGACAATCGGGACCTGCCGGACAGCATCATCCTGGTCGCCCGCAATATGGGGCCGGCGGAACTGCTCGACTATGACCGCTCCCGCTTGAAGGGATTGGTGCTGGAGGAAGGTTCGGCCACCACCCACGTGGCCATTGTCGCCCGCGCCCTCGATATTCCGGTGGTCGGTCGGGCCGCCGACCTGCTGGATAAGGTGGAACCTTTGGACACCCTCGTCGTGGACGGCGACAACGCCCAAATTCATATCCGCCCGGCCGAGGACGTTTTGCAAAACTTTACCGAGACCCTGACCGTCCGGGCTCAGCGCATGGCGGCCTATGCGTCGCTGCGCGACGTGCCGGCGGAAACCAAAGACGGGGTCCGGGTGTCTTTGAACATCAATGCCGGATTGCTGGCCGATCTACCCAGCTTGCTGGATACCGGCGCTGACGGTATCGGTTTGTACCGGACCGAAATTCCTTTCATGGATAGCCGGGATTTTCCCGATGTCGACCGGCAAGCCGAGCTTTATCAGGATGTTATCGATCAGTCGGGCGGCAAACCGGTGGTTTTCCGGACCCTCGATATCGGCGGCGACAAAGGATTGCCCTACTGGGACACCTCGGGCGAGGAAAACCCCGCCATGGGGTGGCGGGCCATTCGGGTCGCCCTCGACCGCCCCGTGCTCATGCGCCATCAATTGCGGGCCCTGATCCGGGCGGCCAAAGGACGAAACCTCACCATCATGTATCCGATGATCACCGAGGTCGCCGAATTCGACGCCGCCAGGAAACTTTTAGACACCGAGCTCGCCCGTGCGGAAAAAAAGGGACGGGATCTCCCGCGCAAGCTTAGGATCGGCTCAATGGTGGAAGTTCCTGCACTGGCCTACCAGATGCCGGCGCTGCTCGAACGGGTGGATTTTATCTCCATCGGCAGCAATGACCTGTTCCAGTTCCTCTTCGCCAGCGACCGCGGCAGTCCCAGGCTGGCCGACCGCTATGATCCGTTGTCGGCGGCGGCGCTCGCCTTTCTCCGGGATATGGTCGAGAAATGTGAGGCAGCCGGTAAAGATATCAGCTTGTGCGGTGAAATGGCGGGCCGGCCCCTAGACGCCATGGCCCTGGTGGGACTGGGATTTCACTCCCTCTCCATGGCGCCATCATCGGTGGGGCCCATAAAATCCATGATCAGAAGCCTTTCGGCCAGTGACTTAAAGCGGTATCTCGATTCATTGCGCGATGCACCCGAACACAGTATCAGGGAAAAACTGCGCCAGTTCGCCCTGGATCATGGAGTCATGATTTAAGAATTCGGGTTTTCCCTTTGATATATCACCGAAATTTAGATGGCCAGAATTTCAAAAGAAACTTGAGACATTTAGAATTTAAATGTAAATTTACTTTTATAGTGGAAATACTTGATATCTAGGATTAATTTCCTTTTTGCCGCCTCGCTGGATTCGCCTTTGGATACTGATACGGGCAATCGAATAAAATGGGGTAGCGGAAGGGATTCGTGAGTAAACCTGGGATGGTAATGGATGAACGCGAATTTACCGCCTTCGATGGATATCGGTAGCGAGAACGGTGCTCAAACCAGCGTCGGCAGCTTGCTGCGCGCTTCCCGTTTGCGCCGTAACGAGGAACTAAGAGACGTCGCCAAAAACTTGCGCATTCGCCAGGTTTATATGGAGGCGATCGAAGACGGCCGCTACGATGAGCTCCCCGGCACCATTTATGCAGTCGGCTTTATTCGCGCCTATGCCGAACATATGGGTCTTGATGGCGAAGAAGTGGTGCGCCGCTTCAAGGTCGAAGTCGAAGAACCGGAAATCAAATCGAACCTGACGTTTCCCTCCCTGGTGCCCGAAAACGGTATTCCGGGCGGCGCCATCGTCATGGTTGGATTGGTTATTGCGGCCATTGGATACGGCAGTTGGTACCTTGCCTCGACCAAGGATATTTTCGTCACCGAAGCCGTGCCGCCCGTACCCGAAAATCTGGCGCCGCTGGCCGGACAGGACCAAGCCGCCGGCGAGGCGGCAAAAGACGGTTCAGCGCCTGCGGATAAAATCCAGGTAAATGCGGCCGTGGCCGCACCGGCTCCCGAAATTACTGGCGGCTCAGTCAAATCGGATGAACCCGAAGCCGATACGGGTGCCCAAATTCATACGCCGCAAATTCAAACCACCGAACCAGCGAGCGCTCAATCGCCTTTTGTTGAAGATGCGTCGACAGGCGAAAACGCAGCTTCGGAAACGACAAATACCGAAGCAACTCAGCCGGTAACGTCTGAATCAACGCCGGTAGAGGACAGTTCCGCAACTCAATCCGCGGCGGTTTCCAATACTGAATTGACACAGGAATCAGCCGCGAATACACCGGTAGAAAATCCGTCCGTCACGGAGCCCGATATTACCGATCCGGAACCGGCGACGGACCCAATGGAGGGCGAACAGCAAGCCAGTGCTCCACAGGAAACGAGCCCGGCTACGCAAGAAGCTTCCGCGCCGGCGAATTCTCCCAGCGAACCGACCGTTACGACGGAGACCGACCAGACGCCAGCAGCACAGGCTGATACACCGGAAGCCGATACTACCCAGACCGATCAACCGGCTGCATCACCGGTAGCGCCGCAAGAAGTTGCCGCTGTTCCCACGGAGCCGGCAACTGATCAAATCGCCGGCCAAAGTGATCAATCTCAAACCAGCGCTACAGAAGATACCGCCGTCTCCCGGATTACCCTGCGGGCCAAAAATGACAGTTATATTCAAGTGCGGGACGGCGCCGCCAACCAATTGATCATGACCAAATTGTTGAAGCAGGGCGACAGCTATGACGTCCCCAACCGGTCGGGTCTGACCCTATTGACGGGTAATGCCGGTGCGTTGGAAATTTTGGTTGATGGCAAACTCGTTCCTTCGATTGGTCCCGTTGGCGCGGTTCGCCGAAATGTCATATTGGAAGCGGTAAAATTGCGTGACGGTACGGCGGTAAGTGAATGACCGGCCCTTTTTTCCGAATTTCAATTATTCATCCGATTTAGCGAACGACTGGAACGGGCGGCGGTATAGGGCTGTTTGACGCGCCTTCCGAACGGTAACTGACGAATAAAAGTAACTGGAAACCATAAGATCATGCCGTCTTTAAAGCCTGTCCGTGGCACTCAGGATGTCCTCCCGGAAGAACATCGACAGTACCGCCGCGTGGAACAAACCGCCCACAGCGTCGCCGAGCGCTATGGTTACGGCGAGATCACCACCCCGATCTTTGAATTTACCGACGTGTTTGCCCGGACGCTGGGCGACACCTCGGACATCGTTACCAAGGAGATGTACAGTTTCGAGGACCGGGGCGGCGAGTCCATTACCTTGCGTCCCGAGGGCACCGCCGGGGTTGCACGGGCCTTCATCTCCAACGGTCTGCAACAGGACTTGCCGCTCAAATTTTTTTACCGGGGACCGATGTTCCGCTATGAACGCCCCCAAAAGGGCCGCCGCCGCCAGTTCCGGCAGGTGGGTGCCGAACTGCTGGGCGTCGCCAAGCCCTTGGGCGATGTAGAAATCATCTCCCTGGCGGCGCAAATTCTTGGCGAGTTGGGGCTCTCGGATAAAGTTACACTGGAACTCAATAGCCTTGGCGATAGCGAAAGCCGGGCCGCCTATCGGGACAAGCTGGTCGCCTATCTGGAAAAACACCGGGACGGCTTGTCGAAGGACAGTCTCGATCGGTTGACCAAGAATCCCCTTCGCATTCTCGATTCCAAAGACGAAAGCGATCAGGCCATCGTCGCCGAGGCGCCGCTGTTGCAGGATAGTCTCAACGGGGAATCCCGGGAATTTTTCGAAGCGCTCACCGGGGGCCTGAGTAAACTGGATATCGCGTTCGAGCATAATCCGAAGCTTGTCCGGGGCCTCGACTATTACTGTCATACGGCGTTCGAATTCACCACCGACCAGCTGGGCGCCCAGAGCGCCGTACTGGCGGGCGGACGTTATGACGGATTGATCGGTCAAATGGGCGGTCCGGCGACGCCGGGCACCGGCTGGGCGGCGGGCGTTGAACGCCTCTCTCTATTGCTGGCCGAGGACGCGGAATCCAAACGCCCCATCGCCGTCATCCCCGTCGGCGGCGAGGCGGAAGGCGAGGCCATGGTGATTACCGAACGTCTCCGCAGCAAAGGCTATCACGTCGATCTCGGCTATTCGGGCAATCTTAAAAAACGCATGAAGCGGGCGAATAACGTCAACGCCTGCGCCGCCATCCTGTTGGGCGAGGATGAATTGACGAAAAATGTCGGAACCGTAAGAGATATGGATTCCGGGGATCAAAAAGAGGTATCCTTAGAATCGCTGGAAGATCACCTTGTCGATTACAGGTGAATTAGTCCGGATCGAAAGTAACAGCGGGAAAAGAATGGAACAGCAGGCTGAAAATTTGATCCTGGTCGGCGCCAATCACCGGTCGTCCACCATGCAGCTGCGAGACCGGCTGTTCATCAATGAGGCCAGCCTGCCCTCCTTCTACGAACGTTTGCGGGCGGCGGGCATGCAGCAGGCCGTGATCCTTTCCACCACCGACGTTACCGAGGTTTTCGCCCTTGCCCCCAATGAACAAGACGGCGCCAATGAAGTGGTCCGTTTGCTGACGGCCCATGCCGGTGTTTCCCGATCGGAGATCGAAAATCAGACCTACGCTCTGTCGGGAAGCGAAGCCATAAAACACATCTTCGCGGTGGCCGGCGCCCTCGACAGCCTGATCATCGGCGATCAACAAATTCTCGGCCGCTTGCGGGCAGGCCATCGCATCGCCCGTAATGCCGGCATGTCGGGGACCGGACTGGACGAATTATTGGCCGCAGCCCAGGCTGCCGCCGAACGGATCGGCCGGGAAACCGAAATCGCCCGCCGGCCCGTTTCCATCGCCGCCGCCGCCGTGCAAGTGGCCCGCGATATTCACGGCGATCTCGACCGCTGCTCGGGTCTTTTGATCGGCGCGGGTGAAATGGGTGAAATGCTGGCGTCGGGGCTGGTATCCGCGGGGCTGGGCAATTTGGTGGTGACCCATCCGTCCGCTTCCCGGGCCGACCAGTTGAGCCAGCATCTGAACTGCCATGTGGGCGCCATTGAGGAAATGTCCCAAATGCTGACCCAGGCGGATATCGTCGTCACATCCATGAACAAACGCCACTACACGCTGGACGCACCGGCGGTCAAAGAGGCAACCGTTTCCCGGCGAAGGAAGCCCGTTTTCCTGATCGATACGGGCGTTCCCGGCGATATCGATCCAGCGGTGGAGAAAATCGAGGATGCATTTTTCTATACCTTGGACGATCTCGAGCGGGTAACCCGAGAGGGTCGGGCTTCCCGGGAAGCCGAAGCGGAAAAGGCCTGGGCCATCGTGACCACGGAAGCCGATAAATTCTCCCTCCCCACAACCGCTGCCCGTCCGGCAGCCGACGGAATCATGTCCGATGACCAGGCTGAAAATCTCCGCCGGGAAGCATTGGAGGAAGCCGGCGATGATGCCGACAAGGCGACCAAATTACTGCTCGACCGCCTGATGAGGTTGCAGGAAAAGGACCGGTAACTCTCAAATGAGCATTGCGGAAAAACTGAACAGCGTTGTTCAGCGGCATGATGAATTGCGCGATACACTGGCCAGCCAGACCGACATGGACGGCAGGGAACTGGCGCGCCTGTCCAAGGAACTGGCGGATTTGACCGATATTGTCAAAGCGGTGGAGGAATTCAAAAAAGCCGAGTCGGAACTGCATGATCTGGCCGATATGATCGCCGATCCCGACACCGAAGCCGACGTCAAATCCATGGCCGAGGAGGAATTCCAAGAGCTCAAGCAGAGGTTTCCCGAAATGGAGCGGGAGATTCAGATCCTGCTCCTGCCCAAGGACGAAACCGACGACAAGAACGCCATTCTTGAAGTGCGGGCCGGAACCGGGGGTGACGAGGCGGCGCTGTTTGCCGCCGATTTGTTCCGCATGTATCAGCGCTACGCCGAAGGGCGCAAATGGAAATTTGAAATTCTCGACATCAACGATACCGGCATCGGCGGCTACAAGGTGGCGTCGGCCAGTATCACAGGTAAAGGCGTGTTTGCCCGGCTGAAGTATGAATCCGGCGTTCATCGCGTCCAACGGGTGCCGGAAACGGAATCCCAGGGCCGCGTCCATACCTCTGCCGCCACTGTGGCGGTTCTTCCCGAAGCCGAGGACGTCGATATCCATATCGATACCAACGATCTCCGCATCGACACCTACCGGGCTCAGGGCGCCGGCGGGCAGCACGTCAACAAGACCGACAGCGCAGTGCGCATTACCCATCTGCCGACCAATATCGTCGTGCAGTGTCAGGACGGCAAATCGCAGCACAAAAACAAGGCCAAGGCGATGATGATGCTGCGGGCAAAGCTTTATGACACCGAACTTCAACAAAAGCAGAACGAACGGGCCGCCGACCGGAAAAGCCAGGTGGGCTCGGGCGACCGTTCGGAACGCATCCGCACCTATAACTTTCCCCAGGGCCGCATGACCGACCACCGCATCAATCTGACCCTCTATAAGCTCGACCGCGTCATGGAGGGGGATTTGGACGAAATTGTGGACGCCCTATCGGCGGACGAACAGGCCAGCCGCCTCGCCGAATTCGCATGATCACTCTGGGCGGAATGCTCAACGAACTGGCCGAAAAATTAGCGTCCGCCGGGATCGGGGAACCCCGCCTGGAAGCCCGAATGATTTTGACCGACATCGGTGATATCGACGACTCCCGACTGATCGGCTTTCCCGACGATACGATGGATACTGCCGTCGAAACCGAAATCCGCGATGTCGTCGCCCGGCGCTGCAAAGGCGAACCTCTCGCCCACATCCTGGGCCACAAGGAGTTCTGGAGCCTATCGTTATGGGTAACCAAGGATACCCTGATTCCCCGGCCCGACAGTGAGACGGCGATTGAACTGGCGCTCGACTATTTGGATGAAAAGGGATTTGACCGTCGTTCGCCTTGGCGCATCCTGGATTTGGGAACAGGAAGCGGCTGTCTTTTACTGGCGCTGCTGACCGAGCTTCCCGAGGCCACCGGTTTGGGGATCGATATCAGTAAACAGGCCTGCAAAGTGGCGCAGAAAAATACGGAGGAACTTGGACTTGCCGACCGGGTTCGAATAATTTGCGGCGACTGGACAACCGAAAATTTGGCTGCTTCTTCGCCGGACCAAACCTTCGACATTATCCTCTGCAATCCGCCCTATATACCGGAATCAGACATTGCTACTCTGGCACGGAACGTTCGAGATTACGAACCCCGCCTCGCCTTGAACGGCGGTGCTGATGGGCTGGATGCTTATCGACACTTGGCGCCTAAAATATCCGGTCTTCTGACCCAAAATGGAGCGGTAATATTTGAATTCGGTATGGGGCAGGTTGTTGATATAAAAAAAATAATTGAAAAAAACGACCTAAAAGTGAAATCAATTCGGTCGGATATATCAAAAGTTGATCGTTGCATCTTGGCAACAGTTGTAATCTCATAGGTGAATCCCAAAATAAGGGTTTGAATTCCTCGCCAAGATGAGTAGTTTGACAGGTAAGGGAATGCCGCCCAGCGTAAATGCAGTTAGCCGAAAGGCCGATGCGGCATCCGCTTCCCCAGACGCTGAATTGAACCGGGGGCATGGCCGGTAAAATATGTGGCAGGCCATTGCAGATCCTCTTGAAGAAGAGGAGGTTTATTTGGGTGGGGCTGAATCAGCGAAAAAACTGAAGAAGTTAAAGTGTTATGAAACAAGGTTCCAATTCCCGGCGCCCACGTGGCCGCGGTAACGGTAAAAGACAACCAAAGAACCAGAATTTCGATAGTAACGGACCCGACGGACGGGTGCGGGGCAACGCCAGCCAGATTCATGAAAAGTATCTGGCTATGGCGCGAGACGCACAGTCTGCCGGCGATCCCGTTGCATCGGAAAATTATTCTCAGCACGCCGAGCATTTTTTCCGCGTTATGGCCGCCCGCGCTGAAAGCAATGAGAAGAAGGCCGAAGGGCGCAACGAGGGCAGGAACGAGCGCGGCAACAACCGCGGCGACCAAAGGGGCGATCAACGCGGCCGCAACAATCAACGGGGCCAGCGATCTAACAGCAACCGGGAAAACGCCGCCAGCGAAACCGAGACGAATGTAGAGGTCAAGGAAGACGTCAAAGAAGATGTCAAAGAATCCCGGGCCGAGAACTTGTCTCCGGCTTCCATTGTCGAAGAGCTGAATAAAGAGCAAGCGACGGAACCGGAGGCTAAAGTAGAATCCGAGGAGACCGCTGATTCGGCTCAGGAAACCGTTGAAACGGCCGAATTGGACGATGGCCAGGAACAGGCCTCCGCTTAACCTATAAATTCAGCTTGAGACTGCAATGTGATCTCGTCGCCGGGTCGGATTTTCCCGCCGGCTTCGGCACGGGCATAATCGCCCAAATCCATATGACCAAAATGATCCTGTAGGGCCTTGGGAATATTCGTGTCCCGCTCCGCCGTGTCAGGATTGACGTTGGTCGCACCGCACCGCTGGGTCCGCTTGATCACTTGAGGACGATCTCCACCGAATTTGAATTATTGGTAATCATTTTAAACCCTTGCGGCCAGAGCCGATTACTCCATATTAATGAATAACTTATATATTTTGACTCATCGACGGAGGGGTCGGCCATCGCTGCAACGAGCGGGGTGGGCGGCCTTGTCGGAAAAAAGGTGGATGAGATGGATTTTGAAAAGTTTACCGAGCGCTCCCAGGGGTTTATCCAATCGGCGCAAAGCCTGGCCTCCCGGTCGGGCCATCAGCAGCTAAAACCCGAGCATCTGCTCAAGGTCTTGTTAGAGGACAAGGACGGCTTGGCGGCCAATCTGCTGGATGCCGCCGGTGCCGACGCCAAGAAGGCCCATCAGGATATTCTGGCCGAATTGAAGCGCCTACCCGAGGTTCAGGGCGACGGCGCCGGTCAGGTCTATATTTCTTCCGAATTGTCGGGGGTCCTGAGCCAGGCAGAGGACATCGCCGAGAAAGCAGGCGATTCGTTTGTTACCGCCGAGCGGCTTTTACTGGCGCTGGCTTTGACCCCCAATACGGCCGCCCATAAAGTTCTGGCCGCTGCCGGAGTGACGCCGCAGAAACTCAACCAGGCCATAGAAGACGTGCGCAAAGGGCGGGCGGCACATTCGCGCAATGCCGAGGATGGTTACGACGCCCTCGGCAAGTACGCCCGCGACCTGACCGACGCGGCACGGGAAGGCAAACTCGATCCGGTAATCGGCAGGGACGAGGAAATCCGCCGCACCATCCAGGTTCTCTCCCGGCGCACCAAAAACAATCCGGTCCTGATCGGCGAACCGGGGGTCGGTAAAACGGCCATTGTCGAAGGCCTGGCCCAACGCATCGTTCAAGGCGATGTGCCCGAAGCCCTTGCCGATAAGCAGTTGATGGTACTGGATCTGGGCGCTTTGGTGGCCGGCGCCAAATTCCGGGGTGAGTTCGAGGAACGCCTCAAAGCCGTGTTGACGGAAGTCACCGAAGCCGCCGGTGAAGTCATCATGTTCATCGACGAGATGCACACGTTGGTGGGCGCCGGCGCCGCCGAGGGCGCCATGGATGCCTCCAACCTATTGAAACCCGCCTTGGCGCGGGGTGAACTGCACTGCGTTGGTGCCACTACGTTAAACGAATACCGCAAGCACGTTGAAAAAGACGCGGCCCTTGCCCGCCGGTTCCAACCTGTCTTCATCGCCGAACCAACGGTTGAGGATACGATTTCCATTTTGCGGGGTATTAAGGAGAAATACGATCTGCATCACGGCGTGCGCATTACGGATGCTGCGCTGGTGTCAGCGGCGACCTTGTCCAACCGCTATATCACCGACCGTTTTTTACCCGACAAGGCTATCGATTTGATGGATGAAGCCGCCAGCCGGTTGCGCATGGAAGTGGATTCCAAGCCTGAAGAGATCGACGAACTGGACCGGCGCGTTATCCAACTGAAAATTGAGCGGGAAGCCCTCAAAAAGGAAAGTGACAAGGGATCCAGAGACCGGTTGAAAAAGCTTGAGATCGAATTGAGTGATCTCGAGGCGGAATCCGGTGACCTGACCAAGCAGTGGCAAAACGAAAAAAGCGAGATCGCCGAAACCCACAATATCAAGGAACAGCTGGACCAGGCCCGTTTCGCCATGGAGAGGGCCCTCAGAGAGGGAAAGTACGAGGAGGCCGGCGAACTGCAATACGATCTCATCCCTCAATTGGAAGGCCGCCTGGAGAAGGCGGAAACGGCCGAGGACCACAGCATGGTCCAGGAAACCGTTACCGAGGAAGGAATCGCCTCTGTGGTGTCCCGCTGGACTGGCATTCCCGTGGATAAGATGCTTCAGGGTGAACGGGAGAAACTGGTGCAAATGGAAGATCGCCTGGGTGACCGGGTGATCGGCCAGGCGGAAGCGTTGACCGCCGTCTCCAACGCCGTCAGGCGGGCACGGGCGGGACTTCAGGATACCAACCGGCCGCTGGGCTCGTTCTTGTTCATTGGCCCGACAGGCGTGGGCAAGACCGAGCTTACCAAGGCACTGGCGGCGTTCCTGTTTGACGACGAAAGCGCCATGCAGCGGATCGACATGTCGGAATATATGGAAAAGCATGCGGTCGCCCGGCTGATCGGCGCGCCACCCGGCTATGTGGGATACGATGAAGGGGGCGCGTTGACCGAAGCCGTGCGGCGGCGGCCCTACCAGGTGATCCTGTTCGATGAGGTGGAAAAGGCCCACCCTGATGTGTTTAACGTTCTGCTCCAGGTGCTGGACGAGGGCCGCTTGACCGACGGCCAGGGCCGCACCATCGATTTCCGTAATACGCTGATTATCCTCACCTCCAATCTGGGCGCCGAAGTTCTGGCCGCCCAGGAGGAGGGCCACGATTCAACGGAAGTCCGGGACGAAGTGATGGAGTTCGTCCGCGCCGCCTTCCGGCCGGAATTCGTCAATCGTCTCGATGAAATTATTCTCTTCCATCGGCTGTTCCGGGAGCACATGGGCGGTATCGTCGATATCCAGTTGAGCCACCTCAGGGAGCGGTTGGCAGAGCGTAAGATTACCCTGGACCTGGACGAAAGTGCTAAAACCTGGTTGGCCGATACGGGCTACGACCAGGTTTACGGCGCGAGGCCCCTTAAACGGGTGATTCAGCGAAGTTTGGAAAACCCGCTGGCGTCGCTTATCCTGGAGGACGAAATTCAGGACGGAGATTCGGTTAAAGTCACTTCTGGTAAAGGCGGTTTGACCATTAACGGTCAAACCTTCGCCGCCGAGGCGGCTTAAAAAAAAGTGTACCAGGAATACTTTCCTTGAAATCGGAGAAAGTATTCCTGGTACACTTTTTTTATTTACGCGCCACCTTCGAAAAGGCGGGCAACGAGGCGTAGGTAACGTCCAGCTTATCCCGCACCTTGGTGAATCGCGTCAATTCCTTACCTTTTAGATGTTTGCCGGACGGCATTTTGATACGCATGGGATTGACCTGTCGACCCCGGCGCAGAATTTCATAATGGAGGTGCGGTCCCGTGGACCGGCCGGTGGACCCAACATAGCCGATTACTTGACCCTGCCGTACTCGGCTGCCACGGCGCACCTTGCGGGCGAAACTCTTCATATGTGCATAAGCCGTCGAATATTCCGAGTTATGCCTGATCCGGATATAATTACCGTAACCGCCTTTACGTGCCCGATAGACCACCGTGCCGCTGCCACCGGCATAAATGGGTGTGCCCCGGGGGGCGGCGAAATCGGCGCCCCGGTGCATCTTGGTGTACCCCAAAATGGGATGGCGGCGGCGGCCGTACCCGGATGACAGGCGGGCGCCGTTGATCGGTGTGCGCATCAGGGCCTTGCGGGCGCTCCGTCCCTTTTCATCGAAATAATCGTCGGTGCCCTTGGTGGTGCGGTAGCGGTAAAGGGGCCGCTGATCGCCCCGCAAAATGAGATTGGCGTATAGAACTCTGCCGTAGCGGGCGAACTCGCCCTTGTCCGTGAACAGGCGTTCAAACATGATTTCAAACTTATCGCCGGTCCGGATGCCCCGCTGAAAATCCACATCCCAGGAGAAAATGCGGATCATTTCCATCAGTACGGGAACGGGAACGCCGGCCTTGGTGGCAGATACATAGAGACTGTTGTCGATGGACCCTTCGGCGCGGCTCAGTTTGGTCTCCACGGCTTTCTTTTCCAAAACCGCTTTAAACCGGCCCTCACCAGCGGGGCGCACGACGTACTCTTTATAGATATCGGGGCGCACCACCAGCTTGTTCAGCTCTTTTGCACTGTCTTTACCTTCCACCGCGACGGCGGGCTCGAAGGTCAACTCGATTTCCTGACCGGGACGAATGCGTTTGGGACTGAATTTTTTACTGAGCGCTTTAATGGCATGATGGGAATCGGTGCGGGGCAGTCCGGCCCGGACCAGCAGCGCCATCAACGTATCACCTTTTCCGACGGTAATTCTTTTAATTTCCGCCGGCGGCAGCGTGTCTTCAATATCCACCGGGATCGTGGCGACGTCCGGCATCTGTAATTCCGCCGTGGTCGGCATGGCGGCATCGGAGGGCGACCATTCGAACATCCACAACGGCAGAAGCACGGCAAATATCAGCAGCACCGCGAACGGCGTGCGGCTAATGTACTTCCTCAAGAGCTGTCCCAGGATTTCCATCCCGATTTCTTTCACTTAATTATGTCCGGAAAACTATGGCCGGCAAAAACGGCGAGAAAATGATGCCTTTGACCCTCAGTGTCAAGTAGGACTCCCCCCGGTGTGTCCCTCTTTCCAATGTGCCTTCTTTGACGACCCTTAATTTCCCTCATGTAAACACTATTACCGGTCGAGCCATGCTACCGCCCAACCAATCGGCATAATGAGGCAAAAAGTCTTAATGTTTGGTTTCAAGATAAGGGAGGACAGAGGAAAAGCGCGATCGCGCCACCAATTCCCCCAACAGCTTGCTGGCGCCATATCTTGCCAGTTTATATCTAATATAGTTAATTTATAATTTTACTGGATTTAAGCTTGCTATATTCAACTGAATTAATAAATTAACTATATTATGTATAATTTTAATAACCTATTGTTTTAAACTAATTATTCTGAATTAATGCCAATAAAAATTTTTGTTTTGCCGGGTTTTCCGTTTTAACCTACGGATGTAGGTATACTCTTGTTCCTGAACAGAATGGCGCGTATATATGCCGCTTAATCTTGGTGAAATGACGTCGTCGCGCCGAAATTCCTTCCGTTTCGTTGATCGCCGTTGATAGGTTGGCTGAATTATCATGGATATGCGGGTACCGGAGAATTCTGTCGCGGATAACCGGCCTAAATTGGTGGCACCGAACGGGGCGGAACATATTCTGCTCCATTCCTGCTGTGCGCCGTGCGCCGGCGACGTGATGAACGAACTTACCCGCTCCGGCATTGCCTACACCATCCTGTTCTACAACCCCAATATCCACCCCAAACGGGAATACGAGATTCGCAAGGACGAAAACAAACGCTACGCCGCCAAGCTGGGCATTCCCTTTGTCGATCTCGATTACGAACCCGAGACCTGGTTCGACCGGACAGAAGGCTATGGCGACGAGCCGGAACGGGGCTACCGCTGCACCCTCTGTTTCGACATTCGTTTCGAGCGCTCGGCCCAGTATGCTGCCGAAAACGGGTTCAAGGTTTTCACCAGCACCCTCGGCACGTCCCGCTGGAAGAACCTGGATCAGATCAACGGCTGCGGCGAGCGGGCCGCCGACTTTCACGACGGTCTAACCTATTGGACCCTCAACTGGCGCAAAAAAGGCGGGTCGGACCGCATGTTGGAAGTTTCCAAACAGGAAAAATTTTATGCCCAGCAATATTGCGGCTGCACTTATTCCCTTCGTGACGCCAACGCCCACCGGCGCGAGCAGGGCCGCGCGCCCATCAAGATCGGCGCCGATTATTACGGCAACGACGAATAGACCCTCAATATTCATATTTCGACCATGACCATAAAAATTCGCGATGAGAAGCCCGAAGACGGAGCCAATATCCGCGCCATCGTCAGCGCCGGCCTGGACCGGGCGGCACGGGAAGGGTGGCAGGCGGTGTTTGTGCTGGGAGAGCCGGAGTACGACCGCCGCTTCGGTTTCGACCTTGAACTGGCCAGCGGTTTTTCCTCGCCCTACGCCGGACCCTATTCGATGGTAATTTCCCTGACGGGCGATCTTCTTGTGACCTCGGGGCAAGTAGACTACGCCAAGGCGTTCGGCGCGCTTTAGTCCGGCGTCAACTCGCACCCGCCACGTCGAGCAGAATTTCCACCAGCCGTTCCGGCTCATCCACCATGACTTCGTGACCACAGGGAACAGTTTCGCAGCGCCACGCAGGGTCACGCCGCAATTTTTCGGCGACGGGGGAGAAAACCCCGTTTTCATTTCCGCTCGCCAAGATATAGGTCAGATTTTCGATGCGTTGGAATAAGTCCGTGTAGGATACCGGCTGAGTATAAGTACCCGCCGGCTGGGGCGTCAGGTGTCGGTCGAGCCAGGCAATATCTGCAGCCGATCTCACACCCCAATTTTCGGCCTTCATGGTTGGGATCAGATTGGCGTCTCCCGCCGCCGCCCGGTCCAGAAATCCCCGCACCCGCTCCGGATTGATGGAGAGCATGGACTGGCCGTTCTCCGGCACAAAAGCATCCACGTAGACCAAGGCGCTGAGCCGGTCCGTTACCCGCTCGGCCACGCCGGTAATCACCATACCGGCGTAACTATGGCCCACCAGGATAACGTCCATGAGTTCCTCTGACTCCAGCACGCCGACGATATCCTGAATATGGGTATCGAGGTTAATGTCCGGCGATACCAGATGCGCCCGCTCTCCCAGCCCGGTTAGCGTGGGCGCGAACACGCGATGGCCTTGGGTGCGGAGAGGCTCAGCGACTTTGATCCAGCACCAACCGCCGTGCCAAGCGCCGTGAACAAGGACAAAAGTCGCCATCAATCCGCCCTTTCCTCTATCGCCAGTTCAGCATCAGATCGGGCAGCACCAGCGCGATTTGGGGAAAGACGATGATCAGCGCCAGGCCGATCAACGTCGCCGCCAGGAACGGCCAAACACCATTGAATATGGTCCAGATTTCCACGTCCCGAAGTACCGTTTTAACCATAAAGACATTCATACCTATAGGTGGCGTAATCAGTCCGATCTCGACGACGACAATGACGATGATGCCGAACCAGATGGGATCAACGCCCAGCGGCTCAACGATGGGAAAAAAGATCGGCACGGTCAGGAGCAGCATGGCGAGGCTGTCGAACACGCAGCCCAAAATAACGTAAATCAGGCAGATAGCGAGGATGACACCGATGGGCGAGACCTGCAACGATTCGATCCACTCCACCATGGCAGACGGCAGGCCGGCGAGGTTGATAAAGTTGGAAAACACCAACGCGCCGAACCCGACCACAAAAATCATGGCCGTTGTCCGCCCGGCGTCCACCAGGGAATGGTAAAGCGCCGCCCAATCCAGTTTACCGCGTCCGAGAGCAAACAGCATGGCCCCTGCCGCACCGATGGCGGCGGCTTCGGTGGGTGTGAATACCCCCGTATAAATACCCCCCAGCACGAGAATAAACAGTGCGACGATGCCCCAGACCTTGGCCAGGCTCCGCCAGCGGCCGGACCAGGACACCTTGTCGCCGGGCGGGCCCATGTCCGGCCGGATCATCGCCATCAGGGAGATGGCGCCGAAATACAGGAAGACCAGCAGAATGCCGGGAAGCACCCCGGCCATGAACAGTTTACCGATATCGGTTTCGGTAAGGATGCCGTAGATCACCATGGGTACGCTGGGCGGGATCAATATGCCCAAAGTGCCGCCGGCGGCAATGGTACCGGCCGCCAGACTGTCGGCGTATTTAAAGCGCCGCATGGGTGGCATGGCCACCTTGCTCATGGTGGCTGCCGTTGCCAGGGACGATCCCGAGACGGCGGCGAACCCGGCGCAGGCGGCAATGGTGGCCATGGCGAGCCCGCCCCGCCGGTGACCCAGCCAGGCGTTGGTGGCGTCATAGAGTTCCTCCGACAATTGCGCCCGGTGAATAAAGGTGCCCATGAGGACAAACAGCGGTAATACCGTCAGCCCGTAATTGGTGGAAAAATCGAGCACCTGCTGACCGGTCATGGAGAGAGCCGCCGGCATATTGCGCTCGGTCATAAATCCCACAATGCCGACCAGCAGCATGGAAAAACCAAGGGGAATGCCGATAAAGGCGAGCGACAAAAGGGCGGCAAAGCCGATGAATGATTCGATCATCGTCTACTCGCTCATTTCCATCTCGTGATCGTCGAATTCGGGTAAATCCCGGTCGACCACAACAAACCAGATCAGGATCAGCAGGATGATCAGGGAAAAAGCGGCCAGGGCAGCCATGAAATAGGCCACCGGCGCGATGGGCCATTCCAGATAGCCGGTGATCGCGCCGGTAATATCCAACCGGTTGCCCTGGTCCCACATGCGCCAGGCGATAATTGCCATGGCCAAGGCGCTGCCGGCCAGGACGACAATTTGCTGGAACTTTTTTCCCGCCCCTTTAAAAATCCCGTCGAGCAAAGTTACCGAGACATGGCCGCGGTCCCAGGTCACCAGCGGCATGGCGGCAAACACCAGGATCGCCAGGGAAAACTCCATCATTTCGAAACTGCCGGGTATGGGCTTATTGAGGAAAAAGCGGCCGAATACGTCGACCACCGTCAAAACCATCATGTAGGACAGGATGATGGCGGTGACGCCGCCCAGGCAGCGGCGCAGCAACATAACAGACCGGGCACTGTTGCCAGCGCCCGGCGTTAAGGATGATTCATTATTCACCGGATGAATCCGTTCAAGTATTTACATGCTGGATATCTTTTTTGCTTCCGACTGGTAAAAATCGAGCGCCCCCTGACCGTCGACGCCCAACTTGCTGATTTGCTTAATCCATCCGGCATGCAACGGCGCCGATGCTTTTCTAAAAGCGCCCGTCAAGGCCGATGACGCCTGCAAAATCTTGCTTCCGGCATTTTTGAATTTGGCCTCGGCCCCGGGTATGACGTCGTCCCATCCTTTGGACAAACGGGCCAGTTTTTCTCCCGCACTGGAACTGATGATGCCTCTGGCTTTGCTGGAAAGGCCATCCCATTTCGTCTTGCTGATAAATACCGAAAATGAAGCGCTGAACAAAGCGCCCGGCAATTGCGTGACGGATTTAGCGAATTGTGAAGCCTTGAAGGCATGGGCGTCGGCCATGTCTAGGCCGGAGAAGCCATCCACCGTGCCTTTTGAAACGATGGGATAAATCCTCACGGCCGGTCCCGGCACCACAGCGGCACCGAGGTTTTTCCATACCAGAGAAGGAAAACCGGGCAGCGACCACATTTTCAATTTCTTGATGTCGGCGGCGTTGGTAATCGGCGTATTAGACATCGAATAAAGATGACCGCCCGGCGCTGCAAAGAAGCCCATCAAGACGACATCCTTATAGGGATTTTTCGCCTTGAAATATTTGTTATAGGTCCGCCACAGCGAAACGCCATCCGCTTCGGCGGTGGTCGTCGTCATGGGCAACAAGGACAGCTGCACGTGCGGTACGCGTTTTCTCAAAAAAGCGTTGAAAATGAAGGCGCCATCGGCAATTCCCTGGGTGACGATATCCATCTGCCGGGGCGGCGGCGCCAGAGATTTCGGCGGCACCTTGATGTTGATTTCGCCTTTACCCGCTTGGTTCAAACCCTTGATCCAGGGCATCATGATTTTTGACGACGGGTTGGCCTTGGGCGGCGTAAAGACGTTAATCAGAATTTCGGTTTCGGCACTGGCCGGTATCCCCGTCATAAACCAAGCGCCGGCAGCAACTATAAGAACAAATAGATTCCACTTCATTTTACTCTCCCCGTATTTGATAGGTAGTTGAACTACTTGGTATTAATTATTCCGGTCATCTTTCACCGGTTACAAAAATTTTCCAAGTGAATTCTTGCGGCGTGCTACAGGGCGGAACTGAATTCCTCCAGTTTCAAATGATCGCTGAGCATCATGGACACGCCGCCGCCGTCCATGGGGATATCGGCGCCCTTGATCCAACAGCTTTCAGGCGAGGCCAGAAACACGGCGACCTGGGCGGCTTCGACGGGCTCTCCCGGACGGCCGGTGCGCTGGCTCATGCCGTCCACCCGGTCGGTACCGAAGGCCTGACGGAAGTCCTCGAATATTTCACTGCTGACGCCGCCGGGACTGAGCGAATTCATGCGCAGGCCGCGGGCGATCAGCTGCTCGGTCTGGGCGATGGTCCAGACGATGACGGCTTCCTTGGACAGATTATAGGAGCGGGTGGAATCCACCTCATGGTGGGTACAGAATTCCTCCAGGCCGACATCCTCGGGCAGCGCCAGAAGCGCCTTCACCTGATCAATGTTCTCCCGCCACTGGCCGCCGGCGCGGGACGCGAAGTTTACGATGGCGGCCCCGTCACTGAGCTTGTCCAACATGGCCAGCGTAAACCGCCGCAGACCGATGAAATTCACCGCCAGGACCTGAACGGCATTTCCGAGATTTGTGTCATCGGACCGGGGCGGCAAACCGGCGATGTTGAGCAGCGCATCAAACGGACCTTCAACTTCGGCGGCGGCTCTATCGATCGATGCGGAGTCACTCAGATCGACCTGGATTAACGTATCGAAATTACTGTCCGGCTGTTTGATATCGAAAACGGTGACGCTATCGCCCCGGTCTTTTAAGATGCGGCAAGCCTCGGCGCCAATGCCCGTAGCGCCCCCTGTAACGGCGACCTTCATATCACATCTCCCTGTTATTTTTATTTAGAATAGCGCCTATTCAGTCAGGGGCAAGCGGACGGTAAAACGCGCGCCGCCCTTTTCATTGTCCGATACCTCGATGTCACCGCCATGGCCCCGGATGATGGAGCGCGCGATGGCCAGGCCGAGACCGATACCGCCGGTATCCCGGCTGCGGGATTCCTCCAATCTGACAAAAGGCTCGAATATACGTTGGCGCATGTCCGGGTCAATCCCCGGCCCTTCGTCATCCACATGAATAGCGATTTCTTCCGCTTTTTTCTCCAGTTCAATTATTGCCCTGCCACCGTACTTGACGGCATTTTCGATCAGATTTCGAAATGCCCGTTTGAGAGCCACCGGCCTGGCCGCGACCGTAATTTTATCCTCCGGTGCCGTTTCCTCATAGTCGAACGATACATCATTTCCCAGATCCGCCAAATCCTGACCGACCGCATCGATGAGCGCACCCAGGTCAACGATGCGCGTGTTTTCCGCCGTCGCCTCTTCCCGGGCAAAAGCGAGGGTGGCCTCCGCCAGGGTCTGCATTTCATCCAGCGCTGCGATGATCTTGGTGCGGGTTTCCTCGTCCTCGATCATTTCGGCCCTGAGCCGCAGCGATGTAATTGGTGTCCTAAGATCGTGGGAAACGGCGGCCATCATCTGGGTACGGTCCCGAACAAAGCGGTGCAACCGTTCCTGCATGGTGTTAAAGGTGCGGGTCGCCTTGCGGATATCCTCAGGCCCTTTTTCCCGTAGGGGCTCGACGTTTTCCCCCCGGCCGAACCGTTCGGCGGCATCCGACAGGCTCGCCAGCGGTCGGGTCACCCGGCGCACCATGAAGGTGACAATAATGATTAACGCCACCGCCATTACCGCCATGGACGCCAGCGACGGCAATGCGAATTCGGGGTTGGCCGGCGGCACCAAAGTAAAAACGTTCAACCAAGGGCCGCCCAAGGTTTTGGCCGATATGGTCAAACCGATGAAAAAATGTTTTTTCGGACCCCAATTCCGTCTTTCGAAACGGCTGAAATCGCGACGATCGTGATCGTGCCGACGCCAACCACCCCACCAGCGGTTTCGATCTGCACCCCGGTTACGTAGTTCTTCAAATTTCTGACGTGTTTTGTACTCATCATCGTCGTCGTCGTCTTTCTCTTCTTCGTCATGATCGTCATCATCATTGTCGTGATCGTCATAGACGGCGATCCGGATATCCGCCACCTCACCATCCAACCAATTCGCCATGCGTTTTTGCATGAAGTGGTTGACCCCTTCATCCTCTTCCTCATCACCGACGGCGCTATCGCCGCTAAGCTCGAATTGCAACCGGCGGGTACTGGCGGTCTTAACGATGGTTTCGTGCAGATTCGCGGGCGACTGGTTGAGCAGCCGGATCACCGACGCCGTGCGCGACAGCACTTCCTGTTGGGCCACAAACCGGAACGCCAGGCGGCGTTCGTCGTGCAAAATCATCAGGCTGAAAATTTGCGCGCCCACCAGTGCCAGCAGCAGCAGGGTAATCAACTGACCGGCGAGGCTCTTCGGCAGCAACCTTTTTGGCGAAAATCGGCTGGGGGAATTTTGACTGGGGGAATTTTGACTGGGGGTAGATTGGGTCACGTCCGCACCACGTCCTCGGTCAGCATATAGCCGCCGCCCCATACGGTCTTAATCAATGTCGGATCTTTGGGATCGTCTTCCAGTTTTTTGCGCAGGCGGCTGACTTGATTGTCGATGGCCCGGTCGAAGACCTTGGCCTCCCGTCCCGAGGTTAAATCCAGCAACTGGTCCCGGCTCAGCACCATCTTGGGATGATCGAGAAAGGCCGACAAAAGATGGAACTCCGCAGTACTCAAGGGAATGGCCACACCATCTTTACCGGTCACTTCCCGCTGGGCCAAATCCAAGGCCCAGCCGCCGAACTGAATTCTGTTTTCCGTCAGGGGCCGGCTTTTGGGCGGCAGGCTGTTGGTCCGGCGCAGCACTGCTTTGATGCGGGCCAGCAGTTCGCGCGGGTTGAAGGGTTTTGTGACATAGTCGTCGGCGCCGACCTCAAGGCCGATCACCCGGTCGGTGTCCTCGTCCATGGCGGTGAGCAGAATAACCGGCATGTCCGCCGTCTGCCGAAGATATTGGCAGAGGGAGAGACCGTCTTCGCCCGGCATCATGACATCCAGGATAACCAGATCGACGGCGGCCTTTTTCAGAAAGGCGCGGGCTTCTTGGGCGTCGGCGGCGGCATTGGTGCGATAGCCGTGCTTGGACAGGTAAGTGCCGAGACTGTCCCTGATATCCCGGTGATCGTCGACGATCAATATGTGCGCATCTTCGGTCATGTCTTCTACCTAATACCCTATCTGGCCCTTTATGCCTCCAATTAAACGATGAGCGGCAAAAAAAATGTATCAAATTGTCGCAAAATCAATGACTGGGACATTCTGCGACAAAAAGCGCATTCCGTCGGCAAACTTCTGCGACAGGTTTGGTGTTTTATGGTGACATCGAAAACACGAATTCAGGAGAAGTGACATGCAACGCAAAACGAAAATAGCCATCGCCTCAACCGCCGCCGTCGCCGTACTGGGTATCGGTCTTTATTCCGTAACCAGCAGCGCCGTCGCCGGTTTCAAACGCTTCGGCGGTCACATGGGCCCCATGGGCGGCCAGGTGGCCTATAAAATTTTCGACGAGTTCGACGCCAATAAGGACGGTTCATTGACGCGGGCGGAAATCGAAGCCTACCGGAAAAAAAACTTCACTAAATATGACGCCAACGGCGACGGGAAATTGGAGCTGGATGAGTTCCAGGGCCTCTGGACCGAACATACACGCCAGCCCATGATCCGCGCCTTCCAGTTCCTGGACTCGGATGCCAGCGGCGGGGTCTCCGGTGACGAAACCGCCCAACCCATGAACCGCATGATGACTTGGATGGACCGTAACAATGACGGGAAAATTACCAAGGACGAAATGCGCGGCCATCGCCGAGGTTGGGGACACCGGGGCAAACACCGGTGGGGATACAAATATGACGATGATGACGACGATGACGATCGCAAAAAATAATCGAAATTAACCCGCCCGTTCCGGCGTCGGATCAAGCCACAGTCCGGCGCCGGAAATTTTACCGGCGACTTGTTTAAAAATAAATTTTAGTTAGGGGATTTGTATCATGCAATTAAACGATACCGACAAGACCTTTGGTTTGATTTCCATATTTTTTCATTGGCTTCTGGCCGCTCTTATTATCGCCATGATTCCCATGGGCATCTATTTGGAAAATCTGGACCGGGGACCGGCGAAATTCGAATTGATCGGTGTCCATAAATCCATTGGCGCGATAATTCTTATCCTCGTTGCGCTCAGAATTATATGGCGCTTGCTCCAACGCTTTCCCGAGCCTGCCGGAACACCCAGCGACTGGGAACATAAATTCGCCCGCGCCTGGCACCTTCTCGTTTTGGCGGTGATATTCGTTGTACCCATGTCGGGCTATGTTTCGTCATCCACCGGCGGCTACCCGGTCGATGTCTTCGGCCTTTTTACCCTGCCGGCCATTGCGCCCGTGGATAAGGGTTTGCACGAAATCGCCGAAGAGGTGCACGAAGTTACCGGCATTCTGTTAATCCCCCTCATCATGCTCCACGCCGCGGCTTCGCTTAAGCATCACTATTGGGACAAAGACACCACCCTCCGCCGCATGGTGGGTTTGGCGGAAGCCTGATTTCAGTAATTAGATTACGGGACTAAACTTACGGGCCGCTTTTATAGCGGCCCTTTTTTCCGTATTCGACACTTAAATCGACAGCTAAATTTTATCCGCCCAGTCGACCAGCAGATCGCAGAGCTCTTCTATTTTTTCTGGTGTTTCGTGGGGATAGTGGCCGGTGTCGGTCAGGGCGTATTCGTTGAGACGGCCGGGGTGATTCTGTTCGGCAGCGTCGGACCAGCTTCTGATTTGGCTCGGGAAGACGCATTTGTCGGCGGTATAATCCACATTGAGGATGGGCACCGTTGTGGCAGCCAGGCATTTTGGACCGTCCGCCCGGGAGAGGCGTTTGCTCCACTGGCTGAGGAACGAGCGCAGTGTGGTGAAGCGGCCGATATTGTTGGCGGCGTAATTGATCGCCTTGGGATCGCCCCAGATGGTGCCTTCATCCCGGTCGTTGGGATCGAGACTGAGATCAAGGAAACGGGGGTCGGCCATGGTCCGATTGACGACGAAGGCCCGGTCGCTGGCCGGGGTGCCGTCGACGACCTTTAGCTGATCCAGCACCCAATCCGTCAACCGTTCGTTACGGGCCAGCTGCGCCGCCCGGTATTTCTCCAGCCACACAGCATCATACGGCGGACCGTTTTCTTTGTTGTACATGTCGAGGGAAGCATCGGTCGCCAAAAGATCGCTTTCATCAACCACCGCGGGATCGATCCAATCGGTCAGCGTATGGGCTCTTCCCGGATGGGCGCATAAGAGGGCGATGCCGTCGGCGGGCGGTAAATCGTCGGGTGACAGATCGAAGGGCCTGCCGTCGGGCGTGGTGGTAATGGTCAGGTTTTCCGCCTGCTCCTGGTACATGGCGGCCAGGGCGCCGCCGCCGGAATTTCCCAACAGGATGATTTTCTCGAAGCCGCGCCGGCGGAGTTCCTTGACCCCGGCACCCAGATCCTGAACGGCCCGCTCCATCAGCAGCATGGTGTCGTTGGCCATATAGCGGGTATTGAGTCCCAGCAGCGCCCGTCCCCGCCGTTGCAGAGGATCGAACAGATAGTGGGCCATGAAATTGCTGGTGGGATGAATGACGACAAAGGCCGTCTTGCCGTCCGTATCGTCGGCAACCAGACGGCCGAAAATCTTCGGCGCATTCATCTGGATGCCGCTTTGGCTTTCCATCATGCCGCCCGTGGCGACACTCAGGATGAGAAGTTCACCGTTCATTTAAGGGTAACCTGTAATGGTAAACGGGGTCTAAGTACTTGCCTCGAATTTCGATCCGTCATGAACCCAGGCGGCATCGCGCAAGACAAGTTTCTCCTCTTCCCATTTATCCAGCATCGGTTCAGCGGTCTCTTGGAGCTTCTCCATCATTCCCGGCTCGGCAGAATTGTAAGCCAGTTCCAGCCGATGACCGTTGGGGTCGAAGAAATAGATCGATTGGACGAAGGAATGATCAGTGGGGCCGACCACTTCGACGCCATTTGCTTCCAGCTTTTCCTTGGCCGCCAGCAGTTCTTCCATGGAATCCACGTTCATGGCCAGATGCTGGATCCAGTCGGGCGTGTTGGGGTCTTTTTGCATGGGCGGCGAATTCAGAACCTCAAAAAAGGCAACGGCGGAACCGTCTCCCATGCCGAAAAAAATGTGCATGTAAGGCGAACTCTCGCCGGTGGATGGCACGTTGGTTTCCGAGACCGCCGCAATGTACGGCATGTCGAGGACCTTGGTGTAGAATTCGGCAGTTTCCTTGGCGTCGTTACAACGGTACGCCACATGGTGCAGACTTTGTACCTTCATGGTGATGTTCCTCCGCAAGCTGTGTGATCTTAAGTATACGCGAAAATGGTCCTTAGAGGGCCAATTCTCTTAATTATGAAACCCTTTGGCGTCTCTTCCAGAAATCGCCGGATGACGCCTAATTTTTTAAAATGTATACAATTAAGCAGAATTGTCAATTATTTTCTTGTAAAAATGCATATTTTGGATACAATCTAAATTATAATATAAAGGTTTAAGAAATGACTGATTTAGATCCAACAGGCTCGCTAAAGCTTTCATTATCGCCAGATAAAACAATCATGGTGCCCGGCGCCTATGACGCCCTTTCCGCACGCATCGCCGCAAATTGCGGCGCCGAGGCAGTCTACATGACCGGATTTGGCGTATCGGGATCGACGCTGGGTGTTCCCGATCTCGGGCTGTTAAGCGCCACCGAAATGGCCGACCGCGCCCGGGCGCTGGCGTCGGCGTCGGCGCCAGTCCCCTTAATAGCCGATGCCGATAACGGTCACGGCGGGGTCCTCAATGTGGCCCGGATGGTGCGGCTGTATGAACAGGCGGGCGTCCAGTGCATCCAGCTTGAAGATCAGGTTTCGCCGAAACGTTGCGGCCATATGGCCAGCAAGGAAGTCGTCGATCCGATTGAGGCCACCGCCAAAATCGCCGCGGCGGTCGAGGCCAGAACCAATCCCGACTTCCTGATCATGGCGAGAACCGATGCACGGGCGGTGATAGATCTGGACGAGGCGCTCCGGCGGGGGGAGTCTTTCCTGGAGGCCGGCGCCGACATTCTATTCATCGAAGCACCGCAAACGGAATCCGAGATGCGGAAAATCGCCGAAACCTTCAAAGGAGTTCTGCTGGTCGCCAACATAGTTGAGGACGGCAAGACACCTTATCTGACCATCTCCGAATTGCAGGAGCTCGGATTTGCCGTCGCCCTTTACCCGGTATCCAGCCTGCTGGTGGTGGCGAAAACCTTGCAGGATACCTTTTCGGTCATGCTGGAACAGGAAAGGCTGCCCGAGGGGTCAAACCGGCTTCGGTTCGGAGAATATAATACGCTGATGGGATTGGACGAGTTGGTTCCCGCGGCCGTGTCGGAGACTTAGATCACCATGAACGAGATACAATCAGATAGTCAAAAAAGCCAGAGTGCGACGGCGCGTGCTTACGACCATGTCAAAACGGCCGTGATGATGGGCGAGTATCAGGCCGGCGACCGTATCAAGGAAGAGCTCATCGCCGAAAAAATAGGGGTCAGCCGGACCCCCATCCGCCAGGCCCTGCACAAGCTGACAGCCGAGGGATTTTTGACCATGCCGCCCAATCAGGGGGCGCGGGTTATCGAATGGAGCCAGCAGGACACGCAGGAAATAACCGATCTGCGCGCCATTCTGGAGAGTTTCGGCGCCGGAATCGCTGCCAGGAAAATTACCCAATCGGACCTATCCCGGCTTGAGACCCTGGCTGAAATGATGGAAGCGGCCGCCGCCACCGGTCGGGAGCGGGAGCTTGAATTGATCACCAAATATAACAGCGAATTCCATATGGTGATCATCAATTCATCGGGCAATATCCGGCTGGCGGAAGTCATCGCCAGCCTCGCTCATCCGCTGCTGATCCAGCGGCGCTTTTCCGGTTTCGACCATGCCCGCCTGAGGCGCAGCATGGCCCATCACCGGGAAATCATCGATGCCCTGCGCTCCGGGGATTCAAGCTGGGCCTCGTCCATCATGAAATCCCATATTCTGGCCAGCCGGGTAGCGGAGTCCGACACCACGCCGGCGATCTAGTTTTACGCCTTACAAATTGCTTGCCAGAAACTCCGTAAACGCCTTCCACGATTGTTTGTCGGCCCGTTCCCGGTAGCGGCCGGAGCCGATAACCGTAAAGGCGTGGGGCGCCCCCGAATACACCTCGATATCGTAAGTGATACCCTGGGCCTCCAATTCCTTGGAAAGTCCGGCCACCTGGTCCATGGAAACGGCTTTGTCGGCACCGCCATGGGCAATCAACAGAGGCGGCGTGTTCTTGGGATAGCTCTGACCCGGCGGGGTCTTCAGGCCGCCGTGAAACGTGACATAGCCGGAAACGTCGCCCGCCTGGTTGGACCGCGCCAGCTCGAGCACCGCCGCGCCGCCGAAGCAATAACCCATCACCACGGTTTTACCCTGGTGGATTTGCCGCGCCTTGCTGAGGCCGCCCAGCAGCCGCTGCCGCATGGTCGCCCGGTCTTTGTAAAGTTTTCCCGTATTGGCCCGCTTGGCGGCGATTTCCTTGGGCCGGTTGCCCTTGCCGAACAGATCGAGGGCAAAAGCGTCATAGCCCAACTTGGCCAGCATTTCCGCCCGCTTGACTTCATAATCGGTCAAACCGTCCCAATCGTGCACAATCAGAACCATGCCTTTTGATTTACCTGAAGCTTTAGCGCTGTAGCCTTCGAAAGCCGCACCACCGACAGAGTAATCCACCTTTTGGCCAGCTTGCGCCGGCGACGCCAGCAAAACTGCAAATAGTCCTAGAACCAAGTATCGCATGATATTCATCCTCCCATTATTTTATTGGTCCCAAACTATAGCATGGGGTTGGACGAGAGGATCAATATGAAAATTGGTTTCACCCCCACCTCGACCCTCCCCCGCGTTGAGGGAGAAAGAATGGACGGCGCGACCAATTACCCCTCCCCCCAACGCGGGGGAGGGTTAGGGTGGGGGGCTATTTGTCGCGAAGCAAATGTAAAGAAACTACTTTAATTGCCCATTCCCTCTAAGACTTATCGATCCGCATCTGCGCCCGTTTGGGGATGTCGAACTCCGGCAGGCCCGCCGCTTTCCAGGTCTCCAGAGCCTTCATCATGGTTTCCTTGGCCGGCAGGGAAAAATCGTCTTCCTCGAAACGGTGGGTGGCGTCGATAATGATCTTGCTGCCCATTTTGACGCCATCAACCATCTCGACCGATGTATCCATGGCGGCTCGCATGAAAACGTTTTTGACGATCACCGTGTCGTCTGCTGGATTGTAGCGGGTGTTCATGGCCCATTCCAAATGGAGGGGATCGCGAATATCGACATCCTCGTCCACCACGGTGATGCGCTTGAGGGAACTGACTTCCGCCGCTGCCCGGCCCACTTTCATGGCGTGACCGGGATGGAGGGGCGTCATGGAAATGACGCCATGGGCCATCTGGCCGCCGAAGGTATAGTCGAAACACATATCGTGAATGGTTTTTTCGCCGAGATCCTGGCGCAGGATTTTTCTTATCAGACCGGCGTTGGCGGTACCCTGGAGCACGGTGCTTTCGCTGGGCGGCATCTGGCTGGTCATGCCGTAATAGATGGCATCCTTACGCCGGGTGATGGCGGTGATGCGGGCCACTGATTTCCTTCCTTCCTCGGCCATGAAACCGAGATTTTCACCGAAGGGTCCCTCCTGGTCCAGTTCCCCCGGTGTAAGTTCGCCTTCGATGATGATTTCAGCGTTGGCCGGCACCAGAATATCGCTGGTCACACACTTGACCAGTTCCACCGGCGCGCCTATCAGACCGCCGGCTACATCCATTTCCTGCTTACCGCCGGGCAGATTGGCCACTGAGGCATATTGGAAGGCGGGCTCGGCGCCGATCACCCAGGCGATGGGCGCGGCTTTTCCCTGGTCCCACCAGGTGCTCGCCTGGTCGTGGCCGTGGCGGCGGGGATTGAGATTGACGACCACATGCTGGTCGTCCCGCACGCGGGTGCGGTAGACACCGGTGTTCTGATTGGGCTCTCCGTGGGCCACCGTCATGGTGGTGGTGGTGATATAGGGCCCGATGTCCTTGCCCGGCGTCCAGGTGGGAATAGGCAGTTCGCTAAGGT
>CAZNLR010000035.1:51339-55326 GCA_964574215.1 uncultured Rhodospirillaceae bacterium | reverse complement strand
CCCCCTGCACCGACCTTAGGAGAGCTATCACCTTGCCTACGAATGAAACGATAAATTCTTATTATTGGAATGACGGTTTTGGGACTTTCGACAATTGTGCCTCAGTCGGCCAGCGCGGAAGATAAATCATTGATCAAAAACGCGAAAACCGGATTTTGTATCGACGGCTACGCCTTTGGAAAAGAAATCAAGGCCGCCTACTGCCGTAATCATTACGATGCGCAACGCTGGACTTATTTGCCTAAATCTCGAGAAATCAAACATACCAAGACCAACCTGTGCCTAAATATATCCGTATCCAGCCGGCAGAACGGCGCTAAAATCGATCTATGGAAATGCAATGGCGGAAAAAATCAGCAATGGTATTTTGACAGGTCCGGGGCCATCAGAAGCGTGCTAAGTAATAAATGCATTGATATTTCACGTATTTTTTCCGGAGAGAAGTCGGCGAACGTGACCATGTGGGATTGCAATAAGAAAAGTAATCAGAAATGGCAGGTCATCGACGCTAAAGCAGGTTGAACCGGGCGAAGTCAGATACGCCGATGACCTTAAAAACCAACAGATTTCCCTTGTAAATTAATCTTTTGGTAACACATGGGAATCATAGTCCGATTCGAATAATAAAAGTAACTGGTCGGCAAGAATGACCGTCCAGGGGCGGTAAATTCCTCCTAAATCCAAGTTCACCAGGGGGGGATTTTCCTCCCGTCTTATTGGCGATGCAAAGAACCCATTGGAATCATTCAGGATTCCAGTGTGCCTTGTCGGGAAAGTACGTATGGCAAGGGGTTTGCATATAAATTTGGCAGAATGCCAACAGGAGGACCATGAAAGTCCTTGCCGAAATTCGACTTCGGGCTCGCCACATCATTGGACCGGTGTTGGGAGCTTGCCTGATTGTTTATATTGCCTACCACGCGGTTCAGGGGGACCGCGGGTTGATTGCCTATTGGCAACTGACCAAGCAGGTAGATCAGGCTTATCTGGTCCATGCTCAGTTGAAAGATCAAAGGGATCTTCTCAGAAACAAGGTCAGGCTCCTGAATCCCAACACGCTTGACCGAGATATGCTTGAGGAGCGGACACGATTCATGCTCGGCTACAGCCGGCCGGACGAAATCGTCATATTCCGCAAATAAGAGGGAACAATGCTAAATCTGACCGATACGCCGGAACCACCGTATTATGCCGTCATATTCTCATCGGAACGCCGTGATGACGACCGGTCGGCCTATGACCTGATGTCCTCCCAGATGTTCGACCTGGCGGCGTTGCAACCGGGGTATTTGGGTGTGGAAACCATAGAAAACGAGTTCGGTCAGGCCATTACCGTCTCCTATTGGGAGAGCGAAGAAGCAATCCGCAATTGGCATGAAAACTCTGATCATAAAATGGCGCAAAGCCTGGGCAGGGAAAAGTGGTATTCCGATTTCCGGATTCGTGTTGCCAAGGTGGAGCGGGCCTACGGGCCTTAGTGTTCAGCAAATTCGCTAAAAAAAACTGCGGAATCAGATATTATCACCATCTGATCGTCGAACGTCGCCAACCCTTCGTCAGATAATTTCCGAATGGCCCGGGATAGGGATTCCGGCGTCGTGCCGATCACATTGGCGATGTCCGAGCGGCGCAACGGTAATTTTATTTGAAAGCTGCCGTTTACTTGGTCCCCATGGAGGTCGCTGATGGTTTTTAGGTAGTAGGTCAGGCGCGTTCGAACCGGCGCCGTTGATATCCGCAAATAGGTTTCACCCACCTCGCGCATATCGCGGGCGGCGTGAGTCAGAAAACTCAACCCCAATTGTCCGTTATTCGCCACCAATTTTGTTAGCACATGTCCCGGAATATAGCAGATTTGGCACGGTGTTATGGCTTCGGCGGACGTGGAATGTACATCACCGGCGAAAAACGATCTGTATCCGAGTGTTTCGCCGGCATTTGCCATGCGAATAACGGCTGTATTGCCATCGGAATCAGTCTTTACCAGGGCCAAAGAGCCCGTTCGCAGGCAATACATGCCCCGAGCGTCGTCATTTTCCGAATAAACGATCTCTCCCCGCCGGTATTCAACGTACTTCTTCGAATATTCAAGAACTTCCAATTCTGCATCAGACAAACTGTTCCATTCACACAATTCGTATGTTGGGCATTCCTTACAGTCGGGAGCCGGTGCAGTCATTTAATCGCGACCTAATTGGTTACCATAGAAGACAAACGTTAGACTTTGCCGTCGAAATGATCAATCCGATACTCAGTTTTAGATAAGATGGCAGCCAAGATTTTACAATGCGGGATACTATTAATGTCCATTATTTCGAGAAAATATCTCATAAGCTTGTTTATCTTCACCGAAAATGATCACATTTGTTGCGATAAAACACGTCCGTAGTTAATATAAGTTTCCATGCGCCAAACGATTTAACTAGTTCTGAGTTAAGTTTAAAATTATTGTTGCAAAACAACAAGTTCGGGTGCAGCTTGTTTGGGTGATATCACGAAAAACTTAAGAAATAAGCTTGGGAAAATCGTGGGGAGCGGCCAGGTATGAAACTGTAAATCAAGGAAATTCATATGGCAAAAACAACGCAAAAAAGAAAAACGCCGAAAAAAAAATCTTCAGACAGGAATAAAGTTACACCGCAGGAACTTCTTGGCTATTACAAGGAGATGCTTCTGATCCGGCGATTCGAAGAAAAGGCCGGTCAACTGTACGGCATGGGCCTAATTGCGGGATTTTGCCATCTTTATATCGGACAGGAAGCCGTCATCGTCGGGATGATGGCGGCAGCGGATAAGGACAAAGATTCGGTTATCACCAGTTACCGTGATCACGGCCACATGCTGGCGACGGGAATGGAAGCCAACGGCGTGATGGCGGAACTTACCGGACGCCGGGACGGCTATTCCAAGGGCAAAGGCGGCTCCATGCACATGTTCAGCCGGGAAAAACGGTTTTACGGCGGTCACGGCATCGTGGCGGCTCAGGTGCCCATCGGTACCGGGCTCGGTTTCGCTCACCGTTTCAACGAAGACGACGGTGTCTGCATGACCTATTTCGGTGACGGCGCTTCCAATCAGGGCCAAGTGTATGAATCTTTCAATATGGCGGCCTTGTGGAAGTTACCGGTCGTTTACGTGATCGAAAACAACCGCTACGGCATGGGCACCTCGGTTAAACGCGCCTCATCGCCCCAGGAACTGTTTGCCCGGGGCAGTGCATTCGGCATTCCGGGCGAAAGCGTCGACGGGATGGATGTGCTGGAAGTCAAAAAAGCGGGTGAAAAGGCGCTGGCCCACGCACGCGCCGGTAAGGGCCCCTATATCCTGGGTATGCAGACCTACCGTTATCGCGGCCATTCCATGTCCGACCCGGCAAAATACCGGACAAGGGAAGAGGTCAGCAAAGTCAGATCGGAGCGCGACCCAATCGACCGGGTCCGCCAAACGCTGATCGATGAAAAAATGGCCAGCGAGGACGATTTGAAGCAAGTCGATGCCGAAGTCAAAGCCACTGTTTCCGATTCCGCCGATTTCGCACAACAGAATCCGGAACCGGAAATTTCCGAACTTTACACCGATATCCTGGTCGACGCCTAAGCGGGGAGAGAAATAAACATGGCAAATCAAGTTCTTATGCCCGCCCTGTCGCCGACCATGACGGAAGGGAAATTGGCCAAGTGGCTCAAAAATGAAGGGGACGAGGTGGCCCCGGGCGACGTCATCGCCGAAATCGAGACCGACAAAGCCACCATGGAAATGGAAGCCGTCGATGAAGGCGTTCTGGGCAAAATACTGGTGGCGGAAGGCAGCGAGGGCGTCGCCGTCAATACGCCCATCGCCGTCATTCTCGAGGAAGGTGAGGATGCGTCGGCAATCGATACGACATCACCGCCGCCTCAACCGGAAAATGATCCAGCGCCGGCCCAGACGGCAAGACCGGTCGAGGCGCCGGCGCCGGCAGCGCCCCCCCCCCCGCCGGAAAGTGAA
>CAZNLR010000035.1:6244-51329 GCA_964574215.1 uncultured Rhodospirillaceae bacterium | reverse complement strand
CCGTTCGCGAATCCCTTCGGGACGCCATGGCCGAAGAAATGCGCCGGGACGATACCGTGTTTCTCATGGGCGAAGAAGTGGCTGAATATCAAGGGGCTTACAAGGTCTCCCAGGGTCTATTAGAGGAGTTCGGTGCCAAAAGGGTGATCGATACGCCGATTACGGAACACGGATTTGCCGGGCTTGGCGTTGGCGCGGCTTTTGGTGGCTTGCGACCGGTGGTCGAGTTTATGACTTTCAATTTCGCCATGCAGGCCATGGATCATTTGATCAATTCCGCCGCCAAAACCCTGTATATGTCGGGCGGGCAGATGGGGTGTCCCATTGTTTTCCGGGGCGCCAATGGCGCTGCGGCGGGAGTGGCGGCGCAACATTCCCAGTGCTACGCCAGTTGGTACGCCCATGTGCCGGGCCTGCATGTCATCGCACCCTATTCCGGTGAAGACGCCAAGGGCCTGCTGAAATCGGCCATTCGCGACCCCAATCCGGTGGTTTTTCTGGAGAACGAAATCCTGTACGGGCAGAACTTTGATGTACCGACCGATCCCGAATATGTCATTCCCATCGGCAAAGCCAAGATCGAGCGGGCCGGTGACGATGTGACGATTATATCCTACTCGCGCATGGTCGGCGTCGCCTTGGAAGCCGCTGAAACTCTCGCCGAAGAAGGTATTCACGCCGAAATTATCAATCTTCGTTCATTAAGGCCGCTGGATATCGATACCATCGTCGCCTCGATCAAAAAAACCAACCGTGTGGTCAGTGTGGAAGAAGGCTGGCCGGTGGCTGGTATGGGGTCGGAAATCGCCGCCATTACCATGGAGCGCGCCTTTGACTACCTTGATGCGCCGGTGACGCGGGTTTGTGGCGAGGATGTGCCCATGCCCTACGCCACCAATCTGGAAGCGGCTGCCTTGCCGCAGCCCAACAATATCGTAGCGGCAGCCAAAGCTGTCCTTTACCGCTAGGAGGGGGAGAACGATGAGTATAGAAATTCTCATGCCGGCGCTGTCTCCCACCATGACCGAGGGCAAACTGGCGAAATGGCTAAAAAAAGAAGGGGAAACCGTCGCGGCTGGCGACCTCCTGGCCGAAATCGAAACCGATAAAGCAACCATGGAGATGGAGGCCGTCGAAGAAGGGGTGTTGGGAAAGATTACCGTGCCCGAAGGTACCGAAGGTGTTGCCGTCAATACGCCCATTGCCTATTTGCTGGAAGAAGGCGAAGATGCCTCGGCGATTGACGTTGCCGCCGCACCAAAGGCACAATCGGCACCTGCGCCCGACCCTGAGCCACAACCGGCCGCGCCAACCCAGACAACGGCAGCGGCATCATCTCCGGCACCGGAAAAAGCACCGTCAAATGGTGGTGACCGGATTTTCGCCAGTCCTTTGGCGAGGCGTCTCGCCGGCGATGCCGGTCTGGATCTATCGCAAGTGACCGGCAGCGGCCCCCATGGGCGCATCGTTAAAAAGGATATCGAGGCGGCAATATCCGCGGGTCCGGCGGCTTTCGCCGCACCACCACCCGCCACCGTGCCCGGTGCGCAGGTTCCCGCTGAATTGCCGGGGCAGGGCGCTTACACGGAAATCCCCCATTCGAGCGTCCGCAAAATCATCGCCGAGCGTTTAACGTCGTCATCGCGGGACCTCCCTCATTTCTTTCTCACCGTGGATTGTGAAGTCGATCAATTGTTGAGCCTGCGCAAGGACTTGAACGGCCGCTCGCCCGAAGGAGACGGGGCCTATAAATTATCGGTTAACGATTTCATCATCCGCGCCGTTGCTCTTGCCATGCGCAAAGTCCCCGCTGTCAACGCCAGTTGGACCGACGACGCCATGCGGCTCTATTCGGACATTGATGTATCGGTGGCGGTAGCGACGGATGACGGATTGATCACCCCCATCATTCGCCAAGCCGACCAGAAAGGCCTGGCGGAGATTTCCATCGAAATGAAGGAACTGGCGTTGCGTGCCCGGGACAACAAACTGATGCCCGAGGAATTCCAAGGAGGCGGTTTCACCATATCCAATCTCGGCATGTACGGTATTAAGGATTTTTGCGCCATCATCAATCCGCCGCAATCGTGTATTCTCGCCGTCGGCGCCGGAGAACAGAGGCCGGTGGTAAAAGATGGCGCCTTGGCGGTTGCCACCGTGATGAGCTGCACGCTGTCGGTCGATCATCGGGCGGTTGACGGCGCTCTCGGCTCGGCATTTCTCCAAGCCTTTAAATCAATGATCGAAGACCCTTTGACCATGCTGTTGTAGAGACCGAAAATGACTGAAACATCCTTTGATATTGTCGTCGTCGGTGGTGGGCCTGGTGGCTACGTCACCGCCATCCGTGCCGCCCAATTGGGACTGAAAACGGCGCTGGTGGAAAGGGCCCATCTTGGGGGTATTTGCCTCAACTGGGGATGTATTCCGACCAAGGCTTTGCTGCGCTCGGCCGAAGTTTACCGCAATGCCCGGCATGGCCAGGAATATGGCTTAAAAATTAAAGAAATAGGGTTCGATATTAAAGCGATCATAGAGCGTTCAAGAGAGGTGGCAAAACAGCTTTCCGGGGGCGTTGGGCATCTTTTACGAAAGAATAAAATTGCCGTTTTCGATGGCCACGGCAGGCTTGCCGGAAAAGGAAAATTAGCGGTGGAAAAAGACGGTAAAAGTATCACCGACCTGACGGCCAAACACATCATATTGGCGACCGGCGCCAGGGCGCGGGCGTTGCCCGGTTTGGAACCCGATGGCGATCGGGTTTGGACCTATAAAGAAGCCATGGTGCCGGACACATTACCCAAGTCGTTATTGGTGGTCGGCTCGGGCGCTATCGGCATCGAGTTCGCCAGTTTCTATCACACCTTTGGCGTCGATGTGACGGTCGTCGAAGTCCTGCCGCGGGTGTTGCCGGTGGAGGATGAAGAAATTTCCGCCATCGCCCACAAATCTTTTGAGCAGCAAGGTCTGAAAATAATGACCTCGGCCGTCGTCAAATCCTTGAACAAGGGAAAAAACAACGTCACCGCATCCATCGAAACGGACGGGAAGACCAAGGAAATAACCGTGGACCGGGTTATCATGGCCGTTGGCATCGTCGGTAACGTGGAGGATATCGGTCTCGAAAACACCAAGGTCAAAGTGGATAATTCTCACGTGGTGATCAATCAGTGGTGCGAAACCGGTGAGCCCGGCGTCTACGCCATCGGTGATTTGGCCGGTCCGCCCTGGCTCGCCCACAAGGCCAGCCACGAAGGCATAATCTGCGTCGAAAAGATTGCCGGCCTTGACGGCGTCCATCCTTTGGATACACGGCGCATTCCGGGCTGCACTTATTGTCATCCCCAGGTGGCCAGTGTCGGTTTGACCGAGGCGGCAGCCAAAGAGCAGGGGTATGACGTCAAGATCGGGCGTTTCCCCTTCCTGGGCAACGGCAAGGCGATTGCTCTCGGTGAACCGGAAGGACTGGTCAAAACCGTGTTCGACGCCAAAACCGGTGAACTGCTTGGGGCGCATATGATTGGCGCCGAAGTGACGGAACTGATCCAAGGCTACGCCGTCGGCATGACCCTGGAATCCACCGAGGCCGAATTGATGGAAACCGTATTCCCGCATCCGACGTTGTCTGAGATGATGCATGAATCGGTGCTTGATGCCTATGGCCGGGTAATTCATTTCTGATCATGTCGTCGACTGAAGCTATTTCTGTCCGGCCCATCGCCGAAGCGGATAAAAGCCGGTGGTTTGAACTCTGGGCCGGGTATATCGATTTTTATCAGGCGTCGGTGGCGGATGACGTCTCGGAATTCACCTGGTGGCGTTTGCTAACGGAAATTGAACCGGCCTGGGGGAGGGTTGCCGTTCATCCGGAACACGGTATCGTCGCAATTATGAATTACGTTTTGCATGTCAATCTCTGGGCGAAAAACCCGGTGTGCTATTTGGAGGATTTGTATACCGACCCGGCTTACCGCCGTCTTGGCGCCGGTCGGGCGCTAATCGAATCGCTCGCTGAAACGGGAAAAAAAGAGAAATGGCATCGCCTCTACTGGATGACCGACAAAGACAATAAAACAGCCCGCAAGCTCTATGATAAGCTGGCGACCGAAACCAATTGGATGCGCTACGATATCAGTCTTTAAACCACATTTGGCCTGGACGGGAAAAAGTACTAAGTAAGAACCATGAGCAAAACCGAAAAAACCAACGTGGCCGACTTCCGCCATCCGCAACTTCGCAACAAGCCGGCGCAGGCCAGCCCGCGTAAACCCGACTGGATCAGGGTCAAAGCGCCGACATCGAAACAGTATGGCGAAACCAAGCGCTTGATGCGGAATTTAAAGTTACATACCGTTTGCGAAGAGGCGGCCTGCCCCAATATCGGCGAATGCTGGCAACAGAAACATGCAACGGTGATGATTTTGGGCGATATCTGCACCCGCTCCTGTGCCTTTTGCAATGTGGCCACCGGCAAGCCCGGCCTGGTGGATTCCAGGGAACCCGACAATGTGGCGAAGATGGCGGTGACGGCCGGGCTCAAACATATGGTGATCACTTCCGTCGACCGGGACGATCTGGTCGACGGCGGTGCATCTCAATTCGTCGCCTGTATTGAGCAACTGCGGGAGCAGGCGCCGGCAACCACCGTCGAAGTCCTGACCCCTGATTTCAGGGATAAAGACGGCGCCGCGGCATTGGTCGCCCATGCCAAACCCGACGTCTACAACCACAATCTGGAAACCGTGCCGCGGCTTTATCCCACCATCCGGCCCGGGGCTCGCTATTTTCATTCCCTGCGTTTGCTGCAAAAGGCGAAAGAGCTGGAGCCCGATATTTTCACCAAGTCAGGCATCATGGTCGGATTGGGTGAGGAAAAACAGGAGGTGCAGCAGGTTATGGACGATTTGCGGTCGGCTGATGTGGATTTCTTGACCATCGGCCAGTATCTGCAACCGACGCCCCGGCATGTGGCCGTCGATCGTTTCGTAACGCCGGACGAGTTTTCGGAGTATGAAACATTAGCGCTCTCCAAAGGTTTTTTGAAAGTGTCGGCGACGCCACTGACCAGATCGTCGTATCATGCCGACGAAGATTTCACGGCCCTGAAACAGGCCCGCCGATCGAATAAAGCAAAATGACAAATTCATAAGTTAACATATGCCGACCCACGCCGAAAAACGGCCCTTACCCTACAGCGCCGAACAGATGTTTAATCTGGTCGCCGAAGTTGAGCGCTATCCCGAATTTTTACCTTGGTGCGTCGGACTGCGTGTCAAAAGTAAGGAAGAAGAGATGATCGTCGCCGATATGGTCATCGGCTATAAAATGTTCCGTGAAAAATTTACTTCTCGGGTGAAGCTGTCGAGGCCGGACCGTATCGATGTCGTCTATGAAGACGGACCTTTCCGCTATCTCAACAATCACTGGATATTCCTGCCCCAGGACGACGGCTCCTGCGTGGTCGATTTCTATGTGGACTTTGAATTCCGCTCAAAATTGCTACAAAAAATGATCGGGGTGGTTTTCAACGAAGCCGTCAAGATCATGGTCCACGCCTTCGAAAAACGCGCCGACGCCGTCTACAAAAGTTAATTTATCGACTGTCGATAAATATAAGGTTTTGAATTCGCTTAATTTTCAAAGTGATGGAGCATGAGTTCCAGTGCCGATTTTATGGTGGCGAGGCGAACGTCGTTGCGGTCGCCGGGAAACACTTCGTGCCGGGTTAGTGTTTGGTGATCCGCGAAGGCGGCGGCCAGTTGGACGGTGCCGACCGGCTTATCCGGCGTCCCGCCGCCGGGCCCGGCAATACCGGTAACGGCAACCGTCAAAGCGACCGGCGAATTGTCGAGGGCGCCTTCCGCCATGGCGAGCGCGACTTCCGAACTGACAGCGCCGTGATTTTCGATGATGTCCTCTGGCACCCCCAGCATTTCCGATTTGGCTTCGTTGGAATAGGTGTTGAAACCCCGTTCGAACACGTCAGATGAACCCGAAACCGCCGTCAGACAGCCGGCAATCATTCCGCCGGTGCAGGATTCAGCCGTCGCTATTTTAATGCCCCGTTGCCGGCATAGATCGATCAGGTCGGCGGCAAGGTGTAAATGCTCATCAGGAAACATTGGATGCTATCCTTCCAACATGATGCGTACGCCGTACAAAATGGCGCCGGCGTATATGGCGGCCAGGATGTCGTCCAGCATGATTCCCAAGCCGCCCTTGACGTTCTTGTCCGCCCACGAGACGGGCCAGGGTTTAAAGATGTCAAAGACACGGAACAGAATAAAACCCAGGATATAGAACGAGATTTCCAGTGGCGCCACCAGCAAGGTCAGCCATTGTCCGGCCAATTCATCGATGACGATGGAGGAGGGATCATCCTCGCCAATCTGCCGGGCGTGATAATCGGCTGCCCAGATACCGATCAGGATGGCGAGGCCCGCAGCCTGCGCCAAAAAGGGTGTCCCGCCGGCCTGCACTAAAAACCATGCCAATGGGACCGCGATCAGCGAACCCACGGTTCCCGGCATTTTTGGCGCCAAGCCGACGCCGCCGCAGGTTGCCAGAAGCATTGCGAATCGATTCAATCTATGGCTCCTAAATCAGATGTATCCCAATCCAGGGAATTTATTCCTTTAAGGGTCAAGGTGAAGGGTCTCAATCCGTTGAGCAATACCCAATATCCGATAAAGTGTTCGGATTCTTCAATTAATCAGTGACTCTCAGGCAAAATGAACAGTGCAGAATCAAAAAAAGCGCAATTTCTCCCACGTTGGGGCGTTATTGCTCTTGCATCGAAAACGAGGAGCGGATAATTTCAAGGCGCTCTGGAGGCGCAGAAATACAAGGCGTCATTTTGTGGATCATTAATCGTCGATCTAAATATCGACGTCGGAATGAGGGGGCGATGAAGAGCGGTCAAAGCGGTAAACTCACCCATCGGTGGGCAAGGGGCATAGCGCGGTATTTCCCGGACAGGGAATTGATTTTGCGTACCGACGGCAATGTTCGCTTTCTCAAAATTTCCAAAAACCTACAGATTTTTTCCTTAAGCCTGGTCTTAGCGGTTGCCGGATGGGCCATATTCGCGTCGTCCAGCTATTTTATTCACGACCGGATTATCGATGTTAAGAATAGCGAAATTCTCAACGCTCGAATGGTCTATCGCAGCCTGTTGTCCGAAGTCTCCGACTACCAATCCAAATTTTCCTCGCTTACCGGAGAATTGGAAAAGAACCACAGTTTGATGCTCGACGTCGTCGAGAAAAACGCTGCCTTGCAACAAAATCTGCAGTCGACGAAAAGTAAACTGAGCGTTTCAAATACGCGGCGGCAGCAAATTCTCGACGCCCGCGAAAAATTAAGAAATAAAGTCGCCAGCATCGAAAACGAAATGCGCGAACTCAATACCCATAACTTCGAACTCAAAGGCAACTTGAATTCTATTACGACAGACCTGGAACAGGCCCTGACGGAACGCAACCAGGCACGGTCCCAGAGCAATAAGTCATCGAGGAAAATTGCCCGTTTGGAAAACGAACTGCAGAAACTGCACAAGTCCGAACAGGAAGTGCTCGCCGGTTTGACGGAACGCACCAAGGAAAACATCGCCGATATTGAATATGTCCTGGGACGTACCGGGATGAACGTCAAAAAATTAGTGGCTGCCAATCAGATTCAGTCAAAGGGTCAAGGCGGGCCATTCGTCGAGATCATTCCGGCATCGGAACCGGCTGAGCGATTGAAAATCAGCCTGAACAATTTGAATCAGCAGTTGGACCGGTATGACGATCTGCAAAGCCTGATGTTGCAGCTACCGATATCAGCACCGCTGGACTACTTCTCTATCGCCAGTCACTACGGCAAACGGCGGGATCCCATAAACCGCCGGTGGGCCATGCACTATGGGCTGGATTTTGGCGGCATTGCCCGGACGTCCGTGTATTCGACGGCGCCAGGTGTCGTTACTTATGCCGGGCGTAAGGGAAAGTACGGAAGATTTGTCGAGATCGATCACGGCAAAGGATTCAAAACCAGATACGGCCATTTGTACAAGATACTTGTGAAACGCGGTCAAAAAGTGGAATATCGCAAGAAGATTGGGTTGTTAGGCAGCACCGGACGCAGCACCGGGCCGCATCTCCATTATGAGATCCTATATAAAGGCAAACCCAGAAACCCGTGGCGTTTCATTAAGGCCGGTCGATATGTTTACAAAAAGCAATAAGGAAAACGGCAAAGAACCTGTCGTTCCGAAAATACCTTCTCCGCCATCACTGCTCAGCACCGATTTAAAAATAATCGGCAATTTGCATAGTGATGGCGAGATTCAGGTCGATGGCCAGGTTGAAGGCGATATTCACTCGGATGTTCTGATTGTCGGGGAAACGGCTCAGGTTCATGGTGAAATCAACGCCGATAGCGTACGCGTACATGGCAGCGTGACCGGTCAGATCAGCGCCCGTTCCGTTTCCTTGGCGAAAACGGCCCATGTCCTAGGCGATATTCTCCATGAAAACCTAGCGATCGAGCAGGGCGCTTTTCTCGCGGGCCACTGCCGCCGAATTGAAACCAGTAAAAAGCAGTCGGAAGGCGCAATCAATCTGCTGGTTAAGGGCGGCGCCAAGAGCAAAACCGAACAGCCGCCGAAAAAACCCATTATCGAACCGGCAAAAGCTTAGGCGAATTTCTCATTTTATTTGCGAAATAGCGTGACGGAACGTCTCAGGGTCGACGTTCCCACCGGTGCCGATTACGCCGGCTGTTTTACCCTCGATCGAGAGCTTTTCTTCGAGAATTGCCGCCAAGGCGACAGCGCCGCCCGGTTCAAGCACGATTTTAAATTCCTGAAAGGCTGTCAGCATGGCCTGTTCGGTGGCCCGGTCGGTTACCGATAGACCTCCCTCAAGCAATTTACGATTAATCTCAAACGTCAATTTGCCCGGTATTTCCAGCAACAGTGCGTCGCAAATGGAATTTCGGTCGGGTGAAATTTCCATGCGTTTCCCGGCGGCGAGAGATCGGGCGGTATCGTCGTAGTATTCGGGCTCCACACTGTAGATTTGGGTATGGGGGCTGAGCGTTTCAAAAGCCAGGGCGCACCCGCCGATCATACCGCCGCCACTGCACGGCCCCGCCAAAATGTCGAGCTTGGCGTCCAGATCACCCGCCTGTTTGGCGAACTCCAATCCGATGGTTCCTTGCCCGGCCATAATATCCGGATCGTCATAGGGAGGGATCATCACAGCGCCGGTATCGGCGACAATTTTTTCGGCGATGGCGACGCGGTTACCGTCTTTTCGTTCATAAAGAACAACCTCCGCACCATCCGCTTTGGTGTTTTCGATTTTGACTGCCGGTGCGTCCGAGGGCATGACGATGATGGCTTTGACGCCGAGAATTCTGGCGGCGGCGGCAACGCCTTGCGCATGATTGCCGGAAGAAAACGCCACCACGCCGTTGGCCCGTTTGCTCCCGGCGAGTTTGGATATCTTGTTGAAGGCGCCCCTGAATTTAAAGGAACCGGTTCGTTGCAGGCATTCGGGTTTAAGCAAAAGACGGCCGCCCAATTGTTCGTTGAGTCGCTCGGATTCAAGTATGGGCGTTTCTACCGCAAAGCCGGATAACCGTTCGGCGGCCCGTTCAATATCCAGAAAGGAGGGTACTATCACTAGCGTCTCAAGTCGCCTTCGGGATTAAAGGCCAATTGAATGGAATTGAGCCGTTGCCGGTAAACGTGAAGATTCTCCATGACCCGTTGAACGTAATTTCTGGTCTCGGTAAAGGGAATAAGTTCCACCCAATCTATGGCGTCAACCGACAGGTCCCTGGGATCACCGTACTTCTTCACCCAGCGTCTGGCGCGCGCCGGTCCGGCGTTGTATGCGGACAGGGCCAGGACGTAAGAGCCGTTGAACTCTTTCACCAAATCACCCAAATAGGCGGCGCCAAGACGAAGATTATAGCTCATATCTTCGGTCAGTTTGCGCCGGACGTAGGGCATGGAATTACTTTTCGCCACCCGCTTCGCCGTTCCCGGCATCAATTGCATTAATCCGCGTGCGCCCGCATGGCTGACCGCTTTAATGTTGAACGCGCTTTCCTGCCTGATCACCGCATGAATCAACGATAATTCCAAATTCGTTTTTGTTCTGGCGGTCAAAACCGGAAAACCGTCTTCAATCAAATTGATGCCTTGCCGATAGGCTATTTTAGCCGTGCTGATGGCAAGATCCGGGCGGCCGCTATCTTTCGCCAGATTGGCGACTTCCCGGCGCCATCCCGGCGTCTCACCCATCGTGTTCAGTTTGCGGATAAAGCTGCGCATTAAATCCTGCAAACCGGCTTCCGCCATAACTTTGACGACCCGCACCAATTCATTGGAGCGGAAATTTACGAGTTCCAGTTCCGTCAAATGAGGTGCCGGCTGAATCGAGATGGCGTTATCTTTTTTCAATTCCGCGGCGGCCAATTGGCCGTAATAGGTAATGGGGTACATGGCCGCCGTTTTGTACCAAAAGCGGGCGTGCTTGGCGTCTTTCAGTTCCTCGGCCGCACGGCCCGCCCAGTAAGCGCCCCTGGATAGACTAATGGGATATCTGGCTTTCCGGAAAAACTCCGTGAAATGGCCGTAGGCGATTTTGGTGTCTTTGAGGAAACGCAGGGCGATCCAACCGGCCAGCCATTCACCCTCGAGAAAACCGATACCGTTCTGCAGCTTGTGACTTTTCGCCATGCGATAAGCCTCACTGAAATGACCTTTCCGCAAAGCACGTCGCGCTAAAATCGATTTCTCTCGCCACCACAGATCGGGCCTGATTAATTCGTCGGGTGGATTTTCAAGGATTTCTCGGGCGGACTGGTCCCGTCCTTTGCGGCGGCGCCAACGCAATCTTTCATATAATAAACCCGGGTGATTAAGCAGTTTTTCAGGCACTCTCGCAATGGCCCGGTCGACGCCGCCGCGAAAACGGCGGAGCGCAATACGGGCCTCGGCCAGCGCCCGGTAATCCTTATGGACCCGCCGGTACATGCGTCGAATGGGATAGTAGCGCCCCAACCACGACAATCGGTCAAGCCGTTCGATGTGGTCTTCGCGGGTCAAATAGCGGCGGAACTTCTTATAGAAGAAACGTTCCTGCTTAACGCCGAAATTGCCGTTCACCCACGTGCGCCGCAGAACCCTGACGGCTTTGGATTTGTGATCCTGAGCCAGTAGAGCGCGTCCCAGATGAATGCCGCCGTCTGCCGACAGAGGGTCACGGCCCTGAAACCAGTCGAGTATAATTTCGTCGGCAAGTTGCGGCGTCATCGCCTCTTCGGCCCGTTTATGCAGCAGTGTTATGGCGGGCCAATTGGAGTGTCGGCTAATAAAGGCCGCAATTTCAAAAAAACTGGCGCCTGAATTCCTGGAGGTCAACCTTTGCCAGTGGAGAACATTTTTTAAAGTCGGATCGGAGATTTTTTTGGTCAAGCGATCAATTTCGGACCATTTGTTGCGTTTGACCAACTTCTGAATGGTCTTCGCAGTTCTGATATCGGACTTGCCGATTATACTTTCGTCGGCATAGGACGAGGGCGGACCCTGACTTATCATCAGGGACGTAAACAGCAGAAGTCCAATGAGCGTATAGCGGCTCATATTATATATTCCCCCTGAGGCCCTATAGGACTGTCAGTCATCATCGGTAATTGATTCTAGTTGTCTCCCGTCGATCAATCAAGAATCTCGGGTGCAATTGAACAGGCAAAAGGTTGAAATTTGTTAAATGAAGCGTTTCTTCGGCTTGCTGTCGGTACCGCCTCGGTCTATGTTCGGCCCTCGAAATACAGGAGAATTCAAAATGTTTCAGGGATCCTATGTGGCTCTCATTACGCCGTTCAAGGGCGGCGACGTTGATGAGGAGGCGTACCGGTCTTTCGTCGAGTGGCAAATCAGCGAAGGCACCGATGGATTGGTGCCCTGCGGTACGACGGGAGAATCGCCGACGCTCAGCCATGATGAGCACATGCGGGTGACTGAAATTTGCATCGAGGTCACCAATGGACGGGTGCCGGTAATTGCCGGGGCCGGCTCTAATTCCACGGATGAAGCGATTGCCTTGGCGAAACATGCCAAGGAAGCCGGGGCCGATGGGGCGTTGGTGGTGACTCCTTATTACAATAAGCCGACCCAGGAAGGACTCTACCGTCACTACAAAGCCATCCAAGATGCTGTGGATATTCCCGTCATCATCTATAATATTCCGGGCCGCAGTGTGATCGACATGACGGTGGACACCATGGCGCGGTTGGCTGAATTGCCGAATATTGCCGGCGTCAAAGACGCCACCAGTGATCTTAACCGTCCCATTTTAACGACGCCGGCCTGCGGCGAGGATTTCTGTCAATTATCCGGAGAGGACGGCACGGCGATTCCGTTCATGGCCGCCGGCGGCCACGGCTGCATCTCGGTGACGGGCAATATTGCGCCGAAATTGTGCACCGACATGCACAAAGCCTGGCGGGATGGCGACATCAAGAAAGCCTTGGAATTGCAGGCCGTTTTGATGCCGGTGCACATGGCTATGTTCTGCGAAACAAGTCCGGGGCCGGTCAAGTACGCCGCCGAATTGTTGGATCTGTGCTCCGCCGAAGCGCGCCTGCCCATCTGCGAGATCGCCGACGCCAGCAAGCAAGCCGTGCGGCAGGCGTTGACCGGCGCGGGAATTCTTTCCTGATTCCCGATGGCCATGGCTGAGAGCAATCCCGATGGCCAAAAAGAGAGCGAAATCACCCGATAACGTTGCAGCGCGCAACCGAAAAGCGCGCCACAACTATTTTATCGAAGATACGCTGGAATCCGGGATCGTCTTGCAGGGTACTGAAGTGAAATCCCTGCGCAGCGGCCGGGCCAGTATCGAGGAGGCCTACGCCGCCGAACAGCAGGGAGAGCTTTTCCTCATCAACGCCTATATTCCCGAATATCAGCAGGCGGGCGCCAAGGCCCAACACGAACCCAGACGGCCACGGAAATTGCTGTTGCACAAACGTGAACTGGGGCGACTGTTCAATGCCGTCAACCGGGAAGGCATGACCATCGTTCCTTTATCGCTCTACTTCAATAAACGCGGCATGGCGAAAGTCGAACTGGGAATCGCCAAGGGCAAGCGGCTGCACGAAAAACGCCAAACCATCAAAGAACGGGATTGGCAGCGGGATAAAGCCCGTATCATGCGGAACCGCAATTAACCATTATTCATGCAGTTCGATAATTTCGGTAACCGGCAGGGCGCCGATGTCCCTCAGTTTCATATTGGCCGGGTCATCCAGGTCTCGCAAATTGTTGATACGGCCATAAGTGGACGGCACCAGGATTTCCTGGCCGTCGTCGCTTTGCCGCCGGATGCCGTAAGTTAATTTCTGCCGCTCCTTGGAGTTCAAGGTTGCCAGCATATTCTTGGTGACCCAAATGGTGTTGTTGCGGGCGAAATCGCTCAGCCGCGCCGCCCGGTTAATGGTGTCGCCGAGAACGGTAAATTCGAGATGGGTGGGGGTTTGATAAGCGCCGAACCATTCCTGGCCTTCGTCGAGTCCGATGTTGAGGCGCAATTCGTTCATCCAGTTCTTTTTGGTGCGCCATTCCTGACTGATGGCCTGCATGGCCTCTTTCATTTCGTAGGCGCATTGGATGGCGTTGAAGACGTAGTTGCAGTCCGGTTGCGGAAAGAAATAGTAAACAATACCGTCGCCCACATGCTTGCCGTGGGTGGCGTAGTATTTGCGGAATTTGGGCTCCATCGCGCCCCAGACCTGGTTGATCAGTTCGAAATATTCTTCCGGCGGCAACTCGGCGCAGATTTTAACCGAATCCTGCAGGTCGGCGACCAGAACGGCGAGGGGGGTCATGTAGGGTTTCCGGTTGCGCAGCAGATCGCGGATAACCAGATCACGCCGCGCCAGCAGCGACATCAGAGAATTTTCCTCGCCGTCCGCGGGCATGTAGGCAAAGAAAATACCCTCACGGAAAAAACTGATGTAGATACGAAAGTATCGGGGTGTATCAACGCGTTCCGCCAAATTTACATCGGTGTCACGCAGAGCCCGCGATTCCAGCGCCGGGACGTCATCATATAATTTTGCCAGTTCCTCGATCTGACCGCCCTCGAGATGGGGGTCCATGGTCAGCAAGGCGGCTTTGGTAAGGCGGTTTTTGGCAATGGACAGGTGAAGGCGGAATATTTCCTCCCGGCTTTCGCATCTTTTTACGGTGTCTGTTTCGAACAGAAGCCGGAAAATATTACGTTCGGAAATCTCGCTTGAAAGACCGCTCTTTCGACTGAAAATCACCTTTTCGGCCTGCGGGTTGGCCCATTCGATTTCAAATTTGTTGTTTACCAGATAGGCGGGGTGTTCGAGTTGGTCGATGGTCAGTCGGAGCCCCCGGTTATTCGGTTGGGCAAATTGGGTTGATGCCGGCGAGAGAGCAGGGGAGGTAATGTTCGGTGAAATTTTCTCGACTTTTTTCTTTCGGGTTGATTCTTTGCCGGTTTTATCTTCAGGAGAAGCATTCAGGCGCGCGGCAATCTCGGCAATTCGCAGCCCTTGTTTTTTCAATTGGCTGATTTCGGCTAAGCGGTCCAGTGTATCGGCGGGGAAATATCCCAGCCGGCGTGCACGGTCCTCGGGATGTTCGGGGTTTTTAACGACGGGTTTGGGGATCAGGCCCAGACCGATATAATTGTTGAGAGTCGCCCGGGATACCCCGGATTTCTCCAATAATTCCTTACTGCTCAGCATTCTTGCAATCCCCCTAGACTTACCCGATACCAGGCTTTTAACCCCTGGTTGATCAGGACGAGAATTCTTCTCTACGTGTTTTATACAGTCCAGGTACGTATTTGTACAGATATAAAAATAGACAAATAACTGTCTAAGTAAGGATTGTTAACGTATCATATTGAATTTGATGAATTATTTAAGTGTTAATTCATCGTTTTTCGAATTGGGTTTTACCGAACAGAATTTCGCGTTCTTTATCTGTGATTCCGTCCTTGCGACGTTTTTCAGCCAATACCGCCATACCTTTTTCCACTGCGGGTCGCACAGCAATAGCGTCCAACCAGCGTTTGAGGTTAGAGAAATCCTCCAAGTTAATTTCCCGTCTTTTCCAATTCATGGCCCAGGGATAGGTGGCGATGTCGGCGATGGAATAGTCGCCGGCCAGATATTCCTCCTGGCCCAATTGCTTCTCCATGACGTTATAGAGACGCTCACATTCCTTTTGGTAGCGCTCCATGGCGTAGGGAATTTTTTCCGGGGCATAGTTGATAAAATGGTTGGACTGACCAAACATCGGACCGACGCCGCCCATTTGAAACATCAGCCATTGCAGGGTTTTGTAACGCTGCGCGGGTTCGGCGGGCAAGAACATGCCGGTTTTTTCCGCCAGATAAATCAGCATGGCGCCGGATTCGAATAGTGAATACGGTTCGCCATCCGGGCCATCGCTGTCGACCATGGCCGGAATGCGGTTGTTGGGGCTGATTTTCAGAAAAAAGGGATCGAATTGCTCGCCTTCGCCGATATTGACGGCATGCACCGTGTAGTCGAGGCCGGTTTCCTCCAACATGATATGTAGTTTATGGCCATTGGGTGTGGGCCAAGTATATAAGTCGATCATTACGTCAGGTCCCTTGATTTTTGTAGCGGTTGGGTACATTTGTAACACGGGCGTGTAATAAAAAAAGACCATTCGCCTTGGTCGTGAATCAGCTGAAAAAGGATTGTCACCATGTCGGACAATTTATTGCACTTGGTGCTGGGGGGCGAAGTCAGTGATCCCAGCGGGAACGACTTTGTTGACCCGGATAATCTGGACGTGGTTGGTGTTTTTCCCGGCTACGACAAGGCCTTAAGAGCCTGGCAAGGGGCCAGCCATACCCACGTTGACGAGGCGCACTACAAATACGTCATCGTTCATCTGCACAGGATGCTCGATCCGGACAATCCGCAATCAGAATTCAAGGAACGTCGAAGCGACCGGTAGGGGGGGCAAAACCCCGTCCGATTAAAACCGGGGGCTGGCTTTTTCCAATTCGGTGCGCAGTTCGGCATGGCTGTTGGTCACGGTAAAATGCGGAAACTCTTCGACAATATAGTCGGGTGCGTGGATAAGGAAGCCGTGATCGGCCTCGTTCAACATGGCCGTATCGTTGTAAGAGTCGCCCGCGGCGAATACGGTGAAATTCAACTCACGTAGATGTTTGACGGCTTCACGCTTGTGGTTTTTCATCCGTAGATGGTAGTCGACAATGCGCCCGTCGGGCGCCGTTTCCAACCGGTGGCAAAAAAGCGTCGGCCATTCAAGTTTACGCATTAACGGCTCGGCGAATTCATAATACGTATCGGACAGGATGACGACTTGAAAATGGGTTCGCAGCCAGGACAGGAACTCCATGGCGCCCTCCAGGGGCTCTAGGCCGTTGATAACTTCCTGGAGATCCGGCAGCCCAAAACCGTTTTCGTCCATGATCCGGAGTCGCTGCTGCATTAATTCGTCGTAGTCGGGAACATCCCGGGTGGTGGCGCGCAAGGCGTCGATGCCGGTCTTTTCGGCCATACCAATCCAGATTTCCGGCACCAAAACGCCTTCTAGGTCGAGGCACGCGACTTCCACGTCAATTCTCCGTAAAATTCAATCCGCGCCGGATATAACATATTAGAGCGGGGGGAAAAGGCTTATTCAGTGGTCAGCAGCAATTATCCGGCTGATTACGGTATGAACGTCCTAATTCCTTCGAACACCGAATGAAACATGTCTTCCGTGAGACGGCCCGTATTGGTGTTGTAGCGGGAACAGTGGTAGCTGTCGGCGACGGTCAGGCCGCCGATTTCGTGGTATTGGTTGTGACCGAATTTCCACCGGCTTTTTTTCTCACCCAGGCAGGAGACAACGGCGCCGTGGGCCAACCCGCCCAGGGCAAGGATCACCTTTAAATTGGTCATGGCGCTGATTTCGTCGTTTAAAAAGGGCGCACAGGCCGCGACTTCTTTGCCGGTCGGCTTGTTTTCAGGGGGTAAGCACCGGACGGCATTGGTAATACGGCAGTTTTCAAGGTGGAGCCCGTCTTTCGGATCGGCGCCGTACCGACCCGCGGCAAATCCATAGCTAAGCAGGGTATCGTACAGCAGGTCACCGGCGTAATCACCGGTAAACGGGCGCCCGGTGCGGTTGGCCCCTTTTAGACCCGGCGCCAGGCCGACGATGAGCATCGCGCTGTCGATAGAGCCAAAAGAAGGCACCGGCGCATTGTGCCAGTCCGGATAAATCTCGCGGTTACGGGATCGAAAGTCGGCCAGGCGCGGGCATAATGCGCATTCCCGGCCCGGTGTCTCGGGGCTATGTGACACGGCGGCCTATCTGCAATAATTATTCAAGCGGAGGCAATATATCCGTCGTTGTCGTGGATTTGCAACATATCGTCGTCGTGAATCGGGTGTCCAGGCGTGTCTGATTGACCCGGCTTGCGTTCGATCTCGTCCTGCAATTCCCGGAGTTCCAGGAAATAGTCGGATTGACGGCGCAATTCGTCGGCCACCATGGGCGGTTTGGATTTTACGGTGCTGACCACCGTCACTCGCTTACCTTTGCGTTGGGCCGATTCCACCAACCGCCGGAAATCGCCGTCACCGGAAAATAGAACGATATGGTCCAGATGCTCCATCATCTCCATGACATCGACGGCCAGTTCAATATCCATATTTCCTTTGATTTTCCGCTTACCTGACGGGTCGGTGAACTCTTTGGTCGGTTTGGTCACCATGGTGTAACCATTGTAATCAAGCCAGTCGACAAGGGGTCGGATCGGGGAGTATTCCTGCTCCTCGAGCAGCGCCGTATAATAGAAAGCACGGACGAGATCGCCTTTTTCCTCGAAGACTTCGAGCATTCTTTTGTAATCTATGTCGAAACCCAGAGCCCGGGCTGCCGCATAAAGGTTTGATCCGTCGATGAACAGGGCAATTCGTTCGTTTTTGTGAAAAACCATAATATATTCCCTTAATAACAATCAGTTATCGTGTTTTATTAAAATTTTTTATCTAATATCATTTGAGGCTATTATAGGTGCTATTGTAGGCTAAATTGCACTAATTTCAAATTATAATTATTAAAGACTATACCGTTAAATAACTGTTGCGCCAATCACAACCTTGTGGGCATTTCTCGTTCGGTTTTATGATTTTATGTTTCGAGTACCCGGAAAATGGTAATTGTTGGAATCGGATCCAATCTCACCTCCGAGAAAAACGAAAATCCCTTGCAGAATTGTCAGCGCGCAGTAGAGGGACTGACCGCCCATGGCCTGAATATTCAGGCGCGTTCCCATTGGTATGAATCGGCGCCTGTCCCTGCATCGGATCAGCCGTGGTTCGTCAATGGCGTGGTCAAGATCGGCACCGGGCTTGGACCTCATAAACTATTGAAAATGCTGCTAGGTCTGGAGGATGAACTGGGACGGAAAAGATCAATACCGAATGCGGCTCGCATCATTGATCTCGATTTACTGGCCTATGACCAGATCTGCCTTGAAACCGACAACATGATACTGCCGCATCCGCGCCTGCACGAACGCGCTTTCGTCCTTCTCCCGCTCGCTGATATTGCCCCCGCATGGATACATCCGCGGACCGGCGAAAGTCTGGACGAAATGGGGAAAAACATCGGAAAGGATCAGGAAATTAGGCGAATCGACTGAAATGGCGTTATAGCCCATCAAAAAAGTCGATATTTTTACCGAAAAGCTTGCGTTTCCTGAAATCAGGCCTATATATTCGCCGCTCTTGATTCCGCACAGCTTAGCCGTATCGGCTATAGGAGATACTCGATGGCCCGCGTCACCGTTGAAGATTGCATTGAAAAAGTCTCGAACCGCTTTCAGTTGGTAATGTTGGCGGCGCAACGCGCCCGCAGCCTTTCCTCCGGCGCGGAATTAACGGTCGAGCGCGACAACGACAAAAATCCGGTCATTGCCCTCCGCGAAATCGCCGAAGAAACGGTGGAGTTGAACGAGTTAGAGGAAAACCTGGTCAAAGGGCTGCAAACCCACGTCGAAGCGGACGAGCCCGACGAAGACGAAATGGATATGCTGACCGCCGGTGATGAATTCTCCGAGAATTTCGCCCAAAGTATCGCCGCCGCCAAGGCCGCGGAAGGCGAGGAAGCGATGCCCGCCTTTACCGACAATATCATCGAAGGCGAAGAAGAGTTGGGTGGGAAATAACATTCCGCTCTGTTCTTTCATCGAGTTGGATCGATTAAATATCGGTCTCTCGTAATTTTTTACCAAATTGTTATTTAAAGCTGGTGAATACCGGCGATCTCAATAAAATCCTGGTATGGGATATTTGTTATGATTCGCCAATTTGAACTTGTCGAAAAAGTCGGGTCCTACGATTCGACAGCCGATGAGGATGCCTTAAACCGCGCATACGTCTTCGCCATGAAGGCCCACGGCAATCAGACGAGGGCGTCCGGCGATCCTTATTTTTCCCATCCCCTAGAAGTGGCAGCGATCCTTACCGACTATAAACTCGACGGCAATTCAATCATCACCGCTCTCCTGCACGACACCATCGAAGATACGGATACCACTTCCGCCGAAATCAAATCCCAGTTTGGTGAAGAAGTGGCGCAGTTGGTGGATGGCGTCACCAAATTGTCACAGATCGAGCTGCAATCGGAGTTCTCCGATCAAGCCGAAAATTTCCGTAAACTCGTCCTTGCCATGTCGGAGGATATTCGGGTTCTACTGGTGAAGTTAGCGGACCGTCTTCATAACATGCGGACGCTCAACTATATCAGCAAAAAGGCCAAGCGCCGCCGTATCGCCCTGGAAACCATGGAAATCTATGCGCCATTGGCGGAGCGAATCGGAATGCAGGAACTCAAAAACGAACTGGAAGATCTGGCATTTGCCGAATTGAACCCCGACGCGCGCAACTCGATCATCGCCCGGCTGGATTTCCTGAGGGGAGACGGCAAAGACAATGTGACGTTGATCATCGACGAGTTGGAAAAAACCTTTAAATCGAAAAAATTGAAGGCCGAGGTCGTGGGCCGGGAAAAAACGCCCTATTCGATCTGGCGTAAAACCCAGAAAAAAAAGGTCTCGTTCGAACAGGTTGCGGATATCATCGCCTTCCGCATCATCGTCAATTCGCCGGCAAACAGTTATCGCGCCCTGGGCATCATTCACGGCAAATACCGGAGCGTCCCGGGCCGGTTCAAGGATTACATGAGCACTCCTAAGCCCAATGGGTACAGTGCAATCCATACCGGTATCATCGGACCCCAAAAACATCGTATCGAGATTCAAATCCGCACCCGGGATATGCATGAGCGGGCGGAATACGGGGTCGCCGCGCATTGGCAGTACAAGCAAAGCGCCGACCACAAGACCGGTCGGCAATACAGGTGGATGCGGGAATTGCTGGACATTCTCGACCATGCGGCGAGTCCCGACGATTTTCTCGAAAACACCAAACTCGAAATGTTTCCGGATCAGGTGTTCTGCTTTACGCCAAAAGGAGAAGTCATCGCCCTGCCCAGCAGCGCCACCGCCATCGATTTTGCCTACGCGGTGCATTCGGAAATTGGCGATACCTGCGTCGGCGTAAAAATAAACGGACGGCCCATGCCGCTGCGCACCGAGTTGGAAAACGGCGATCAAATCGAAATAATTACCTCGCCGGCGCAAACACCGTCGCCGACCTGGGAAAATTTTGCAGTGACAGGCAAAGCGCGGGCCAGGATTAGACGATTTGTCAGGCTGCGGCAGAGAGAAGAATATCTCAATCTGGGACGTGCCATCATGGAACGCGCCTTTCAATCGGAAGGATACGAATATACCGAAAAAGCGTTGGCGGAAGTGCTTTCCGTCTTCCATGTCGATTCCGCCGACGATCTTTGCGCCGAAGTGGGCGCCGGCCACATCACCAGCCGAGAGGTGCTGGAGGCCGTTTTTCCGGGCATCAAGGAAAGCAACAGTAGCAACAAGGTCGTGAGTCTGTTCCGCCGCAAAGGCAAGAAAAAGAAAAAGGACGAAAAAGACAAAGGCGTTCCCATCAAAGGTCTTATTCCCGGCATGGCCCTCCATTTCGCCGGTTGTTGCCACGCCTTGCCCGGAGATCGTATCGTCGGCATCGTCACCAAGGGCAGGGGAATCACCATTCACACCATCGATTGCGAGACCCTGGAAGAATTTACCGATACGCCTGAACGTTGGGTGGATGTGGCTTGGGACGAAGAAGCGACGCCAGATAACCACGTGGGGCGGGTTGAACTGGTGGTCACCAACGAACCCGGCAGTTTGAGCGAGCTTTCCCTGGTAATCGCCAAGAACGACGGAAATATCAGCAATCTAAAAATTACCAATCGCACCCAGGAATTTTTCGACATGATCATCGATATCGAGGTCATGGACCTCAAACATTTGCGCAATATAATTGCCGCCTTGCGAGCGTCGTCGGTGATCAACACGGTTGAAAGAGCCCGCGGTTAACCCAATTTGAAATTTCTCGATTTTATTAGACCTTTGAAAACCTTTGCCGGTAAAACTACATATAGTTTCCGGGGAGGGAGTAAATGAGTATCCATGTTTCGCCGTAGATTGAAAAAGCCGCTGCACCGGCGCCTCTGTGATTTTTTTTGGCCCAATATGGGATGGCGGCGGACCGGCAGCTATTGGGCCCATCGGGTCAGCCGTCTGCCGGGGTCCACATACTCCATCGCCGCCGGATTCGCGTGTGGCGCGGCCGTATCATTCACGCCGTTTGTCGGCCTCCATTTTATCCTTGGTGGTATTTGGGCGTGGCTCATGCGAGCCAACATTATTGCATCGGCCATCGGTACGGCGGTCGGTAATCCATGGACTTTTCCGTTTATCTGGGTCTGGGTTTACAATGTCGGCGTTTTGATGGGTATGGGCGGCGGCGATCACGGCGAAGAACCCCTCGATTTTGCAGCGCTTTTCGGCCACATGATCGAATCCGCCCTAAAATTCGATCTGGCCTATCTGGCAAAAGTCGCCTGGCCGATATTCGGCCCCATGCTGGTGGGGAGTATTCCGACTACAATTGTCACCTGGATTTTGTTTTATTACGGCATTAAATATATCGTTACGGCCTACCGGCATTCACGATTAAAACGGATCATCGAGAAACACCATGAATCCGAACATGACATAGAACAATATTTGGCAACCTCTAAAGAGAAGGATATTTCTGGCCCATGACGGAATTATTCGAGTATTTGCGGCTTGGCGTGAACATCGATCACGTCGCCACCATCAGAAACGCCCGGGGAGGCCCGCATCCGGACCCCCTGAGGGCAGCCCATCTGGCAACCAAGGCAGGGGCGGACGGTATAACGGCGCATTTGCGTGAAGATCGGCGGCATATGACCGATGACGATATTTCGCTGCTCATGGCGGAAATTGATCTGCCGCTGAACCTGGAAATGGCGGCCACCGACGAAATGCTGGCAATCGCTTTGAAACATAAGCCTCACGCCGCCTGTATCGTGCCGGAAAAGCGGGAGGAAAGGACGACCGAAGGCGGATTGGATGCCGCCGGCGGCTATGACCACCTGGCGCCCATTGTGGCGGCGATGACCGAACAAGGAATTCGCGTATCCCTGTTTATCGAAGCCGACCAAAAGCAGCTGGACGCGGCCAAATCCCTGGGCGTGCCGGTGGTCGAACTTCACACGGGCGCCTATTGCGATCACACGGGCGCGGAACGGGACGCCGAATTGAAAAGAATTCGTGACGCCGCCGCCTATACGGCTGAAATCGGTCTGGAATGTCACGCCGGCCATGGATTGGGATTTGATACCGTCGCGCCGGTCGCGGAAATATCCCAGATCGTGGAATTAAACATCGGTCATTTTCTGATCGGTGAGGCGATTTTCGGCGGATTGGATAGCGCCATCAAGCGTATGCGGTCCTTGATGGATAATGCGCGCGCCGATATTTCCGGCAATCGCTCGGCCTAGATAAGTTCGAAGAGGTTGGAATCATTGATATTAGGTCTCGGCAATGATCTCATCGATATCACCCGCATCGAAAAAACCCTGGAACGTTTCGACCAGCGGTTTATTCAGAGGATATTTACCGATATCGAAATAGCCAAATCGGATAAACGGCGCATGCGGGCCGCCAGTTACGCCAAGCGGTTCGCCGCGAAAGAGGCTTGTTCGAAGGCGCTCGGCACGGGCTTTCGGCGAGGCGTGTTCTGGCGCGATATGGGGGTGGTGAACCTGCCTTCCGGCAAACCGACCATGGCATTGACCGGCGGCGCCTTGAAACGACTTGAGGAAATCACGCCGGAAGGTATGAAACCCCAAATCGATCTCACCATTACCGATGATTTCCCCTTGGCACAGGCGATCGTAATTATCTCGGGTGTGCCGGATACCGGCAACGGCGATGAAACCTGACAGCGTTGCCATCGGTTGGCGGCCCAGCAGTCTTTCGGGCTGGGGCGTCTATGGCCTCAATCTGATCGTACAGTTGAAAGCCCTCGGCCGAAATCCGGTGCTTTATTTGGCTCCTCATATGCTTGACGCGCCGCCCGAATTGGAAGAAGTCCTCAAACCAGTCTTGCAGCGCCAGGCCCATCTCGCCGAATTGCTGGAAAAAATCGGCATGCTGGAGTTCGATTTTCCCGTCCTCCATTCGCTCCGCAACGATTTCGAACCGCCGTTGCATCATCAGGTGGCCATCGGCGCCAAAAATGTCGGCGTTATATTTTTCGAAGACACGGAAATTTCGGAAGAAGGTCTCGACCGGGCACGGAAATACGACCTTATCGTCACCGGTTCTACCTGGAACAAGGAAATTCTGGAGGCGAGGGGGTTGGATCATGTGGTTAACGTCTTTCAGGGAATCGATGACGGCATTTTTTACCCACGCCCTAAAAATACCCGCTACCAGGACCGATTCGTGATCTATTCAGGCGGTAAGTTGGAATACCGCAAGGCCCAGGACGTGGTGATCGCTGCCTTTCGTGAATTTCACACCCGCCATCCGGAGGCGTTGTTGGTTTTTGCCTGGGGAAACCAATGGCCGGGCATCATGCCGACCATTGCGAACTCTCCCTACGTCGAGGGAGCGCCGGACGTCGTCGGGGAGAGTGAAATGCTGATCGACGAATGGTTGGTCGAAAACGGCTTGTCCGAAGACTCGTTCGTTAATCTGGGTATGACGCCAAACAAAGACATGCCGGATATTTTAGCCAGTGTCGATGCGGCTGTTTTTCCCAACCGATGTGAACCGGGTACGAACCTGGTCGCCATGGAGGCCTTGGCCAGCGGCCTGCCGACGATATTAGCAGCCAACACGGGCCAGCTCGATTTGATCGGTGACGGCAATTGTTATCCGCTGGAGAATCAGACGCCCATCGCTCCGTATCCACCCTATGAAGGTGTCGAGGGCTGGCGGGAACCGACGGTGGAGGAGACAGTTGAACGACTGGAGGAAATCTACCGGAACCGGGACGAGGCGGCCCGGCGGGGAAATGCCGCCGCCAAATTCATGCAAAATTTTACCTGGTCCAAACAAATTCCGCGCTTGCTTTCACAGATCGATGATCTGTTTGTGGCCTGATTAATCTTGACAGAAGGGCATGACACTGGCTTGATCTCCGCCGAAATAGACGAAATAACGTAAAAGCAATTAAATTATTATTTAACAACGAGTTATCTGGCGTAATTAATGCAAGAAAAGAAGTCATCCGGTATCTGGGATTCAGCTAAAACCTTCGTTTACGCCATCCTGATCGCCCTCATCGTTCGAACCGTTGCCTTTGAGCCGTTCAACATTCCGTCGGGTTCGATGATCCCCACGTTATTGATCGGCGATTATCTGTTCGTATCAAAATTTTCCTACGGCTATTCGAAGCATTCGTTGCCTTTTAGCCTGCCTCTGATTCCGGGAAGGGTTCTCTTCACCGAACCGGAACGGGGAGACGTTGCCGTTTTTAAACTGCCCACTGACGATGACACCGATTATATCAAGCGAATTGTTGGTCTGCCCGGTGACCGCATTCAAATGAAACGGGGTCGCCTCTATATCAATGATGAAATTGTCAAAAGAGAGCGGATCGACGATTTTATTCAAACGGACGGCAACGGTAACTTCCGGCGCCAGGCCCGTTTTCTGGAAACTTTGCCGAATGGAGTGGTCCATCCCATATTGGAAAATTCGGATCACGATTTGTTGGACGATACCAGCGTATACACCGTGCCGCCGGGCCATTATTTCGCCATGGGCGACAACCGGGACAATTCTCAGGACAGCCGGGTACTAAGCGAAGTCGGCTTTGTTCCCAAAGAAAATCTCGTGGGGAGGGCGGAAATCCTCTTTTTCTCGACCAACGGCGCCGGCCGGTTCTGGGAAGTATGGAAATGGCCGGTCAGCATGCGGTTTAAGCGCTTTTTCCAGAGTATTACCTGATCCCATGTCGGAGACACTGACGGATCAGGAGAAAACCCGCTTTTCCGAGATTCTCGGACACCAGTTCAGTGACGACCAAATTCTGTTCCGGGCGCTTACCCATTCCAGTCATGCCAACCTGATCGCCCTGCAAGGCGGTTCCAACGAAAGACTGGAGTTTTTAGGCGACCGCGTGCTCGGTCTCGTTGTGGCGGATATGCTGCTGCAAAAGTTTCCGGTGGAGGAGGAAGGCGATATCGCCAAACGTCACACGGCGCTGGTGCGCCAGGAGGCTTTGGTCCGGGTGGCGGAAAGTATCGGCCTCGGCGAGTATATCGCCATGTCGCGTGGTGAGGAGGAGACGGGGGGACGGAAAAACGCCAGTATTTTGTCCGATTGCTGCGAAGCCGTTATTGCGGCGCTGTATATCGACGGCGGGTTGGTGGCGGCCAGGAACTTTATCGAGACCCACTGGAAACCGTTGCTGGAAGAGGATTTAGTGCCGCCGAAAGATCCGAAAACGGCGCTGCAAGAATGGACTCAAGCCAACAATCTACCGTTGCCGATTTACAATGAAATCAGCCGGCAGGGGCCGGACCATCAGCCGGTATTCGAGATTGAAGCGCGCGTAAAGAATATGACGCCGGTAACGGCAAGCGGCGCCTCTAAACGGGAAGCCGAGCAAAAAGCCGCAGAAGTTTTGCTGGAGGTCATCGAAAATGGAGACCTTTGATACGCGGTGCGGCTTCATCGCCATCCTGGGCGCACCGAATGTGGGCAAATCGACGCTGCTCAACCGCATCGTCGGCGCCAAGGTCTCTATTGTGTCACCCAAAGTCCAAACCACCCGCGCCCGGGTGCTGGGCATTGCCATCGAAGACAGCGCCCAACTGATCTTTATCGACACGCCGGGAATTTTTGCTCCCCGGCGGCGGTTGGACCGCGCCATGGTCGCGGCGGCGTGGGGCGGGGCCGGTGATGCCGACCGCATTCTTCTGTTGGTCGATGCCTCCCGGGGGATCGACAGCAATACGAAAGCGATCATCGACCGCATGTCGGAAAGCAATCAACAGGTCGATTTGGTGATCAACAAAGTCGATTTGGTCAAAAAGCCCGACCTTCTCGCCCTCACGGCCAAGCTCAGTGAAACCGGTCTGTTCAAAGAAATATTCATGGTATCGGCGGAATTGGGCGATGGTGTGCCGGATCTTGTTGGCTATCTAAAAAACAGCGTCAGCGAAGGGCCGTGGCTGTTTCCGGAAGATCAGATTTCGGATATGCCGCTACGGCTTCTGGCGGCTGAAATCACCCGGGAGAAACTCTATTTGAAGCTCCATCAGGAACTGCCCTATGCGACCACGGTGGAAACGGAAAACTGGCAGGAGGAAGACGACGGCAGCGTGCGAGTCGAACAAGTGATCTTCGTTGAACGGGATTCCCAGAAAGCCATCGTGCTGGGTAAAAAGGGCCGCCAGATTAAGTCCATCGGGTCGGATGCCCGGGAAGAGTTGGAAAAACTCCTGGAGCAGCGCGTTCACCTGTTCCTGTTCGTCAAGGTCCGCGAAAAATGGGGTGACGACCCCGCCCGGTACCGGGATTGGGGCTTGGACTTCAATGCGTAAAAATGTGCATAAAAAAGGTGCACGGCCTAGGCACCTAAATTGTGATATATCAACCACTTACTAAAATAAAGGTGCCGGGCACCTTTATTAGGATGATGGGAATAAGGGTTTGAACTGGACCGATGACGGTATCGTGCTATCCGCCCGCAAGCACGGGGAAGGGGCGGCGATTGTTTCGCTGCTGACGGTGGATCATGGCCGTCATGCCGGGTTGGTGCGGGGCGGATCGGGCAAGCGGGCGCGGGGAATTTATGAGCCCGGCAATCAGGTATCGGCCACCTGGAAGGCGCGGCTCGAAGAACATCTCGGGAGTTACAGCTGCGAACTGATCAAGACCCATGCCGCCCTCATTTTAGACGATCAACTGCGTTTGGCGGGGTTGAGTTCAGCCTGCGCCGTAACGGAGACGGCCCTTCCAGAACGGGAGCCGCATCCGTCACTCTACGAATCGCTGCTCGATCTGCTTAACGGTTTGGCTTCGGCCGATTGGCTGGCCCACTATGTCGTTTGGGAATTGGATTTGCTGCGGGAGCTGGGCTTTGGCCTGGACCTGTCTTCCTGTGCCGCCACCGGGCAAGCGGACGAACTGGTTTATGTCTCCCCCAAGTCAGGCCAAGCCGTCTCGGTCTCGGCCGGAGAACCCTATAAAAACAAACTGTTAAGACTGCCTGACTTCCTCATAAACGGGGCGGCCGTGGCCGAAAACGAAAACGTGCAACAGGGGCTTGAGTTGACCGGTTATTTCCTCGACCGCCACGTCTTTATCCATGGCCGCAACGGGGCGCCCCAGGCCCGGACACGACTTGTTGACCGGGTGAAACAATTGGCTACTATATCTGGTAGTTAGAAGACCGCTTCCGTACGGGATAACTTTATGAACACGACCACATTACCGGCAGGCGATATCCGGGATACGCGCCTCGCCGACGCTATCAGCGAACGCTACCTTTCCTATGCCTTGTCGATCATCATGTCGCGCTCATTGCCCGATGTGCGGGACGGATTGAAACCGGTGCACCGGCGGCTTCTCTTCGCCATGCGGCAGCTCAAACTGGATCCCGATCAGGGTTTCAAGAAATGCGCCCGCGTGGTGGGTGATGTCATCGGCAAATACCATCCCCACGGCGACCAAGCGGTGTACGATGCGCTGGTCCGCCTGGCCCAGGATTTTGCCGTCCGCTATCCTCTGATCGACGGCCAGGGCAATTTCGGCAATGTGGACGGCGATAACGCGGCCGCCATGCGGTATACGGAAGCGCGCCTGACCACGGTGGCCCGGGCCTTGCTGGCGGGCATCGATGAAGATGCCGTCGATTTCCGGGAAACCTATGATGGCGAGGACAGCGAACCTGTTGTGCTGCCCGCGGCCTTTCCCAATCTGCTGGCCAATGGCGCTGCGGGGATTGCCGTCGGCATGGCCACCAGCATCCCCCCGCACAATGTCGGTGAACTGTGTGCCGCCTTGCTTCACCTGATCAAATTTCCCAAAGCCACCATCGGCAAATTGGTGGAATTCATTCCCGGTCCCGATTTTCCCACCGGCGGCACCCTGGTCGAGGACCGCAACGTCGTCGTGGCAGCCTACAAAATGGGCCGGGGAGGCTTTCGGGTCAGAGCCAAGTGGGAGAAAGAGAAACTGGGCCGTGGGCAATATCAAATCGTCGTCACGGAAATTCCCTACCAAGTGCAGAAATCCCGGCTGATCGAGAAAATTGCCGACCTCCTCATGCAGCGCAAGCTTCCTCTACTAGTAGATGTTCGGGACGAGTCGACAGAACTGGTGCGCGTTGTCCTGGAACCCAAAAACCGTACGGTCGAGCCGGAAATGCTGATGGAGCAGCTTTTCAAACAAACCGATCTGGAATCCCGGTTCAGTTTAAATATGAACGTGCTTGATGCGGACAACACGCCGCGGGTGATGAATTTACGGGAGGTCCTGGTGGCTTTCCTCGATCACCGTCACGAGGTCTTGCTCCGCCGCACCAAATTCCGGCTGGGCAAAATCGCCACCCGCATGGAGGTGCTTGAAGGCTATCTCGTAGCTTATTTAAATTTGGATGAAGTCATTCGAATTATCCGCGAAGAGGACCACCCCAAAGAGGGTTTGATCAAAGCGTTCAAACTGTCTGAAGCCCAGGCCGAAGCGATCCTCAACATGCGGTTGCGTAGTTTGCGGAAGCTTGAGGAAATCGAGATTAAAGGCGAACACGACGCCTTGAAAAAGGAACGCGCGGAACTCAACAAGCTGGTCAAAAATAAGGATTTGCGCTGGAAACAGATCGCCGCGGAAATCAAGGAAATCAAAAAGGAGTTCGGCGGTAAGGAAGAAGGGCTGAAACGCCGCACGGCCATCGGCGATGCGCCGCCGGTTATCGATGTTCCGGTTGAAGCCATGATCGAGAAAGAGCCCATTACGATCATTTGTTCTGACAAAGGTTGGATCAAGGCGGCCAAGGGGCATCTGGAAAACACCGCAGAAGTAAAATACAAGGACGGCGACCGGGGAAAATTCGCCATTCATGCGGAGACCACGGACAAACTCCTGCTGTTTGCCACCAATGGCCGGTTCTACACCATTCCCTGCGACCGTTTGCCGGGGGGGCGTGGCTTCGGTGAACCGGTTCGCCTGATGATCGATTTGGGTAATGAACACGATATTGTTTACCTGACGCTCTTCAATCCCGATGAGAAAATGCTCATCGCTTCCAGCGCCGGACGCGGCTTTATTGTCAAATCAGATGACGTGATGGCTCAGACCAAGGGCGGCAAGCAGGTCCTCAACGTTAAAGGCGAAGATGAAGCCACCGCTTGCTGTAAAGTGGAGGGCGATCATGTTGCGGTAATCGGGGATAATAGGAAACTCCTACTATTCCCGTTAGAGGAATTGCCGGAAATGACGCGGGGCAGGGGCGTGTTCCTGCAACGCTACAAAGACGGCGGACTGGCGGATGTAAAAACTTTTACCTTTGCCGGAGGGTTGAGTTGGAAAACCGGCGACCGCACCCGCACCGAAACCGACCTCCTGGCCTGGCAGGGCAAACGCTCTCAGGCGGGACGATTGCCGCCCAAGGGTTTCGCCAAAGCCAACCGGTTTTCCTAATTTAGCCGTATTTGAAAGGTTGAGAGCGGGCGTTCATGTACGATTGATCGGCAATTCTCGACCATCCGATCGACTGTTTACGAAACTTCATAAAACTCTTGTATACCTTGCCGGTTAGCTTGTCGTGAGCGCCCAATTCCGCCACGGCGTCGCCGCTCGCCTGTCCGAGAGAATTTAGAATCTCGGTGCCGAATCGTCTCACTTCCACTTTGTGTTTGTTTATCAGTGTGGCCAAAGCTTCACTGTTCTTTGCGTTATATTCCGCCAAAGTGAAATCATTTTCGGCCGCCATCGCCGCCGATACTATTGCCTTATGTTCGGAGGAAAGCGCCGCCCAGGTTCTAATATTTATACTGGCTGAAAGGGTTGTGCCCGGTTCTTGAAAGCCTGGGTAGTAATACTGTTTCGCGATTTTATGGAGACCAAACGCCAGATCATTCCAAGGTCCAAACCACGTCGTAGCCTCGATGGCGCCCGCATGCATGGCCGGAAAAATTTCATCACCCGGAATAAGTAGGGGAAATCCTCGAAGGCGGCGCAGCACTTCTCCCCCGAGGCCGGGTATGCGCATTTTCAAGCCGTTGAAATCTTCGGGAGTATTTACTTCTTTGTTAAACCAGCCGCCCATTTGCACACCGGTATTACCGGCCATAAAGGGTTTTAAGCCAAACCTTCCACTAACTTCGTCCCAAAGCTCCTGTCCTCCACCATGATGTATCCAGGCGTTCTGCTCAGTCGCCGTCATGCCAAAGGGCACCGACGCAAAAAAATTGAAAGCCTTGGATTTGCTTTGCCAATAATTTTCGACCGAGTGATACATGTCAGCCGTTCCACTTGAGACGGCATCGAAGGACTGAAAGGTCGGCACCAACTCCTTCGCGGCATATACTTTAACCGTCAGTTTGCCGCCCGACAAAGTGCCGATGCGGTGTGCAAGCCGTGTGGCAGATGTTCCCAAACCGGGAGAATTTTTCGGCCAGGTGGTCACCATGACCAATTGCTTGACGCCTTGCGATAAAGCGGCTTTCGGCAAGGTTGAAACCGCAGTGGCGGTGATGCCGGCGGCTCCTGCGTTTTTCAAAAATTCTCGACGTTTCATTGCTTTACCATGCGGCAGGCTATTTAAAAATCAATCCGGGCAACCACGTAACGATTTCGGGGAAAGCCCAGAATAAAGCCAAGCCGATCAACTGAATGCCAATAAATGGCAGGACTCCCCGGTAAATTTCGCTGGTTCGGACTTCCGGCGGCGCCACACCACGCAAATAAAATAAGGCAAATCCGAACGGCGGGGTCAAAAAGCTGGTTTGAAGATTGACGCCGATCATAACGCCAAGCCACAAAGGATCGTAGCCCAAGGAAATTAAAACCGGCCCGACAATCGGTACGACAACGAAAATGATTTCGATGAAATCCAGAAAAAAGCCCAGGAAAAACATGATGACCATAACCAGAAGCATGGCGGCGAATTGGCCGCCGGGCAGCTCCCTCAGGAATTCCTCGACCACCACATCTCCTCCGAACCCCCTGAAAACCAAGGAAAACATTGAAGCGCCGATCAGAATGATAAACACCATAGAACTGATTTTGGTCGTCTCCCGCGAAACGCTGCGTAGAACCTCGATGTTGAAAGAGCCTTTTTGCCAGGCAAGAAACGATGCGCCCACTGCGCCCACCGCTGCCGATTCCGTCGGTGTTGCGATACCCGCAAGAATCGATCCCAATACAATAACGATTAAAACAAGCGGGGGAAAAATGGCCCTAAGAAGAAGATTGAGGCGGGGCGGGGCCTGCCCTTCAACCATAGATAGCGCCGGGCAACTTTCAGCATTAAAAATCGCCTGGATGATCTGCCAGGTTAGGTAAAGGCCCACGAGTAAAAAACCAGGGATAAGCGCGCCGGCGAACAGATCAATGGCGGTCACCGGTTCGGGTACCAGTATTCCTTTCATTTCAGCCGCTTGCTCGTTGGCACCCTGCAATATATCGCCGAGCAAAACGAGGACGATGGAAGGCGGAATAATCTGACCTAGTGTACCCGAAGAACAAATCAGCCCGGAGGCCAGTTTCGGATCATAGCCGGAACGCAGCATAACGGGCAGACTCATCAATCCCATGGTGACGACTGTGGCGCCGACAATTCCGGTAGAGGCCGCCAACATGGCGCCGACCAACAACACGGATATTCCCAATCCGCCACGCAGACGACCGAACATCTGTCCCATAGCTTCAAGGAGTTCCCCGGCGAGATTGGATTTCTCCAGCATTACGCCCATGAAGATGAACAGTGGCACCGCGACCAATGGTTCGTTTTTCATCACACCGAAAATCCGCAGGGGATAAATATTCAGCATACCCATGTTGAACAGATCCAGCGCGTCGCCGACAATAGCGAATAGCAAGGCGGATCCGCCTAAAGTCAGTGCAACGGGAAAGCCGAGAATGAGCAGAGCAATGGTCACAGCGAACATGAGAAGACTGAGAAGTTCCGGCGTCATATGACCTTCTCCTCATCCTCGGCGTCATGGTATTTGGGCGTGTCGTCAATACCCATCAGGGATTCAATATTTCGCAGGAGGAGTGCTAATATTTGCAACCCGAACAAAATACCGAACACGGCAATGACGCTTTTAAAAAGAAACAGGCCCGGAAGCCCGCCGGCCTCAGCAGATTTTTCCAAATTTTCCCAGGCTCTGGTGATCAACGGAAGACTGCGGACAAAAATGACGTACAGCAAGGGGAGGCCGAGAAAGAGACTACCTAAGATATTTATAATCGATTTGTATTTGATGCTTGCTTCACGATAAATCAGATCAATGCGAACATGTCCGTCATGCAAAAGCGTATAACCGGCCCCTAGCAAAAATATTGTTGCGTGCGTCCAGACATAAAGTTCCTGCATCCAGACCCAGCCGACGGAAAAGGCGTAGCGTAAGACGACAACCAGAAAGACATTGATCACCATTAGGACGCAAAGCCACGCCACCGCCCGACCAATTCTCTCATTGAGCCAATCTATCGCCTGTACCAGGGCGCTAAGAAATCTCATCTACCAATTCCGTTGAGTAACACGGGGATAAAATTCATAAAAAACGAGGGGTCCGATATTATCAAACCCCTCGCTTGGAAAATCAGATCATTATATTCGGTTCACTTCAGAACCACTTAGATCGGTTTGAATTTAGCCGCAACGCGCGCGCTGAGGTAATTCGCTTCCGAATAGCTCGACCAATCGAGCATCGTGCTCCGGAACTTAACGATGTGATTGAATAGCGCTTTAGAATTGGCTGATTTACTGGCGATGCCCGGCAGGACTTCGGTCGCCCGAGTGCCGATCGCGTTTACCAGTTCGTCACTGTATTTGTTCAGCTTGACGCCATGGTCTTTAATTAGCTTTTGCAACGCCGAGTTATTGATCGCTTGGAATTTCGACAGGATGAACAGATTGGTCGCCGCCGAGCCGCGCATGATGATCTGTTTGGTTTCGGCGTCGAGTTTCTCCCACGCCTTCAGATCGAAGAACCCGTCAAGAATGGTGGCCGGTTCATGCCAACCCGGATAGTAGTAGTTTTTGACGACTTTAAAGAGACCCTTGCCCATGTCAGCGGCCGGTCCGATCCATTCGGTGCCGTCGATGGCGCCGGAAGTCAACGCCGGAAGCACCTCGGAACCTGGCAACAGGATAACGTTGACGCCAAAGGTCTTAAGGATTTCGCCGCCAAGGCCTGGCATCCGGAATTTGAGGCCCTTCAAATCGCCGACCGTATTAATTGGCTTGCTGTACCAACCACCCATTTGGTTGCCGGTGTTACCCATTGGCAAGAATTTCAGGCCCAACGGGTTGTAGGCCGTCTTGTCGGAAATATCGATGCCGCCTCCGTAATAAAGCCAAGCGTTCTGTTCTTGGGCGGTAAGACCGTATGGCATCGCCGCGACGAAGGATATCGAATCCGATTTACCTGCCCAGTAGTAAGGTGCACCATAGCCCATTTGAGCCGTTCCGCTCTGCACGGCGTCCAGTGCTTCAAAGGGTTTGACCAGCTCACCGGCATGGTAGACTTTAATCGTCATTTGGCCGCGCGAAGCGTCCTTCACGAATTTTGCAAACTCGTTTAAAGCCTGACCGAGTAGACCGGCCTTGCCGAATGCGGATACGGCAATCCATTGTTTTCTACCTTGTGACAGCGCTGGTTTTGGAAAAGATGATGCTGCTGCAACAGTTGCTGCGCCGGCTACGCCCGCGCCTTTGATAAAGTTACGACGTTTCATTATTGTCGCCTCCCGATAGTTGTTTTTTTTACCCTGTAAAAGTTCGGATTTTCCGAACGCGTTGAATGCAGTCTTTTGTAAACAGAATGCTTTCGTCAATCGAGTATAGACTTAATCGAATTTCGCGCAACAAACTACTGACTTTGATTGTCAATTAATAAAGCCCAAAGATCATTCACCCGTACTGCTGGTTATGATCCGTTGAGTTGCACTTTTTAGAAATACCAACAAATCTTCCAAACCTTTGACAGGTGTCAATGAATTCAGACGCAAATTTCAGTAAATTCGCAAAACTAAGAATCTGAGAATTGCAGAATGAAAAAGTTAGTCAGGTATGCACTAAGTTTGGCTTTGGTGCTGCTTTTTTGTAATCAAAAGTTAGCCGCGTCGCCCACGTTTCAGGAAGCGTTCGAAAAACATAATTCGATTATGCTTTTGATTGACCCCGGCAACGGCAGGATTGTAGATGCCAATCAGGCCGCCGGTAAATTTTACGGCCATACACGCGATCAGTTGCGATCAATGGCGATCCAACAAATCAACACTTTTACGGCGGAGCAAGTGGCGGCGGAAAGGAAGCTCGCCCAGACTGAAGGCCGCAATTATTTTATTTTTCGGCACCGGCTAGCCGACGGATCAATTAGAACCGTCGAAGTTCACTCGGTGCCGCTAAATTTCGATGGCCGCACATTGCTGTATTCCATAATTCGCGATTTATCAAAAGAAAGAGCCCTGGAGAAGGATCTCTGGCACTATCAATCGCGCTTGGAAGAAATGGTCGATTTGCAGACTAAGAAAATTCAGAGTGCAAATCGGCAATCGACCTTGGTATTGGGAACATTCGTCGCATTCCTTATTCTCCTTGCAATTTCGCTTTCGGTTGCCCTGAAAAGAGGCACTCGAGCTAGAATTAGAGCTGAGAAAAATGAAGCAGCGGTTCGGCAATTTTCGCAGGCGGTCGAACAAAGTCCCAGTTCCGTAATTATCACCGATACCGACGGCAATATCGAATACGTAAATTCAAAATTCGTAAATACGACAGGTTATAAGGCCGAAGAAGTCATCGGCCGAAACCCCCGATTTCTAAAATCAGACAATAAATCAAAAGAAGAATATAAAGAATTGTGGGACACCATCACTTCCGGCAGGGAATGGCAGGGGGAATTTCTCAACAAACGGAAAGACGGTAAATTGTTCTGGGAATTGGCGTCAATTTCTCCAATCAAAGCACCCGATGGCGAAATCAAAAAATATATAGCCAACAAGGAAGATATTACCGATAGGAAATTAACCGAAGAAAAACTCATTATAAGCGAAGAACGTTTCAAGGATTTTGCAACTTCTGCCGGCGATCGTTTCTGGGAGACGGATGAGGATCACAGATTTACTTTTATCTCACCGCCACCGGACGGATCCGGGCGAAGTCAGCCCGAAAACTTTATTGGCAAAAGTCGATGGGAAATAGGTGACGCCGACCCGGAGAGCGAAGTCTGGCGCAAACACCGTGATGATTTGGAAGCCCATCGCCCATTCCAAGACTTGCGGTTTACCCGATCCGAAGAAGAAGGAAAGATTTTTCACCTCCGCTCTTCCGGCGTACCGGTGCTCGATAAGGAAGGAAACTTTACCGGTTATCGTGGCACGACCATTGATGAAACTGCTGAAGTCCAGTCGAAAGCTCAAATCGAAAGCGGGCAAAAAAGATTTTTCGACGCCATGGAAAAGGCCCCCCTCGGAATCATTTTGTGGGGCCCTGACGACCGGTTCGTCATGTGCAACAGCTATTACCGCGAATTGTATCCGCTGGTCGAAGATCTGCTGGTTGCAGGCACCAACCGCATCGATTTTGTAAAACGACTGGCTTCGGTTTTGCCAATGGACCAATTTTCCGGCGGCAAGGAAGGTTACATTGCCGAACGCATACGGGAAGAGCGAAAAACTGGCGCCACCTATGATGAGACTCTCGCCAACGGAACAAAAGTTCGCGTGCGCCTGCACGAGCTTCCCGACGGCGGTAAAATAATTTTCATTTCCGATATCACTGAAGAAGTGCAGCGTGAAGAACAACTGCGGCAGTCGCAAAAAATGGAGGCGATTGGACAACTGTCTGCCGGCCTCGCCCATGATTTCAACAATTTGTTGATGGCGGCGCTGGGCAATATCGAATTCGTGGAAGAAGAGGCGGAAAAACCGAGTCTGAAAGATTTTGCCGCCACGGCTAAAAAAGCAATTTTGCGCGGCGCGGAATTAACCAACCGGCTACTGGCGTTTTCCCGCAAACAAGAGCTCAGCCCGGAAAAAACTGATGTGGGCACACTGGTAAACGGCTTGCGGGTTTTGATCAATCGAACCCTGTCCGAAAATATCGATATCAAATGGGATGTCCACAAAGGCCTTTGGCCGATCGTAATCGACCGGGGTCAATTGGAGAGTTCATTACTCAATCTTGTTTTAAATTCCCGCGACGCCATGCTGGCCGGCGGCACCTTATCGATCGGCTGCCGTAACGAATCTATCGGTGACGAGCCTCAATTCGATATACCAGATTTTAAGGGCGGAGATTACATCGCTATTTCAGTAGAAGATACCGGCATGGGTATTCAAAAAAGTCATTTGGAAAAAATCATCGATCCCTTCTTCACCACAAAAAAAATCGGCGAGGGTTCCGGGCTGGGGCTCAGCATGGTTTACGGGTTCGTTAATCAGTCCGGAGGATATGTTGATATCAAAAGCGAAGTGGGGACTGGAACCACCGTGACTTTATATCTGCCTAGATGCATGCCCGATGATGTGCTGACCGAGATCCCGTCAAATAAACAGGACCAGTTACCCATGGGACACGGTGAAACAATTCTAGTGGTTGAGGATGAAATTGATGTCCGCGAGATTACCATTCAACAACTAAAGAATCTCGGCTACGACGTCATCGATGGTGGAGACGGAAAAGAAGTTCTTGAAAAATGCACTGAAGAGTATTGCTGCATAGAAAAAAATATAGACTTGGTTCTTTCCGACGTCATACTTTCCAATAACGTCACCGGTATAGAACTCATAAACATTATAAAAATATGCTGTGCGACGGATAAAGCGCTTCTGATGACGGGATATGCCGAAAACGACGTCATAAATTCTGAAAATGGCAGACCGTATTATCCGGTATTGAGCAAACCGTTTACCAAAGACGAATTGGCCCGAAAAATTTCTTCTGTTTTAAATGACGAAGAATAAAACGCGACAACTTAAACCGTATCAGAAATGCCGCCTAATTCGGCCGTATCGTCGATACCGTTTTTTACCATTGAATCGGAAAAAAGCCGCCAACCGTCTCCCCCATAGTATTCGAGAGGACGAAATTTGTCCTTATAGGCCATTTTCTGACTGCCGCCGATCCAATACCCCAGATAGACATAGGGTAGACCGAGTTCCTGAGCTCTTTCGATGAGCCAAAGAATCATATAGGTGCCCAGGCTCCGTTGGCGCAGTTTCGGATCGAAATAACTATAGACGGCTGAAATACCGTCGGCCATGAGATCGACGAGACATCCGGCCACCAACTTGCCGTCGGGGGCGCGGAACTCGATCAGAGATGAATCGACGGGAGTTTCCTCGACCAGTGCCTGATAGTCATAGAAATCCATGGTGGCCATATCTCCACCCGTGTGGCGAGATTCCTGGTATCGGGAAAAAAGTTCAAATTGTTCCGCCGTCGCGGCAGGCTCTTTTTCCTCTGTCAGCATATCATCATTGGCCTTAAGTACCCGCCGTTGAGAGGTCGAGGGCTGAAACTCGTCGACGACCGTTCGCACGGCGTGACAGGCGGAACAACCGTGACATACAGGTGTATAAACCAGGCTGTGGCTTCGGCGGAATCCGACGCGGGATAAGGTGTCGTGCATGGAGGCGGCGTCAACGCCATTTAACTCGGTTACGATCCGGCGCTCCACTTTCCCGTCGAGATACGGACACGGCAGAGGCGCGGTAATAAAAAATGAAACGGGCCGTTGGGTAATGCTGTGTTTCAATTCTATTTACTCTCGGTTATCCAATTCACCGGCATAGTTCACACGATTTATAACAACTGTACCAGAAAACAGATCGTGAAGGCACCTGCGGGAATCCGAAAAAAAGGCAATAAGCAGTATTAACCATGCCGTCAAAGCAATCGAGCCGTAAAAAAGAAATGTTTGAATGGCTGCCTGGACATATTCCGGATGGCCACCCATCCAGTTTCTCACTTCCAGATTCATCACGCGCATACCGAAGGTGGCAGACATTGAACCGCCGATTAAAAGCGTATGATAGGCGAAGGGAATCAAAAACAAGACCAATCCCATGATCCCCCAGGTCGCACCGAATGTAACGACGCCCAACAATCCCAACGAAAAAGAAGCAAGGCCGATTAATATCCCGATGATAACTGCGTCCAGGATATAGGCCGATACCCGGCGGAAAATGATACTTTCGTAATACTCGGGATGATGGAGTGGATCAAAGTCATCGGCCACATCGACGGAAGAGCTGCTATTTAAATTCGGGCCGTTGATTAAATTGCTCAATGATAGATTGCTCCGGGTTCTGATCGCTATTACTGCCGGTTTGGTGGCAACCTTATACCGCCGATGGTATCACCTTCTTCTTCCTCTTTCTTTTCTTCATCCAGGCTTTTCGGTTTATCGATTATGGGATTGCCATCCGCATCCAATTCAACTTCTTCGAAATTCTGCTGACCGGTACCACGCAAAAGAACAATGCTTAACCGCCTGTTTTGAGCATGTTTCGGATCATCTTTCAGCAATGGTTCGGTGGCTGCTCTCCCGACGATACGTAGCAATCTAGATTCATCCAGGCCGAAATCCAACATGACACGCCGGACAATTCCCAGTTGGTATAGCCGGCGCCGGAGCCGAATGGCACCGCATCCGTATGACCGCTGATGGCTATTTTCTGGGGCATTTTGGCGATTACTCCGTTAACCATCTGTAGCAACGTCAATGCCCTTGGCTCGGGCGAAAAGCCACCGCTGCGGAATAGTGGCAGACCTTCCTGATCGACAATCTGAATGCGTAAACCCTCTGGCGTATTGTCCACCAGTAGACTTTTGGATAGCTCTTCGGATTCCGGCACTTCTATCAGCGCCTTTTTAAGCTCGTCCTTGGCTTCTTCGAATTGTTTTTCTTCGGCCTTTTTTAAAGCTTCTTTCGTGGCTTCTTCTTTTGACGGTGGTTTGGGCTCTTCAGATGCTTCCTCGCCGCCAAGTCCTGTTTTCGGCGGGGGCAGGGCCAGGCTGACCGTCGGTTTGGCCCTGGCGCTGACCTCGGAGCCTTCTTCGCTCAACGTCTGGCCGCCCAAAACACCGCCGGCGCCACTGGTCGTCGCCGAAACGCTGGCCGGTGCGAAATAGTTGGATATGCCTTCGAGTTGTTCCTGGGTAACCGAATTCAACAGCCACAGCAGGAGAAAGAACGCCATCATGGCGGTCACAAAGTCGGCGTAAGCGATTTTCCAGGCGCCGCCGTGGCCGCCGCCTTCTACTTTTTTGACGCGCTTGATAAAGACTGATGCGCCGCCTACTGCGCCGCCGCCTTCACCACCGCCACCGCCGCCGGCTTCGTCAGACATTGGATATCACTTCCAAAATTAACAGCATCAAATTTACGTATCCGGTGGAATATTTTGAATTTGCTCCTCAACTTCCGCAAAACTGGGGCGAACGTTGGAATTTAGGACTTTCCGGGCAAACTCAACTGAAACCTGAGGCGCATAGCCCTGCATATGGGCGACCACGCCGGTCTTGATACATTCCATATACTTGGCGTCGGCCGCAAAAGTCTTGCCGAGCGCCGAGGCCATCGGACTGACCAGTCCGTAGGATATCAGAATTCCGAAGAAGGTTCCAACCAGCGCGCCGCCGATCAAATGACCCAGGACTTCAGGGGGTTCAGTGATGGAACCCATGGTATGAATAACGCCCAAAACCGCCGCCACGATACCCAGGGCAGGGAAGGCCTGACCCATATCGTCGAGGGCATGGGCGATCAAATGATCTTCGTTGTGGTGGGTTTCCAGTTCCAGATCCATCACCGCTTCGACCTCATGGGAGGTGCTGGCGCCCAAAGTCAACAGTCGTAAATAGTCGCACAAGAACTCGACGGCATGGTGGTCATCGGCGAAGGAGGGGAACTTTGAAAAAATGGAGCTTTCCTCGGGTTTTTCGACATGGCTTTCAAGCGCCAAATCGCCCTTACTTTTCGCCAGCCGGAATACGGAATAGAGGACACTGAGAAGTTCGAGATAGGAATCCTTATTGTATTTGCTGCCCTTTAGAATTTTACCAAAGGACCCGGCGACGCCGGCAATGACTGATTTGGGATTGCCAATGATGAACTGACCGATCGCCGCGCCGCCAATGATCACGAATTCAAAGGGTTGCCATAGGACGTCGACGTGTCCGCCAGGGGCCATATAGCCGCCAATGACGCTGCCGAAAACGACAATAAATCCTATTATGAAAAACATCCAATGACCTCTGAATTAAACTTTTAAGTATATTTTGCCGTGTTCCCTGTCAGGTCCTGGTTTGGTCCCAATCGTCTGCGCGTATTATCGGTCCGAATAAATATCAACGTAGCAAAGATATTTTTCGAATCAAGAACTCGTTTATCGGATATTTGCAAATGTTTGATTAATTTCAATCCTATCTTGAGCAAATATGTGCTGCTGCCGGTAATTTCAACGTCAATTTAAAATGTTGTCTGGTCGTCAGGCATTCAAGGCAAAATCCAGATCGGCCATCAAATCTCCGACATCCTCTATGCCGATCGACAGTCGGATCAGCCCATCCGAAATGCCGGCTTTTCTTCTTTGTTCGTCAGAGAGAGACGCGTGCGTCATTATTGCCGGGTGCTCGATCAGGCTTTCCACTCCACCTAAACTTTCGGCCAAGGTGAATAGCCGGCATGTTTCCAGAAAACGCTTGGCGCCTGCCAGATCCGTATCCAATTCAATCGTTACCATGCCGCCGCCAATTCCATTCATTTGGCTGACACACAAATCATGCTGCGGATGAGAATCCAATCCCGGATAATAAACCTCTTTTACGGCTGCATGGCTCTGCAGCCACCTGGCTATTTCCAAAGCATTGTCACAATGACGTTCCATTCTAATTGCCAGCGTTTTAAGACCGCGGGCGGACAGATAGCTGTCGAAGGGGCCGGCAACGCCACCGACGGCATTATGCAGAAACGACAAACGCTCGGCCAAATCAGTATTGTCGCCGACCACCGCTACACCGCCGATAACGTCGGAATGTCCGTTTAAATACTTGGTGGCCGAATGCATGACGATGTCGATGCCGAACTCAAGAGGCTGTTGCACCCACGGCGAGGCGAAGGTGTTGTCGACGACGGTCAGAATGCCACGGTCCCGGGCGATCGCGGCAATCATGCCGAAATTAACCAGATTCAGCATCGGGTTGGTGGGGGATTCGATCCAAATCATGCGCGTATTCGGACGAATGGCCTTCGTTATATTTTCCTTGGTCGTTAAGTCTTCGTAAGAAAAGTCCAATCCGGCTGATCGGCGGCGCACCTGTTCGAACAGGCGGACCGTACCGCCATAGAGATCAATCATGGACAACACATGATCTCCCTGATCGAGCAGTTCCAGGATTGTCGACGTGGCAGCCATTCCGGATGCAAAGGCAAGACCGACTTGCCCGCTTTCCAAGTCTGCAACGGCGTTTTCGTAGGCTGAACGAGTTGGGTTTTTACTTCGGGAATAGACATACCCTTTGTGCCTTCCCGGGCTCTCTTGCACATAGGTGGAAGTCGCGAATATCGGTGTCGTTATCGCGCCGGTGGCTGGGTCAGGTTTTTGGCCGGCATGAACGGCGCGGGTGGCGAACTTGTTCATATTCTTATCGGTCATTTATCCCTCGTCGGCGGAACTGGAAAGCAGGCGGGTCGGATAACCGGCTGATTCGAGAGCCTCAATGACCTCTTTTACATGGTCGGCGTCTCTGGTTTCCAATGATATATCGACATCCGTCGACTTGACGGGTACGTCGTAAAACAGGCGTTGGTGGCTGACTTCCACGATATTTCCACCCTTTTCGCCGATTATTTCCGTCAGTCCGGACAATTGTCCGGGCTCATCGGCGATGGACAGGCGTAATCGTATCAATCGCCCGTCGCGGACCAATCCCCGCAATAAAACCGTCGATAACAATCGTGCATCGACATTGCCGCCGGATATAACCAATCCGACCTTTTTACCGGCAAATCTCTTACGGTTAGTTTGAAGCGCTGCCAACGGCGCGGCGCCGGCGCCTTCAACGACAATACGTTGCTCCCTCATGCACAGTTGCATGGCCTGCTCCAATGCGTTTTCGTCGGCCAGGAATATGTCGTCTACCAGATCGCGGATAATATTTCTGGTGATCTCACCTGCCGCTTTTACGGCGATACCTTCGGCAACGGTCTGCCCACCGCAAATATCATCGGTTCCGCGTATGATATTTCGCATAGAGGGATAGAGGGCAGCTTCGACACCGTAAATTTCTATTTCGGGTTTGATCTCCCGAACCGCCACGGAAATTCCTGAAATCAGCCCGCCTCCGCCAATGGGAACAATAAGCGCCTCCAAATCGGGGCATTGGTTGAGAAATTCGATGCCAACGGTGCCTTGACCGGCGATGATTTCCGGATCGTCATAGGGATGAATAAATACGAGACCGTCCCGTTGCGCCAAATCATCCGCATGCAAACGGGATTCACCCAGGGTTTCCCCCTCCAGCACAACCTTGGCGCCAAGTCGCTCCGTTCGATTGACTTTGGTGAAAGGGGTGAGGCGTGGCATAACGATGGTGGCGGGAATACCCAGTCTTTGTGCATGATAGGCGACACCTTGGGCGTGATTTCCGGCAGACATGGCCACGACGCCGGCCACCTTTTCAGTTTTGGTCACCGCCAGCATTTTGTTGAGAGCGCCGCGAACCTTGAACGATCCCGTCGGTTGCAGGTTTTCCAGTTTCAGAAAGACGTCGGAACCACAAATATTCGATAGTTCCGGCGCCGCCACAGAAGGGGTCGCCAATCCGGCATCCGCGATCGTCGAACTCGCGTTTTTAATGGCTGTGAAGGAAACCGGATATATGCTCATTTCATATCATACCGTTCGCGCACCAAATTTGTCAGGTGATTTTCGAATGTATCAGATTGAAAACATTGGAAAATTACCATTTTCCGCCCGGCAACAGCGAAAAAAATGTATTTTTCACACAAATTTTTAAAAAAAGTCTTGTTATTAGCGCGGTTTAACACGATATCCCATTGATAGAAGAGAATTTTCTTTCTATCGCCCAACAAGCTGACACCGATTTCTAAGGTTGGAGAAAACCGATGAACGAAGTAGCCATTGTCGACCAGGGTCGCGAACTGGATGTTATCCACGAAGCAGATAAGGACGAATTCGTCACCTTCCGGATCGACGGACAGCTTTTTGGTGTTCCCGTTCTGCACGTTCAGGATATTTTGAAACCGGAGGACATTGCGTTCGTGCCTCTGGCGCCGCCTGAAGTCAGAGGATCGATCAATTTGCGGGGACGCATCGTTACCGTTATCGATGTCCGCATCCGCTTGGGTCTGCCGCCACAGGAAGCAACGGATGATAATATGGGCGTGACGGTTGAAAATGATAACGAGCTTTACACGCTAATCGTCGACGATATCGGTGAAGTTCTGGCTCTGACACCCGACGCCAGTGAAAAAGTGCCCGGCACTTTGGATCCGCAATGGCGTGAATTTGCCATTTCCATTTTTCAATTGGAATCAGATTTGATGATCGTTCTCGATATCGAACAGCTTCTGCGGTCTAAGAAATCCAAGATTTAAAACGAACTAGCCTTTTTTTAGCAGGCGGGAGGCTTCGACGGCCATATAGGTCAGAATGCCGTCGGCGCCGGCGCGTTTGAACGCCATCAGGCTTTCCAGCACGACTTTATCATTGTCCAGCCAGCCGTTATTGGCGGCGCCTTTCAGCATGGCGTATTCCCCGCTGACCTGATAAGCGAAGGTCGGCATGGCGAACGTCTCTTTTACCCGCCTGACAATATCCAGATACGGCAGACCGGGTTTGATCATTATCATGTCGGCCCCTTCATCGATATCCTGGGCCACCTGTCGTATGGCTTCGTCGGTATTGGCCGGATCCATTTGATAGGTTTTCTTATCGCCTTTAAGCGCCCCTTTGGATCCGATGGCGTCACGGAAGGGGCCATAAAAAGCCGAAGCGTACTTGGCCGCATAGGACATGATGCCTACTTTGTCGAAACCGGCATCGTCGAGGGCTTTGCGAATGGCGGCGACGCGGCCGTCCATCATGTCGGACGGGGCAATGATGTGGCACCCGGCTTCGGCCTGAACGATCGACTGTCTGCACAGCAGTTCCACCGATTCGTCATTGATCACATAGCCGTCTACCACCAGCCCGTCATGTCCGTCGCTGTTGAAGGGATCGAGTGCTGCATCGCAAATAATGCCGATTTCCGGATGCGCTTGGGCGATGGTACTTATCGACCGGCATACCAGATTTTCGGGATTATAGGCCTCCCGGGCATGCGG
>CAZNLR010000035.1:0-6184 GCA_964574215.1 uncultured Rhodospirillaceae bacterium | reverse complement strand
AAATGACGACGGCAGGAATACCGGCATCTTTGGCCTCGCCCACCACCTCGTCCAGCACATCGACCGAATAGCGGTGAACGCCCGGCATCGACGAAATGGCTTCTTTGCGGCCTTCTCCTTCGCCGACGAATATGGGCAAAATAAAATCGTTGGGCGTCAGGGTGTTTTCCGCCACGAGGCGGCGCGTCCAGTCCTCGCGCCGGTTGCGACGCATGCGGCTGGCGGGAAAACGGCCAAAAACAGTCCCAGATGATGTCATAGCACTCTCTACAGCATTGATCCTGCGTCAATGCCTAGGCTAATTCCTAAGCTTGAGCAAGGGCCTGATCGAGATCGGCAATGATATCGTCAATATGTTCGATCCCGATGGACAGGCGGACGTAACCGTCGGTCACGCCGGTCTGTTCCTGCTCATCCACCGACAGCTGGGAATGGGTGGTCGACGCCGGATGAATGGCCAGACTTCGCGCATCACCGATATTGGCCACATGATAGAACATTTGCAGCGAGTCGATGAACTTGCGACCGGCTTCTTTACCGTCTTTGAGTTCGAACCCGACAAGTGCCCCGTAGCCGCCATTCATATAGGCGTCTGCCCGGCGGCGGGTTTCGCCGTCTTGCAAGCCCGGAAAGATAACATTGTTGATTTTGTCATGCTTGGTTAGGTAGTCGACCACTTTTTCTGCATTGGCGCAGTGTTCCCGCATTCTGAGCGGCAGGGTTTCCAATCCTTGAATGGTTTGGAACGCATTGTAGGGACTGGTTGCGGCGCCCACGTCGCGCAGCAGGATAACCCGGGCGCGAAGAATATAAGCAATCGGTCCGAGAGGCTTAACGGCTTCGGTCCAGACGGCGCCATGATAGCTGGGGTCCGGTTCGTTCAAAGTGGGGAAGCGGTCACCGTGGGCTTCCCAATCAAAATTACCACCATCGACCAGCAAACCGCCGATGGAGTTGCCGTGGCCGCCGATATATTTAGTGGTCGAATACATGACCACGGCAGCGCCATGATCCAGCGGCCGGCAAAGAACCGGTGCTGCGGTGTTATCCATGATCAACGGTACACCGATTTCACGTCCGATATCGGCGACTTCCTTGATGGGGAATACGTTGAGTTTGGGGTTGGGTAGGGTCTCGGCATAGTAGCAGCGGGTTTTATCATCGGTCGCCGCCCGAAAAGCTTCAGGGTCGGCGGGATCGACGAAACGGCACTCAACCCCGAAATCCTTCATGGTGTTGGCGAACAAATTCCAGGTGCCGCCATACAAATCCGTGGAAGACACAAAGTTGTCTCCGGCGCGGCACACGTTCATCACGGCGAACATCGAGGCAGCTTGTCCGGAAGACAGCGCCAAACCAGCCACGCCGCCTTCGAGGGCGGCAACCCGTTGTTCCAACGTATCCTGGGTGGGGTTCATGATGCGCGTATATATATTGCCCAGTTCCTTGAGGGCGAAGAGGTTTTCGGCATGTTGGGTGTCGTTGAATTGATATGATGTCGTTTGGTAGATCGGCACGGCAACGGCCCCGGTTACGTCATCGCTGCGATGGCCGGTGTGAAGTACGACAGTTTCTGGATTGGTATAATTGGCGCTCATTTGTGCCCCCTGTCTTAAAGGTTAATCGTCTAAACAAAAAGGAGAGTAAACTTGCGGAATCGCCGAAAGTTTTTTGTCCCCGGTTTTAATAAATTGTAATAGTTTATTGTTGTTATCATATCTTGACCAAGTAATGACCACGAGGGCTGGTCGTGTGTCAAGCACGTGATCTGTACATTGAGGCTTTAATACAAATATTCGCTGCAAATTGATGGTAAAAAAAGACGTTCAGCTTGGTGAAGTCCTTTTCGAATTTTCCACCCAGGGAAATTTCGTCAAAGTCGTGGCCGTCGATCCGATTACCAATACGGAAATATCAATGGTTGGCGACCGGAAGGCGGGGCGAAAGGCATTGGAACGTACGGCCATTCAGAAACTGAAATATGTGATCGGCAAGCGATTAAAGGAAGAACAATCGGCCTCGGCGGCGAAGGACGAAAATTTATACTAAGGATGTTCGCCACCGTATATCGATCAACCGGATTGATCTAAATAATCGGTGATTGTCTGCAAAAAAGGATCGGCGAATTTTTTGAGTTTGGCGTCGCCCACACCGTGCACCCTGGCGAACTCATTCTTGGTCAGAGGTTTGCGGCTGGCCATATCGATCAGTGTCTTGTCCGGGAATATCACATAGGCCGGAACGCCTTGCTGACGAGCAAGCGCCAACCGGCGTTCCTTAAGCGCATCAAATAGAGGGGTGTCCGTTTGCGATAAATCGATTGCACTTTTCTCTTTTTTCTTGGTCTTTGTCCGTGTTCTTCCACTTGGAATTTTCCGATAGTTGAAATCGACTTCACCATCGATGAAATTGTTTCCTTTGGGGGTGACGCTCAACCCGCCATGGCCTTGGATGTCCAATTGCAGCAAACCAACGGCGACCATTTGCCGGATGATGGCACGCAAGTCGTCCTTACCAAAATCTTTGCCCGTGCCATGGCACGACAGTTCCTGATGGCCGAACTTCCGGATTTTTTCGTTGTCGGCGCCCCGCAGCACATCGATGAGATGTGCCGCGCCGAAGCGTTGGCCGGTTAAGCGAACAGCGGCAACGATATCGCCGCCGACAATTCTGCCGTCGGTCAATTCCGGAGGATCGAGGCAAACATCACAGTTGCCGCAATTATCTTCAATGCTGACTTCGTCGCCAAAGTAATCGAGCAGCGCGTGGCGCCGGCAGGACGGCGATTCGCAAAATGCGATCAAGGCATCGAGCCGTTTGTGCTCCCGTCTTTTGTGATCTTCGCCACCGGTCTCCTGATCGATAAACAGGCGGCGCATTCTGATATCGTCCAACCCGTAAAGCATTAACGTTTCCGCCGGTTCGCCGTCGCGTCCGGCGCGGCCGATCTCCTGGTAATAAGCCTCCACGTTGCCCGGCAGGTTGGTGTGGAAGACAAATCGAACGTCGGACTTATCAATTCCCATCCCGAATGCGATGGTGGCGACAATGACGACACCGGTTCTGGTCATAAAGGCATCCTGATGGACCGACCGGTCGGATTTTTCCATGCCGGCGTGATAGGGCAGAGCCGCCACACCGTTTTCGGCCAGATAGGTGGCGGCTTCTTCCGTTTGTTTGCGCGACAGGCAGTAGACGATACCGCTTTGCCCCGATCGGGCTTGCACGTAATCGAGCATCTGCTTTTTCCAAGAAGTACGCATGGCGACCAAAATGCGGATGTTCGGTCGATCGAAACCGGAAACGATGACACGGCCATTTTTTGAAAACAGTCGATCGGTAATATCGTTTCGCGTCGCCTGGTCCGCTGTCGCTGTCAGCGCCGTTATGGGAACGTCTGGAAAATGATTTCGCAATTGGGACAGCATTTCGTATTCGGGACGAAAGGAGGGACCCCAGCGAGAAATACAATGGGCTTCATCGACGGCAATCAGCCCGACCGGCAATTTTTTAAGCGCCGACAGCATACGCTCGTCCATAAGGCGTTCGGGGGAAAGATAGAGCAGTCTGACATCGCCGGCGGCGACTCGCCGCCAGGCCGCGGCATTGCTATCCCAGTCATGGGACGAGTTGATGGTCTCCGCGGCCACGTCATTCAATTTCAGGGCCGCCACCTGATCCTCCATCAAGGCGACCAGCGGCGAAACGACGATCGCTAATCCTTGGGAATTGAGGATGGCGGGAATTTGAAAGCACATTGATTTCCCGGCGCCCGTTGGCATAACCGCCAAGGCGTGTTCGCCGCGCAATAAGGCATCGACCACATCGGCCTGGGCGTGGCGAAAATCGTCGAACCCGAATACGGTTTGCAGCACCTGCCGGGCGTCATCCAGAGAATACTGGTCGGTTAGAGGAGACATTTACTGAACATAACGCCGGTCAACGGGACTCACCGCAATTTGAAACGCTGAATTTTACCGGTAGCCGTTTTGGGCAGTTCATCGGTAAAATTAATCCAGCGAGGATATTTGTAAGGCGCCAAATTGTTTTTGCATTGTTCACGGATTTCCTCGGCGAGATCATCAGATTGCTCGGTGCCTTCTTTCAAAACGACCCAGGCTTCCGGTTTTACCAGACCTTTGTCATCGTCTCTGCCCACCACGGCGGCCTCCAAAACTTTCGCATGCTCGATCAGCGCCGATTCGATCTCGAAAGGTGAAACCCAAATGCCGCCGACTTTGAGCATGTCGTCGTTGCGGCCGCTGTAATAAAAATAATTATCCTCGTCCCGGTAATAGGTGTCGCCTGAATCGAGCCAACCGCCGACGATGGTGTTGGCGGTTTTCTCCGGGTTGTTCCAGTAAATCTCCGTCACCGAGGGGCCTTTGAGCAACAGCCGACCCTGTTCACCAACCGGAACATCGTTGCCCTCATCGTCGGCAATTCTCAGTTCATAGCCGGGCACGACCTTGCCGCTGGACAGGGGGCGGACATCGTCAATCTTATTGGAGATGTAAATGTGCAGCGCTTCGGTCGACCCGATGCCGTCGCAAATCGGTACCTCGCAAAGCTTGCCCCATTGCGCTTGCAAATCGGTGGGCAGGGCCTCACCGCCCGAGATGCAGCGGCGGATCGAAGAGACGTCCTCTTTTTTGAGATCGGGGTCAGCCAGCCAAGCGGCGTAAAATGTCGGGACACCGGCGAATATTGTCGGCTTGAAGCGGCGGAACATTTCCGTCACCGTCTCCGGAGTGGGACGCCTGGCATCCAAAACCGCCGATCCGCCGACCCAGAGCGGGAACGTCATGCCGCAGCCGAGGCCATAGGCGAAAAACAGTTTCGGCACGGAAAACCAGGTGTCCTCCTCAGCCTCGCCCAATACCCTGACGGCGTAAAGCTCACAGGTAGCGACGATATCCCGGTGAACATGAACAACGCCTTTGGGCTCTCCGGTGGTTCCCGAAGAATACAGCCAGAAACATTCCGACATGGCCGTGGCATCGATCGCCGTTAGTTCTGCCGGCGCCGGTTGGGCCAGATCGGCAATGCCTTCTACTTTGGAAATGTGATCGGGTTGGCTCGAAACCTGATTTAAAGCCGCTTCTACTTCTTCAGCGAACTCCGGCGAATAGATAACCGCGCGACATCCCGAATCCTCGATGATAAAAGCGAAATCCTTGGCGCGGAGCAGGGTGTTAAGGGGAACGGGAATGATGCCGGTCTTAACGGCACCCCAGAACAGATAATAAAATTCCGGGCAATCCTTAACCACCATCAGTGTTCTGTCACCGGCGTCAAGGCCAAGGCCCGAGAGAGCATTCCCCCATTTATTGACGTTTTCGGCCAGCTGGCGGTAGGTGACTTCTTCTTCGGCGGTGTAAATGGCGACTTTGTCGGCGCGGCCTTCGTCCAAATGACGGTCAATAAAAGGCACCGCTACATTGAAATTATCCGAAAATACAAGTTCCGGGAAATCCGGCGGTCCTTCGACGCGAACTGTACTCATCGGCCATCCCCCATGACGTTTTCTTCATTGAATAGTCAATGGGCATGAGTTTTGCCAATTCGTCAATTACAAATTTTATTTTGTGCGTGATCTTTTACCGGTTTTACCAAGCCCGATATTTTTTGCAAATTCGGATCTCTTTTTCGCGTAATTCGGCGCGACCATCGGGTAGTCGTGGGGCAGGTTCCACTTCGTCCGGTATTCCTCCGGGGTCATATCGTAATTGGTTCGGAGATAGCGCTTTAACATTTTCAATTTCTGGCCGTCTTCCAGGCAAATAATAAAATCCGGCGTAATAGAACGGCGAATGGCGACCGCCGGTTTTTGCTTATTTTCGGCCAATAGATTGGGTGAACTAATATTGTTCAGGGACTCATATACGGTACTGATTAATTCCGGCAATTGTGCGCTGGGAGTTTGATTGCGGCTGACGTAAGACGAGACGATTTCGGTCGCCATACGCAGCACTTCTTCCTTTTCAATGGTATTATTTGAGCCGGCGTTCATTAATTTTTTCTCCCTTAACTTCCCCGAATAACATATTTATTTCAACGTATTCTAGTTCTGAACTAGAAATCAAGTAATTAAACTATAATAGCAATATCAGTAATATCTATAAAAGAATAAGGGGCTGACATAGATAAGGAATTTTCTTTATGAATGTCAGATGGTTAGCAA
>CAZNLR010000034.1:0-55847 GCA_964574215.1 uncultured Rhodospirillaceae bacterium | reverse complement strand
TTCGTGTTTGGTCGTCATATAGATAATATTTTCCGCCCGCGGTTGGATGCTGATGGGAATGCGGTCGGTAATTTCCAGACCGTACCCTTCCAACCCGATCAGCTTTTTCGGATTGTTGGTCATCAGCCGCATCTTCCTGACGCCCAAGTCGGCCAGTATCTGCGCGCCGACACCGTAATCACGGAGATCCGCCTTAAAACCGAGTTCTTCATTGGCTTCCACCGTATCCCTGCCCTTATCTTGGAGGGCATAGGCCTTGAGCTTATTGGTGAGGCCGATGCCCCGCCCTTCTTGGCGCAAGTACAGAATGACTCCCGACCCCTCCCGATCAATGATTTCCATCGCCCGCTCCAACTGATCGCCGCAGTCACACCGGAAGGAACCAAAGGCATCCCCGGTCAGACACTCCGAGTGGACGCGCACCGGAATATCCTGTTCCGGTCGGATATCCCCCTTGATCAGGGCCAGATGCTCCCTGCCGTCCAGATCATTCTCGAATACAATGACCCGAAAATCGCCGTGCGGTGTCGGCAGAACGGTTTCGGCCACCCGGCGAACAAAGGATTCCGTTCTTATCCGGTGGGCGACGAGGTCGGAAATTCTTACGATCTTCAGACCGTGATCGGCGGCAAATCGCCGAATATCCGGCAGGCGTGCCAGTTCGCCGTCCTTCTTCAATATTTCGCAAATGGTGGCCGCCGGTTTTAGTCCGGATAATATGGATAGATCGACAGCCCCTTCGGTTTGCCCCGTTCTGGTCAACACGCCACCGTCTCTTGCCCGCAACGGAAATACGTGTCCCGGGACGATCAGGTCGTCGGGGCAGGTGTTTTCATCGACGGCCGTCAAAATGGTGTGAGCCCGGTCGAACGCGGAAATCCCGGTGGTTACGCCTTCGCGCGCTTCGATGGATACGGTAAAAGCGGTCTCGAAAGGTGAAGTGTTGTCGGTCACCATCTGCGGCAATTTCAAGCGGTCGACGATCTCGGACGCCAGCGCGAGACGGATTAGTCCCCGCCCGTGCTTGGCCATGAAATTAACGTCGTCCGGTGTCGTCGTTTCAGCCGCAATTACCAGGTCTCCCGTGTTTTCCCGATCATCGTCGCCGACGAGAATGACCATTTTGCCTTGCTGGAAATCCTTAACGACTTCGTCAATGCTCGAAACCGACATTACTTCGTCCCTCCTGTTTGGGCGCCCACATGACCTCGGAGAACGATTTTCGGCGGCTCAGCGGTAAATCTACGCCCGATTATTCGAAAGTGATCCACCCTATTTACGTGTAATCAGCCGCCATATCCTCTTCACCAATCTCCACCGTTGCCGGCCCGAAGAATTCATAATGGATGCGCCCTGGTGATACGCCCCGGTCTCGCAGTCCGTCATACAGCAACTTCATAAATCCCGGCCGTCCACAGAGAAAATAGTCGGCGTCTTCCGTCTTATCGATGGATTCCAGCCAGTCCATGTTGATCCACCCTTGGAGGTGATAATGAAGGCCTTGAACATCGTCTTCGGTGGGAAATTCGTAGGCGAAGTAGGTCTCTACATTGCTGTGTTTTTCAGCCAACTCCGTGACATGGCTCCGCATGGCATGGGCCTTGCTGTTCTGCGTAGCGTGAACAAACAAAACATGCCGATCACTACCTGAATGAACTATGGCGTTGAGCATGCTGATCATGGGAGTCAATCCGACGCCACCGCTAAGCAGGACAACTGGCCGGTCGCTTTCCATGTCAAGGAAAAAGTCCCCGGACGGCGGTTTCACGCCGACCGTGTCACCGATTGCCAGTTCGTCGCATAAAAAACCGGACACCAGCCCCGAAGGCAAGTCCGGTTGGTCGGGCGGCGGCGGTTCCCGTTTAACGGTCAAGCGGTAGTAACTCGGGTCTCCCGGACGTTCGGATAAAGTATAATTGCGAATGAGCGGCTTCGATTCTCCCGGTAATTCTATACTTAAAGTCAAAAATTGGCCGGGCAGATAATCGAGTAAGGGTTCTCCGTCCTCGGGCACAAAATACAGCGAGCACATCGTCTCACTCTCTTCAACCCTGCGGTCAAGCCGTAAACTGTCGGGCAGATGGTCAGGCATCTCATAATGTTCGTACATGCCATGTTCCTTCGTTCGCAGGACAACATGGCCTGCAAAAATATCTGATTTAGACAAATCGGGTTTCATAGCTATTCCAACTGCTCCTTCTGCTAGTTTTGGGCGTTCGGGGCTAACTTCTGAAACCTACAGAGTCCCTACATACCTCAATTACGTTCAAATCTCCCAAATCGCCTCAAAACTCATCTAACGTCGAAATTCTCTGGTTTAGATTTTCTTGGTTGGGTTAACCCTGTCGGTGAATATGCACCTGAAATTATTGATGCACCTTCGCTGGTTCAATTTAGTGCGTCAATTTCGGCAACTTAAAAGCTCTCAGCATTCATAAACTCCTCGTAGCGGTTCACCGCAAACTCAATGATGTATTCCATGCTTTCGGCAACACTACGGTCTTTGGTCGATGAATCTGTTTGCCAACGCTCCATCTCAATTTCCACAGCGCGTAGGGCTATGTAGTCGTCTTCGAACTGATGCTCATCGAGCATAGAGCGAAGCGTATCGTAAAACTCTGCTCCAAATTTTTGTTTCAACATCTCATGGATAATATCAACCTTACGGTCCGTCTGTGTGCGGCGGCCGCGGCCAGTGGCATATCTACTCGCTCTATCGGTTGTCTTCGCTTGGTAATAATGGCGTTGGATCATCTCAACGCTGTTACCCATATTTTCGGCCAACTCATCAAACGAGAAATCTCTGTAGACCCTCAGTAAAGTGGCATAGGTATGCCTGAATGAATAAGCAGTTCTGGCCTTTCCGAGTGAATCATATCTTAGGCCTGCGTCTGTCAAAGCCCGTGACACGAGGTGGCTCATGCCTTTTGCCGCATCTCCATTGGGGGTAGCGAAAACAAAGTCCTCCGGTGCGGTGTGCTTTGTCAGCGTTTTAAGTCTGCGTAGTGAGGGTTTGACGAAGTTCATTGCGACAATTGGCCTGTCACCTGTCTTCCCCAAAGGGTTGACCAATGTCACAGGGGATGGACCATCAGCGAACTGAATATGCTTCCATTGTAAACCCAGCACCTCACGGCCCGGCCTCATGCCGGTCGCAAACAGAAAGATGCAATATTCCCTCAACAGCTGCCGCCGATACTCGGAGGAAAAGCGGTCAGCCGATTGGTGATAGGTTCTTAAGAAACGACGAAGCCGTTTATATTCTTCAAGTGTGAACGCTGGCCGTCTTTGGCCTTCACGGCCTTTATCTTTGATAGTCAGGCGGGGAATTTCATCTGCTGTTACCCATCGTCTGTCCTGGGCTATACGGAAGATCTGCCGCCATACGACATTATGGGTGTTGATCGTTCCTTTTGCAGGCTGCCGTCCAATAATACTTTCACAGGCTGAAAAGTACTCATCCAATCTCGAATTCGAAACAGCCCGTATGTCCCATTTGCCGGCGATTGGATCTATATATTTGGTGATGACGGATTTATAGGATCTGTATGTCGGTTTCCCTGTACCGTTTTTTTGTGAATCCACTAATTGCTGATAGTAGATTTTTGAAACATCGCTGACGGTGTTGCTGATTTCGCTGAAAATACCGTGCTTCTCTAGAATCTCTAACTCGGTATATTTCTCTCTCGCAAACGTCTCTGCTTCTGTCTGATCTTTCTTCTTAGTGGTCTTACCTTTCCACTTACCATTCACCTTGAAGCGCATTCGCCAAAACGGGGATGCGGCGACTTGCTCAATGACCAATTTGCTGGGAATGAGTTCAACGGTGTTAGCCAATTTCCACCTCCGTCTTTGTAGGTGAATGGCAGGGTTGGCGCGCCCGACAGGATTCGAACCTGTGACCCCCAGATTAGGAATCTGGTGCTCTATCCGGCTGAGCTACGGGCGCTGATTTTAATGCCAACGACGACCACTCTTAACATTCAAAGAGTGTAAAAACAATGATGGCCTCTGTAAATATGTAAATCAATGTAAATAAACTAATTTCTTTTAATATATTGATTTTATTGATTATTTTTATATATTAACGTATTAGGAATCTGTCGCTCTATCCGACTGAGCTACGGGGCCGTGATGAGATGAAGATTTATATCACTCTAGAGTGAGCACTGAAAACACCCGAGATGGGTGCGCCGGATAATCAGTTACCGAACGTGTTGAGGGGAATCGAGTAATAAACCGTGGCGGTTTCGGTGCCTGGATTGGTATCGCCGATGCTGGCGTTGGAATAGTGGGAAATCGCCACGCCGAGCCGCGACCGATTGTCGAACCGGTAGGCGAATTCCAACTGGGAACGGAATTCCAGTGCATGGCCGAGATCGAGCTTATTGTTGCCGCCCCAGTAATAATGGGGGGCGAAAGACGGCGTCAGGACAAACCGGCGGCCGAGATAAAGATCGATGAGCACACCGGCGCCGACAAAACCCTGGCTGGTAGAGGTATAGGCCGCCGCCAGGAAGGGTTTGAAAAAGAAAAATTTCTTATCGGACCGATATTCAAGGCGAAATTCGGCGCCTTCCTCTTTCTGACGGTTAAAATCGTAATACCCAACACCGACGGAAAGAAAATCAGGGTCGTCCTTCAAGCCATCGTCAGCCTGCGCATTGGGAACGGCAAATAACAGCGCCGCCGCCAAGCCAATGATCGATGAAAATACTCTATTCACTTGAATTTCCTTCCCCTATTCGACGGGCATCTTAAGGCCCCGACCGTCAAAAGCAAGAAAATTGACGGTTGAACGGCGGTGTCAGGAACCCTCACGCGCCACTTTTGAATTTTTCCGTCGCCCCCACCAAGGCCGAGCGCACACCCGATTCCATAGCCGAATGACCGGCATCGGGGATAACAATATACTGCGCTTCCGGCCAGTCACGGGAAAGCGCGTCCGCGGTCTTGATGGGACAGATCATATCGTAGCGGCCCTGCACGATAATGGCGGGAATGGTCCGGATAATCTCGAGATGATCGAAAAAATAGTTTTCCGGCAGGAACAATTCGTTGACGAAATAGTGGGCTTCGATGCGCGCCAGGGCCAGGGCGGCCCGTCCCGAATTCAGTCCGGCCACATTGCGGGGATTGGGCAACAGGGTGGAGCATGCCCCCTCGAAATTCGCCCAGGCCTTGGCCGCCGGCAGATAGATATCCTCGTTTTCGTGGGTCAACCGGGCATGATATGAGCCCAACAGGTCGGCCCGTTCGCTATCCGGCAGAAATTCGGCAAATTTCCGCCAATTTTCCGGAAAGACGGCGCGAATACCGTGCAAAAACCAATCCAATTCCGGCCGGCTGCAAAGAAATATTCCCCTCAGGACGAAACCGGCAACCCGCTCCGGATGTTGGATGCCGTAAGCCAATGCCAGGGACGATCCCCAGGAACCGCCGAACAGCACCCACCGGTCGATAGAAAGATACTCTCTCAGTTTCTCCATATCGCCGATAAGATGTTGGGTGGTGTTTTGAGCGACTTCGGCGAAGGGTTTTGACCGGCCACTGCCTCTCTGGTCAAAGACGACAATGCGGTAATATTCGGGGTCGAAAAACCGCCGATGGGCCGCGGCGGCCCCGGCGCCCGGTCCGCCATGAATAAAGAGTATCGTCTTGCCATCCGGATTGCCCGAAACCTCCCAGTATATCCGATGCAGATCGTCCACTTCGAGCATGCCGGTAGCGTGCGGTTCGATTTCCGGAAAAAGCTGATATTGTGTATTTGAAAAATCCATTTATTTACGTCAGATGCTTTCAGGCCTGGCTTTGAAGGAAGTGTACTTAAGATACGACACTCGGTGAGATGCGAACAATTATTATCTTTTCATGGGCGGCAATTTTTTTTGCGCTTGTTTTAGTTCCGGACTGCCGTGCCAAAGAGTCCGCCGCGCGTGAAACTGCAGTTGTCCGGAGCGTGGTCGACGGCGATACCGTCGTGATGGCATCACCTATCGGCCGGGCACACGAAATTCGCCTGGTGGGAATCCAGGCGCCCAAACTGCCATTGGGACGGCCTCATTTCAAAAAATGGCCTCTTGCCGATCAGGCCAAAGCGGCCCTGGAAGCGTTGAGCCTGGGCAAAAAAATACTGCTTTCTTTCGGCGGGCGCCGGATGGACCGACACGGCAGACTGCTGGCGCACCTGTATACGGAATCGGGCGTTTGGATTCAGGGTAAGCTCCTGACCCAAGGCATGGCGCGGGTATACTCCTTTGCCGACAACCGCGCTGAAATTTCGGAAATGCTGGCCCGGGAAAAAAGCGCCAGAGATAACCGCCTGGGAATTTGGTCTCACCCGTTTTATCAAATTCGAAAGAGCGATGATCTCTCCGGGCGGATCAATGGTTTTCAGCTGGTGGAAGGCCGCGTGCTGGACGTTGCCAAGGTGAGGAAAAAAATCTTTCTCAACTTCGGAGCCAATTGGCGGACAGATTTCACCATTACCATTGCCGGCCGGGCGGTGCGGTTGTTCGGTGTTGACACGCTCGATCCCATGACATTGAAAGGTAAACGCATCCGGGTGCGGGGGTGGCTCAAATCCTACAACGGTCCTATGATAAACGCGACACATCCGGAGCAAATTGAGGTTCTCGAAAAATGATATTGGTTGGGATGAAAAAAAGAGTTTTAAACCTGATCGGCGTTACGCTGGTTGTTTTGTCGACTGCTGCGCTGAGCGGCTGTTCGGTCAATCCGGCAACGGGCGAACAGAGTTTCACCGGGTTCATGTCTCCGGCGGACGAAAAACGCATCGGCGCCGAGGAACATCCCAAAATCCTCAAACAATTCTCGGGAGCGTACAAGGACCCGGTGGTCACATCATATGTCAATAAGATCGGTAACAAACTGGCGCAGAAATCGGAAATGCCCAATATCGGCTGGACCTTTACCGTCCTGAATTCGGATCAAATCAACGCCTTCGCGCTGCCCGGCGGTTATGTCTATGTCACCCGCGGGCTCATGGCCCTGGCCGGCAACGAGGCCGAACTGGCGGGCGTCATGGCCCATGAAATAGGACATGTGACCGCCCGTCATACCGCCCAACGTTACGGCGGCAGCATTTTGGCCGGTGTCGGTTCCCTCGCCGCCGGCATACTGCTGGGCGGTGCCGCCGGCGATCTGGCCAACGTCATCAGCCACACCGCGCTTAAATCCTATTCGAGAAACCAGGAGTTCCAGGCCGATTCTCTGGGCGTCAGATACCTGTCACGGGGCAACTACACCACCAAGGCGATGGCCAGCTTTCTGACCAAGTTGCGCCGCCACAGCCAATTCCAAGCGAAGTTGAAGGGCAAGAAGGAACAATCCGTCGACCAGATCAGCATGTCGTCCACTCACCCCAGGACGCTGGAGCGGGTGCAACGGGCCATCCAACAGGCGGCGGGCTCCAAATCCGGCACCTTTACCGGGCCCATCGATTATTTGGAAAAGCTTCATGGGATAATGTACGGGGACGATCCCGACCAGGGATTTATCCGCGGCACCGCCTTCATTCACCCCAAAATGAGGTTTCGTTTCGATGTGCCGCAAGGATTTCGCCTGTTCAATTCGCCATCGGCCGTGGTGGCGCGGGGTCCGGAGGGATCGATCATTCAGTTCGACATGGCGCGCAAACCCTACAAAGGCCGCCTCACCTCCTATATCCAGAATGTCTGGGTGAGGAAACTCAGATTGTCGAGTCTTGAGGCCCTCACCATTAACGGTAAACAGGGCGCCACCGGAACCGCCCGTCTCAGCCGCCAGGGTCGGACCATCGATCTTCGGTTCGTCGTCGCCCGGGGTACGGGTGAACGGATTTATCGCCTTGTCTTCCTGACGCCTTCCCATCTCACCAACCGCCTGTCGCTGGGTCTGAGGCAAACCACGTTCAGCCTGCGTGACATCACCGAAGCCGAAGCCGCCCGTTATAAACCGCAGAGACTGGCCATTAGACCCGTTAAGGCAGGTGATACGGTAGCTTCGTTTGTCAGCCGCATGCCGTTTAAGGATTTCCGCGAGGAGCGCTTCCGGGTTCTCAACGGGCTCAATCCCCAGGACCGCCTGCGCACCGGGCAACTGGTTAAGATGGTGGTTGAGTAATACTGGTTATTTCAAACTGCCGAACAGCTCCGTTAGGAAACCGATGGATAGTTCGTAGATGCCCGGCATGTTACTTTCCCGGGGACCGGCGATATTAAGGGTCGCAATTTTGTTGTCTGTCACCCAATCCCGCACATCGGCAACATGGCCGTGACCGGCAAAATCGAACACGAGACAGGGTTTTTTCAACTTGGGCGCCAACTCCCGGCAGAGTTTAGAGCCCTGGTCCAACTCTCCATCGGTAAGCAAAAGCGTTCCGTCGGCTTCGGCTACGTTGAGGCTGGTTCGCTCCACCGGATCGGGACTATCGGTCTCTTGCAGGGGATACTTATCAGCAATTTCACCGTCTTCGGCCCATCGTCCCGCCGGACACCAGCCACCGCAATCGATATCCAGCCGCAACGCCGCGTCTAATGCTGCCCGATCAACACCTGTCTGCCCACCAGAGATGATTTTTTCGATCATCTCTGGATTCTAACATATTTTTGTCCCTCAGGCGCCGGGCGATCGCTCCGCTCTCTTGGCTCACGGCGCAGGAGCGCCGGCCCGCAGTCGCGGGCTTCAAAAGTCTGTTCACTAAACTCCAAATCAAAGTTCATTTCTGAACTTTGGCAAGCGCGACCGCGCGCCGCGCCTTATGGCACATGAGCCAAGCACCCGGAGGGTGCCCGGCGCTTGAGGAGCTACTAACTTGAGGGGCTACTAATTAAGAGGGGCAAAAATCACGCGGCCTGGAGAACCTCTTCCAGTTTTTCCGTCGCTTTTTCCTTATCAATGCTTTCGACGGCGGCGAATTCGCCGGCCAGACGCTCCAAAGCGGCCTCGTAAATTTGGCGCTCGCTGAAGGATTGGTCGGGCTGTCCCACATTGCGGTGCAGATCGCGCACCACTTCGGCGATGAGAACCGGATCGCCGGAATTGATCTTGGCTTCGTATTCCTGGGCGCGGCGGCTCCACATGGTGCGCTTGACCCGGGCGCGGCCTTTAAGGGTGGTCACCGCCTGATCCATAATTTTCCGGCTCGAGACCCGCCGGAGGCCGGATGTCGCCATTTTGTTGGTCGGCACCCTGAGAGTCATGCGGTCATTGTCGAAAGTCACCACGACGAGGCTCAGATCGTGCCCGCCGATGGTCTCTTTTTCGATGCCCTGCACCTGACCCACGCCGTGGGTCGGGTAAACGACAAAGTCGCCGGCCTTGAATTCCAGTTTATCTTTCTTGCTTTTCTTTGCAGTCGCCATACTAAAATTTTCACTCCAGTTGAATTCGAATTGTCTTTCCACCAGGAAAGGTCAAAATTCCGACCCAAACTTCCGCCTTGGCCGCTACGTCGAAACGGCACTCGATTCACTTTGAATTTCCCGGTTTCTGATACGGGTAACTGACGAAACTTTATTACTCCTCAAGCATTTATGCGGATTTTTCCGTCTAATCTCGATACATCGGGGCAAATATTCGATTTTCCCGATAGATTGATCCCAGGTGCGTCAGCTACGCGTCCAACAGCACGAAGCCGATCAAACGACCGGCGGGAGTGTTATACCACATTTTCCAGTGAAAATATAGGCCTTGGCCACAATTGTTCACAAACAGTGGTAAATCGGAACTCTAAGTCCATTAAATACAAAGAAACAATTGAAAAGCAGCCCGCCTGAGCGGACTGCCTTTCTTTGCTATTACTTTGAACCTGGATCGCGGTGTTTTTAGCTGCCCGCGCCCGGATTGGAGCTCAACATGCCGAGTTTGTCAGGCTTGTCTTTCCATTCCTCGGCGTCAGCGGGGGATTCACCCTTAACCGTAATATTTGGCCATTCGGCGGAATATTTGGTGTTGATTTCCAGCCACTGATCGAGACCGTCCTCGGTATCGGGGACAATGGCTTCGGCCGGACATTCCGGTTCGCACACGCCGCAATCAATACATTCGTCGGGGTTGATGACGAGAAAATTTTCACCCTCATAGAAGCAGTCGACGGGACAAACCTCGACGCAATCCATAAATTTACATTTGATACAATTTTCAACGACTAAGTAAGTCATATTTATCTCCGTTTAATCCCTAGTAACTCTTTGCCCATCGGATGCGCGGCTCCTTTCTTACACGGATGATCAGGATATGCCAAGTCTTGCCATCACCTTTTTACGTGCAATGCCGCGGTCACGATCGCTAACGAATATCAATCCGGCCACCCGGCGGATCAAATTGTCCTCAAAATGATCGACATTGCCGTCGGCGAAGGCCACCTCCCACAACATTTCGATCATACTAATCCGTTCCTCGTCTGAATAACGGTCTTTTATCACCCGGGTAAACGCATAAAGCTGACCCGAATGCTCAACCGCCTGTTCGGCCTCGGCAATCACCGTAGCGGTTTCGTCCTCGGACAGCTCAAACCGGTTTTTCAGGATGCCGGTAATGCTGGCCCGTTCGTCATCGTCGAAATTGCCGTCCATGCAGGCGGCTTCGACCAAAAGGGCCGATGCGGCCAGGTGCAATTCTTCGTCGCTGTGACCCGTATCGGATACTTTGTCGTCCGAAGAAAATAATTTTTTAAAGCGGTCTATCATGGCGGTTTGCCTATCATATATGATCGGACTTTCAAGCTCTTCTTGCCCAATCCATGCAATTTCAATAGTGATAAAATATGACTGACAAATTGCTGACCTGGCCGGCCCCGGACCGAAATAAAGACCCCATACTGGAAGTTCTGAAAAGACATCTGCCGGAAACTGGACTGGTGCTGGAAATCGCCAGCGGCTCGGGCCAGCATGCCGCCCATTTTGCACCTGCCTTTCCCAACCTCGAATGGCAACCGAGCGATCCCGAACACGAACATCGGGAAAGCATCGTCGCCTGGCGGGAAATAATTGGTGGTGGGAATATCAACGATCCTATCGATTTGGATACAAGAAACGACCGGTGGGAGGTTACCGAAGCCACCGCCATTGTTTGCGTTAATATGATCCACATTTCCCCCTGGCCGTCGTGCCTGGGATTGTTCGAGGGTGCCGCGTCAATCCTGCCGCCGACGGCACCAGTAATCCTTTACGGACCTTTTATGATCGATGGCCGCCACACCTCGGCCAGCAACGCCCGGTTCAGCGAAAACCTAAAGCGCCGCAACCCGGAATGGGGTGTCCGCGACCTTACTGAAGTCAGCGTTATCGCCAATGAAAATGGCTTCACATTTGACGAAAAGGTCGATATGCCCGCCAACAATTTGACAGTAATATTTCGAAAAAAAGTAGATTAGGATTAATTCGCCATCAATGCCGGTGTCTTTTTGCCCTGCTCCAGATGGTCCGCTATGAACCGAGTAAAATTGTTTACTCGGTAGTATTTTGCGGCGGATCGAATGTCACCTTGGACCGAATTGTATCGACCACCTCGTCGCCGAAACGATTTTTCAGATCCTGCTCCACCGATGCCGCCACCGAGTTGTCATTTTCGCCCTTTATCAGGCCGGAAATCACCGTTAACTGGACGGCATCGCTTTCACCAACATTTTTAAAGGCGCGATAGACTCCCGGCGGACAGGAAAACGTATCCCACTTGTTCAAGGTCACCTGATGCTCAATCGGGTCGCCGATGTAATATTCGATCGAGCCCTCCAAAACGATGAACGTTTCGAAGGTCTTATTGTGGGAATGGAGGCAGGGACCCTGGCCCGGCGGCATGGTGGATATGAACATGGTGGTGCCGGCGGCGCCGATTATGGGCGAGGTCGTACCGAACAGATTTTTATCATCGTCCAGAATGACCGGCATCAATTTACGGGCGAACATGACGTCCAAGGCCTCCTGACCGATCTGTTCCCATTCCTTAAAGGTCGTCATCTGCTGGAGGTCGTCGAATCGCGCGACCCGGCTTTTTACCTCTTCCGAACTCGGTGTGTAGACGTGGTTGGTCATGCCTGCTCTCCTTATTTTTATGATCGGTTAGCGCCCAATACCCATCTTAAATCCATTTGACGGAACCCATCTTAAATCCATTTGACGGATTGCCAACCATGAACGCCACCGTCAGTTCGGTACAGCGTTACGAAAAAAGAGGTATGGATCAACGGGTCATGGGGATTAAGCCGGCAGTGAGGTATTAAAACAATCCTAATTACTCTCAATAACGGACTTTCCCATAGATGAGCGATTATTCCGGCATTTGGCCGCGGTAAGTATCAATGATTAGTTTTTTCGGCACAGGGAATCTCGATCCAGAATTTGCTGCCGGCTCCCTCGGTGCTTTCAAAGCCGATCCGTCCTCCCATTAGTTCGGTGAGGTGCTTGGAGACTGTCAAACCGATGCCGGTCCCTTTGATATTAGTGCTGTCAAATCCCAGACGATTGAACGCGTCAAACACATGCGGCTGCATAGACGGAGAAATACCGTCCGCCAGTCTTTGCCGACGCAGCTGAAACCATCGATCTTCGTGAACGGCGATGACATCGGGTATAGTTTGTCGATTTCGCCGTTCCATTGGACCGGATTCCGCATCCACTAATTTTTCATTTTCGAATACCTGAAGTCCGGCTTCTTTCAGCCTTCGGAGTAAAACGTCTGCTTTCAATCCGGGCTTCAATATGTCAGCGAATTGACCATGAATTTCGCGGAAAGCTCGATTGCATTTGACCAATCGGTCTTTCGCATCCCAAAGAACGATTCCGATGGGCGCGTCCTCTATTGCGTCATAATATTGTCGTGTTTGATCTTCCAACTTTTTAGTCATTATTGCGACTCAGATGGATAGTTTAAATTTGATACCCAGTTTCGAAATTTATTTGGTTTAATCACTAATTTATCGAAATAGGAAAAACAGCCAACAACGGTTAGGCAACTACCAGCATATAGGAAACGAGTGTGGCAATTTCAACAATATTGAAGTTGGGTGCCTAACGGATTTACGACCGATCTGCCGCCGCCAGCGGAATAAAATTAAACCAGCGCCGGGAGAGAAACTTTCGTATTGGGACGTTCCAGCCAGAACAAAGCGTCTTCGATGGTCGAAAAAATATCGTAGTCGACCTGTTCGCCGGATTCCTTGTCCCACAGATTGTTAAAGAGGTCCAATATCAGTATGCCCATCTCGTCAGGGCATACATAGGCGACTTTAATATTGACGGTCGGCCGCGAGGAGATATTTTTGCCGCCCGGCGTTTCAATTGAACGAACAAAATCGTTAACTTTCATAAGTTCGTCAAAATTGAGCGAAGAAAATTTTGCCGAATGGTCGAATATTGTTAGCCGATCAAGCCCCGGACGAAAGTCAGGTAACGTTTTCGCCGATTCAATTACTTCTTTGGCGGTTATCTCTCCGGAACCGAGGCTGCACAAAAGAGACTCGTCGTCGTCCAACCAAATTTTCCAGGACATTCTGGTAACTCCACCTAGAATTCAACTCAAGACTAACAGTCGCTTCATTTGTTTTCTATAACAATTCTAAAGAATTTAACAAATTTCGCAGGCCTTAGTCTCAAATATAATTAAGGATCGGAAAATCAATCCCTCCCCATCAGTTTATCAACGGCGCGGCGTTGGGTTTTGGTGGGGCGGCCCGAGCCGGGTTCCCGTTTACCGGCCAGGGCGACCGGGTCACGATCTTCCTTCTTCCCGGGTTGGGGCGGCGCTAGGTCCTGGTAGAGGGATTGCGCCTCTTTGGCGGGACCCCGCCGCATGCCAAGCTCGACGATTTCGATGATTCGAATATGGGTTGCAGGTCTTGTTTTACCGCCCAAAGGAGCGCGCTCAGGCCCGCCGGTTTGGGCCGTAGCAAGGCGGGGATAAAGATGTCCCGCCGCCCCAACTTGACCCCCAGCCGGTGCAGCCCGCCGTAATCCTTTTTCTCCAGGGCCTTTAGCTGTTTGCGCGCTTCACCACGATTGATGGCGCCGAACCCTTCAACCAATTGAAAGACCAGTCCGCGCATAGCGCCGGTCAGGTCCGCCTCGCGCGCTTTCAACAAAGGTTTGAGGTGGCGGCCGATATAATCCTTCAACCACGTCCGCAAACGGGCTTCGATCTTTATTTTTTCCGCGGTTTCCAACAGGTCGATAGCGGTCAATTGGATGTCCGGTGACAGAGCGTCGGCACTTGCCTTCAAACGGGCGACGGCGCTGTCCCGCCATATAATCCGTCCGTCCTCTGCCAGCGCGAAAACATCATCGGGGGCGCCCGCCAGCTCATTGGCGCGGCGGCGCACTTCCCCGGCCAGCGCTTTGAACGCAGCGCCGGTGACCGCCTTGCCGGCCAGTTCGCTGTCGGTCCGATCGGCGGAAAATTTGAAACCGTCGAGCTGTCCGACAAAATGCCCCTCCACCAGAACATCGCCGTCACCGTTAACGCTGGCCCGGAGAACATCCCGGTCCTGCAACCTCTTAACCAGAAGCGCCGTCCGCTGGTCGACGAACCGTTGGGTCAAGCGGTCGTGGAGCGCGTCGGAGAGCCGGTCCTCGATATCTCTCGTGCGTTCCTGCCAATGACCGGTATCCTCCAGCCAGTCCGCCCGGTGGGAAATATATGTCCAAATACGGATATTGGCGATGCGGTCGACCAGGGATTCAATGCCGCCGTCGGTACGGTCGATGTTCCCGACCTGGCGGGCCACCCAGTCCTTGTCGAGACTTTCCCCATCGCAAAGCGCCGTGAATATATGGTTTAGCAGTTTGACGTGCCCGCCCGTCGTCACGTTACGGAAATCCGGTATTTGGCAGACTTCCCACAATAGACGCAGCCGATTGTCACCCTGGGCGCGCGATTGAATGCCGGTATCGCGGGACAGTTCCGTCAGCAGTTGCTCATCTGCGGCTTTTCGCACCTTCACCAGACCGGGGCGTTCAGGTTGCAGTCCAAGACTTTGGATCAAATTTTCCAACGACGAATAGTCGAGCAACCCGTTGCGCCAGTAAATATTTTTGATGGGCGCGAAGGAATGCTCTTCGATTTGGTTGACCGTCTCCGGCGGAATTTCACCGGCATCCGCCGTGACGCCGAAACTGCCGTCGCTCATGTGACGACCGGCCCGACCGGCGATTTGCGCCAGTTCCTCGGGCCACAGTTCCCGCCGCCGCTGGCCGTCAAATTTTTCCAGGGCGGCGAAGGCGACATGATCCACATCCATGTTGAGTCCCATGCCGATGGCGTCAGTGGCCACCAGATAATCGACATCGCCGTTTTGGAACATCTCCACTTGAGCGTTGCGGGTGCGGGGGCTGAGGGCTCCCATGACGATGGCCGCCCCACCCCGCTGGCGGCGGATCAGCTCGGCGATGGCGTAGACGTCGGCGGCGGAAAATCCGACCACGGCGCTCCGGGTCGGCAGCCGAACGATCTTACGCGCGCCGGCATAGCTCAGCGTCGAAAACCGTGGCCTCGTGATAAAATCGGCACTATCCAGCAGGGTTCGAAGAAAGGGCCGGATGGTTTCCGATCCCATGAACATGGTTTCCTCTTCGCCCCTGGCGTGCAAGAGCCGGTCGGTAAAGATGTGGCCGCGATCGGCATCGGCGCACATCTGGATTTCATCCACCGCCAGAAACGCCACTTTTCTGGCAAGCGGCATGGATTCCACCGTGCAGAAAAAATACTTGGCGTAGGGTGGGATGATTTTTTCCTCACCGGTGATCAGCGCCACCTGACGGGCGCCTTTCAGCGCCACCGCCCGGTCGTAGTTTTCGCGGGCCAGGAGGCGGAGGGGAAAACCGATCATGCCGCTTGAATGACCCAGCATGCGCTCGAGGGCGAGATAGGTTTTACCGGTATTGGTCGGGCCCAGCACGGCAACGATCTGGGCGCGTTCTGTGGTGATCTGCATAGGATAAAAGTCCGACTTTAAGGCTGCCTGGGCAAGTCCATTTTTGTTTAGCTCTCCAATTTCTTAAGACTAGTTTTTCACCAGAGGAACGAAAGCGACCGGCAAAACCGTCTGCTTTTCGACGGCATCATCGTTGTCCTTGGTCACCAGCACCAGATTTTGCGGGCCTTCGGGACGGCCCACCGGAACGATCATGCGGCCCCCCGGCAGCAACTGTTCGGTCAAAGCCGGCGGAATGTCGTCCGAGGCCGCCGTCACCATGATTGCCTGATAGGGAGCGTGGTCGGGCCAGCCGTCGCGGCCGTTACCGACCTGCAACTCAATTTTGGCATAGGCCGGGTCGTCCCCGGCCAGCCTTTCGATCCGCACCCTTGCCGCCTCGGCCAATTCCTGAATAATCTCCATACTGAAAACCCGCCCCGCCAGTTGGGCGAGCACGGACGTCTGGTAGCCGGAGCCGGTACCGATCTCAAGCACCTTATCGTAGGGTTGGAGGTCGAGAATATCGCTCATCAGGGCGACGATGTAGGGTTGGGAAATGGTTTGGCCAAAGCCGATCCCCCTTGGCCGGTTGACATAGGCGAAGGCTCGGTCGTCATCGGTCACGAATTCATGACGGGGGACAGCCGCCATCGCCGCCATGACGGCCGGGCTGAAGGTCTTCCGGCCGGTCCAATTGGCCGTGCTGCCGGCCTCCCGATTGATTTCCTCGATGAGACGTGAGCGTTTCTCTTCGAAACCACCACTCTTCATACCGTGCGGCTCCGTGGGTTTTGGTGCTCCCTTTACCCAAAATTATTTTCAGATTCGGGATCGGCTGACTAAGCGCCGATTTCCTGGATGGGAGCACCCTTCGTATGTTTTTCGCGTTTCTGCCGCAATTTTTTCTTCAATTGACGGCGGACGGCCTCAAAGGCGTCGCGAATGGCAATATATACGTCCTCGTGTTCATGGTTATCCTTGGGGTCGCGGGCGACCACAATTTCATCTCCTGGCAACGAGAGGTCCACCCTCACATGGTAAAGCTTGCCCTTGTGATGCTGACGATGCGGCGCCTCGACGACGACCCGGCATGATATGATCCGGTCGGTATACTGTTCCAGTTTTTCGATCTTTTCGCGGATTTTCGCCTCTACGGCATCTGAATGTGGGAAGTCTCTGAAGGAAATTTGAATTGGTATTTGCATGACCACTCTTTTCTTTGGTTGTTCGCGTCATAGGACCTGAGATCGGAACACTTTGGAAGCGGCTATTCTGACAGATATCAATACAACTTGGCAACGCTTACCAGTTTGTCTCAACGTCTGTCCCCAGGAAGACTAACAAACGGCTATTTTGAATGTTTACCCCTGAAACCACTCCTATCCGGTCACCGTACATACAACTACGTTTGCCGAAAAATTGCATTGATTACCGTCATTTTCGGTTGAAATTCGTGGATATAGGGGAATTTTCAACCGGCAGCCGGAACAGGACTTGCGAATCCCGTCCTATAGATACATATGAGGGCTCGAAACTGGAATATCCAGTCTATTCACCCAATCTATTTTATCGTTAATTTGTTCATGCTTACGGGAAATCGAAATGTCAGACGGAAAAGTTAAGGAAAATCAGCAGGAAGAGAAACTCGAGTTTCAGGCGGAAGTCGCCAAAGTTCTCAACCTTGTCATTCACTCGCTTTACAGCAACAAGGAAATCTTTTTGCGTGAATTGATTTCAAACGCGTCCGACGCCTGTGACAAACTCCGCTATTTGGCCTTGACGGCTCCCGGTTTGCTGGACGAAGGCACCGATTTCAAAATCGATATTTCAACCAACAAAAAAGACCGGTCCATAACTGTCGCCGACAACGGCATCGGTATGAACCGGGACGAGCTGATCGAAAATCTGGGCACCATTGCGCGGTCGGGCACCACGGCCTTTTTGGATAGCCTCTCCGGCGATGAACAAAAAGATGCCGCCTTGATCGGGCAATTCGGCGTCGGCTTCTATTCCTGTTTTTCGGTCGCCGAGAAAGTCGAAGTGGTGACGCGCAAGGCCGGTGACGAACGGGCCTGGGCATGGTCGTCGGACGGCGTCGGTGCTTTTACGATTACGGAAACGGAACGGGACAGCCAGGGCGCCACCGTCACGGTGTATTTGAAAAAGGAAGAAAAAGAATTCATCGAGGAAACGCGTATCCGCAATATCGTCAAAACCTATTCGGATCACATTTCGATTCCCATCATGCTGGCCGAAAAGGAAGGCGAAAGTCAGATCAATGCCGGCTCCGCCCTGTGGACGCGTCCGAAAAAAGATATTACGGAGGAACAGTACAAAGAGTTCTATCACCATGTGGGCCATGTCTTCGACGACCCATGGCTGACCCTGCACAATCGGGCCGAGGGGAAAATCGAGTATACCAGCCTGCTGTTTGTGCCCTCGTCTCCGCCCTTCGATCTGATGAACCCGGAACGCAAGCACCGGGTGAAACTGTACGTCAAACGGATATTTATCACCGACGATTGCGAAGACCTTATGCCGAGCTATTTGCGCTTTGTCCGGGGTATCGTCGATTCCGAGGATCTGCCCCTCAATGTCAGCCGCGAGATGCTGCAGCACAATGTCGTAGTCACCCGCATTAAGTCTGCCTTGGTCAAAAAAGTCTTCAGCGAGCTGAAGAAAAAGGCGGAGAAAAAGCCGGAAGAATATACCGTCTTTTGGAACAATTTCGGCGCCGTCCTCAAGGAAGGACTTTATGAGGACCACTCGAGCCATGACAAGCTGCTTGAGTTGGTGCGGTTCCGTTCGACCGCCGGCTCCGATGAGGATCTGGTCAGTCTTGCCGATTACGTGCAACGAATGAAAGACGGCCAGGAGGAGATTTATTACATCACCGGCGATACGCCGGAGGCCCTCCGCGCCAGTCCGCAATTGGAGGGCTTTAAGGCGCGCGGCGTCGAGGTATTGCTGCTGACCGATCCTATCGATGAATTTTGGCTGCCGGCCGTCGCCGCCTATCAGGAAAAACGCTTTACCTCGGTGACCGCCGGCGGCATCGATCTATCGAATATCGAGAAGGAAGGTAAAAAAGACGATGACGGCGACGATAGTACTGATGCCGACAATTGGGATGACGCCGCCGTCGCCAAACTTATTCTGGCCTTTAAGGAATCGCTCGGCGAGACCGTCAAAGACGTCCGGGCGTCCGACCGGTTAACCGAGAGCGCCGTCTGCCTGGTGGCCGCGGAGGGCGATATGGACCTGCACCTCCAACGCATGTTGAAAATGCAGGGTCATATGGATATTCCCACCACCGCCCGCATTCTGGAATTCAATCCGGGCCATTCTCTGATCAAAAAATTGACTGACTCGGTCGACAACGCCGCAAAGAAACAGGTTATTGCCGATGCGGCGCTCGTCTTATTCGATCAGGCCCGCATCGTCGAAGGGGAGAGCGTTGACGACCCAGCCGCCTTTGCTCAGCGTTTGAATTCGTTGATGGAAAAAGGCCTCACCGGTTAGTTTGGCGGGATAAATTGGCGGGATTTAAAAAGTGTACCAGGAATAATTTATCGAAATTTCGATAAATTATTCCTGGTACACTTTTTTACTACATTTTTTTACCAGACAGATTTGTTTGGGTCGTCTGTATCACGCCGGCCATGGCGCGAGGCGCGTCGTTCCGCATCCGCTGGAAACTGAAGTTTCCGTTGCCGCCTATCCTGATGAGCGGCGCTCATGCCGTCCGCCTCAGGCTCTACGTGCAGCACCTCTTTAATTTTTCCAAGAAAACCGGCATTTTTCTTCGGCTTTGCTTTAGCCATATCTTTGTCTCTCTACAGGCCTGTAAATTGATTGCAATCCCATAAAATATGCCACACTCAGATAATGTTGCTAGTTGTGGCCTTTACCTAGAAAAAGCCGGTCACGTTTCCCGTCGCCGACTTACTGAACCGTCGAATGGGTATACTTTATTTTTGACTCGGAAAGGTTTCAAGGGATGAACGGTAGAAAATCTGAATTTTTGTTCAAGGATAAGTCTATCCCGGCGTATTTTTCCGCCCCAACGGGGAATCCGGGCATGGGCGTGGTCGTCGTATCGGCAATCTTCGGTGTCACCGATGAAATCGAGAAAATTTGCGATGATTTGGCGGCGGCGGGATATCCGGCGGTGGCGCCAGATATGTTTTGGCGCGTCGACCCGGGGCCGCTTCCCAGTACGCCAGAGGGCTACCAACGAGGTATCGCCCGGGCGGCAGACTACGACCGCGATGAAGGCCTGCAATATGTCGACGCGGCGATTGGAGAAATAAAAGGGCACCCCCAATGCAATGGCAGGGTCGCCGTGATGGGTTTCTGTTTCGGCGGCGCTTTTGCGTTGTTGGGATCGACGCGGCTGGGGATCGACGGCGGCGTTTGCTTTCACGGTACCGCTGTGGAACGGCATCTGGATGAATTTCGGCAAGCCGGCAGCCCCCTCAGCTTTCACTATGGCGATGCCGACGAAGTCGCACCCATGAGCGAAGTTAATCAGATCATCACGGCCTGCGGAGAATTGGACGACGCCGAAATTTTCATCTATCCCGGCGCCCAGCACGCGTACATGTTCCCGTCCCGGGGCGACATCTACGACGAAGATGCCGCCACAAAATCCTGGAACCGGGCGCTCGATTTTTTGCGCCGGTTGTAATCCCGGAAGCGGTATTTGGGTCAGGTAAATCGGGTTTTGATATCGTCGGGTATTTCAGCGGCTTTGATGCCATTGGGAGCGGCTTCGTCGGCAACAGCCCAGGCCCGGATCTCAGAACCTTCCACCAGAACGTCACCGTTCAGGGTCACGACATGCTTAACGACGAATGTCTTGTCCCGCCACTCCTCGATCCAGCTTTCGATTTCAATTTCTTCATTTTGCCGCGCCGGGCCCGAAAAGCTCGCCTGAACGTCAACCAGGGGAAAACCGACAAGATCGTAGTCCCGCCACACATCGGACCAGCTGGCGCCGGCCTCGAAGAATAGTTGCTGAGTGGCCCGGTCGAACCAATGGAAGTAGTTGGGATAGGAAATGATCAGCGTCGAATCGCAGTCGCTGAACAATACCGTGGCTTTTTGTTTGTTTTTGAACATTGCAAATACCTAGTCTGAGAAACCCTAAACGGAAAATCCCTAATCGGAAAATTTTTGAATGACGTCCTCGGGCACTTCGGCGGCGCGGATACCGTTGGGACGAGATGAATCACGCACCACCCAGGCGCGGGTCTCCCGCCCCTCGATGATGACGTCGCCATCTTTGATTAATCTGTGTTCGACGATAAAAATCTTGCCGTTCCACTGATCGACCCAGGTCTCAATTTCCACCACATCGTCGCAGCGTGCCGGCGCCTTGAATTTCGAGGTTGCCTCTATCAATGGCACACCGTCGCTGTCATATTTTTTGAACATTTCCACAAAAGGCAGACCCACCGAATTAAACAGTTTCTGACAATTGCGGTCGAACCAGATAAAATAGTTAGGATAATTGACGATACGCTGAGGATCACATTCGCCCGAATAGACGATTTTCTCCGTGCGGAATTTTTTCATACGTGCAGCTTTCAAATACGATTTCGAAAAAGTTTTTTGCTGGAAGCAATGCGAATTATGCAGTGAATACGCTAACATGCAATCGGCAGAAGCCGCTTGATATTGGTCAAAGCGAAAAAACGTTCGTAAAGCTAATATTTTAGGTATAAAGTAATTTTTGATTACACCCGTTAACGATTTGGATGAATTTGGGGGGAATAGGAATGTTTGAGCTATCGCACCAGGGCAGCGTTTCGGTCCTGACGTTAAGCCATCCGCCGGCCAACGCCATCGGACACGCCTGGCTGGAAGAATTCGAGAAAATCTTGGATCAACTCGAAGAGAACGACCAGACCAGTATTCTTCATATCCGCAGCGATCAGAAAATTTTCTGCGCCGGTGCCGATCTCAAGGAATACCGGCAACGTATGGAAAGCGGCGAAAGTCCTGAACAGTACAAAGCCTATTTACAGACATTTCATCGCCTGTTCGGCCGTCTGGAAAAAATGGCCAAGCTTACCGTCGCGGAAATCGGCGGTGCGGCTTTGGGCGGCGGTTTTGAACTTGCCCTGTCCTGCGATCTTCGCATTGCCGCCCATGAAGCCAAGCTGGGACTGCCGGAAGGCCGCCTCGGTCTGATCCCGGGCGCCGGCGGTACTCAAAGAATAACCCAGCTTTGCGGTCCCAGCGTTGCCAACCGGATCATTTTGGCTTGCGATATCGTCGACGGGAAAACGGCTTTGGCATTGGGCATGGTCCAATGGTCGGTTCCCCGAGAAGACCTGTCGTCAACGGCGGATGAACTGATCGACGGCTGGTCCGGCCTGTCTGCGGCAGCCATTTTGGCGGCCAAAAAATGCATTGCGGCGGCGCTCGACTCAAATCAGGACGGCTTCGCCAAGGAGATTGAGGTCAGCCTCGACTTGGTACAGAACCCCGACACCCAAAACCGGGTGGCGGCTTTTTTTGAAAACAATTGATTGATTTAATTTTATTGGAGAAGTGACGTGAATTTAGACGGAAGTACGGCTGTTGTAACCGGGGGCGCCTCGGGTATCGGCAATGCGATTTTGAATAAAGTGGCTGCGGCGGGCGCTAAAGTTGTCTGCGCCGACATCGACGAAGCTTCGGGCGCCAAGGCGGTCGAGGAAATTAACAATTCCGGCGGTGAAGCGATCTTCGTCAAGCTGGATATCACCGACGGTGAAGCCATTAAGGATTTTGCCAGGCAAGCTATCGAGCAGACCGGCGGGATCAACATTTTGATCAACGCGGCAGGCGGCGGCGATATCGAGCCCTTCGCCAAAAGCGATCCCGACAAATTCGATTGGAACGTTTCGCTGAACTATACCGGTCCGGTCAAACTGACCCATGCGCTACTGGACACCATTACCGAGACCGGCAATGGTAAGATCATCTACATTTCGTCAGATGCTGGCCGTGTCGGCAGTTCCGGCGAAAGCGTCTACGCCGGCGGTAAAGGCGGCATTATTGCTTTCACCAAATCCCTGGCGAGAGAAGTCGCCCGCGCCCAGATCAACGTCAATTGCGTTGCGCCGGGACCGACGGACACGCCGCTTTTGCGCACCCGCCCGGAAAAACTGGTGGAGGCGTTTGAAAAAGCGATCCCGTTCCGCCGTTTCGCGACGCCGGACGACATCGCCAATGCGGTGATGTTTTTCGCGGCTCCGGAATCATCCTACATCACAGGCCAAGTGCTGAGCGTCAGCGGCGGCCTCACCATGTCTGACTAACCGACTTAGTAAATTTTACCCGAGAGGATAGAGAATATGTACAAGATACCCCTTTCCGACATTCAACCTGAACATTTTTTGTGGGATGTGGAAGACCGCGTCGCCACCATCACCCTCAACCGACCGGAACGCAAAAATCCGCTGACCTTCGAAAGCTATTCGGAATTGCGCGATTTGTTCATCAAGCTGCAATATGTCGATGAAGTTAAGGCCGTCGTCTTTACCGGCGCCGGCGGCAATTTCTGCACCGGCGGCGACGTCCATGAGATTATTGGCCCTTTGACCAAGATGGACATGAACGGCCTGTTGGAATTCACCCGTATGACCGGCGATCTGGTCAAAGCCATGCGTAAATGCCCTCAGCCGATTATCTGCGCCATTGACGGCATCGCCGCCGGCGCCGGCGCTATTATTTCCATGGCCTCCGATCTCCGCTACGGCACGCCCGAAAGCATGGTCGGCTTTTTGTTCGTCCGCGTCGGTTTGGCTGGTTGCGATATGGGCGCTTGCGCCATGCTGCCCCGCATCATCGGCCATGGTCGGGCATCCGAACTGCTCTATACGGGCCGCATGATGACGTCGGAAGAAGCCGATAAATGGGGCTATTACAATGAAGTGGTCGCCCCGGAAGAAGTACTGGCCCATGCCCAGAAGCAGGCCCATCGCCTGGCCCACGGACCCACTTTCGCCCACGCCATGACCAAGAAAACCCTCCATCAGGAATGGAATATGGGTGTCGACGAAGCCATCGAAGCCGAAGCCCAGGCCCAGGCCATCTGCATGCAGACCCAGGACTTCACCCGTGCATTTGACGCCTTCGTTGCTAAGGAAAAGCCTCAATTCGAAGGCAATTAGGCCGATTTCCGGCATTTTCAACGAAACTTAATCAGGAGGAGCCGTCCGGCTCCTCTTTTTTTGACTTACCGGTGACGGAAGGCAGCCCGAATTTTTACAAAATTTAGGATTGACGAAAAATCCAAATGGTTATGAACTATCCTTTCCGAGTACGGAAATAGGAGGTCAAAGTGTCAATTACTGGCGGTACAGATGAAAAACGCCGGCATAAAAGAATGAAAGTCGCCAATGCGGCGCAGGCGATCGTCAATGACGAGGCGCAAAATGTGCAAATACGCGATGTTTCAGCCGGTGGCGCATCGATCGAAATCGATCACGACCTGGAAACCGATGATACGGTTGAATTGCAGATCGAAGATGTCGGAGAGTTGAACGCTCAGGTATCCCGTTCCCTTGATGACGGCATCGCCGTCCGGTTCGTCGATATTGACGATCAGGAAGAAGATATGCTGCTGGCCGATCTCGAAAGGATCGATCTCGACATCAGAAGCGAGGAATTCTAAATCTTTGCCAGTGTCCTTGCTTGAATCCACCTGACAGAACGGGTGGATTTCGCTATCAGTGGTCCGGCAATAGCGGCCGTTAACGACGGGCGCGGGAAATTGGAAGGGACAAACGATGGCGGAAAAGGCTGCGGCCGAAATTGCCGAACAGATTCAAGAACTCACAAATGATCTCAAGAACAATTACGACGTCGAATATTGGGGCGCGCTGCTGGACGAGTTCGAGCATCGGGTAGCGGAGCTGCATAAATCCATTAATGGCGGTAAGTACACCGAATGGGGCCTCCTGGCCCTCAAGGCATTACAAGGCGATGATCAAGCCAAAACCCTCCTGAACGGCTTACCGCCGGCCGATAGCGAAGAAAAGAGAATTATGGATGAAATGGCGATGCTCTATTTGATCCAACCGGTCCTCCGCCACTACCTGTTCCGCGCCACCAACCGCCGCCAGGAACAGGGCCCACCGGGCCAGCAGTAAAGCTTATATTTAGTCGGCGAAGGGGAAATCGGCGTTTTCGTAGGGCCAGCTGTAACGCCTGACGGTCGGCTCGCCGGTTTTGATCTGACCCTGACTGTGCATATCGAAAGTCATCGCCACCACTTGGTTGACAAATTGGTCGGTCACTTTCCGAACAATGCCAGGATCGGTCACGAATTGGCCGGAAAACATGATGGCGGTTAGTTTCTGTTCATTTTCATGAATAAAGGCGAACAGCAAATTGAGGAAATCCGTCGCCTCCAAATAGGGCGGAATCATCGGCACGGTTTCCTTAAGCACCGTGTAGAGGACATTGGGATTGGGCTTGGCGCGGGGGTCGTGCTCCAGCATCTGGAAAATGAGGCCGAAATAACGGGCCCGCTCATCGTCCAAATTGGCCAATACCTGTTCGACTATCCTGTGATGCACGGCAATTCCATCGAATTAGATTCAGTCTCTATAGATTTTAAAATGGCGGTAAATTTGGCGTTTTTCGAGTGTTTTTTTGTAATAATATATTTCAATTTTCAGTGAGGTTCACGATCCGGGAAACTCGGCGGTAACGCTGCCGAGACCTTCCATTTGCATTTCAACCCGATCTCCCGGTTGAAGCCACTGCACTTCCACCAGACTGCCCAGCAGGACAAATTCGCCCGCCGCCAATGCCTGGCCACGGGCTGCCTTTGCGTTGGCCAGCCAGGTCAGCGCTTCCAGCGGATGGCCCAAAACGTCGCGGCCGAAACCTCTTCCCCGTTCCTCGCCGTTGACCATGGTGCGTCCTTCCACCGCCGCCAGGTCGAGGGATCGCCAGTCGGGCACCTCATCACCCAATACGCAGCCGGCGTTGCAAAAATCATCGGCCACCAACGTATGATTTCCCACGGTCAGAAAATCCGAATAGCGGTCGTCCACCAATTCCATGGCGGCCATGCAGGCAACGACCTTTTCGGCAACGGCTTCTTTGGTGTAGGGGGCGTCCGCGAGGGGTAAATCCCAGCCTAGTTTGACGGCGATCTCACATTCAACGCCCACCCGGTTGAAATCCCCATAAGGAAAGGACCAGTGGCCATATCGGACAAAAGCGGCAAATACGCCCCCGGAACAGGGATGATCCACGCTCATCAGCTGCTGCATGACCGGTGTCGTGCAGCCGATTTTCCAGCCGATCCGCTGGCCAAATCCGGCATTGGTCATGGCCCGATGCAGATCATCCTGCAGGTCGTAGGCCTGGTCTTCCGTCTGAGGAGCCAGATCCGGCGGAAAACCGGGCCAGGATCCGGGATATCTCCTATTTTCAAGCAGTTGGGATACGGCGCTGTCGGCGTTTTTTGACCCACTAATCATGTTTGATTTCTCCATCCCAACAGCGGTCCGTATCGAGGGTATTTGGCAGTAAATACTACGTTTTCGGGAAATTTCGACTACTTTTTAATATACCTAAGTATTAAGCCTAAGCACCGTAATTCTTGACTCAAATCAAAGAAAACCTCTACATGTTGCCGCATAACATCTGACCGTCTGCCCCAGAAGCAAATTTACGCCGATACTACGACGTAACTTGTGGCCCTGGAGGCGCGAGGAACGATAAGGGTGTTTTGACCAACACGGCAGCTGTTGCAAATTCGTAGACACGTTTTAGATTTGCACGAACGCCATTGAAGTAACGCATATATATTACACTGGGGATCCGATGAATAAGCTCGATTCTGCGCGGACCAGCAAAAAGCTGGCAGACCAGCCGCGACCCATGACCGGCAATGAAGCCATCGCCCGCGGCGCCTGGGAAGCAGGCGTCAAAGTGGCGGCCGCCTATCCGGGCACGCCCAGCACTGAAATCCTGGAGAACATGGCGACTTATGACGCCGACGACGTGGTGGCCCAGTGGGCAACCAACGAGAAGGTTTCAGTCGATACCGCCATCGGCGCTTCCCTGTCCGGTGTCCGGGCCATGGCCTCGATGAAACATGTCGGCATGAATGTGGCCGCGGATTCCGTTATGTCGGTCACCTATATCGGCGTCCATGCCGGTCTGGTCATCGTGGTTTGTGACGACCCTGGTCTTCATAGCTCACAGAACGAACAGGACACCCGCGTGTTTGCCCGGCTCTCCAACATTCCCGTTTTGGAGCCCATGGACGCGCAAGAAGCTTTGGAATTTACCCGCCTCGCTTTTGATCTCAGTGAAAGTTTCGATACCCCGGTGATCGTCCGGGCGACGACGCGGCTATCTCACACCAGAAGCCCCGTTATGGTCGGCCCCAGAAAAGAAGTGGAAGCCAAAGGCTGGGTGGACGATTCGAAGAAAACAGTGATGATTCCAGGCTACGCCCGCATCCGCCATCCGCTGGTGGTGGAGCGGGTCGAAAAGCTGACGGAATATTTTTCCGACTCGCCCCTCAATCGTTGGGACGAGGGCGACGCATCTTACGGCATCATTACCCACGGCACCTGCTTTCCCTACGTTAAGGAAGTAGTGCCCGACGCCAGCATCCTGAAGCTGGCGGCGTCCTATCCCCTGGCCGAAAGCCTCATCCGCGAATTCTGTGAAAGTGTCGATCGGGTCATCGTGGTCGAAGAGCTTGAACCGGTTCTTGAAGTGGAAATCGCCGCCATGGGCATCGACGTGGAAGGCAAATCCTTGTTCCCGCGCGTCGGCGAGTTGTCGCCGGAAGTGGTCCGCGAAGGACTGGCGAAAGCCGGCCTGGTGGATACGCCCCCCGCCGCCCATGATTGGGATGTGGAGCCCATCGCCCGTCCCCCGGTGCTCTGCGCCGGTTGTCCCCACACCACCAGCTACATGGCGCTCAGGGCCATCAACGCTTTGGTGCCGGGTGATATCGGCTGTTATACATTAGCCGCCGTCGAGCCGCTGAAATCCATCGACGCCACGGTCTGCATGGGCGCCAGCATCGGCAATGCCATCGGCATGGCCAAGGCCAACACCTCGGACCGGCCCGTGGTCGCCACCATCGGCGATTCCACCTTCCTTCATTCCGGCATCCCGCCGCTGATCGACGCCGTCTACAATGATGCCAACATCACCGTCGTCATTCTGGACAACAAAATCACCGCCATGACCGGCGGTCAGGATCACCCGGGCACCGGCAAAACGCTTCGAGGTGAAGAAACCCACGAAGTCGATTATGAAGAGCTCTGCAATTCGGTCGGCGTCAAATGGGTGAAAATCGTCGATTCCTATGACACCGGCGTTCTCTTCCAGGCCCTTCGGGAAGCCACCGACTACAAAGGCGTGTCCGTCCTGATAGCGCAACGGCCCTGCGTCCTCGACCCGGTTAAGATTAAAGGACCGACCCTGGTGGTTAATCCCGCCACCTGCACCGCCTGTCAGGCCTGCATGAATTTGGGCTGTCCGGCGATTACCTGGATCGATGAATTGTTCGAAGATAAACACAAAGTGGAAATCAATCCCGTATCCTGCATCGGCTGTACGCTGTGCGCTCAGATTTGCCCGTCGGATTGTATCCAGCCCCTCGCGCCTCAGGCGGAAACCACAGCATTATCGTGAGTATGAGAAAATGGACAAACTAACCGTTCAGGACGCCAAGCCCAGAAAGGGCGCCAAAAGAAAAGACGCCAAATTGACGAAAAACGTCCTGATCGTCGGCGTCGGCGGCCAGGGCGTGATAATGATTTCCAAGGTGCTGGCGCTATTATGCCAAACCCAGGGATATCAAGTTAAGCAAAGTGAGGTCCACGGAATGGCCAAACGGGGCGGCGGCGTGTTCAGCCATGTCCGGTTCGGCGAAGAGGTCTGGTCCCCGACCATCCCCATGGGAGAGGCCGATATCCTGATTGCCTTGGAATGGGCCGAAGGACTGCGGTGGCTGCCGTTCCTCAAACCGGATACCGGTATTTTCATCGCCGATACCCAGCAGATCGTACCGCCCTTCGCCTGCCTCAACCGCACCCAAGGAGCGCAGACGGCCTACGCCAAGGAAACTCCGGCGGAAATACTGGGAAAAGTCGCCGATGGTTATGCTCTGGATGCCGGTGGATTTGCTGAAGATTTGGGTAATGCCCGCGCCGCCAACACCATCCTTTTGGGCGCCTTGTCGGCCAGTCTGGATTTTGCCGATGAGGATTGGCTGAAGATCATCGCCAAATTCGTTCCCAAGGGCTCGGAAGAAATCAACGAGCAGGCCTTCAGGAAAGGCAGCGACTGGATCGATAAGGTCCGCGCCAATCCGGAGGAGATGCTCCTCGATGCACCGCAGCCGGTGATTCCGATCATGCCGACGGAAGAGGTTGATATCAGCCTGGATATCATCGACGAATGGTGCAAGAGCTGCGACATCTGCGTGCGCCTGTGCCCGGAACGCTGCCTCGAACTCAACGAATATCAGATCGTCCGGCTGAAAGACGCCGACGCCTGTACCGGTTGCCGGTTGTGCGAATGGCTTTGTCCTGATTTCGCCATTACCGTCAACAGAACCCCAAAAGATACTAAGGAAGCCGCTTAAATGTCGGGAAATTTTGAACATCTGCACGGCAATCATGCGTGCGCCCTGGCCGCTGTGGCCGCGGGCTGCCGCTTTTTCGCCGGCTACCCCATTACGCCCTCGTCCGAAGTCGCAGAACGTATGTCCCGCGAACTGCCCAAGGTCGACGGCACATTCATCCAAATGGAAGACGAGATTGGATCGCTAGCCGCCGTCATCGGCGCCTCGGTGGGCGGCGTAAAATCCATGACCGCCACGTCGGGTCCCGGCTTTTCCCTCAAGCAGGAAAATCTGGGCTATGCGTCCTTGGCCGAAGTCCCCTGCGTAATCGTCAATGTCACAAGGGGCGGGCCCTCCACGGGCATGCCGACGCGTCCGGCCCAGTCCGACGTCATGCAATCCCGCTGGGGCAGCCATGGCGATCATCCGGTGGTGGTCATCACGCCTGATTCGGTTAAGGAAATTTACTCGGAAACCATCCGCGCCTTCGATCTTTCGGAAGAGTTCCGGGTGCCGGTGGTGATCATGTTCGATCAGGTGATCGGCCATCTTCTGGAAACCGTCGAAGTGGCCGATCCCAAAAAGCTCAAAACCGCCGAACGCAAATGGGCCACAGATAGCAAAGGGGTCAAAAAAGATAAATTCGAGCCCTACGCCATCACCAAGGACGCCGTACCACCCATGGCAAGGCCGGGCGACGGCATGCGGATACATACCACCGGCCTCACCCACGCGGAGAACGGCTATCCCACCCAGGATACGGAAATCGTCACCCGCAACATGGACCGGCTGCTGAGCAAACTCGAAATCAATAAAAAAGAGATCGAAAAATTCGAATGCATCGAAACCGATGACGCCGAGTATTTGATTTCGGCCATCGGCATTTCGGCGAGATCGGCGCGACGGGCAGTAAAAATTCTGCGCGATAAGGGTATCAAGGCCGGTCTTTTCCGGCCCATCACCCTCTGGCCCTTCCCGGAGGAAGCCTATCAGCAGGCCGCCGCCAAAGCCAAAGCCGTCGTTGTGCCGGAAATGAATGCCGGACAGATGGTTTTGGAGATCGATCGGTTGAGCAGCGACGCCTGCCGGGTTGAAGGACTGAACAAAATCGACGGCGAGGCAATCACGCCCGATGAAATAGTCGCCAAGGTCAAGGAGCTGATAAAATGAATAAAATGGCTCCCGAAAATTACGCCGGCAACGAAGCCACCCCGCCGGGTGATTTCGAAATCAAGGATTACCTCCGGCTCGATTTGATGCCCCACTTCATGTGTCCGGGCTGCGGTCACGGCATTGCGCTCCGGGCTCTTTTGTGGGCGATCCACGAACTGGGTATCGAAAAAGACAATCTGGCTATTGTATCAGGCATCGGCTGTTCCGGTCGGGTCGGCGCCTATATCGACGCCAGCACCGTCCATTTCACCCATGGCCGCCCCCTGGCCTTGGCCACCGGCTTGAAGCTGGCCCGCCCCGATCTGGAAGTCATTGTCATTTCCGGCGACGGCGACTGCTTGGCCATCGGCGGCAATCACCTGATCCACGCCTGCCGGCGTAACCTCGACATCACCTGCCTGATGCTCAACAACGAAGTTTACGGCATGACCGGCGGACAGGTATCGCCGACCACCTCGGAATCCATGCTGACCACGACGACCACGACAGGCAACATGGAACCGGCCTTTGATTCCTGCAAACTGGCCGAAGCCGCTGGTGCCGGGTTGGTAGGACGCGAAGTTACCTTGCAGGTGCCTACGCTGAAGAACCTTATCAAGGAAGGCATCGCCTATGATGGTTTCTCCTTCCTCGAAATTATTTCCGATTGCACCGAAGTGTACGGCCGCAAAAATGATCTCGGCGAAAGCCCCGAAATGATCCTCAAGCAAAAGAGCGATCTCAGGCCTGAAGCCCTTACCGACACCGTCGACCAGCCTTTCCGGCCCAATAAGATGGAAACCGGCATATTGGCCAAAAGCGATCGGCCCGAATACGGCGCCGCCTACCGGGCTCATACGGGCCAGGATAAAAGGGGAGACAAGTAATGGAATTAACCGAAGTACGTTTCGCCGGCTCCGGCGGCCAGGGCCTGATCCTCTCCGCCCGCATGTTGTTCCGCGCCCTCTCCATCGAAGGCAAGACGGCGGCTCGATCTCAGGGTTATGAACCGACCTCTCGCGGCGGTTTTTGCTTTTCCGATGTGGTGGCAGGCGATGGCGAATTGGACTATCCCCTGGCCACCAGCCTGGATTTTTTACTGGCCCTGGATCAGGTGGGTATTGCGCCGTCACATCATTTGCTGAAAAAAGGCGCGCTGGTGATCGCCGACGAGCGGTTGACGCCGGAACCGCCCACCAAAAACGTTGATCTTTACCGGGCGCCTTTGACCGATCAGGCCATCGCCCTCGGCAATATCCGGGTCGCCAACATTATCGGTCTCGGCCTGATGTGCGGCCTGGGCGGGATTTGCGGCAAGGACGCATTGTCCGAAGCCATTAAAAGCGAAACGCCGAAAAATTTCCTGGACCTCAATTTGGAAGCCCTGGATGCCGGTTTCGCCGCCGTAGAAGAACTTAAAGCAGCCTGAATCTATTATGAAAGCAACCATAATACCGGTGACGGGCTTCGCCCAGAACTGCACCCTGATCTGGTGCGAGGAAACCATGAAAGGTGCCGTCATCGACCCCGGCGGCGATATCCCTAACATTTTGGCGGCCATCGAGCAGCATGGCGTTACGGTGGAAAAAATTTTCATTACCCATGGTCACATCGACCATGCCGGCGGTGCCGCTGAACTGGCCGATCAACTCGGTTGTCCCATTGAAGGCCCCCACAAAGAAGATACTTTTCTGGTGACGGAGCTAGAACAGCAAGGGGCTCAGTTCGGCTTGACAGAATTGCGCAATTTCGAGCCGGACCGCTGGCTCGACCAGGGTGACACGGTGAGTTTCGGCAATATCACCATGGATGTCATCCACTGCCCCGGACACACGCCGGGCCACGTCGTCTTCTACCACCAGGGCGAAAACGTCGCCATCGTGGGAGACGTCTTGTTTCAGGGCTCTATCGGCCGCACCGATTTTCCCCGCGGCGACCATCCGACCCTGATCCGCTCCATCAAGGAACGGCTCTGGCCCCTGGGCGATGACGTTACCTTTATTCCCGGTCACGGGCCCCACTCCACCTTCGGCATCGAACGGCAAACCAATCCGTTCGTCGGGGATCAAGCGGTTTAAATCATCCGAAAAATCGGATAAGAACTCGGTAGACAAATATTCGGAGGCCCCAGATATGGAATGGCGGGAACAATACAGTGTCGGCCAAAGCGACATGGACGAGGATCACCAGCAGATATTCGCCCTGGTCGACAGCTTTTCCGCCTCACTTTTAGCCGGTGACGGACCGGACCGTCTTAACACGGTTTTCGACGAACTGCTTGACTACATGGACGTTCATTTCATCCAGGAAGTGGGCTACATGAAGGAAATCGGATATCCGGGATTATATGACCATGTCGCCCTGCACGAAAAAATGGTAGATAAACTGCGCCGCCTTTACGACCAGCACAGCAAAGACGATGCGTCCACCGTAGTGGCGGAAGACATGGCCGAGTTCCTGGAAAACTGGTGGTACGCCCACATCCTCACCGAGGATATGCGCTACAAGGAATACGCGGAGAAAAGCGAGTAAGCGAAGGCGCTTTCCAAATTCTTATTCCACCGCGTACTTGCCGTCTTCCAGCCGTGTCAGCTTGCCTTCGCTGCGCAGTTCATCCAGCTGGATGACCACGTCCCTGCCGTCCCGGCTGCCCACGTCACCCATGATCTCGCCGAAATGTTTGGGGCCGTTGGCCAGGGACTGACGCACGTCGTCGAAGCGTTTCTCGCCGAACTCGGGCGGTTCAGGCAGGGAGAATTCCAGACTGTCACGCTTGCCGAATGGGATGGTCAGGTCGTAACCGGCCTTGGTAGCCGTCCGCATACCGTCCAGAGAAGGGTCCAACGGCAGGCTGCGGAAGCCACTTTCAACGAAGATGTCACGCCCCGGTTGGAAGCGCGTCGACATCGCCCAGTCCATTTGCTCATCGGAAAAAACGTTGATGTCATCGTCGACGACGAACACGTTTTTGACGTTGGCGAAACAGCCGAAAATAGCGGCCATGGCGTTGCGGGCTTCGCCGGGCACCCGTTGGCGCATGGCCAGGCGCACATTGAACATGCCGCCGCTGGCGGGTGACGTGAAGACGGCCGTCGGTTCGCGGACGGCGGTGGAAACCGCCTGCCAAACCACGACCTCGGAACGGAGCGCATTCAGCTGGGCCGTCTCGGTTCGGCCCAGATAGCGTCCGCCGATGGTTGCTGTCTGAAACAGCGCGTTTTCCCGCATGGTAACCGCCGTCAGATGAAAAACCGGGTTATTCTTGACGACGCCGTAATAGCCCAGAAATTCGCCGAACGGTCCTTCCTTTTCCACCAGCCCCCTTTCGTCCAGGTAACCCTCCAGAATAATTTCGGCGTCGGCGGGAACACGTATATCGCTGTGGAGACATTTGACCACCGGCAACGAAGCACCTCTCAGATTGGCGAGAATATCGATCTCGTTGACGGGCATACGCTGGGTGGCGGCGATGTAGTAAGTGGGATGAGCGCCGAGGGCAAAGGCGATGGGTAGTTTTTTACCCTGGCGGAAGGTTTTCTCATAGATCGCCCGGAGATCGCTCGGTGCGTTAATGTCGACACCGGCCTCCCGCCGGCCCCGCAGCATCAACCGCCGCACCCCCACATTGGTCCAGCCACTCTCGGGCTCGATAACGAAATCGATGGTGGCGGAAATATAGGGGCCGCCGTCAAGACCATGCTGGAACGGGACCGGCAGTTTGGTGAAATCCGCCTCGTCCCCCTGCCAAACCACTTGATGAACCGGGGCATCCTCTGACGGAATTTCAATGACATCCTGCGGCGATTTCAGGCGCTTCAATAATTCCTGGCGCATGTCGCCTTCGGGAACATCGAGGGCCGCCGCAAGCTGGCGCCTACCTCCCATGACATTGCCGACCACTTCGGTTTGCTCCGGCCCTACATTGGTAAACAAAACGGCCTTTTTTGCGCCATGTAATCCATGGCCCAATTCCCCCAACGCGGTCGGATCGTTGATGGTTTCGAGTTCGCCCAGATCGTCCAGTTTTTCTACAAAGCTTCTGAGCGAATAACTTTCCGTATCCATAACACCTAAATCCTTTTATCTATCCCGGGTGTGCCGCCGCATTATACCCCGCCGACCTTGCGGCCTTTGGTAGCCAAGAAAGTCACCAAAATTACGAGCGCAATTAGAATTCCCAAGCTAATGGGCCTGGTGATAAACACCGTCACGTCCAGATCATTGGCTGTCAAACCGTTGCGCAGGTTTTCTTCAAGGATCGGCCCCAACACCACGCCGATCACCACCGGCGCCATGGGAAAACCAAAACGCAGGAAGAAATAGCCGATGATGCCGATGATGATGATGAGCTGGACCTCAAAAGGCGTGCTGTTAACGGCGTAACCTCCCGCCGCCGATAGGATCGCCACCACCGGCACCAGCGTATGGTTGGGTATTTTGACGATCCACCGGAGAATCCGCCGCGCGCCCAGGCCCAGGATCAGCATAATTATATTGGCCGTTCCCAGCGCCAGAAAAATAAAGACGAACTTGCCGCCATTGTCCTGGATAAAGAATGGACCCGGGTCGATACCCTGGATCAGCAGCGCGCCGATGAGAACGGCAGTGACCGGATCGCCCGGAATTCCGACGGTGAGGAGCGGCACTGTGGCGCCGCCGGTGACCGCGTTGTTGGCGGTTTCGGCGGCGATGACGCCCTTTTCCTGGCCCTTGCCGAAATCATCCCCGGGTTTGGCCGAACGGACTGCCTCCCCGTAGCTGACCCAGGAGGCGATGGCCGGTCCGATGCCCGGCAGGATGCCGATAACGGTACCGATCAGGGCGCTTTTGACGGTGATCCACTTGTTGCGCATATATATGGGAACGACCATGGAGAGACGAAACTCATTTTGTGGCGGCAGCACGGATGTGGTCGTCATGCTTTCCCGCGCCTTGGTGAACAACTCTGTAATGCCGAACAGGCCGATCAGGGCCGGAATGATCGGTATGCCGCCCAGCAATTCGACCACGTCGAAAGTCAATCGCGTCGTTCCGCCTACGGGATCGAGACCGACCGTCGACAGCAGAATACCAATCAAAGCACCGGCGAAACCTTTATACAGTGAGCGGCCCGAAACAGCGGCAACGGCAGCCAGACCCAAGAGCGCCAGACTGAAATATTCAACCGAGGTGAACTTCAAGGCGATCTGCGACAAGCCGGGTGCCACGGTCGCCAGAATAATAACCGAGATCAATCCGCCGATAACCGAACAGATCACCGCCAGACAGACGGCTTCATCGGCCCTGCCGTTGCGCGCCATCATATAACCGTCCACCGCCGTCGCCGCATTGGCCGGCGTGCCCGGGGTGTTGATCAGAATGGCCGGGATGGAGCCGGCGAAATAGCCGCCCGTATAGGCGCCCAGCAACAAAGACATAGCCGGGGCGAAGGACATGCCGAAGGTAACCGGGGTCAGCACGGCCAGCCCGGCGATGGCTGTAACGCCAGGGGCTGCGCCGAATATCATGCCGGCAATTACACCCACCACCAGCAGCAAAAGTCCCATGGGGCTGAATAGTTGCTGCACCGCCCATAGAAAATCCGCACTTGAGATCAACTCCATAACGTCAGATCCATACCGGCAGAAGGATGGTAAAACCGAACCGGAAGACGAAATAGGCGGCAAAGGCGACGCCTATGGGAACAAATATCAACTGGCGTTTGCCCCGCGCCCCCAACAGATACATCGACGCAAGCATGACCGCCCAGGCGCCGAGCCGAAAATCAACGTGGGCAAAGGTAAAAAAGTAGACCAGTAAAATCGCCATCAGCGCCGCCACACGGGCGTTCATTAAAAACGGAAACTTGGTTGCGGGAGACAACAGGCCTTTGGCCGTGATGCCAATGCCGGACAGAACCAGACCGATGGCGCAAAGAATGGGAAAAAACCTTGCGGTCAATGTGGAGTCGATCAGATTGACTTCAATTGTCTGGCCCACATAAGCGACCCATAGGCCCGCGACAATGATGACCGCGCCGGAAGCGATGTCGGGATGACGTATCATAGGTGTAGCCCGTAAATGATCGGAGTAAATATTGTCGAAGCGGAAAGACGGCGCCCGGAATTAACCGGCGCCGTCTGTTCCTATTTCATTTTACTTTTTCTTTTTCATCAATCCGATGCTGACCAGCGCCTTTTTGTTGACAACCAAATCGTTTTTAATGGTCATCTGCACCTGGTCGGGCGATGCATAGGACGGCGTGAAATAGAACTTCTTCAGGGTTTGTTCCATTTGGCCGCTGGTCGCCACTTGTTTGATGGCGCCCCGCAGTTTGGCCACAACGGCACGGGGCGTATCTTTGGGTGTAAACAGTCCCCACCAGGATGTCGCCGTCAGATCGTAACCTGAATCCATTAATGTCGGGACACTCGGCGCATACTTCCAGCGGCCGGACGACGTCACGGCGATGGGGTGTAGCTTACCCTGTTTGCCTTTTTTCAACTGCGGCGGAATGTTGGTCGCCGACACCCAAATAAAATCCACTTCTTTGGAAAGCAATTTCACGATGGCGCCGCGGCCGCCGCGGTTGCCCACATGAACCAACTTGACGCCGGCGGCATCCGCCCAAATGGCCGAGGCCAGATGAACCGAGCTGCCGGTACCGACGGATGTGTATTTGGTGCCCGGGTTTTTCTTCAGTTGAGCGACCAAATCTTTGAGCGTTTTGTGAGGCCCGTCCGCCCGGACAGCCACACCCAACGGCACCGCCGCCAACTGGCCGAGGGCGATGAAGTTCTGATGCGTATAACCGGTTTTGCGCGCCTGGGGCGATACCGTCATGGTGCCGTTGGAACCGACCACCAGCGTATAGCCGTCGGGCTTGGCGCGGGACGCCTGGGCGGTGCCAACCGATCCGCCGCCGCCCGTTATATTGGTGGTGATCACCGGCTGACCGAGCACCTTGGAAAGGGGCTCCGTGAACAGCTTGATCAAAGTATCGGTGGCGCCACCGGCTCGGAAACCGACGATAACTTTTATGGGTTTTTCCGGGTATTCGGCTCTGGCGGCGGTAATATCGGCAGCGACAACCGACGTCATAACAAAAGCACTTATTGAAACAGCCTTGAACGTCGAATTCATTGTATCCTCCTGTTAATGCAATGCGACCGGCTTGAAATATAAATGCAACATCAAACCTGAAAAGGCAGGATGATGAACCGGCTCTAATTTAATTAGATTTGATATTATTTTTTTGCAGTAGAGCGTAAATTGGCGGACCGGGTCAATGATAAATAGAAAACTACTGGTTCAGCCGGCCGCTTTCCTGACCATACCAGTTGGATAAGTCGCCGCGTCCGAATAGTCGTTGACCTCTGGCCGGCTCAGGGAACGGTGGCGGCAATGGGTGCAGACGCTGCAGTCTTCGTTCATGTTGTCCGGATCGTTGACGCCGTCGCGGAAACGCGCCAAAGCCTGCCCTTTCCAGATATCGTCGATTTTTTCGTTTCTGAAATTCCCTACTGGCTGATAGGCCATGGGGCATGGATAGACGTCTCCATTGGGCTGAACGGACAGACGGTGCCAAGGCATAGAGCAATATCGATGTCCCAGTTCGGATGTATCATCCTCGTTTTCCGCAATCGATCCGCTTTGCAGGACGAATTTAACGCCTTTATCTTCCGCATAGGAGATGGCTTCCGCGGTTACTTTTTTAAATCCGTCCGGATCGTTGAGCGGCATCAACTCAACCAGCTCTTTGCCGTGGGCCTTGAAGGCCGTGACCTGCACCCCTTCCACCGCATCGTATTGGTCTGCGAAATCCACGGCCAATTTTAACTCGTCAATGGTATCGAGCATGGCAACGGTGGAAATCCGCAGGATGGGCAGCGATGCGTTGCGTTCTTTTTTGAGCCCATTCAGTTTGGTTAGTTTCTCTTCGACCTTTTCCAGGCCATCGATACCCATATTTTGTTCATAAGTTTCCCGCGTGAATCCCGTAATCGATACGGTCAGATACTTTAATTTGCCGACCACCGCGTCCAGGATGCCGTCGTCCAACAACAAGCCATTGGTGGAAAAATAGCTTTCCACATCGAATTCCGACAGTCGTCGAAAAATCGGCAGGAAATCCCGGCAAGTTAAAGCTTCGTACTTGTTGAACAAGGTTATCGAATCCAACTGAGGCAATAGAGGAACAATTTTCTCCTCGAATTCCTCAATGGTGAACTGAGAATTTTCCTTAGGCGTGAAATAACTCAGATGGCAAAATCGGCAGCGCAAATTGCATTTGCTGCTAAGTTCCACATCAATATGAACAGGACTTTGTTTCGCCTTGAGCATCGTTCAATTGGCTTTCTGCATTAAAGTATTGATAAATAGGTCGTTTACGGGACGGGCCACTAAGCCGTCGACGCCCAACTCGGCGCATTCTTGGAGCATTTGGAGACTGTGTTCCACCGTATTCTGGGCGGGTCCCGTGGCGTAGATTCTCAACCCTGCCCCGTGGCATCGATCTACCAATACCCGATCTATCTTTCGATATCGTGAATAAATTCGTCGCGCACCGAATTCCAGCATACCGGGATCGGTGGCCTCACAGATGGTCCGCGTCCCAAGCTCGGCGACATCGACGTCATATTCCCGAAAAGCATCGGCTATTTCAGACCGCTGTTCTATGGTGCTTGCCAACAATCTGATGCGGCCCTTGTTTTCCAAGGTTAATACCGGCGTCAAGGCCTCGATCATATCGGTCACCAAATCGGCGGCGGGCCGATTACCTGTTTCTTCGCCCCCAAAGTAGGAACCGTGATTTTCCGTTCGCAGGTCGAATAGGAACGCCTGTTCGGGAAATTTATTCATGATTTCTTCGATGGTGACAAAGTTTTGTCCATCCAGGCGCGGGGGCAGTTTTGCAAACTCGTATTCCGACACCAAGTTCGCATTGCCGCAGGAGTTGTTTAAATCCAAATCATGATGGGCAACGGCAACCCGGTCGGACGTCGTGCAGACATCGACTTCGATCCGCGAACCAGCACCCAATGATATGATTTCCCGGATTCCATCGGGCGAATTCTCCGGCATGGAGCCGTTATGAGCACGATGAAAGACAAACTCAAAATGATCCGGGAGGAATGTCATGGAATCAGGGTTTCCTCATCACGATTATTCCGCCAGCTTGATTTCTGAACCAAAAATTTCAGCGGTATAAAAGTCCAGATTTTCTTTGAACTCGGGACGAACCAATTCGACATTGTCCCGATTGACCACAGCCGGTAGTTCGATTTCCTTTAGGGGATGCACGGGCCCGCCATGCTTTTCCATAAACAATTTGATACGTGATATCTGGGATTTCGGATCATCACAGACCTCCCGGTAATTGAGGGTCAGGACTTCATCCGGCTCAAACGCCCGTAAGCCGTCCTGAATTTCGTCCAAGGTGGCCTTGACCTGGGAAACCACCTGCTCCACCGGATCTTCGATCCGGGACAATTCCAAAAAGTTTCTTGGACGGTATCCGTACCATTGATGAACGTCTCCGTATCGGTCGATCCGTGCATTGAGATGCGAATTGCAGATAAAGTAAGGATCACGTTTTAGCTCCACCGCCAGCGCCGAGGGAAGGTTCTTTTTTAGAATATTTATATTTGCGGTCGTCATCGAATTATCAAAAAACAGGGAGCAGTTTTTGGCTTCCTCCATTGCCGCCAGTTTCTGACTTAATCCCTGAAAATCGATCTGTTCCGGCTCTTCGATATGTAGAACATTACCGTCTAATTTCAACCAATGCCGCCAAAACCATCCCCATTCGTTCGGTTCTCCGGCGCCACTGGTATTCCCGAAGGAGGATTGCAGATCGCTTTGGGCGGGCTCGCCGGTCAGCAGTTCTTTTTCGATGATAGCGCCGACGTATGGCGCCAGCCAAAATTTTCCCAACACGTTGCTGACATAGCCGACCCGGTAACAGGACAACAAAAGTTGGGACAGAAAGGTCGATCCCGACCGGCCCGCTTCGAGCAAAAACGTCACCGGCCATTGCGGCGCATCGAGTTCAGAAGTATGGGCGTCGTCAAGAGGCTTCAACGCCTCATTGATCTTAAGGAGAATGTCTTTGTCCAGATCCATTAGAGAAAATTCTTATGATACATGGCCGCCCGGTCGTCATTCAGAACCGTGTCGACGATATGATTGAGCGCATGATATCGGCACCCGGCGGGGCATTTGCTTAAATCGAGTTTGTCGGACAATTCCAGAATGCGTTGTTCGATCACATCAAAATCGTCTTCCATGGTGCCGACCGGCACCTGATGAGGACCGCAACCAACCAACCTGCCATCTTCATAGACGTTGAGGTTAAAACTGGCGGCGTGGCATTTGTCATAGGGATGAATATAGCGTTCCTCTTCATTGGAGAGAATTTGAAATGGCCGGAAGTAAATTTCAAAATCGGGCGTTTCGAATTCCTCCTTGGCTTTGGCAACGAGAGGCGCCAATTCTGCATGGGTCAGATCGTTTTTTTCAAGCTTCACGCCGACGGCACCCCGGTTGAAAACGGGCTTCACGGAAAAATAATCGACACCGATGTCGCGGGCCAAACGGGCGCCTTCCAGCAAATCACCGAAATTTATCCGATGAACGGCAAATTGAATGCCAATGGAGGGTGTTTTATTTTCCCGGCGGCGGACCAGTTCCCCAATATTATCAATAATTTTATCGAACTGACCGTTGACGTCATGAGTCTTATCATGAGTTTCGCCGGTGCCCGCATCCAGACTGACACGCAGGTAAGTAAACCAGGAGAGTATATCGTCCATATACCGGTCAATCAGATAGGCGTTGGTAAACATACCCTGCTCAAGGCCCAGTCCGTTCGCTCCTTTGATGATTGTTGCGAAGTCCTTGTGGGCAGTTGGTTCGCCGTTGCCGACATAGCCGACGGCCCGCAATCCCCGCTTTGAGGCATTGTCCAGGAAGGTTAGCAACCGGGTCCCGTCAACCTGCTGCGCTTCGTTCTGCTGAGCGGCGTAAACCGTGCACCAGAGACATTTGTGATTGCAGTAGTTGCCCAGGCTCAAGGTCATATGAACGGGAAACTGCGGTTTTCGCTGCCTGATCTTCTCCAGCTTGTCATAATGGTAGATAAGTTTTTCAAACCCAAGGATATGCATGTGTGTTCCTTTTCCGACGGGGCAATCGACGGTTATTCACTGCAGTCAGACAAACTGATCTCTACCGACCCGATTAATTCGTTTTCTCCCAATGGGACCCGGAGCGGACAACGCGCCCGGCTTCCTCGGGACCAACACAAAATATTAAATCGATAATGCTTAAATTAGGGATAAATTCCGTTTTGCCACTAGCTCCATAACTTTGACGGTACATCGGATGGCGGTAGATTTGTTTATGCAAGCTAATCCCGTGGTTTTTAAAGAGCTCCGGACTGTAAAGTCCCCGCTCTATGCCGTTTTTAAAATTGTAAAAACTGTCAGCGCCAAATTGCCGGCAGATTTCCAATATTCTTCTTTCCGGACTATTGGTTTGTGTCGGACAATCCAAGGTCGATGCGAGCCGCCATTTCAGCGGCTCAAACCCCATCATGTCGTAGAGCTCGCCAATCATTCGCCAATTATACGTGGCCACTGATTCGCCCCGGACCGGCGCCAGCATTTGAAATAATTGGGGCGCAAAGGACTTCCAAAACGGGTGTTCCCCATAAGCCAATTCCAATCGATGCATCATCTTCTCCCACCAGGGATTCCGTTCGGAAATCGGCACGTCGTTCATGGCGGCCTCTCGGGGTGATTTAGCCGCATTCAGCGACAACCATTCCTTTTTACCCAGATGACTGACAATGCGGTTTCGTACGATATAGGAGCGACGGGTCAATTGCACATCATCCAAAACGACAAACATATCCACCGAGGCCAAAAGATCAAAATACCCGAGCCATGGCAAAAAATTCGGTTGGGTAATGGCGACGCGCATGGGGTGAATTTCATCCTAAATTGTAGATCGATACGGTCAAACTTTAGTATATTGCTAACCGCTTTAGTATATTACTAACGGCTGATTTTTATGTCGCCGGTTTTTTTGGATCGTTAACCGCGGATTTGAAATATTTGACCTCTCCTCAATACAGCACCGTGTTTTTCGGGCCCTTTATCGGTGAATTCGGATGGGAACTATTTCACTGGCATGGTTGGGTTAGAAAAGCCTGTCAAACCTGGGCAAAGGACCGCCGCAAAATAGCAGCGAGTTTTCCCGGGAGAAAAGTCCTGTATCAGGCGGCGGATGAATTTTGGCCCTTGCCTCAAAGCTATTTAGATTTGGCGCCCTTGGCCAATCAGTATGCAACAATCGGATGGCGCAATGGGTTTCCGGGTCAACAGAAATGGCAGCAGTCCCTTGAGAAGAAATTTTCTGACGGAAGGATCGTGTCCGAATACGTCTATGAACCCAATCACATTGCCGTGGATACCCCGGATGTTGAACCCGTCGCCGAGACGATGCTAGAGGAGTTCATCGCCAGTCTGCCGACGGACACAAAATATGTTATTCCCTGGAAATACAACCGGTTAGAGGAAGACGGTGTCGAGTTCGGGATCATCACTCACCCCGACCGGGAGCCCGGACGTCAGTTGGAATTGATTGAACTTGGGCTGGAATTTCAATCTTTGGATTATCTGACACCGACATCGGATGGAATAAAGGCGCTCCAGAAATTATTGCCCCATAATCAGGCAAAATTGATCGCCGTTCATCCACGTGGCAGAGAATTAATTTCCGGCGGCAATTGGCCTAAGGCGAAATATAAGAAATTGATTCTCTGGTTGCAGGATACCTTTCCGGACACGACGGTCGCCATTTATGGAGAACCGGGCCAAGCCTATTTCGACGACGGTGTGCCGCCGGGTTGCCTCGACCTCATCAACGTGCCGTTGGATTTTAGGCTCGATATCCAAATTGCCGCCTTGGCGCGGTCCCGGTTTGCCATCGGCGGCAGATCGGGCGGTCTGCTGGCGGCCTATTGGGTGGCTTGTCCCATCCTAAAATGGGGCGTGCATCTGCCGCTTCACCATGACAACGATAGAAGATACAATTTATATAACTCACCGCTTTACACCATCGAAGAAGAACAACCGAGCGTCGATGAAGTGAGAGACTTGGTCAATCTTTTCTGTGCCGAACATCCGGCAGGAGACATAGAAAAAAAATGAGTACCTCCCAAAAACACCGCAAGATTTCCTATGTTGAAATGACCCTTCAGTTCGAAGAAGAGAAGTCCGAAGCTTTGGCCTGTGTCGAGCGGGTTTTAAGCAGTGGAATGTGGGTATCGGTCGGCGCCGCCGAAGATTTTGAAAAAGAAATCGCCGCCTATTGCGGCGTCGATCATGCCGTGGCGCTGGATTCGGGAACGAGCGCGCTTTATTTGGCCATGCGCGCCCTGGATATCGGTCCCGGAGACGAAGTCATCACGCCGGTCAATTCCCATTTCGGCTCTACCAGTTCCATCGTACAGGTCGGCGCCAAACCGGTTTTCGCCGACGTGCGGACCGATCAGAATATTGATCCCCAATCCATACGGGCAGCCATCACCGGCGACACCAAGGCCATCATGGCAGTCCATTTGACGGGACGGATCGCCGATATGAAGGCGATCAATGATATCGCCCGTGAACACGGTCTCTTGGTCATCGAGGATGCGGCACAATCGATCGGCTCCCGATACTACGGCGAGAGAAGCGGCGGTCTCGGCGATATCGCCGCTTTCTCCGCCCATCCATTGAAACTGCTGAATGCCAGCGGCGATGCCGGATTTGTCACGACGAACAACGGCGATGCAGCCGAAAGGATCGGACGGTTAAGAAATCACGGTTTGCACGAAAGGAACACCGCCCTGGAATGGGGGCACACGGCCCGGATGGATGTCATCCAGGCGGAACTTCTGAGAATGCGCCTGGCCCGGCTGGACAACGTTATCGAGCGCCGCCGCAATAACGCCGATTTATACAGTTCACTACTGAACAAAGATAATTTGCACCTTCCGGAATTCGGTGACCACGAATTCTCGACCTTTCATATGTATGTCATCCAAGTCGAGCGCCGCGAAGAACTACAAGACTACTTGAACTCGAAAGGCATCGAAGCGTTGGTCCACTATCCCAAGCCGCTTCACGTCCAGCCGGCGGCGGAAAATTTAGGCTACCGTGAAGGTGATTTTCCCGTTGCCGAAAAGCAGGCAAATCAGATTCTCTCTCTGCCCATCCATCAGTTTCTGTCCGAGGACGATATCAAATACATCACCGAACACGTCAACCACTGGTGCGTCAAAAACAGGTGAGTTATTGCACTGCATTCTGCCGATTATTTTCTAAATATTACGGTTGCAAGTCCTTAAAAAGTGGTGAGGCCTTGTCAGCCAATATTGAACATTTCCATACAGGACTCATTTAGCCGCCATCCTTAAAGCGCCATCGAGTCTAATTGTCTCGCCATTAAGGTAACAGTTATCAATAATGTGCATCGCCAAAGAGGCATATTCTTCGGCGTGTCCGAGCCTTTGGGGGAAGGGCACGCTTTGGCCAAGGGAAATCTGCGCTTCCTCCGGAAGGATATCCATCATCGGCGTTTTGATAACGCCGGGCGCTATGGTGCAAATGCGCACGCCGAAACCCGCCAGTTCACGCGCGATCGGCAAGGTCATACTGTGGATGCCGCCTTTTGAGGCACCATAAGCCGCCTGTCCGATCTGGCCGTCGAAGGCCGCTACGGAAGCGGTCATGACAACAACGCCCCTTTCGTTATCGTCCAAAGGATCAAGTTGAGTGGCGTCGGCGGCGAATAGACGGGTCGCATTGAAGGAACCGATCAGGTTTATGTTGATAATTTTCTTGAACAAATCGAAATCGTGGGGTCCATTGCGGCCCACAACGCGAGAGGCATTGCCGATCCCGGCGCAGTTAACCAGAATTCTCGCTGCGCCATAGGCCGCTTTGGCCGTTTCCAAAGCAGACCGCATGCTCGCTTCGTCAGTCACGTCGCACACGGCGAATACACCACCGAGTTCTTCAGCGACTTTTTCTCCGCGCTCTTCATTGAGGTCGAGGATGGCGATTTTAGCGCCTTTTTCCGCCAACATGCGCGCCGTTTCTTCCCCTAGCCCGGAAGCGCCGCCAGTGATGACGGCGCCCTGTCCTTCTACATTCATTCCTACTTCTCCTATTTATCAAATCATATAAAAAATATCAGTCAGCAATTCGTTTTTCACGGCGCGCCATCATCTTTTGAGTGAGCTTTGCCGCGCGCCCCGGGGTCGACCAGGGACATTTGGCAATGCACGCGGCACAGCCCAACGCCTCACCAAAAAACGGAATACATTTATCGAAATCGACGTACCATTTTTCGACGCCGCGGACCTTTTGCTTTTCGGGATAGATTGCACCGGGCGGACAGGCCTTTGTACAAATTTGACAATTGGTGCAAAAATCCTCGGCACCGATATCGACGGGAGCATCTGGAACCAACGGCATATCCGTTGTCACAGCCGATAACCGAAAGGATGAGCCGTAGTCTCCGTTAATCAACGAGCCATGTTTCCCCAGCGTTCCAATACCCGCCTGTATGGCCGCCGGCATCAGACTGAGAGCCGAAGCGAAAGGTCCCGTAAAGGCTTTGGCGTTATAGCCTTGGGAAAGAATGTAGTTTGTCACCTCGCGGCTAACCCGCGCAGCGCGGTTATATTGCCGGGATACTTCAATGCTTGAATTGGGCATGTCAGGAGTCGGCGGAACTTTTTTAAATTCATCGAAATTCATCGAAACACCGATGACAACAACCCAGGGTTCCTTGACCTGATATCCTTCGTAAACGTAAAGCGGGTCCATTGCCGTAACGCCGACTAAATCCCCTTCATGGGTCAACGCAAACGATTTCAACGCTTCAGTCCATTCCGATGCTGATTTTTCTTCCTTTTTATTCGCCTTTTCGATCTCTTTTGGTCCGCGCGCCGCATCTTTGGAATAGAAAGCATTGATCTCCGGCACCCGCATTTGATTGCCGATCACTTCCTTCTGTAAATCACCGAAGTCCTGTTTGTCGGGAGAATGCCAAAAGAAGGGGGAAGGTTGGCGTGTTTGATTCTCACCAAGCCCGTTTACCGTGTTCCCGGAAATATCCGGAAACAGCGCCGTCAAGTCGTCGCAATTCAGGTGAGCATTTTTATTCATGATTCCCTTCAACCCTCTCCGTCGGCAATTTGACGCAAGGCCTGTTTGTCAATTTTATTGGCAGGCGTTTTTGGTAATGTATCGATGATATAGATCTTCTCTGGCACTTTATATTTGGCTAAGTTTTGCTGACAGTAGGCGATGATCTCCGTCTCATCCGCCGAAGCATTTGGCATCAGAGCTGCGAAGGCGTGAATGACTTCGCCCCTGTAGGCGTCGGGCACGCCGATCGCCGCAGCCTCTTGGAGGGCTGGATGGGCGTAAAGAACTTCATCAATTTCCCGGGGGAAAACATTGTAGCCGCCGACAATCGCCATATCCTTTATCCGGTCTGCAATCACCAGCATGCCGTCATCGTCGACATGGCCGATATCTCCCGTATGAATCCAGCCGTCGCGGACGGTGTTCGCCGTTTCCTCCGGCCGTTGCCAGTATTCCGTCAGCATGTGGGGTCCGCGGACGCGGATTTCACCGTCCTCGCCGTCAGGCAAGACGTTTGAGCCCGTCTCGATGTCGACGATTTCGATTTCGGTCATATGGCAGGTTTTTCCCACCGTGCCGATTTTCGGCTCACTTTCCAGGCGGTGCATCGCCATTGGCGCAATTTCGGACATGCCATAGGCGACATAGATCGAATTACCTGTCACTTTTTTCCAGGCGTTGACCGTTTCGTCATTGAAGATCGAGCCACCGCCGAGACAAAGATGCAAATTGGAAAGATCGGTGTCTATCAATTCCGGCAAGGATAATATGGCGTTGTAGATTGCCGCCGGCCCGCCGTTGAAGACCGTCACTTCGTGTCGCTCAAGCTCTTCCAGAACGAATTGGGGGTGAAATTTCGGCAACGTAACGACGGTACCGCTCGTCAACACCGGCACCAACAATGTCGAACACATACCCCAGCTATGGGATTGAGGCGCTACGTTCAAATAAATTTCCGTGCCGACCTCGGTTTTCCAGCTACCGTGCAGCAGCCGTCCTGTCATTACCAAACTGGAATGCGTATGAACTGCTCCTTTGGGTACGCCGGTGGTGCCGCCGGTAAAGAGAAAATGGGCAATGTCCCCACCCTTCGGGAAGGGTCTCGGCAGCGTTAGGTCGGGGCCGTTCCGCCAACGGTCCAAGTCAAGTTCGTCATCACCTAAGATAAGCAATTTGACGCCACCCGTTTGCTCCGCCGCTGCAGACAAGCGGTCTTTGAAATCGGCTCCGCTGATAATGAGTTTTGGTTGCAGTTCCTCAATGAGCGGATTGATCTCGCGCTCGGTATATAGTGGGTTGAGCTGCGCAAGCTGTGCGCCTGCCGCCAATACTGCATAGGCTACGACCGCTGATTCAATTGAGTTAAGGTTCATCAATACAACACGTTCGCCCGTAACTTCGTAGTCCGCCAATAACGCCGCCAGACTCGCGACACAATTGCGATAAGTCCGGTAATTTATTTGATCCCCGTTACTGATGATTGCCGTGCGGTCGGGATAGTTTTCCGCCGCGTGGTCGAGCATTTGAATGACTGAGTCGAATTCCGGATGCAGAAGTTCGGGGTCCATCTCGGTCGGGTTCTTTGTCGTCATTTGACTTCATTTCCCCGACTTTGGTAACCGCCGATCCAACGGTGCTGCGAGGCAAATTCCGCGGGCATTTCGCCTTTGGCTTCAGCCTCGGCCATGGTGTCCAACCGCGTCTGTTTATCCGGCGTGGCCTCGTCAATGTTCTCGACCCAGGGCTTTAAAAGGGTCTCGTAATCTTCGCCCACCGGGCAGACATCGGCGCAGTTGCGGCAACCGGATACGATGCCGGCGCCCCTCAGCATGGCCTGGAATATTTCGGAGGATTCCATGGAGCGCAGCATGCCGATTTGTTTCTCCCGGTCACCCTCCCGCAGCACATTGGTCAGATACTCAGCGGTATATTCGAACCCGAATGGAAAGCGGTGGCGATCGCAAATCGGCCAATCTCGCTGCCAATGCCCAACGGCATCCGCGGGGCAGGCCTGGAGACAACGACCGCATTCGGGCCCAAGGCACAAAGCATCTTCACGAATGCTATCTGAGACCACATCCGCCGACGTCATGACGATACCCAGGATAACCCTTGGACCGAATTCCGGGGTGATCAGTTGATGGTTGAGACCAAGCGTCCCCAGTCCGGCTTCGATCGCCGCATGCACGGCGGAAAGCGGATTTTTGGCACCGCCGGGAATGTCCTGCTGGGAGCGGCTGGGGATAATGTGCTGGCACGGTACGATGATTGCCGGACAACCGTTGTCTTCGAGCCAAAATACCAGATCGAGCGCCAGCTCTTCCAAGGCGGAAATGATCAGTTCGTCACTATAATATTTATGCTGGTCATCCCATTTGGGCAGGCGCGACGTAGCAAAGCTCAGCCGTTTTGCCATGACGATTACGCGGCCGCCGTCCAGTTCGGATATATCGGAGGGCCGGCGCGGGCTTTCCGGATAGGGCGGATACTCATCCATCACACCGCCATCGGCAATCCCGACCAGATCGGCCCCCAGTTCCCTGGCTTTGGCTTTGATATTTGCTGCGGTCAATCTGGTAGCTGTGAGTTCGGTCATTGGGTGCTGTTCTCCTGATCGCCATCGATAGCGTGCACGGCCTTATATCTTTTGCGTTCCGCTTTTGCCGCCTTGCCGGTATAGCCGTCTGGGCCGACCCACCTGACATTCCACTCGTTTAATCCCGGCACGTTCTCGCTATTTTTTCTGGCCGCTTTATAGGATTTACCTTTTTCAATTCGCTCAGGCGTGGTTTCGGGAATTTCCTTTTGCCGGTCGGCCAAAAATTCATGGTAGTCGTTCCCAACCGGACAAACCGCGGTGCAACGGGGACAGGTGCCGAAACAACCGTAAGTCCTCGTGAGTCCCTGAAAATAGCTAAACATATCCGGAGAATTGAGGATGGCTTCCCGCCCGGCGTGATCCGATTTCAGGAATTTTGCGAACAGGGAGGTGATGCCGTAAATACCGGTCACCTGCGCCTCGGTTGAACATCCCCGTTTGTCGATACTGAAATGTAATACCGAATCGGTGGGACAGGCGTATAAGCACCGTGAGCAGCCTTCACCAATACACAATTGCTCGGTCATCGGCTCATCGGAGTCCAGCTCGCAATCAGTCACTACACCCGTCAGATTGACCCGCGGGCCGAATTCGGCGCACATAAAATTGACCCCCAGTCCCAATGTGCCCAGACCGGCCTCCACCGCCAGATGGCGAATGCTCAAATGGCCATAGGTACCGGATTTGAGTTCCCAGTCGGTGGTTATATTGTTGAGCACCAGACCGAAATGATTCCGCCGCTCCAGCGCTTCCGACACCCGCCGCGCCACCTTATCCAGTCGCCGGGTTACCATCATATTCATCATTCGATAGGCTTCGGGTTCATTGGCGCGAAAAGCGCCGGCCGGAACCCTTAAACCCATCACAATCACGCTCTTTGCGTCGGGCGTAATCCGGCCCGGTGTTTGCGGCCACCTGGGATCGGGGGGATATTTGTTTAAGGTGTTTGCACCGACCATGCCCACCAAATCGGCGCCGCATTCACGGGCGATCTTTTTTATTTCCTCAGCAGTAAATTTTGTTGCTGTCATTTATTATCCGTTTCCAATGCGTTTGCGGCGGTCTTCATAGAAGAAACACATTCTTTTTTCTGCTTAAAAAGCGAGCCATTACTGTATTGATCAATGTAAGAATTTCGCCGCTATCAGGTCCAATGAGAACTTTTGTCCCGCCTATAACCATTCCTCATACCGGTGGTAAAATACCAGAGTTTCAGTTAGGTTTTAAAGGCTCAAGTAAAATATGAGTGGTCATATCCACTCGCATCCGGAACTTCCGCATGGCTCAATTCAGGGGAAAAAGGTAATGGATATCAGGCATTTAAGGCATTTTGTCGCCGTCGTGGACCACGGCAATATGCTGCGTGCCTCCGAAGCCGTCTTTATTACCCAGCCGGCCCTTACAAAGAGCATCAAAGCTCTTGAAGATGATTTGCAAGTGAGCCTGCTCAATCGTCATTCCAAAGGTGTCGAACCAACGATTTTCGGCCGTCAACTCTACGAACACGCGAAGTTAATCATCAATCAGTTGGATCGGGCGGAAAACGAAATACGTGCCGGCATCAAGGGCGAAATCGGACATGTGCGGATTGGTTTCGGCATTAATTTCGCCGGCAACTTGCTGGTCGATGCCTTGTTCGACGTTCTGGCACAATATCCAAACATTACTTTTTCGGTGATTTCAAAGCCATTTGAGGAAATATCAAACATGTTACGGCACGGGGACCTCGATCTGGCTGTAGCGATATTTCCGTTTGACCAACCGGATGTCGAGGTGATTTACGAACCCCTGGTTATCGACGAATTCAGAACCATCTGCCGGCGTGAGCATCCTCTGGTTGATCAGCCGATGCAATCTCTCAAGCAATTGGCCGACTATGATTGGGTATTATTCCAAGGTCCTGATCTAGTCGTAACCCTGTTTCGCGCCATGTTTCTCGACCACGATATACCGGTACCGCAACCCGTTGTGCAGACCAATTCCAACTATGTTTTAAAGGCCACCCTTCAGCGGGGCGACTATCTGTCTCTGGTGCCTCCCGCCATCGTTCACGAGGAATTGGAAAGTGGAGAATTCAAAATCGTCCCTTCGGAACTTCCGCAGACACAAACCAAGGCAGGCATAATCTATCGTGCCAATGACGTCATTCCCGTAGCCGTCAGCGCCGTCATCGCCGCCCTTCGAAACAATCGAAGTAAATTGAATTTAGATGACAAACTGGCGCCAGTTGGGTTCGAACGACCTGAAACCGTCGACTGAGTTCAATAGAGAACTGCCGGCAGCCATAAAGCAATTTGTGGCAGCAATAACAGCAAAGCGATCAACCCGAAATGGGCGGCGAGAAAGGGCACGATGCCGCGATAGACATCGGCCAGGGCAATATCCGGCATCTGGGCGCGAATGACGAAAATATTGAGGCCCACGGGTGGCGTGATCATACCTACCTCGACCGCGACCAGGACCAGAATACCAAACCAAATGCCTGAATAGCCGATCGATTCCGCCAGAGGCAGAAAGATCGGCACGGTGATCAGTATCATGCTGATCGCCTCAAGGAAAAATCCCAAAACAACATAGAATGCGACCATCAAGATAATCACCATCCACGGTGCGACATCCAGAGAATTGACAAAAAAGGTGAGCGAGCTGGGTAGCTGTGTAAGCACCATGAAATATGAAAACAGGAATGCGCCGATAACGATGACAAACAGCATGCCCGTGGTCCAAACCGTCTCAAGCAGGGCCTCAACAAAACTCGGCCAACTTAGTGTCCGTGTTGCAAAGCCGATTATCGACGCCGTGAGGGCCGCAACGGCCGCAGCTTCGGTCGGGCTCATAAAACCCGAATAAATGCCGCCAACCGCGATGGAAAATAAAATTACCATTTTCCATAAACCGGCAATATCAGCCATGCGTTCTTTGAATTTTAGCCCTTTGCTGGTTGGGATGCGGCAGGGTTGCAAGATGGCAATTGCCGCGATAACGACAATATGAAGGGCAGCGCCCAGAAGACCCGGCAGCATCGCGGCCGCAAATAATTGGGGTACACCTTGTTCGGCGATGATGGCATACACCACCAATACCACTGAGGGCGGGATTAGTACGCCCAGGATACCACCCGAGGCAACGACCCCGGTGGCAATCCTCTCATCGTAGCCGTAGCGCCGCATTTCCGGGACCGCGACCCTTGTCATGGTTGCCGCAGTCGCCAAGGACGAACCGCAAATCGCTCCAAACCCCGCACAGGCGCCCACTGTACCCATGGCGAGAGCCCCCCGCATACCGCTAAAAATCGCATTGGCGGCACGGTAAAGTTCCGCTGACATTCCTGAGCGTGATGCGACAACACCCATCAAAATAAAAAGCGGCACAACCGAAAGCGAATATTTATCCGTGAGATCGTAAGGGGTTGATCCAAGGGCGATTAACGCGCGTTCCCAGCCGTCGATGGCGGCATAGCCCAGGAAACCCGCAATACCCATGGCGATAGCGACCGGTACGCGGAGCAAGATAAGGCCGAACAGGCCCGCCATGGCAACGATGCCGATCATTTGGGTGCTCAACACTTCAACCCTCTACGTCAATTATGTTAGCCATCGAGATTGGGATCTTTCGGCACCCCATATCGGATGTACAAGAATAGGACAGTCACCGTTGCGATGATGGATACGGCGAAGCCGAACAGAATCGGAATCCAATGAATGAACCGATTAATGCCAAGCGTCATTGTCCGATCATTATCCTCGAGCTTGTCGAGGGCCGGCACGATCATCTCGTTCATCATCAGCAATAGAAATGCAAGAGTCAGAATGAGACCGGCCAAACGGAGCATGACCCTGGCTTTGCGCGTCAGAAATTGATCTATCAAATCAACCGCTACATTTTCATCCCGCAAAAACACGCCCGGCATGGCGATAAAGATTAAGGCCACCAAGGCGAGTTCCATAACATCGACCACGCCCAACACGGCGATGCCGAAAAACTGCCGGAGAAAAACCACACATGAGATGTAAATCATCATGCCAAACAACACCAAGGCGGCAACCAGACCGAAAGGTCTGGCTGCCAGCTTCAATGTGTGGATGACATTCATCGATTTATTTCGTTAAAAAATTGCGTGACGTCTTGGCATGCTTTGCCGAAAGTTCCGTCATCATTTTATAGACAGCACGTGCCGGCAGTCCCTTTTTCTCCAAGGCGGCAAGTTGATTCTCTGTAACCTTAGCGCCAATTGCACGGAAGCGAGCCTGCTCTCTGGGCGACAATTGGATTGGCTGCATGCCGGATTTCATCAAAATTTTTCTGCCAACCGGGTCGACGACGTCGAAGCTATTTCCAACTGCCTTTTCAACACCGGCAACAGATTGGTCGATCAATTTTCGCAAATGCGAAGGCAAACCTTTATACATGCGGCCGTTCAGGCACAGACACATGCTGGCAACATAGGCATAAATTTCTGTCGTATACTTCGTTGCCGGGCCAATCTTAAAGGCAATGCCCGCGCCGCCGTAATCGATCATCGCACCGTCAAGCGATCCCTTTATCATATTGTCGACAATGTGGGTCGGCGGCATTCCGACCGGCGTCCCGCCAAGTGCGACGATAAAGTTTCGCGTCGGAGCATTGGAGAACCTAATACGCAGCCCTTTTAAATCTTCCACCGTACGCACTGGTTTTTTGGCAGTGTGTAATACGCCCGGCTGATGGGCGAAAAGTATTAAGGGTTTGGTTCCTTTGTGCTCTTTATCCAGATATTTGGAACGCAAGGTCGCGTCATTGAGCATCTTGGTCGCAATTTCGGCGCTGCCGACTATATATGGCAAGTTTGAAATTTCAGTCAAAGGGAAACGGCCTGCCGAATAACCGTGCAGTGCCCAAACGACGTCAGCCTGGCCGGAACGGGCAAGATCGTAATATTTTGGCGGCGGGCCCATCTGACCACCGGGAAAATAAGATATCTTCAACTCACCTTTTGAGTTTTGTTCGAGTTTCTTACCCCAATTTTCAATCCATTTAGATGTAGGATGTTTGGGTGATACAAATGTTGCTATTTTCATTTTGTAGGTCTTGGCCGAGACCGGATTAGCCGCCATGAGCGCCGCTGCACCGATCATCATTATGGCCGAAATTTTTGTCGTTGATTTTGGCATTTTAGATACCTCCAAGTTAGTTGAGAACGTTGAATAATTATTGCCGTCATCCTCAATCACCGTGACGACCGAGGATGGTGACGCTGGAAATATTCTGGTGGGGATAGCCGCCCAGATTGTGGGTTAAGCCGAAGCGTGGATCGGTGAGCTGCCGCTCTTCCGCGCGGCCAAGGAACTGCAAATACATTTCGTAAATCATGCGGAGCCCTGACGCGCCGATCGGATGGCCGAAGCATTTCAGGCCGCCGTCGATCTGACAGGGAATATCTCCATCGGAATCGTAGCGGCCATCCTGAATGTCTTTCCAGGCTTCGCCATCGTCCGATAAGAACAAATCCTCCATGGTCACCAATTCGGTGATGGAGAAGCAATCGTGAACTTCGAACATCGATATATCGTCGCGCGGCCGATCGATGCCGGCTTCCCGGTAGGCGCGTTCGGCGGCGTATCTCGTGGTCAGGAAATGACTGCCGTCCCACGAATTGTGCCCGGCCTCGACACCGTTGGAAGCCGCCAATTGCACGGCTTTGACCGAAACCAGATGGTCCTTGTTCAGCTCGCGGGCGAGTTCCGGCCGGGTTACGATGGCGCAAGCGGCGCCGTCGGAGACGCCGCAGCAATCGAACAGACCCAAAGGATCGGCCACCATGGGCGCATTGACGACGGTTTCCAATTCAATTTCTTTGTGAAGATGGGCTTTTGGATTTTTGACCGCATTGGCGTGACTCTTGACCGCCGTCCAGCCCATGGCGCGCTTCAGGTCCGGCCAATCAACGCCATGCTTGGCCTGATAGGCCGATGCCAATTGGGCGAAGCTGCCGGGCGGTGAACTGACGGCGCCCATCAAATCGTGGGAAACGCCGCGACTGAACTCGGGCAGACCGCCGAATCCGGTATCTTTCAGTTTTTCGACGCCGAGGGCCAGTGCAAAATCCGCGGCCCCGGAAGCGACAGCGTAAACGGCGCCCCGGAAGGCTTCCGTGCCGGAAACACAATAGCCCTCCACCCGCGTGACCGGAATATTGGGCAGCCGAAGGCCCAAAGACAACGGCAGTCCGGACTTGCCGGTGTTGACCTCGATCATGGCGGTGGATTGCCAGGCTGCATCCAGCTGACTTTTTTCGATACCGGCATCGGCGATACATTCTTCAAACGCCTCGAGCATCAAATCTTCGGAATCCATGTCCCAGCGCTCACCGAATACCGAGCAACCCATCCCGAGGATGACCACTTTATCTTT
>CAZNLR010000033.1:0-57684 GCA_964574215.1 uncultured Rhodospirillaceae bacterium | reverse complement strand
GCGCGGGTCACGCCCGCGCATGACGGTGATAGAATGGTCTCGCACAGTCGCCACAGTCCGGGCACACGTAACAAGTACATGTCCCCCATGTCTCTCCAGTCTGGGCCAATCCGGGGACACGTAACGAGTACATGTCCCCGTGTTTCTCCCATTTCTCTACAGAGACTTAAAATCCTGTTCGAGTAAGTGAGCTCCGGCCATACCCGCCATACATCAAGCCCGCGCATGACGATATAGAGAGGGAGTCTGCCTTAACCGTACAAACTGGCAAACCGTTCGGCGCGGTAGACGTCCCAGCCTTTATTCTGGGCGCGCTCGTCGATGAAGAGTTCCCAGACTTTTTCCTGCTTGGCGTCGCCGGTGACTTCGACCATGCGCACCCAGCCGGTGTCGGCGTTTGGGTCTTCCGATTGCCGGCCGGACTCGTCAGTGAGGAGGCCGCCGAAGACGCCGAGGACGTTACCGGTTTCCGGCAGTATCGAGGCGCCGCAAATGAAGGGGCAGTAATAACTGTTTTCGCCGGTTTTGCTTTCCGGTCCGCCATAGGACCAGACCTGCGATACCGTTTTCGCTTCCGCATTGACTTTATATTCGACCACCCGGCTGTAGTTATCGGCGGCCGGGAGTTTTTCCGTGCCCGGACTGGCCCGGTGATTGCCGTTATCGAATACCAGAACGGTGCCCCGGTCGGTAATTTGCGCGTTGTGCTGATGGTAATGCCAGGTGAGGTCGCCTTCCGGCTGCAACAGATATTGAGACCATGGCGCCTGCCAATTGTCGTGATCGCCAAGGATCCATACCAATTGACCGGTGGCGCGTTCGAATTTGACGACGGTGTCCTGATGGCGGAGCGATAGTACCAGCGTGTCGTCGGCCGTATCGTGAACGACGCTGTTGGCATGACTCCAATCGCGGGAATTCGGGATGCCCTTTCTGTCCCAAAAACCGCTCAACGAGCCATAGCCGAGACGGTAGGGATCGAGTATATCAAACAGGCTCCACCGGTTGACGACCGAGCCGTCGCGGCCGAATTCGATCACCACATCGCTGACGACTTCGGCATTTTCCGTCGTATCGTCGTTGGGGTCCTCGCTGGCCGGATAATCCTTGAAGATTCTGGTCTCGATACCGAGCACCAGAAAATTGCCGTTATCCATCTCGAATATTTCATGGTGGAAGGCGTCAGTGTCGACCGCTATGGCATTTTCATAATCGGTTTCCAGGTCGGGCCAGCGGGCATTGGCGTACCATTCGTTGGCGATATTGCCGAGCATATCATATTCGACCGCCCGGTTATCGAAGGACAGATACAAAATGTTGCCGTTCTTCAGGCGCTTTATATCGCCGGTGGTGTGTCCGGCATTGCGGTACCAGACGATTTCTCCGGCGGCGTCAACGGCGACCATATAGCCGTAATTCTTGGCGCCCATACGATTTGATTTGCGGATACCAAATACCGTTACACCGGGCTCGGTCCGACCGGGCACATGGTGGCGCACCTCGACAGCCGGGATATCATCCGGCAGGGAATCAGTTGCAAAGCGGATCGGTTCTTCACCGGCCAGCTTCTGCCCATCTTCAAATTCAACGGTTACCTCGATTGCATGATCACGGTTGGGCCGCATACCAAGCACGATATAGCGATGTTTGTTTGAATATTCCTTACTTGAATTTCCGGTGGGACCAGTGGGGATAGACCACAGTCGGTCGCCATCGTTAACCGTAATCTCGGCATAACTCGGCAAATTGGTTTCGAATTCGATGATACCGGCCAAGGGTGCGAAGCCGTCGGGATTCAACGTGAACTGGGGCGACCGAGTAAAATAAGCGACTGCCGGCTCGCTGGCAGCAGGAACTGCGGACATGGTAATTTTCCTTACGAATAAATCTGTTCAAACAATAATTTTATTTATTACACAGAGCTAAGGATTAAATCAACAAAATTACACAAAAAAATTATTAAATAAAAAATAATACATTATTTAATTGTTTAATTATAGCAATCTTTTCAAATCCGGACGCGGGCACCAATTCTTCCGTAATTTTTATGCGCCGAATTCCTTGAACAACGCCAAGGCATCCTGGGCTATTTTTTTGGTCAATTCGGCGGTCGTCATTTCCCGACCGAGGCCGGCCGCCTGTCCCGACCAAAGGGAGGAAAAATCACTGCTGCCGTTGGCCTCCGCCGCCTTTTTGAGAGGCGCCAGAGCTCCTCCCGCGCGGGGATAGGCGGGTGCGGCGTCAGATATCGGGCCTATTTCCTGCATCAACCGGTTGATCACTCCTCTCGCCGGTCCGCCGGAAAAGAGATTGGTGAGCGCCGTTTCGTCGTCCCGGGCAGTTTTCAAGGCCTGGCGGTGAAGATCGCTGATGAGAGATTCCGGCGTAAACATATAAGCTGTGCCGATCTGAACACCCGCCGCGCCGAGGGCAAAAGCCGCCGCGACACCTCGACCGTCGGCAATGCCCCCGGCGGCAATAACCGGGATATCGACGGCATCCGCGACCAGAGGCACCAAGGCGAACGTTCCCGGCTGGCTCGTGATATTGTCGGTGAGAAACATGCCGCGATGGCCGCCGGCTTCATATCCTTGAGCGATTACCGCATCGCACCCATTGTCGGCCAGCCATTTTGCTTCTTCCACGGTCGTTGCCGAACTTATTACCTTGCTGCCGGCGTCTTTCACCCGGTCCAACAGCGTCTTCACCGGAAGGCCGAAATGAAAACTCACGACCGCTGGTCTGATTTCTTCGACAATCCCGCACATGACCTCATCGAAAGGCGCCCGGTTGGCGGATGGGGCCGTTGAATGTTCATCCAAACCAAACTCGGTGTAATAGGTAGACAGAATTTCCTTCCAGGCGGTTTCTCGTGTCGTATCGGGTTCAGCGGGTTTATGGCAGAAAAAATTCAGGTTCACCGGTTTCGATGTCTGCTGACGGATGATGCCCGTCTCGGCATGCACCTTTTCGGCGTCTAACATGCCGCACGGGAGTGATCCAAGTGCGCCGGCTTCCGATGCGGCGATCACCATGGCGGAACCGTTGGCGCCTGCCATGGGCGCTTGAACAATCGGTAACTCTATCTCAAACAGATCCATCAGGCTTTGATTTGGCCACATGTCAGCAGTTTCCATTTTCGTCCGGTATGATTGTAAATCCCGCTATTCTTACCGATTGGTATGACGGCGTAGGTATGATAGTCAAAAGGGGAGGGTGCAGAGAGCAAAAAATTCCCCAACCCACTTGAAATTTTGTTGTTTGGCTTCTAAATAGTTGCCTTATTGAACAATTGCCGCCCGCAATTTGGCGGGTAAGTTGGGTCGAGAACGAAATTAGGATTTGATCGATATGTCTAATAATTCAGAAGCAAACGCCGGTTCGGCCTGTGAAAGCTGCCCGTCTAACCCGCAAAACGCTGAAAAATCCAGCCGCACCAATGGTGAAGCGCCAACGGTATCCACCAAACAGTACCGCAAGAATTACGGCGCCATCGACTGGTCGAAAAAGCTGCCAACGAGTTGATATAAAACAAAAAATCTTTTCTTGAGGAAAAGGCCGGCTGACGGTTAGTCAGACCGGCCTTTCGTTTGCCCGCGCATTACCATGAGGAACCAAACAGGACCAGTGCATCACACACGTGGTCAAGACGTCTAACTGCAAACTCATGAAATAAATGGAAACAAAAATATCGTCGTAATTCTGCCATTCTGAACAATATAAAAATCAGTTAACCGCCGTTGATTTGGGGGGGAACCCTTGAACGTATTGTTGTTGATAGCGATTTTGCTGCGTGGCACCGCCGCCTGGGTCACGATCAGGCTGTTTCTGAAATTCAGAAACTGGCAGACGGGCCTGTTTGCGGCGATGGCGGTGTTTATCTTCGCCCGCACCTATATCTGGCTTGAAGGTATTCAGCTTTGGCCCATTGATTTTTCCTACCGCACGGATCATTTGATAAACGCCATCACCGGCGGTTTCGTGCTGTTCTTCGCCTATGCACTGCACCAATTGTTTTCCGAACTACGCAACCAGATTGAGGGTATCACCAGGGAACGGGACGCCAAGGATCAGACGGAACTGGCTCTCTTAGAAGCAAACAGAAATCTGGAACAAACCAACGAGGAACTGGAAGTTTCGGTCGCCCAGCGAACGGAACAGTTGATGCGGGAACTGAACGAGCGGATCTATGCCGAAAAAGCCTTGAAGGAAAGCGAGGACCGGCTGCTCGATCTGGTCAATTCAATGTCGGACGGTATCTGGGAGGCCGATGCCAATTGTAAAATCGGCTTCCTCTCGGGAAATTACACAAACCTGTACCAATTCGGCGACAAGCAGGAAATCAGAGAAAGTTTGACCGCTTGTCTGGAACTCATTCTCAGCAAATTAGCTGAGCAGAAGGAAGACGGGAATGCGACCATCAAGGATGAAGAAGTCGAACTGAACTTATCGACGAAAAATTCCGTATACATGCGCCTGAACGGCAAGCCCGTATGGGACGAACAAGGCGACTTAATCGGCTATCGGGGAACCGTTTCCGATATCACGGAAGCCAGGCTGGCCGCCAAAATCAACGACGATCTGATCGGCGCCTTGGATAAATTCGAATCCGGCATGGCCATGTGGGACAACAAAAACCGGCTGGTGACCTGCAATCAACGTTTCAAACATCTGATGGAGATTCCCCAAGACCTATTGGTGAAAGGCCTGGAATTTGAAAATTTCATAAACCTGCGCGCCGATATCGTTCACCAGTATCAGCCGGAAGTGGATAAAAAGGAGTGGGTCTCTAAGCGCCGCCATGGTCATCAACAGGAGTTTTCCGCTTTCGAGTACCAGACCAAGGACGACAACTGGATTCTTTGTACCAAACAGAAACTGACGGACGGCGGCGTTATCACGCTGCATTCCGATATTACCGAACTTAAAAAGCATCAGGAAAACCTGGAAATCGCACGGCACGAAGCGGAGCACGCCAATCAGGCGAAGTCGGAATTTCTGTCGTCCATGAGCCATGAATTGCGGACTCCCCTGAACGGTATTCTGGGTTTCGGACAGTTGCTTGTTTACGATCAAAAAAATCCGTTAACGGACACCCAGGACGAAAACGTCAGGCTCATACTAAGCTGTGGCGAACATTTGTTGGCGTTGATCAATGAAGTTCTGGACTTGGCGAAAATCGAATCCGGAAACGTTACGCTGTCGATAGAGCCTCTGGCCGTTACCAATATTATCGGTGAATGTCTGGAAATGACGGAAACCGTATTGGAAGAGTATGATGTGACCCTGACCGAGATTCCTCTGGACAAGAGTCTTCCCTTCATTTCCGCCGACTTCACGCGGGCGAAGCAAATCCTGATCAATCTTATCTCCAATGCCGCAAAATATAACCGGGAAGGCGGCACCATAAGCGTTCAATGTGCGCCGACCGAGAGCGATAGGTTCAGGATCAGCGTGCAGGATACGGGTTATGGAATTCCGGAACATAAACAGTCCGAACTTTTCAAACCTTTCAGCCGGTTGGGCCGGGAAACGTCGGAAATCGAAGGTTCCGGCATCGGCCTGACCGTCACCAAGCAATTGGTCGAGCTGATGGGCGGGCGCATCGGCTTTGAAAGCAAGGAAAATGTCGGCAGCACTTTCTGGTTCGAGCTGCCCCTGGCCGAAGAATTAATCGAAGAGGAAGAGGAGGGCTCTAAAGAATATAAATATGACGACATCGTCGGTGAGCAATTTTGTGCGCAAAACAAGCCAAATAAGACGGCCCTATACGTCGAGGACAATCCGGCAAACCTGTCTTTGATGAAAAAAATATTTGAAAGAATGCCCAATATCAGGCTGGTCCACGCACGGACCGGAGAGATCGGCATTGAAATGGCTGAAGAATGTATGCCGGACGTTATTCTGATGGATATTAACTTGCCCGGCATGGATGGAGTGGAAGCGTTACGCCATATCCGAAAAATCGATTCACTCAATTGCGTTCCGGCGATCGTCGTTTCCGCAAACGCCATGCCCAAGGAAATAGAGAAAGCAATGGATGCCGGTTTTCAGCAATATGTGACCAAGCCCATAAACATCAAACAAATTGTCGAGATTGTGACCGTCGCCGTGGCGTAAAATTCCGTTTTGAATTCTCGGAAAGAAAAAGGCGGTTGTGACCGGATCACAACCGCCGTCATATTAGATGGTTTTGTTGTGCCGGACGCAGATCAGCCCTTCATGCCGGCGTAGACGATTTTCAGGAACTTGGCCGTATTCAGGAAGCCTTTACCCCACTTTACTTCCACATCTTTGATCGGATTGGCGGCGACAATCTGGTCGGCTGACTTGCCCCCCTTCATGGCGACCTTCATCCGGTCTCTGACCGTAATCAGCATTTGCCGGAAAGCGGCCAGTTGCTTTTTGTTCCCGAGGGGACCGTGGCCGGGAATGATCTTGGTCTGATCGTCGGCAAAGCCCAGGATAATGCCGGACGACTTGATCATACCGTCGATGCTGCCGCCGTGCTCGACATCGATAAACGGGTAGAAGCCGTTGAAAAACACGTCACCGGTATGGATGACATTGGATTTTTCAAATCTAACAAATGAATCGCCGTCCGTATGAGAGGGCGGCAGGTGGCGGATACGGATGGTCTCCCCGTTCATATGAAAGGTCGCTTCGTCGTTGAAGGTAATAACCGGCAGGGCTTCGGGTTTGGCGGCGGGCACCGTCATGCCGAACGCCTTCAGCGGTTGGTCGACGGCCATGGTTTTGCGGACATTGTCATGGGCCACAATGGTGACCCAGGCCTTACCCAAATTCTCGTTGCCGCCGGTGTGGTCAAAATGCCAATGGGTGTTGAGTAAAAACCGGATGGGGTTGGCGGTGATTTTCTCTACCGCCGCAACAATTTTCGGCGTCAAAGGTGCAAACTGATCGTCAATCATGAACACACCGTCGGGGCCGGAAACGATGCCGATATTGCCCCCGGCGCCCATCAGCATGGTAATGTTCTTGGTGACCGGAACGTTCTTGATTTTAACTTTGGAAAAATCCCGTTGCGCCTGGGCCGTGCCGGTTAGGCCGGTGAAAACGAATGCTGCAACCGTTACGGCCATCAAAATCTTTACTGAACTAAACATGACAAACCTCCCTGATAAGAATTTCTAATTTGACTGGTATTGATGATCAATTTGGTGAAACAGGCAAGAGATATTTTTTCACGATTAAACGATCAATAGGAATCATCCTCGAAGTCGAATAGGGGAAATGCGCTAGTGGGGGTGACGGGGCGCGCGGTAACCGCTTCGCGCAAATGATCGGGTGTCATTTCGCCGAGATTTCTGATGCCGAGCAACATCATCGCTTGTTGAATTTCCTCTTCCAGGATTTCCAAAACCCGCGCCACGCCAGCCTGGCCGAAAGCGCCGAGGCCGAACGAATACAGTCTGCCCAGCCCCACCGCGTCGGCGCCCAGCGCCAAGGCTTTGAGGACATCCGTCCCCCGATAAAACCCGCCATCGATAATGACCGAGGCCTTGCCACCGACGGCAGTGATGATCTCCGGCAAGACTTCGATGGTGCCCTGGCCGTGGTCCAGCTGGCGTCCGCCGTGGTTGGAGATATAAACCACATCGACGCCGTGTTCGACGGCGATGCGGGCATCTTCCCCGGTCATAATTCCTTTCAAAACCAGCGGTAAGTCGATCCGTTCCCGGAGACGGCGGACGGTTTCCCAGCTAAGAGATGCTTGATAGCTTTTGCCCTTGGCGAAAGAGCGTTGGACCGGGACGAAGTCCTTTATTTTGTCCCGTTCGCGTCGACCGTAGATGGCGCTGTCGACAGTCAGGCAGAATGCTCGATAGCCAGCTTTCGAAATGCGCTCGACCCGCTCAATGATCCAATCTTCATCGCCCCGCACATAAAGCTGAAATATCAAATCGGCGCCGCTCTTTTCGGCCAGTTCCTCGATGTCGGGTATGGCGACGGAACTTTTGATGAGGGGGACGCCAAACTCCGCCGCCGCGATGGCTGCCGGCAGGATGCCGTCCGCGTCCAATTGTTCGGCGGAACCGATCGGGGCCAGAAATACCGGCAGCCGGTATTCGCCGTCAAAAAAAGCGGCGCTTGTATCTATTTCGGAGACATCGTTCAGCACGCGCGGGCGGAGGGCGATCTCGTCCAAGGATTGCCGGTTGCGCAACAAGGTGGTTTCGGTTTCCGACCCGCCGATCAAATAGTCCCAGGCGTTTTTGTCCAACGCCGAATGGGCGGCTTTGGCGATTTCGCCTAAGGTTTGCATGTCTTTTGGAAGTCGGCTCATAAAACGGAATATATTCGGAGCGGCCTTCTAGAACAACCTGAAGACGGCCTGTTCGCTCTGTTGGGCGATGCTGAGACCGATGACGCCCAATTGCTGACGGGTCTGTAATGCCAGCAAATTGGCCGATTCCTCGTTGAGATCGGCGTTGGTCAATTTTCCGGCGCCTTCCTCCAATTGGGTAACCAACTGGTCCACGAAATCGAGCCGGATGGAAATCATGGACGCGTTCGAGCCCAGGGTCGACGCAGTGGAGCGCAGGGTCGTCAGGGCGCTGTCCAGCTTATTGATGGCGGTATCGATATTGGCGTCCGCCGTCCAATTGGCAACCGCCGTGGAGATGGACAGTCCCGATGCATCCGACGCTATGCCGGATATGGTCAAGGTGGAACTGCCGTCCTCGCTGAACGTTACTTTCAGATTGGCCGGCGAACCCTTGATCAGATTGGTGCCGCTGTAGGTGGAATCATTGGCCAGATTGTCGAGCTGCGTTTTAAGATCGTTAAACTGGATTGCCGCTTTTGACCGGTTGGTCGCGCTGGCGTCACTTTTGGCGCTGAGGGCCAGACCCTTCATTTGTTCGACGATATCTTCGATGGATTCAATGGCCGTTACCGCCGTCTCAACCGTGCTGACGGCTTGGTCGATATCGTCTTTCAATACCAGAAGATCGGTCGCCCGGTTGGTTAACGTGCGGGCCTCGAAGAAGGCAATGGCATCATCGGTAGCTGAATTGACTTTAAGGCCGGTAGAAAGACGCTGTTGCGTCTTGCCGATTGCCTCAGTTGTGGTTCTGAGCGCCAGAAGATTTGAGATCGTCGATGACGATAGGCTGACTGCATCAACCATGGAAACGGCTTCTCCGTTTTTCACACCTGGTATTTAACGGGCGAAATTTTCTATCCGCCTCGTCACGATTTCCGTTCTTCTGAAAGAAACCGCACCCCCCTTTATGGGGAATATTCTTATTTAAGTACTAAACGGGAATTATATCAAGGATCGTAGCGTAAGTTATTGATTTTGTGGGATTCCGAATCCATGCTCCAGCCAGGAATCAATCACCGGTTCCAAGTCTTCATAGGGTCTATATCCCACTGTCAAAAGAGCATGAATATCATCTTCTTTGAATAACACGGTAGGAAATCCGGTCACGCCCAGGCTCTTGGCGAAGCGAAAATCGTTCACCGTTTCCTGCTTGATCACATCGGAATCGAACAGTCGAACAAATTCGTCGACATCCATATCCGCTTTCTCCGCCAGTAACTTAAAAGTGTCGACGGCGGTTGTATCCTTGTTTTCCGAATAGAAACTACGGCTGACCGATTCGTAATACGCCAGCACATCACAGTTCTCCATATTTCTTGCCGAGACCACGGCCCGGCAGGCCGGTTCGGTGTCCAGGACAAAACCTTCCCGGTCGAAAAAGGCGTAATCGAAAACAGCGCCGGTGGCTTGGTTGACGTCCTCCCAATGGTGGCGGATGTTCGCCTTGTAGTCGTCGCTCATGGAAAAATCATCATAAGCATGCAGCCCACCCAGAACGATTGATAAGGGCGCGACGTCGTTGTAATTGTCCCTGATTTTGTTAATCGACGGCGCGAACCCCCAACACCACGAACACATGGGATCGCCGACATAGATAATTTCTTTGGTCACGATAAGTTTCCCGGCAGCATCGTTTTGTCGAAATTAGAAAAACTGGAGATCGCTTACCCCAGCTTTTCAGCAAACCGATCAAATCTGAACCGAATTATTTCTTTTTGCCTTTTTTAGCTTTTTTGGCCTTTTTAGCTTTCTTGGCTTTTTTCTCTTTCTTTTCCCTTCCCTCATTTCTAGCCTTGGCGTCTTCGCTCCGGCCGCCTTTGCCCATTTTTTCTTCAGGCTTGCCGGCGAAGCTCGGTTTTTTGCCCTTGGCAAGCGCATCGCCGGCGGCCATGGAAGTAAAAGAAATTAACGCGACGGCTACCAAAGCCAAGCGCGCCAATTTAGGTAAATTTGAAATTGCCATTCTATTCTCCTTTGAAATTTTTTTGCCCGTTATGGTAAAATAAATAGACCGATTCCTGTGCGATCCAAGCCTACCTATTTTTTTATACCCGCGATCTCTTCCAACATTTCCACGTAGGCGAAAAAGTCCTGCTCTCCCCGGCCGGTGGCGATCATGGAACTCAGGTTTTGGCGGACGTGAGAGGTGATGGGCAGCGGTATGTTCAGATCCTTGGCGGTGTTCAGCATGAGATCGAAATCCTTGGCCAATTGTCGGGCGGTAAAGGCCGGCGTGAAATCGCGTTCCTTGAGGGTTTTCTCTTTGTAGTGGATCACCGGAGAGCCGACGGCGCTGTTCTTGATGATCTCGATCATCTGCTCCCAGTCCAAACCGCCGGATTCACCAAGGGTCAATGCTTCGCCCATCATGGCCGACGATATGCCGACCATCATGTTGATGCACAGCTTCAGATACCGCGCCTGGTCGTCGGGACCCGTGTAGAAAATCTTATCACCCATTTTTTGAAAGATTTCTTCACACTCGTCGAAGCCTTTTTTGGGGCCGGAGATCAGGATCACCAGGGTCGCGGCTTCCGCCTGCATAACGGTGCCATTAACCGGCGCCCGCAAATATGAAATGTCTCTTTCAGCCGCGGCTTCGGCGATGGCAGCCGAGGCCGCCGGCGAGACCGTGCTCATATCGATGAACGTGCTGCCGGGTTTGGCATTTTGCAAGACACCGTCCGCTCCGGTCGCTACTGTGTTCAAGGCTGCGTCATCGGATATCATCGAAATCACAATTTCGGAGTCTGCCGCCAAAGTTTTGATATCGCCGGCGACGGTGGCGCCTTCACCCGCCAACGCCGCCGTTTTCCCGGCAGAGCGGTTGAATACCATTAGAGGGTACCCGGCTTCGGCCAGTTTCCGGGCCATTGGCTCCCCCATTTTTCCAAGACCTATCCAACCTATTTTTTTCATTGATCTTCCCATTTCCTAATTTTGGTGGCTTTGCAGAATGCATGTTAAGGCCAATACCTCGGTGACACAAAATACTTAAGCAACTTTTTTCGTTTCCGGTTGACGCTGGGGGCTGACATTGGGAAAGTTAATACCCAAATAGAATACAACCGGCTGTGCCTTTGAACTGGCCGGTATCAGAATGTGCAAGGTAGGGAAATTGGCTGGATCATCCGACGTCAAATACATGGTTCACGTTCGCGACGGTGATCGCTGGACGATTTATACCGATGGCCCGACCAAAGGAACCGCCACCAAAGAAGCCCGGAATCTTCTCGCCAGCGGAAAATTTGACGCCGTAAAGGTGACCGAAGATAGAGGCCAGACGCAGGAAATTCTGGTTTTCCAGGAAGAGGCCGGTTCCCGCCCTGATAAATTACTTACAATCACGCCGATCGACGAAGCGCCGCCCTGCAAAAAAATCGAGGATTTCTATGAATTCCCGGCCCGGAAAACCATGGGTCGCCTGTTGCGCCAGCATTTCGATCAAGAAGTACTTACGCCATTGGAAATGCTTCATGATAAAATGCACATTAGAACATTAACACGTAACGACGATCTCTACATTCAGGCGCTGCAAACCGTCGCCAATTTGCAAACCAAAGGCACCGACGAAAAGCCGATCAAGCGGATCGATTACCTGGAAGGGATGGTCAAGCAGATCACCGATCGGGCGCAGTTCGCCGACGATCTTGACGGATTGCAAAAAGTGTTCAAGGCCAAGGGGTTGGGCGCACTGGTCGAAGCCGCGGAAACAGAAATCACGGAAGACAACAGGGTTTTCTCGATCCGGGCGGTGCTTTGCGGTTATTTCGGCGAAAAGGCCGATTGGGAAGCCAAGCTCGTCCTGGCGCTGGATCAGGCTGAAAAAGATCCGGGCGAGAAAGCTCTTTCTTATATCGACGAATTCATTGCGGAGATTTTGGATAGTTCCGAAGCGATCCAAGAAATTCTGGGTTATCAGCGTAATCTTGCGGCGGCGTTGAAAACCATGGCTCAGCTGGCCGCCGGTACCTACGAAATCAGTGAAGGGTCGAATTCGCCTTTGGAACGACTCAGTGCTCTCATGGGACACCATTCCTTGCCGCACATTCAGGAAGTTCTATTGGATCGGGTCGGCAAAGCCGTCGGCGGTGTCGCGCCGCTGACCAAGGGGAATCGGGAAGAGGAGCAGGACGCCTTTCGCCAGTTGATGCGTGCTTTGATCGGCCAAAGTTTGTTTTCCGGCAGCGGCTTGATGTGCGAGGCGGCGACCCTCAGGGCGAAAAGTGTGCTCAAGGAGGAATTCGAAGACGAAAGCTACGAAAAAGCCATCGATAATATGATCTTCCTGTTGCCGACCATTGCCGCCAAATTCGCCTATTTGCTGGATTTATGCGGCACCGACTTCGGGCGCAATAATCAGAAACATATAATTGCCTGCCTGGCCAACGTCATTGCCGGACTGAGCTCGGTCACCCAAATTGTTGAACGTGGGGCCTCCGACAAAGAAATTATTATAGCCGCCGCCGGTATACGCGACCGGTTGATGGCGACGGAACTGCCGGACGACTGGCGGCACCGGTTCGCCAAGAAAATTTACGATCTTCTGGTGACTTATAAGACAGGGGATACGCCCACGACGATATCGCCGACGCCGGAGGCAGTTGTTGCCAAAGCTGAATCCGCTAAACCTGCCCAGCCAGCCAAACCCAAGAAGCCAGAGGCCGAAAAGCCCGAGACCGAGAACGGCGAAGAGGCCATGATGCGGCGGGAATTTTCGGCGGGCGAATTTATTTTCAAGGAAGGCGAGGACGGCGACGAGGCCTATCTGATTCTGACCGGGCAGGTAAATATCATCCGCCGCGCCGGCGACGAGGATATCGTCATCGCCCAGGTCGGTCAGGGTAGTATCATCGGCGAAATGGCCCTGATCGATTCCATGCCCCGTATGGCGGCAGCGCGCACGGCGACCGATACGGTGGTTACCGTGATTCCCAGCGCCGAGCTGAAAACCAGGCTCGACCGTTTGGAAAAATTCGATCCGGTGATGCGTCGGCTGGTTGGCATGTTCGTCCAGCGAATGCGTGATTCTCGCATCATTTCAATCGATTCCTGAGACGAAGTCTCGGGATACTCTTTTTTGTCTCGGTTTTGACGGCAAATTCCTTTTCTTTCGGGGGGTGAAATGTCATATTGCCGCGCTTTTGACGCTGCCGGCCTTTTTGGTGGGGGGGTGGCGATCGAATACGAAATTCAAGATGAAAAAAGGCATGAAAATATGACGGATAGAATCCAAAAAGGCGGTCTGCAGGTCGCATCAGTGTTAATCGACTTGGTAGCCGATAATATCGCCCCGGGCACGGGCATTGACCCCGAAGCATTCTGGGCGTCGTTCGAAGAGATCGTCAATGAACTGGGTCCGAAAAACAAAGCGCTGCTGCAAAAGCGGGAAGATCTGCAAAGCCAGATCGATGCCTGGCATTTGGAACGCAAGGGACAGGACCATAACGCCGAAGATTACAAAACTTTTTTGACGGATATCGGCTATTTGGTGCTGGAAGGCGGTGAGTTTGAAATCGCCACCGCCGATGTGGACCCGGAAATCGCGGAAATCGCGGGCTCCCAGCTTGTGGTGCCGACGACCAATGCGCGGTTTGCTCTGAACGCCGCCAATGCTCGCTGGGGCAGCCTCTACGATGCGCTTTACGGCACGGACGTTATTTCCGAGGACAACGGCTGTGAACGGGCAGGAGCTTATAACCCGACCCGGGGCGCCGCCGTCATCGCCTATGCCGCCGATGTTCTGGATCAGGCCGTGCCGCTCGCATCGGGTAGCCACAAGGATGCCGCCAAATATGCTCTTGACGGCGGCAGCCTGGCGGTCACTCTGGCCGGCGGCAGCGAAACCGGTTTGGCCGATGACTCCCAGTTCGCCGGTTATGTCGGCGACGGTGATTTGTCAGCCGTACTCCTCAAAAACAACGGCCTCCATATCGAAATTCAGATCGACAGCGACCATCCCATCGGCAAAGACAGCGCCGCCGGCGTCAAGGACGTCGTCATGGAAGCCGCCATCACCACCATTCAGGATTTCGAGGATTCCGTTGCCGCCGTCGATGCCGAGGACAAGGCGCTGGTTTATTCCAACATGCTTGGCCTGATGAAGGGTGATCTTGAGGATACCTTCCAAAAGGGCGGCGAAATGATGACCCGCGCCATGAACCCGGACCGTACCTACAGCACGCCGGACGGTGGTGATCTTACCTTGCCGGGACGTTCGCTGCTGTTGATCCGTAATGTTGGGCATTTGATGACCAATCCGGCCATCCTGGACAAGGATGGCAACGAAGTGCCCGAAGGCATCATGGACGCCATGATGACCGGATTGATCTGCATGCACGATCTCAAGCATACCGGCAATTTCACCAACAGCCGAACCGGTAGCATTTATATCGTTAAGCCGAAAATGCACGGACCGGAAGAGGCCGCTTTTACGAGCGAAATCTTTGCCCGGGTGGAAGACGCTCTCGGTCTCGATCGCAATGTTATGAAAATGGGCATTATGGACGAAGAGCGGCGCACCACCGTTAACCTCAAGGAATGCGTCCGCGCCACCAGTGAACGGGTGGTGTTCATCAATACTGGCTTTCTCGATCGCACGGGCGACGAAATGCACACCAGCATGGAAGCCGGCCCCTTCCTGCCCAAAGCGGAAATCAAAGCCCAGCCCTGGATCGCAGCCTACGAGGACTGGAATGTCGATATTGGCTTGGCGGCGGGATTCCGCGGCAAGGCCCAGATTGGCAAAGGCATGTGGGCCATGCCTGATGAAATGAAACAGATGATGGATACCAAGCAGGGCCATCCCATGGCCGGAGCCAACACGGCCTGGGTGCCGTCGCCGACGGCTGCAACGCTGCATGCCATCCACTATCATCAAGTTGATGTAGCGGCGCGCCAGGATGAACTATCCAGCCGCACCCGCGCCAGCCTGGACGATATCCTGACCATTCCGCTGTTGGGTGGCCGCAATCTGTCTCCGGAAGAAGTTCAGCAGGAACTGGATAACAACGCTCAGGGCATCCTGGGCTATGTGGTGCGCTGGGTCGAACAGGGCGTTGGTTGTTCCAAGGTGCCGGATATCAACAACATCGGTTTGATGGAAGACCGGGCCACATTGCGGATTTCCAGTCAGCATATCTGCAACTGGCTGCACCACGGCATTTGTACGGAAGACCAAGTGATGGAAACCATGAAGCGCATGGCGGTGGTGGTCGATGGCCAGAATTCGGGTGATCCGGCGTACAACGATATGGCGCCCAGCTTTGACGACAGCGTCGCCTTCGGGGCGGCGTGTGATTTGATCTTCAAAGGCCGCACACAGCCCAGTGGGTACACCGAACCCATTCTCCATGCCAAACGCCAGGAGGCCAAGGTCAAGCTCGGCCAGTAAAGGTTTGCAAAAATAAAGGGGGGACATTTCTAATTGAAATTAAGAATGTCCCCTTTTTTTCATTTTTTGACTTAAAGCAATTACTTTTTTTCTGATTTTTGGTTTTTAGCCCCTCGAAGGAGAATTTGAATGATGTTGACCATTCGAAACGTGGCCCTTTGGGGTGCTGTTGCATTGGCTGGTTCATTGCCGGCGACACCGGCGCAGGCTAAAGAAGACGGCAGGATCGTTTACCAGCAGCATTGCGCCGCCTGTCATGGCGACGACCGGCTGGGCCAGATCGGACCGGCCTTACTGCCTGAAAATCTGCGGCGGCTGCGCAAAAAGAAATCTCTCCGCGTGATCTCCAATGGCCGCCCGGCGACCCAAATGCCGGCGTTCAAGGAAACCTTGTCCAAAGAGCAGATCGCCGCGGTCAGCGATTTCATCTACACCAAATTGCCGAAAATACCGGAGTGGGATAAGTCGATGATGTGGCAGTCCCACGTCATTCACAATCATCCCTACAATTTGCCGACCAAGCCGGTGCACAAATCGGACCTGCTCAACCTGTTTACGGTGGTGGAGACCGGCGATCATCACGTGACCATTTTGGACGGCGACAAGTTCGAACCCATCTGGCGCTTCCCCAGCCGTTACGCCTTGCACGGCGGCGCCAAATATTCACCGGATGGCCGCTATGTCTATCTTGGTTCGCGGGACGGCTGGGTCAGCAAATACGATCTTTGGAGTTTGAAACCCGTTGCCGAAATCCGCGCCGGCATCAATACGCGCAACATCGCCGTCTCGGGCGACGGCAAGTGGGTGATGGTGGGCAACTTCCTACCGCACTCTCTGGTCGTCCTGAACGCCAGCGACCTAACGCCTCATAAAGTGATCCCGGTGGCCAATCGGAAAGGTAAGAAGACGTCACGGGTCAGCGCCGTTTATACGGCTAAGCCGCGGCAAAGTTTCATTGTCGCCCTCAAGGATCTGAAGGAAATTTGGGAATTATCCTACGATCCCAAGGCAGAGCCGATTTACGGCAGTTTCGTGCACAATTACCGGGAAGGTCACGTGGAGGGTGTGATCATCGATCATCAACCCTTCGGCCGGCGGCGCATCCATATCAACGACTACATGGATGATTTTTTCTTCGACCGCCACTACGCCGAAGTTATGGGCGCGGCGCGAAACGCCAAGATGGGGCAGGTGGTCAATCTCGACGTCCGGAAAAAGATTGCCGATCTCGAGCTTTCCAGCATGCCCCATTTGGGCTCGGGAATTATCTTCAAGTACCAGGGCCGCGACGTCATGGCGACGCCTCATTTGCGCGAAAACGTGGTCAGCGTCATCGATATGGAAAGCTGGAAAACGGTTAAGAAAATCAAGACCCTGGGTCCCGGATTTTTTATGCGGAGCCACGAAAATTCACCCTACGCCTGGGTCGATGTGTTTTTCGGCAAGCACCGGGACGTCATGCACGTGATCGACAAAAAGACCCTGGAAATTGTCGAAACGTTGAGGCCCGAGCCCGGCAAGACGGCGGCCCACGCGGAGTTCACCAAGGATGGCCGCTATGTTCTGATCAGTGTCTGGGATATGAACGGCGCCCTGGTCATTTATGACGCCAAGACACTGAAAGAGGTCAAACGGATCCCGATGAAAAAGCCGTCGGGCAAATACAATGTGTTCAATAAGATTAATTTGTCAGAGGGAACCAGCCACTAACGGGTTGGTGTTTCGTTGCCGTCGGCGCTCTCTATGCTTGTCGGCAGGACGAAATTGGTTTTATAGTAAGCGTGTAATTTTAAGAATTTTAACGCCTAAATAACCACAGGGGTAAAAAATATGATCAAGTATGCCGTAATCGCTCTATTCGCTGCCAGTCTGCTGGTGCCTGGTTTCGCCATGGCCGATAAGCACGAAATGAAAAAAGATGGTAACGTCGCCGACAAAGCTGTTGAAGTCGTAAAAGACAATCCGGGAACTTCAGTTGGTGTCGTCGCATGTGGTGTTGCCGTCGCTTTCTTCCCGCCGGCTCTTCTGGTCTGCGCGGGTGGCGTTGGCGCCGGTGCCGGGGTTGACTACACGAATAAGAAATAGATTTTTACCGGTTAAGAGGCGCAGTTAGTTTTGCGCCTCCGGCCGGAATATTGACCGAATACAAGAATAGGAACACAACCTATGTCATATTATGACGACGCCCTTGACCGGGCGACCGAGGTTCTTGGTACCAAAGAACGAGCCGAAGAATGGCTCGATAAGATGAGTGATTCGCTTGGCTCTTCGCCCCGCAAACTCCTCGATTCGAAAGAAGGTTTTGACCGCGTTTTGCGCCACATCCATTCCGTGGAACTCGCGAACGACACGGATTAAAGTAGTCGGCGCCGACTGTGACGTTTGACGCCTATTCACTTTCCATCATTTTAATCGGTCTCGCAGTCGGCTCTTTTGTCAAAGGGCTGACCGGTCTCGGCTTTCCCTTGGTGGCCATACCTTTCATGGCGACTTTTCTCGGCGCCGAACACGCCATCGTGGTTGCTCAAATTCCCAACATGGCGGCCAATATATGGCTGTTCGTATCCCACCGGCGTGAGCTAAAGGTGACTCCGTTGAGGTACGACCTATTGGTTCCGGCCGCGGTGACGGTTGTCGTCGGCGTCTGGTTTCTCGACCTATGGGAAGATCGTATCGTCATCACTTTACTGGCCGTATGCCTCGGCGGGTTTCTGATCCTTTTGGCCGTGAAACCAAATTTCAAGCTCGACGGTATGGCCGATAAGATCATCACACCGATTGCCAGCCTGATCGGCGGGTTTTTCCAGGGCGTAACCGGCGTTTCAGCGCCGGTATTCTCGACGTTGATTTTCTCCTACCGGCTAAAAAAGGAAAGCTACGTTCTCTATAACGCCATCGTATACGGATTGTTCAATGTCGTTCAAATCGCCACGTTGATTTGGCTGGGCATGTTCACCACCGAACGGACGGTCGAAGGCCTGCTCGCGCTGATCCCTCTCGCAATATTTCAGTATCTGGGGATGAAAGCCATGGGACATATCTCGCTCCGCCTGTTTAACGGGGCGGTCGTTGCCATGCTGATCGTCATGGAAATCAAACTTATCTGGGACGGATTCATGGGCTAGGCGTTTACCGCATATCCCTGACCACTTTGGCCAGTTGGTCGCGCTTCAGATAGTGCAGGCCGTCGGGGCCGAAGCCGCCGCCCTGGCGGAATACTTCCCGCCCTTGCCGGTCGAAAATATAGACCGCCGGAATGCTTCTGACGTCGTCGAAATCCCGGCCCGTTCTTGAATCTCCCATGACGACACTGATATCCGGATGGAACTGTTTCACCATGCGATAGAAGCGATGCGGTTTAATCGCCAAATCCGCTTCCCGCCAGTTGACGGCGATGACGGTGACTTTACCGGGAGCTTCGGCTTCAAGGTAGGTCCGAATTTGCACGAATTCGGCGTAGCAGGGGGGTCACCAACTGGCGAAAAATGAGACTAAAACGGGTTTTTCTCTAAAGGCCGTCCGATCGAGCCTGGGACCGGCCAGCGGTTTCAAAGCAATCAATCGGTCTTTTACCGCCGAAGAGAGAGAGATTTTTTCCTCGGCACAGGCCAAACCGATGGGACCAAAGGCCAGCCAGCTTCCCAATAGCAGGAAGGCAGTCACGGCAATTTTGGTACGTTTTTTCACGGCACAAGCCTTCATCGCCTCTCAAGCTGGAATTATTGACTACCAGCCTGATCTGTCAACAAAAGCCCCTTCACAATGAAGTCAGCAGTGATTTGAGAATAGCAGAATTACAACCCGAACATTTTGACGGCGTTGCCGCCCTTAATCGCCGCCGCTTCTTCCGAAGGCCGGGTCTCCACCAATTCATACAATTTCGGAATATTGCACGGCATGGGGAAATCGGTGCCGAACAGAACTTTGTCGGGTCCGGCCAGGTCGATGCACAAATCCAATGCACCCTGATCGTAGAGTACGGCGTCATAATAAATACGCTTGAGGTATTCGCTGGGCAGTTCGGTGATTTTGAGTTTCGCCAAAGTCTCTTCCTGGAAAAACATATCAATCCGTCCCGCCACATAGGGAATATAACCACCGCCGTGGCTGGCGATAATTTTGACGTCTTGAAAGCGTTCGAAGAAGCCGTCGACGGCCATGCGGGCGATACCGATGGTGGTGTCGAACATAAATCCGGCGCCCGGCATCAAAATACGTTCGATGCCGAATTCCGCTTCTTTGGAACCGAAAGGCGCGGTCGGGTGAACCAGCACGGGCAAACCCAGCCGATCCAATTCGCGCCACGTGGGCTCGAATATAGGGTCAATAAGATGCTTGCCGTTAATGCTAGCCGTTACCATCACCCCGACGGCGCCTATATTCAGCGCCCGTTCCAGTTCGGCCAGTGCAAGATCGGGATGCTCCCATGGGATAGAGGCGAAAAATCTGATGCGGTCGGGATGGGCGGTCTGACCGGCGGCCATGTCGTCATTGGCGAGCCTTGCCGTTTCAGCGCTGATTTCCGGCGGGCCCCAAAATACATTTGGCGAGGTTAACGAGACAATCGATATATCGATGCCGTTTTCATCCATCCGCTTGACGCGAAGGTCGTAGTCAAAGGCTTCTTTTTCCAAAGCGCAGGCGGCCGCGCCTTTTTCGATCAAATAATCCCGGCCATCGTCCATGGTCTTGGCGTCATAAACCGGCTGTCCGTGCTTTTTGAGCATTTCCAGCCAAGCGTCGCCAAACATGTGGGTATGAATATCAACCACAGGCATCAGTAGCGGCCTCACCGTATAATTGAAAAAATCCATGATAAATTAAGTGCTGGGTCAAAGGCCTACAACACATATTTGACCGTTTCGAATTAGGGAGTGTACGGATAATCATACTGGTTGACTTTTGGGGCCGGCGGATTGACTCTCCAAACCTCAATTATTCCAACCCTCTACGAATTAAACGCAAATCTGATCTTTTGGCCCCAGATGGAATTCAGCCTTAATTACGGTGGTGGTGAAATCGCCGCTCTCATGTGTTTCGCCGCAATCGGCGGTTTTATGAGAGGTTTCGCCGGTTTCGGCACCACGCTCATCATGGTTCCCCTGTTCACGTTCGTTATTGAACCGGCGCCGGCCGTGCTGATCGGCATGAGTATCGACGCCATGGCAACTATGCCGCTGGTTCCCCGCGCGGTGAAACAGGCGGATTGGAAACCGGTGACGCCGATACTGATTGGCGGGCTCGTAGCGACGCCCATCGGCGCCTATATTTTGTTGGTCTTTTCTGCCGATTTCATGCGCATCGCCATCGCTTCGATGGTTATCATATCGGCCTTGATGATGTTGAGCGGCTGGTCCTATCACGGCAGAAAACCTTTTTCCCTTTCCTTCTTGGTGGGACTTGTTTCGGGAACCGCCGGAACCGCGACATCAGTCGGGGGGCCGCCCATCGCCCTTTATTTGCTGGCGGGCGGGACGCCGGCACTGGCCATGCGGGCGAGCCTCAATTGCTTCTCTTTTATCAAGCAAAGTTTTTCCGTAATCGTTATTGTATTTGCCGGAGGGTTCGGGCTGGAAATCCTGCCGCCGATTGCTCTTATGTTGCCGGTGATGTTGGGGTTTACCTGGGTAGGGACAAGGGTATTCCGGCGCGTCTCCGATACCGGTTTCAAGAAATTCCTGCTCTATTTTTTGGTCATCGTCGGTATTGCCCTGATGATGCGGACGATTTTTACCATGGTCTAGAGTCGACGGTCAGTCCGTTTGTGCTAGTATTAATTTCATGAGCAAAAAATTGGATAAAATAAAGTCCCGGCTGGAAACCGAACGGGACAAGATCAAACGGCTTGCCGAGGCGACGGAGGACGACCGCAAACCGGTGGAACTCGATCAGTCGCAAGTGGGGCGGTTGTCCCGCATGGATGCCATGCAGGTCCAGGAAATGGCGCTGGAACAGGAACGGCGGCGTGATTTCGAGTTGCAGAAAATAGAAGCGGCCCTGGCCCGTATCGAAGAAGGTGAATACGGCTATTGCACCCGATGCGGTGAAGATATATCCCCCAAGCGCCTGGAATTCGATCCGGCGGCGCCGTTGTGCGTGGATTGCGCCGGGTCATAGACTCTTTAGCCGATCTCTTCTGGATAATCGCCAAAATTGAAAAGACAATAGTGTCAGCGATACCAAGCTGGCGATGAGAATAGCTTCGAACAAACCCCGAGCTCCCCGGTCGATTGCGTGAGCCAGATACCAGGCCAACGGAATCATAATTAACAGATAAGACACGACGTGCATGGCGGCAGGAGACCAGGTTTCTCCCCGGCCCCTCAATGCATGAGCCATGACGGATTGGCCGCCGTCTGCGACCACAACAATTGAAACAAACGCGATCAAGGGAGCCGCCAGTTTTGCCAATTCAGCATCTCCGGTGAATCCTGTAGCAATTTGGGTGTTAAATATTAGCAGGCCACTGCCAAACGCAGCCATGGTGAGAACAGTCAGACTTAGCCCGATCCATCCAGCGAACGCCATATCGCGATAATCTTTGCGCCCATGCGCGTTGCCGACGCACACTGCCGTTGCTGAACCGGAGCCAAGGGCGATCATGTAAACGAGCGCCAGCATGTTAAAGGCGATCGAGTACGACCCCAATGACAATACGCCCAATAGGCCCGCCATCAGACTCATGCTGGAAAAGGCTGCTGATTCTAGTCCATTACTAACACCGGCCCCGTACCCTATCTTTCTTTGCTGACTCCATTCTCGCCATCCGCCGACGAATAGAATTTTCGGACGTTTCGGGATGCCCAGTTCAAGCCGGTCGGGGAGAAACCAGATAAAGAAAATAATGGAGGTCGCCAAAATCATTCTTACGCCGACGGTCGCCCACGCCGATCCTTCGGCACCCATCTCGGGCATTCCGAATTGGCCGAATATGAGTACCCAGTTCAGCCCGACATTCACAATGTTCCCGACAATCATCATGTACATGGCGAACATTGGTCTCTTCAGACCTTCCAGGAAGAAGGCGCTGGCTACATAGATAAACATAGGTGGGGCGCCGTAACCCAATATTCGGATAATTCGACCGCCCCCACTTACCAACTCGTCGCTTTGCCCTGTAAGCGCCAGGAATTCTTCGCCAAATAACGATAGTGCCAGCCCGACCAGCCCGAGAATTGTTGCGTAGAAAACCGAACGCCACCAGACCGGGCCACATTCGTCATGCAGACCGGCCCCGCGGTTATACGCGGTGACCACCATGGCGCCCGTAAGCAGGCCAAAGCTGGTGACCATAATGAACATCATCGGCGCCAAGCCGATACTTTGATAAGCAAGTTCCCGGGCCGAATAATGTCCGACCATGACGGTATCCACGATCATCATGATCATGAAGCCTGCGCGGGAAGCAATGGTCGGAACGGCAAGCCGAAAGATATCGCCGGAATGGTGTTGTATGGTTCGCCAGGTGGATGAGGTCATTTCTGATTCCGTTGTATCAGTGCCAAGCTGATATCACGGATAGCCCGCTGTATCCCGTAGTATTTCAGGGCTTTCGGTTCACCGCTTTATTCAGCCGCCGCTTTGCGGGACTGGCGTTTGCGTTCGTGGGGGTCCAGGAACCGTTTGCGGAGCCGTACCGACTGGGGCGTAACTTCGACCAGTTCATCGTCGCCGATATAGGCGAGCGATTTGTCCAGTCCCATGGGTATGGGCGGTGTCAAATCAACGGCATCGTCTTTTCCCGACGCGCGGATATTGGTGAGTTGCTTTCCTTTGAGTGGATTAACTTCCAAATCGTTCCCCCGCGCGTGTTCCCCGATAATCATACCGCCATAGACCTTGTCGCCGGCGTCGATGAACATGGGACCTCTGTCCTCCAGGTTCCACAGCGCATAGGCCACCGCTTTGCCGGCGCCCATGGATATCAGTGTACCGTTACGCCGTTTATCGATGGCGCCTTTAAACGGGGCATAGCCGTGAAATAATCGGTTCATTACGCCGGTGCCTCTTGTGTCGGTCAGGAATTCACCGTGATATCCGATCAAAGCCCGGCTTGGCGCCAGGAAGGTGATTCTCTGTTTGCCACTGCCGGCGGCGCGCATCTCGGTCAAATCACCTTTACGGGCCGATAGTTTCTCAACCACCGTTCCCGAAAACTCTTCGTCCACATCGACGACAACTTCCTCGATGGGTTCCAGTTTTTCGCCGGTGTCCGGGTCTTCCCGATAGACGACCCTGGGGCGGCTGATGGACAGCTCAAACCCTTCCCGCCGCATGGTCTCGATCAAAACCGCCAATTGTAGTTCGCCACGTCCCGCTACTTCAAAGGCGTTCATGTCATCCGTCCGGGAAACGATTAAGGCGACGTTGCCTTCGGCCTCTCTGGCCAAACGGTCCCAGATGACACGCGAAGTCACTTTATCGCCTTCTTGACCGGCCAGAGGAGAATCATTGATGGAAAACGTCATGGCGAGCGTCGGCGGATCGATGGGTTCGGCTTCAATCGCCTGGATGACTTCGGGGCTGGTCAACGTATCGGCGACAGTGGCTTTTTCAAGTCCCGCAATGGCGACGATATCACCGGCCTCGGCCTCTTCAATCTGAATGCGCTCCAATCCGCGGAAGGCCAAAAGTTGTGAAATTCTGCCTTCTTCAATAATTTCACCATGCCTGTTCATTGCCTTGATCGCCATGTTGCGGACCGCCTTGCCGGTAGCGATTTTTCCCGTCAGCAGGCGTCCGAGATAGGGATTGGCCTCCAGCGTGGTCGCCAGCATGGTAAACGGTCCTCCATCCGTGACATCGGGCGGAGAAACGTGACGCAAAATCAATTCAAAAAGCGGCGTCATATCTTCTTTGGGGCCTTCCGGCTCTTCGGCCGCCCAGCCTTCCTTGGCCGACGAATAAAGATGGGGGAAATCGAGTTGGAACTCATCCGCATCCAAGGCGGCGAACAGATCGAATATTTCGTCGAGAACTTCGTCGGCCCGCTGGTCCGGCCGGTCGACTTTGTTGATCAGAACGATCGGTCGAAGGCCCAAACCCAAGGCCTTACCCAGGACGAATTTGGTTTGAGGCATGGGGCCTTCAGCCGCATCGACAAGAACGACAACGCCGTCGACCATCGAAAGAATGCGTTCGACCTCGCCGCCGAAATCGGCGTGGCCGGGCGTGTCGACGATATTGATGCGGGCGCCGTTCCATTCGACCGAGGTGCATTTGGCCAATATGGTAATCCCACGTTCGCGCTCAAGATCGTTCGAATCCATGGCGCGTTCGGCAACCTGTTGATTTTCGCGGAAAACACCGCTCTGTTTGAGAAGACAATCCACCAACGTGGTTTTGCCATGATCGACGTGAGCGATGATGGCGATATTACGCAGTTCCATCGGCCTAATAACACATAATAATTGAGAATAAGATTTCGCCGCCGCCGAATTTCACACGGCGGATAGCCGGCGCGCGGACTATAGCGGCGAAAAACAGGAATACAAGGGCGGTTTGCTTTGCTTTGCCTCGCCAGGACATCCCGAGTATGCCAAATAGGGAGTCTTTCACAGATCAAATTGAAAAAAATCCAACTTTTATTGTCGAGACCAAAAATAACTATGTAAAAAGAACAGTAAATATTGCGGTTTTTACTTATTTTTTAATTGATCTAAATCATCGGCAAGTCCGACTTTTTATATTAAACAAATTTCATATAAACCGGAATGAACTCCGAAAAATTTAACCTGGCGGCGTGGGGCACACCCCGCGCCAGTTATGCCGATCAAGAATAAAAGGAAGAATCATGTCGCTAGCAAACTTAAAAATGAGTGCCAAGCTCTGGATCATTGTCGCCGCTTCAATTGGCGGCATCGTTTTTGTCGCCGGACTCGGCCTATTCTGGCTGAACGACAGCATGCTCGCCGACCGGCAGGCGAAAACCCGCAACATCGTCGAAGTCGCCCATAGTGTCGTTGCCAAGTATGGCGAGGAAGCCAGGGCCGGACGCATAACGGTAGAAGCCGCGCAAGAGGGCGCCAAATACGCCATCAAATCGATGCGTTATAATAAAAGCGACTACCTTTGGATCAATGACATGACGCCGAATATGGTCATGCACCCGATCAAACCGAAACTGGACGGCAAAAACCTAGCGAAATTCAAAGACCCCATGGGAAAACACCTGTTCGTCGCCTTCGTCGATAAGGTCAAGGAAAGCGGGGCCGGATTCGTAAACTATCAATGGGCAAAACCCGGTTTCGATGTTCCGGTGGAAAAATTGTCCTATGTGAAGGGTTACAAACCGTGGGGTTGGATTATCGGTTCCGGTATTTACCTCGACGATGTCGACGAAGCCTTTTCGAAACAGGCCATGACCTTCGGCGGCGTTACTTTGGTAATCCTTCTGGTTATCGGACTGATTGCGCTATTGATCGGCCGCAGTACCGCATTGCCGTTGAAAACCATGACCCAAGGCATGCACTTGCTGGCGGACGGCGATACCAGCGTGGAAATCTTCGGAACCGGGCGGAGAGACGAAATCGGTCAAATGGCCGCTGCCGTCGAGGTGTTCAAGCAGAATGCAATCGAGCGCGAACGCTTGGAAAAAGAGAGCGAAATCCAACGGCAGGCCGCCGAAAAGGAAAAAGAACAAAAATTGAAGTTGGAAGCCGAACAGCAGCAGCAGGATATTGAACGGCAGAAGCGTGAAGCCGATGCCGAAGCAGAACGTCAGCGTCAGGAAATCGAGCGTGAACGGGCGGAAGCCGAGGCCGAGGCAAAAAGGAAACGTGAAGCTCAGCAAGAAGACGAGCGGCGTCAGCAACAGGAAGCCGAGGAACGGCGTCAGATGATGATCAATTTGGCTGATGATTTTCAGCGAAGCGTGGGCGGCATCGTCGAAAATGTTTCCGCCGCGGCGACTGAACTGCAGGCGACCTCGGAATTGATGAATACGAACGCCGAAACGACGTCTTCGGAATCAAAAGCCGTAGCCATCGCCGCCGAGCAAGCTTCATCCAACGTTCAAACCGTGGCTGCCGCCGCCGAGGAACTGTCAAAGTCCATTGTCGAAATTTCGTCTCAGGTCAACAAATCCTCGACGATTTCCAATCAGGCAGTTCAGGAGGCCCAAAAAACCAACGAGCAGATCACAGGATTGGTGGAAGCCGCCGAGCAGATCGGTGAAGTGGTTGAACTGATCAATGATATTGCCAGCCAGACCAACCTTTTGGCGCTCAATGCCACCATCGAGGCGGCGCGCGCCGGCGATGCGGGCAAGGGGTTTGCGGTGGTTGCCTCCGAGGTCGGAAACCTCGCCAGCCAGACTGCAAAGGCGACTGAACAGATCGCCAACCAAATTTCAGAAATTCAATCGGCGACCAATATTTCAGTGGAGTCCATTCGCGGCGTTACGCTGACCATCGGTGAAATAAACGAAATCGCCTCGGGAATTGCGGCCGCTGTTGAAGAGCAGGGCGCCGCGACCCAGGAAATTGCCCGGAATGTCGAGCAAGCGGCATCGGGAACCCAGGAGGTTACTTCGAATATCCAAGGCGTTAGAAATGTTGCCGATGAAACCGGGCAGGGCGCCGATCAGGTTCTGGCCGCGTCGGGTGATCTATCCAAACAATCAGAAAACTTGCGGCACGAAGTAGATAATTTCCTGGCCGATATCAGGCAGGCGTAATATTTTTTGATGAGAGGTATAAAATTTTACTCATTGACCCGTCATTTTAATAACGGCAAATTAAGCGGTGTTGGTAGTTTTTAGTAGCTAAACGCGCTGCTTAATTGGGTCGTTATTAAAATGGATTTTAAAACATGGGATAACTCCTACTCGGTCGGCGTGGCTGAGTTGGATTCTCATCACAAAACCATCTTCAATATGGTTGGCGAAATGACCGATGAGGAGTGGTTAAAAGAAAATTCGGATGAGTTAGGGGATGCCCTGGATAAATTGGCGGGCTATGTGACGACTCATTTCGCCGCCGAAGAATCGTATATGGAGAAGTACGACTACGAGAACTATGAAGAACATCTCCAGCAGCATGTTGAATATATCAAAAAAATATCCCAACTGACGTCCGACTGGCTGAAAGGCTCGGACACCGTCCAGGACGATCTCGTCGTCTTCTTACGTCAATGGTGGGGCGGCCACATCCTTGAGCAGGATAAAAAATACAAAACAGCCTTCAATGACGGCGGGCTCTTTTAAGCGGTAAATCCTATCTAGCTTGGGTTCTTTCAAGATTTCACCTGCTGAGCCGCCGATTGTCCGGCAAGCCGCCCCAGTGACACGGCCGTCAGAAGGCCGTTTCCGGACAAGTATCCCCAATCTGCCGGTCCCGAAATTCCCGTCGCGGCGCCACCGGCGGCAAACAGGTTGGGAAATGCCGAGCCGTTTTCCATTAAAACACGTGCCTGATCGTTGATGGCCAATCCACCTTGCGTATGAAACAGGGAGCCGGTTACTTTGATACCGTAATAGGGCGGAACCAAAGTTGGTTTACTTGTAAAATCTCTCCCCAATGGATCGACTTGTCCAGCCGAAACGTAACCCTCGCATTCGCTGATCGTTTTCGCCAAAGCCGCAGAGGATAGGCCTAAGGTTTCGGCGAGATCTTCGATTGTCTCGGCTGAATGTACGGCATTCATCTTTTCCGCTTGGCGGTAATCTTCAAACTCCAAACCCAGTTGGTGAATCCGTTGGTCATAAATGTTCCAGGCCAGACCCTGTTTCTCGGACATGACCCTTTTACCTTGTTCCGAATACCCTTCGTGCTCATTGCTAAAGCGTTCGGCGTCTGAATTGACCTGAATACCGCCTTCGGTCATCAGCGCCCAGGTAATCAGGATGCCGTGGGGATGAGCGACGGAACCATGACCTTGATAGGCGCCCAGGTTTAGCAATGCCGCCCCCAACTCCTGGCCCCAGATAACGGCATCACCTTGATTACCGGTGTGGCCGAAATAATTGGCCTCGGCCATATCAGGGATATATTTGCGCACCAGATCAGGATTTCCGCCGAACCCGTTGCACGCCAGTATCAACGTTACGCACCCGATTGTTTCTTGACTTCCGTCGGGCCGCTGCAGCCGGATACCGTCAATGCGTCCATCCTCTGCATAAAGATCACAGACCTTGGCCTCTGTCAGAATATCGATACCAGCCGATTCCGCTGCTTCGGTCAGGGATCCGATGAGATCAATCCCCTGGCGGGATGGCGGCGCATGCATTCTCAGGCGGCTGTGACCGGGATACAAAAACCCGCCGACCAACGTTAATTCAATGCCATGATCGTCAATCAGCCAGTCGATGGTGGGCCCTGAGACCCGGCAGATTTCTCTGACCAAAGTGTCCTCAACGTGACCTTTGGCTTTGGCTGAAATGTCGGCGGCTAATATATCGACTGAATCCTCTACCCCGTTTTGCGATTGCAACCGGGTGCCGCAGGCCGGAATCATACCTGATGAAAGTCCGGTGCTGCCGCTCGGGACCCGGTCCCGTTCGATCACAAGAGGGGCGATTCCGGCATCGCGGCAGGAAAGCGCCGCGACCATTCCGGCCGCGCCGCCGCCGACAATAACCACCGGGACAGCGAAATCGAATTTCAATCCCTTTGAAGAAAGGACCGCCATAGATTGCTCAGGATTTGGTGCCCTCGATATTCACTCGGCCAATAATGTAATCACCCCCGAGATTGGTGATGGTGAGTCCATCAAAGGGCCGATTTAGAGTATTGTCGGTCGCGGAGAGCAATTTTTTACCGTCTACGCTGATTGCCATTTCACCAAACCGGTTGCGCGTCCATTGAATAGAATGGGTGCGTTTATCTTCTAGATTCAAGGTTTGGGCATAGGTCTTGAGAGTGGTACTTCCATAAGCCGTCGAGCGCGCCAATTCGATGGAAGGGTTCTTACCGGTTCGGTAATACAGCCGGTAGCCGATTCTGCGGTCACCGCCTTGATAGGTTGTTATCTCGAAACTGCCCTGATTTCGCCAGGACGTGAAATCAACTTTCAACGCGAAAGCATTACTGATCGTAAGCGGGGTATAAATCGAGGCCCTCTCCGTCGAGCTGCTGGTTGAACGGCTCCCCTGGCTTCCCCCTTGTTTGCCACCAAGGGCCTGGTTCAGGATGGCACCCAGCAGTTCTTTGCCGATATCTCTTTTGCCGCTGTCTCCGCTCGATTGCTGCTGCTCCTGTTCGAAAGCGGCGCGCAGACCGAAGCCTTTTTCCACCCACCATTTCCCGGCCGTAGGAGTCCACTTGGGATTGGCCGTGAAATTCCCGTCGGAAAAAGTTTCCGTCAGTAAGGCCGTACGCAATGGTTGGTCATAGCGCCTCGCCAGATCCCTTAGATCCCGCAGAAAATTAGGATCGGCGGCCCGTTGCTTGTCAGCCTTGTCGACCAGCTTGTTCAATTCATCGACCATAGTCCTTAGGTCGGTGCTCGATTGTTGCGCTTTGTTGGGATCACTCCAACTGCGATAGGTTGGCTGGTTCTGGCTGTAGGCAGTCGAGATCAATAGGCTGAAACACAAGCTGAAGGTAGTGAAAAAAAATGTCGGCGACTTGATGCCAGTTAAGGTTTTCACCGCGATTTTCATTATTACCTCTCCGATGGACAGTTTCTTGGCGTTTATAATCAGGACGTCTAGAATACGATAAGTTTCCCGGAAAATCGAATGGGAAATCGAAGCGGAAAACAAATACCGGCAGTCTGAAAACCGCAAGATTCTTTGACAAGAGAGGTCACTCATGGCGTCCCCCGTAAAATTGCTCAACATGGCGAAACCGGAAGTCGATGTGGAAAATCTACCCGACGGCGGTATGATTTTGAGATCGCCACAAAAGATTGGAGACTATCCCAATAGCCAGAGCCAGTGGCTATTGGATTGGGCCCAAAAAACGCCGGATGCCGTTTTCATCGCCGACCGGACGGGACCGGATGGTGACTGGCGGCGTGTCACCTATCGTAGTTTCCTGAAGGATATTCGGTCGATCGGCCAATCACTGCTGAACCGGGGATTGTCGGCGGAACGTCCGGTGGCCATTTTGTCGGATAACAGCGTCGATAACGCCTTGCTGTTGTTCGGTGCGATGCATGTGGGTATACCGGTAGCGCCGATCTCCCCCGCCTATTCGCTGATGTCCCAGGACTTCGGCAAACTGAAACATATTCTCGGCGAAACCACGCCCGGATTGGTTTTTGCCGATGACGGCGCGAAATTCGGAGGGGCCCTGAACGGCGTCGAATTTGGCGGTGCGGAAATAGTGTCCAGCAGAAACCCCCATACCGATGGGGTAACGGACTTTGCCGATTTGACGGGTACGGCGCCGACGGACGACGTCGATCAGGCGTTCGCCAAGGTCGGTCCCGACACCATCGCAAAGATCCTATTTACCTCGGGCTCTACCGGTTTGCCCAAGGGCGTCATCAATACCCAGCGCATGCTGTGTTCCAACCAACAGGCGATTTCCCAAGTCTTCAAGTTCCTGGAGGACAAGCCGCCGGTAACGGTCGACTGGCTGCCGTGGAACCATACCTTCGGCGGCAATCACAATCTTAACATGATGCTCCGCAACGGCGGTTCGATGTATGTGGACGGAGGCAAGCCGGCGCCCGGCATCATCGAACAGACGGTGGCCAACCTGAAAGAAATTTCGCCGACCTTTTATTACAATGTGCCCCGCGGGTACGACATGCTGCTGCCGTATTTGGAGGCGGACAGCGATCTGCGGGACAATTTTTTCAAGGATCTGGACATCATATTTTATGCCGCTGCGGCTTTGACTCAAAGTGCCTGGGAACAATTGGATAGTCTGGCAGTTCAAGCAACGGGCAAGAAAGTCATGATGGTGGCCGGCTGGGGCTCCACCGAAACCGCGCCCGACTGCACACAAGTTTATTGGCCGATCGAAAAAGCGGGCGTGATCGGACTGCCCATACCGGGCACCGAACTCAAGCTGGTGCCCAATGAGGAAAAGATGGAAATCAGGGTGCGGGGTCCAAACATCATGCCGGGTTATTGGCAGCAGGATGATATGACGGAAGAGGCCTTCGATGACGATGGATTCTACTGTATTGGCGACGCCGTAAAACTGGAAGATCCGGATGATCCATCCAAGGGAATCGTTTTCGATGGACGGGTTTCAGAAAACTTCAAACTGTCTTCCGGGACGTGGGTATTTGTCGGCGGCCTTAGAACCAATGTGGTCTCGTCGGCGCCCAATATCATCCAGGATGCGGCCATCGCCGGCCATGACAGATCGGAGTTGGGTATTCTGATTTTTCCCAACATAGCCGGGTGCCGCGCCCTGTGTTCCGATGCTACGGACGATACGCCGTTGACCGAAATAATCTCAAGCGCCGACGTTCGGAACGCTTTGGTCCAGGGGATTGATGCCTATAACCAGGACAATCCTGGCAGCAGTACTCGAATTGCCCGGGCTTTGATCATGGCTGAACCGCCCAATATCGACGCCAACGAAATTACCGACAAAGGTTACCTTAACCAGCGGGCCGTGTTGGCCAGGCGGGCGGAATTGGTCGACATCCTTTACGGCAATGGTGACGAAATTATCGTTTTTAATTAGAGGGTTACGCAGAAAAAATTTGAACTAGTTCAACTATTTTGTGGAATTTTTGGAAAATTGGACTATTTAATTCGTTTGGAACAAGTCAGTCTATCGAAGACAATATCAAAGGTAGAAAGGTGACGGCATAAAATGGCAAACGAATTAGCGACCCAGGACACGCGCGAAATAATCGACGTTTCCGAAGAATCCAAAGAAGACTTTGTAACCTTCCGTGTAGGTGAACAGTTATTTGGTGTTCCCGTTTTAAAGGTCCGGGATATTCTGCATCTCGAAAATATCGCCTTTATTCCTTTGGCACCGCCTCACATTACGGGTTCCATCAATCTACGCGGTCACATCGTGACCGTTATCGATGTCAGAGTATGTCTCGGTTTGCCCCCGGCAGCAGATGACGATGATGATGCGCACAAAGAGGATCCCATCGGCGTTACCGTGGAATACGGCGCCGAATTGTACAATTTGCTGGTCGATTCCATCGGCGACGTGCTGAGCGTGTCGGTTAACCAAAAAGAACCGATACCCAATACTCTGGAAGCGGAATGGCGCAAATTTGCTACCTGCATCTATCCCCTGGAAGGCGAACTCCTGGTTATTCTGGAACCCGACCAATTGGTGGATCAGGAAAAGAAATCGTAAGCTAATTTTCTAGTCAAATTTCGAGCCGATCTCGGCGACCATTCTTATTGTCTCACCTTCGCTGTAAGGGATCGCAGCGCCAAGCCCCCAGACAGGACCCGGCCAGGCGTCATCGGATAACCGTCGTGCGACGACGTGGACATGAAGCTGGGAAACGATGTTCCCTAGTGCACCTACATTGATTTTATCCGGGTCATATAATTCGGATAAGCCGGTCGACGTCTGGGTAATTTCTTCCATCAGGCGATCACGGTTGCTCTTGCTGAGGTGATGAAGTTCTGTGGCGCCTGCTATTCTCGGTACCAGGATGAGCCACGGATAACGGCTGTCATTCATCAAAAGGACACGGCTGAGACCGATGTCCTTTATCAAGATCGTATCGGCGGCGAGGCGCGGGTCCAGTGAGAACCCGTCCTCTTGCCGATTATCGTTTGCCATTAGTTGCCGAAGAGTTTCTTGATACCCTTGGTGGCACCTTCTACGGCACCGCCGGCGCCTTCGGTCACGCCTTTGACGGCGTCACCGGCGCCCGAAGCACCTTTGCCCAGCATCTTGGTCGCGGCGCCCGCGGCATCTTTGACGGCACCGCCCAGCTTGGCGGCCATGTCGCCGACTACCTTCGTAAGATCGCCCATCATCGAGTTGATGACCGCATCCTGGACTTTGGGGATCAATCGGGCCGCAATATCGGCGGGTGGCAGACCGTTTTCCTTTTTGCCGATATTGTCGAGGGAGATTGAAAAGGGCTTCAAGGCAGTATCCAGTTTCATGCCGCTTTGGGAAACAGCGCGAACTTTAACATTTTTCATGCGGAATTTTTCGATGATCAGCTTGGGTTCCTTGCCGTCATCGCCGCTTGAGGCCTTACCACCGCCGGACGAGCCGCCACCCGCTTGTTTGACATAGGCGTCGACGTTGTTCTGGATGGCGATAAAATTAGACGTTTTTAGAGCCTCGTTAATGGACGCCTTTATTTTCAACGGGTTGACGTCAAACTTTTTAAATTCAGCGATCACATCCGGTGAGTCGATGATAATCTCTTTAATGACAATGGTATCCTTGCCGATCGAACCGGTATCGATTTTGACGCTGATATTCTCAAGCTTGAAGGCATGGGAAGTATTAAAGCCTCCGGGATTGCCAATTTTCAAACCGGAGAGGGCCGCTGCACCGGATGACAGGGACAGATCCACTTTGGCCAACTTAACTTCCGATTTGGTGAGTTTGGGACCCATTTCCTCGACCGCCGCCTTAATGGCGTCTCCGGCGAAAAAGACGGCGCCGACAATGACCGCAATCACGATTACAACGACCAAACCGCCGCCGTAGATAAGTACTTTTTTCATAACGACACTTTTCTCCCTAAAATAAAGTTTGATGAATCCTATATTGTTATTATTCCGTGAGATTCCCACCCGACAAAACAATCAAACCTCAATGAATAACGATTGACCGGGTGGATATCCTTATTTGCACACTTGATGGTAAATTCTAGCGGATTTCGATCGTAACGTCACCGCCTTCATCTTGCCACCGAGTTCTCCGCTACCCAGTAACAATTTGACGCTAGAACGCATACCGTTCTAACATTCACCGGAAGCCAAGCTTGTTCGACCGTTCTTCACCTGATCGAAAAGGATGGATATATGTCATCACCGCCAAGTTTTGAGGATTTACGGATTTTGATCGTTGAAGACGAATCCTTCATGCGAACAATGATCCGGCGTTTTCTCGAAAGTTTCGGGTTGAAGAATATATTCGAGGCGACGGATGGAGCCGACGGCTTGTCGACCTTAAAAACGGCCGATCCGGATTTGATTATTCTGGATATCATGATGACTCCCATGAACGGCCTACAGTTTTTGAAAACCTTGCGAATTGGTTTAAGCGGCGCGCCGTTCGACCTTCCCGTCATTGTATTGACGGGTTCGACCGAGGCGCCAATTGTCGGCGCGGCAATGGCTTTGGATTGCGATGCATTCATAAAGAAGGACGCGGGTCCTCAGGCGATAAGGGAGAGGATAGAGCGTACGCTAAAAGAAAAGGCGACGACAAAAACCGCCAGCGCCTACCACCAGGTCAGCATACCTGAAATATCGATCGATAAACCTTTTCCAGCCCCCACGGTGTCAAATTCGGAACCTTCCGGGGAATCAGCCAAAGAGCTGCCGATCATTGAGGTTGAAGAAGGTTCGATTGTCGACCGGGACGTCTTATCGGAAGACGGCTATGTCCTGTTGTCGGAAGGGACCGAACTCACCACTGCAAATCTCAATCAACTGAGCGATTTGTCGGAAATTATCGATCTGCAAACGGTCTGGGTTCGGACCTGATAGATAAATTTACTGGCGTCAGTTTGTTTCCGGGTAAATGATTTCATAATCGTCTGGAATATTTAACCACGCCTTGGCTTTCTGAGCTTCGCGAAATGGTTTCCGTTCCACGCTGGTTCCAATCAGCCGCGTTGCGACGGTCATCTGATGGGCCATGGCATAGTCCTTGGCATTTTTGACCACAATGGCGATTTTGCATTTTCCCATTTGCCGGTCCAATTCAGGCAAAACGTTTTTCCCATGATCTTTAAAAAAAGGATAATTGTAATCGGCGGGTAAGCCTGAATTACCGACATCGCGTAAAATATTCATTCCTTGACGGTATTTGGGGTCAGCTATGGCCCGTCTAATTGCCTCTAGGGCCTCACCGCTTTTGCAATTTCCGTAATGATGCAAGAAAATGCAGTTTACATTTTCATCTATAATGTAATCGCAAGCCATACCAATAAAAGTGATTGCGAAACATGTGCAATTCAAGGCAAATCGAGAAACTAAATAATTGAATACGACTAGATGGTTTGCTCTTTGGTTTTGAGAAACCGGATATCCGGCCAATCCTCGGCTGCCCGATCCAAATGCCAGGCGTTGCGGGCCAAGAATACCGGAGAGCCGTCGTGGTCATCGGCAATAGCGGCGGAATTGCCGTCGATAAATTTTTTCAATGCCTGACCGTCATCGGCCTCGATCCAGCGGGCCGTATAGAGCGCCGTGCTTTCGAATATGACAGGAACTTCATACTCGGTGCGGATGCGGTCGGCCATGACGTCGAATTGCAAAGACCCGACCACGCCCACGATCCAGTCGGCGGCGGTGCGGGGTTTGAAGACCTGGGCTGCCCCTTCCTCGGCCAGTTGTTGAAGCGCCCTGCCCAAATGCTTGGCTTTCAACGGGTCCTTAGGGCGGACGGTCTGCAAAAGTTCCGGCGCGAAACTGGGGATGCCCGTAAACCGCAACTCCTCGCCTTCGGTTAGCGCGTCGCCGATACGAAGATTACCGTGATTGGGAATGCCGATAATATCACCGGCATAGGCTTCTTCCGCAGTCTCTCTATCTTGCGCCAGGAAAAGGACGGGGTTGTGCAGGTTGAGCATTTTGCCGCTGCGGATATGTTTCAATTTCATGCCGCGTTTGAAATGACCGGACGACAGGCGGAAAAAGGCGATACGGTCCCGGTGTTTCGGATCCATGTTGGCTTGAATTTTAAAGACAAAACCACTGACATTTTTTTCGCTCGGTTCGACGACCCGGCCTTCCACGGGTTGAGGGCGCGGCGGCGGCGCAAATTCAGCCAGACCATGCAACAACTCGCGGACGCCGAAATTATTGATGGCGCTGCCGAAAAATACCGGACTCAAATGCCCTTCCAGATAAGATTGAAGATTGAATTCCGGACACAGCCCTTTCACCATTTCAACTTCATCGCGTAATTTTTGCACGACATCGGCGGGTAATAGATCATCGAGTTTGGAATCATCTAGTCCGTTGCAAGTCTCGACCTGCGCCACGGCTTCTTCATCAATGCCGCCGCTGGCATGGCCTTTGGGCATGAGCACAAGGCGGTCACCGAGAATATCGTAACAACCTAAGAAATTTCGCCCCATGCCGATGGGCCAACTGGCGGGCGTAACATCAAGCGCCAGCGACTGCTCGATTTCATCCAGCAGATCGAAAGGGTCCAGACCTTCCCTGTCCAGTTTGTTGATAAACGTCACAATGGGAACATCACGCAGCCGGCAGACCTCAAACAGTTTGCGCGTTTGATTTTCAATACCCTTGGCGGCGTCGATTACCATGACGGCCGAATCCACGGCGGTCAGTGTGCGATAGGTGTCTTCGGAAAAATCCTCATGGCCCGGCGTGTCCAGAAGATTGAACGTACAATCTTCGTAATCGTAGGTCATCACCGAGGACGCGACGGATATTCCCCGTTCCCGCTCAACCTTCATCCAATCGGAATGAGCCCGCCGCGCTTTGCCGCGCGCTTTGACGGCGCCGGCCAACTGAATGGCGCCACCGAATAGCAACAGCTTTTCGGTCAACGTCGTTTTACCGGCGTCCGGGTGGGATATAATCGCAAAAGTCCGGCGACGCCGGATGGGCTCTATCAGTTGGTTCATGGTGATTGGCTAAGATGTCATATCTTTGATTTCGGCGCCAACGGCGCGGGCGCACAAATAGCCTTTTTCCAACAGATTTGCCAGAAGGAAATTGCCGGAAGGATATTACCAAAAGGATATAAACGGGGTATGGGCATATCATGCCGTCACAAAGAAGCTGGAACCTCAGACCACCGCTTGTCGGCGCAACGCGGTCACCCTGCAAGGCCATCTCGTTGGGACGCATGTTATTCGTCGCGGTGATTTGTGGGGTCGTACGGAAAACCAGTGGATTTGATGCTATCCAAAATTGAGCTCATACAACACACCTGCCAATTTTAATTATCCTTCACGACTAACCAGCTTTTTTGATTTTTAAAAGCTCTTCAATTCGCCTTTTATGAAAAGATGTTTTCTTTGAGTCACCAATTTTTTTGTAGGACCGATATAAACCGATGTGGGCATTTAATTGCTTGTCATCTATGGCTAATGATTTTTCAAAGGCAATTATGGCTTCTTTTACATAACCTCGCTCCTCCAATACCCGACCATGATCCGTGTATAAAGGCGCAACGTTCGGTAATTTTGCTTTTGCTTGTTCAAAGCAAGTGTTGATTATTTCCATGGGAAACTTGTTTTCATGCGAAGCAACTCCAAGTCCCCAATAAGCGTCAGCTCTTTCCGGACCTATCCACAGCGCCAGTAAGAAGGCTTCCGCCGCTCTGTGGCTATCGCTATTCTCAATTAATTTCCATCCTGTCATAAGCATTGTTTGCGCTGCCGCCCGACCATAATTTGGTTTACGAATAGGTCCGTTTTCACATCTGCTTTTCACTTCCATTTGAAGTTTTGCAGGTGAATACATTTTTTTTGAAATTATTGTTTCTGACTTCAATTTCGTGGATGACGTGGTACCCGACATTTTATTCGAAGGAGTCGCTGGATGTTGTATTCCAGTTTTCGCATTGTCGGCACTGGCAGTTGGGCAAAAAATTAAAACTGGTAAACTAATAATTACAGTCCAAATTAATCTCATCACCCCCCCCCAATATCGAAACCAACTGTTTTCCGTACCCCCTCCGAGCCATCCATCAAACCGCAGACTTCTGGTGCCCAAAACAGCCCGTTTCAAGAGGGTTTTCCGTACACCTCTCAAAAAGTGTAAACGATATAAGATTTACAGCCAAAGTTTAATTCAGTTAGGATATGCCGGTGTACGGAAAGAGTTGGTTTCCGAATGGGCTATAATTTCTGCATCCTGGATGCCAAGCCGTCATAATTTGCTAGCTGTAATATCGACAAGTTTTAACCCAAAGCAGACATCTGAGACGAACCGCTACAGAATATAATATACACGGCATTCGTTGAGCCGGTACGGGATGCCGACAAGTTTATTTTAGGGTTTGAAAAAGGGAGTGATCTTGTTCGTAAACGAAAAACCGTGTCGAAGAGCCGCTGTTCTTGGTTGGGTAGCAGTTCTTGTCGTTTCGATGGTGTGTCCAACATTCGGTAAAACCGAGGAACTTGCCACAGGTCAATTCGATGGGTTCTACAAGGGTAGCACAGATCGTGAAACAGTCTGTCATGGTCGAGATCGAATGGTAAGGAGTAATGGTTGGAGACTTGAGGGCTACGTGAAGGGCGGAGAGTTTTACAGCATACAACAGACGAGTGGAGCCCCAGTCAGCGCAAAAGTATTTTCTGATGGCCGTGTCGAGGGCCGTTCGTACTTACGCCGTCACTCTGATGGGACCAAGTACACCCATTACGACGGACAGATTACAGGAGAAGAAATGCGGATGCACATACGACAAGCGCTTGCAGACAAGCAAGGGGCTTTGTGCGATTACGGCGAGTTAACGTTGTTGAAGACGGATCCTCCAAAAGAACCAACCGCGTCGGAGAAATTCAAAACGCGTATGCTCTTTTGGAATGAACAATTTAACAATGCCCTGTTTAGGTTCTCCTCAAAAGGCCTTTGCAATGGACGTGATGGAAAAGACGCTGTTCGCTTCGCAGACGACCTCATGGTCGAATATCGAGGTTCGAGAGAAAACAATCCAGAACTTTCAAAAATCGTCCTGATCGAAGCCCTGGGAAAATACCTTAAGGTCGGGGATGTTTCCATCAAAATGAAATGCAAGGAATTTGCTGCCGACCAGTTCCGACGTGTACGCAGAGTGGTTCGACGCCTTGACCTTCCCATCTATCGCGACCGCGCTAATGAAGGGCTGAAATTATTGGGGATGGAGTGAGTTACCACAACAATGCCGTCGATGAGAGTTTTTTGGGTCTACTCAAGAGAATACGACGCTACCGTTAACCGCCGATTTTTCATCTTCAGGGCGGCTCTTGCTCTACAGTATCACAATGTCTCCATCTGGCTATGAACCGCCTAAAAGGGGGAAGTCAAATAGAGTCCGCTCATAGGGGCAAATCAATCATTTGCTAGGTATACCAAAAACCCTGGGTTACCGTATCACTTAGTTCAGCCCCGTCTTCGAGCGGGATTGTTCTTGCAGCAACAAAAGACTAAATGCACCGCCATTTGTCTCCTTATATTTACTCGCGACTAGAATGTTCTATCTAGCAACTGCAATCTTAGGGTGATAATGTTTTAGTTGATATTTTTGAGTAAATTGATCCTTAGGGGGGTGGTATGTTAAGAGGGTTACTTCTTTCATTCTTGGTAATAATTTCGATAATCGGCACTGCATTCGCTGAGACCAAATTCAAAGTTGGTCAGTCTTACCAAAATTTCATTCAGTTAGATAATCACTCCAAAGATATGCAAATCCCGCTGCCCACTGGCGAGTGGATAGTTACTGCGGTCGATGCTAAAAACCCAAATAGTCGCGGAACAGTTCTTGTTACGGTTTATCTAATGAATGAGGTCGATAAAAAGATAAGTGGCTTGATAAGATTTAGGTACGCTTATGAAAATTATACCTCTGGCTGGATTGCGCCTCACAAATACTGCGGATCAGACTACAATTTATTTGCCAAGGACAATGGTAGCTGGGATGGCACCCAATCAAATTGTTGGCGTATCCGAGGCATTACCATAACCACAAAGAGACCCGGGGGTGGAAGAGACTCAATCAAGTTCATGCAGAGTAAGGGATTAAAGGTGCCTGTTGTCGCTCCCGTCGCTAGTTTTTTTAGATTTGACCGAAGTAAATTTTACATCGCCGAATACATTAAAAATCCAGAATTTCATGGCGTGCCAAAGGTGGAAAATGATGGCAGTAGCCAGACAAATGACTATGCACCTGATCGCATTGAAGAATATCCGAAGAAAAAAGTATTCATCGATGATTTTATAAAATGGGGAAAAAACTGGAAAAGGTATATCGACCTAGGATTTGAAGGAAAGCTGGCAGACGAAACTATTCAGGAGACCACTCAGAGAAACTGAAATACAAAGATTATTGAATAGCTTTCTGTCATGGGAGATGAATTGCTTCCTCGTACGGAAAAGGGTTGATATCGGTATGGGGGGATTAAAGCAATGAGAGATGGCATGTTCTATTGGTTGTCGATGTTTGACGTAAGCAAACCTTACCAAAAGACCAAAATTTTGACTTTCGGTGGTGGAGTAGCACTCTTCATACCCATTGCTGTGATGATGATATTTTATGATATGCCGTGGGGAGTGGTAATTTTGGCAATTGTCGCCTCTGCCGCTACAGCGGCTAGGATCAACAAATAAAGCGATCTTTTATTTGTTGAATCGGTTGTACCGAAACGACTGGGTTTCCGTATCCCCTGTTATTTGGTCCTAAGATTCCGTTCTGGCTAAACTCGGAAGTTCAGACCTACATCAGATAACGGCTGGCAGGAACCGAATTGCGGACCTCATTGGTGAAACACGTCGAGTTCTTGCGGGCGAAGCCGGGGTGGCTGCTCACGTGATTTAGTGACTTTTGCGTTGCTCCAAAAAACTGTAACGGCTGTCCGTCTTGACCAGGGCATCAAAATCTTCGCCGTCACGCCTTAAATTCAACGTGATTTCGACTCCTGCCTGACCGAGAGCCCAAAGGTGGCGATACATATCCGCCATGGTCGTCATCGTCTCATCGTTGAGTCCGGCGATTAAATCGCCGGCTTCGACACCTGCCGAATCAGCCGGGCCATCGGGAATAATTCCCGATACGAACAACCGGCCCATGGCTTCCGCCGTGTACATGCCCAGCCAGGGGCGGTCGATGGTTTGGGCTTGCCCCGTCGACACCAGATCGTCGTAAATCGGGGTGAGAAGGTCGATCGGCACGAACATATTGCCGGGGCTCTCCCGTTTGCCCGTTTCGGCGTCATTCACCCACAATGAGCCGATACCGCAGAGCGTACCGTCCTGGCGGATCAGGGCGGCGCCACTCCAATTGGGGTGAATGGGCGCGGTAAAAATTGCGCGGTCCAGAAGGTACTCCCAGGCGCCGGCAAATTCCCGCCGGGAAACAACCACCGCCTGGATGGCATGATCGATATTGCCGTAGGGTGCGATAATAACCGATTCGCGTTCTTCCAAATCCTCGGCGGTGCCGGTCTGCATGACGGGCAGATCGACCGGAGACAAGGCGTGGATGAGCGCGAAGCCGGATTCATGGTTGTAGCCGACCAATTCGGCTTTGACGTCCTGGCCGTTTTTCCCGTGCAGATCAATGGTCCTGGCGTCGACCACCAGATACCCAATGGTCAGAAGCAAACCGTCCTCGTTAATCAAGACCGCGTTGCCCTGCCGTTCGGTGCCCAACGTACGGGCGCTGAAGGCGTCATCCGGTACTTCGGCGGAAAGCCGCATCACCGAATTTAAAGTCTGGCTCAAATCAAAAGAAACGTCTTCCTGGCGGGGCCGCGGCGCCAGTTTCAATGAAGGGTCCAGCAAGTGAAGCAGTCCACTTGGACGATGACCGTTCGCCTTATCTATTCCCGCCATATTGAGGATTATTCCTTTTGTGAATGGTTCAATTTCCCAATGCAGGTTGAAACCCGATTGGAGGCCACTGTCAAATGATTACTATATCAGATGGCGAATTTGTCGTCTGAGGCAAATTGTTTGGCAGTCTTCGATTCCCGATGGGCGATATAGCTGGACGAGGCAACGATGATGCCTGCGCCAACCCATGTCCAAAACACCGGGAATTCGCTGAATGCCAAATAGCCGATCGCCGCAGCAAATACCATTCGCACGAAAACAAGGGGTTCGAGTGCGCTGACTTCGGCATAGGAAAAGGCCTTGACCATCAATATGTGCGCCAAGGCAACGGAAAACCCGACGGCGGCGAGCCAGGCCAATTGATCTAAACTTGGCGTTTTCCATACAAACATGGCAAGCACGAAGGTTATCGGCGTCTGTAAAATTGCCACATAGGCGCTGCACGTAATGGCGCTATCCGTACGGGAAAGGTATTTGGCGAATAGTTTGGTACCGGCGCCGAACAGGGCGGACGCTAAAACGAACAAAAAGCCGATGCTGATGGTTTCGAATCCGGGCCGGATGATGATCAGCGCGCCGCAAACGCCGACGGCAAGAGCGGCCCAGCGCCGGGCCCTTATAAACTCTCCGAGAAACAGGAATGCCCCGATGGTGACGAACAATGGGCCGGTTAGAGCCAACGCGACGGCGTCTCCCAAAGGAGTCATGGACAGCGCCGTGTACCAGCAGATAAGCGCACCGGCGTTAAAGAATGCGCGCGTAAAATGAACGGGAAATTTGGTGGTTTTCAACGGCGTGAATCCGACCCTCAAAAACCATGGTATATAAAATGCGACGGAAAACAGGTTGGAAAAGAAAGCAACTTCGAAGGGATGGAGAACGGGGCCGATATGCCTGACCATGCCGTGCGATGCGGTAAAGAATAAGTTGCTGAAGACGGTTAGGAGTATGGCTAATAAAATACCGGAAGACATAGGGAAGGTATTGCGCGAGTTCGTTGACGCCATTTTTAATTCCAATAGGTAGGGGCTGCTAAAGTTAGCAATCTAAGTATGATCTGTCACTGCCAACGGAAACGGCCCGCCAAATAAGACGGGCCGATAGAGCAATTAAATCTGAAAGTTTAGTATTTTAATCTGACGCCCAGCATCACGTTGTGTCCAGCAAGTTCGGATTCAAACGGCGACGTTCTGGTGTCTCCGAACTCCGGCGCTTGGGTTTCGAAATAGCGGTAACTGAGTTCCAAATCGGTCCGGTCATCCAACTCATAGCCGATACCGGCGCCAGCCTGGAACGCCAACACCCAATCCGTATCGTCGGCAATTGCATTGTTGTCTGCTTCCCACTCGTTCAGGAATACACCAGCAATGCCGAACCCGCCCATCAAATAGGGCGTTAACCTTGTTTGATTGGGAAAATCATAGGCGGCGTTGGCCATAAACGCCAGGGTCGACGTATCACCCCCGACGGCTTGGGTGATGGCGCTGTTACCGGCGGCGGTTCCGGATATTTTTTGCAAGCTATTGGTGGTGTAAATCATTTCACCTTCCAGACGGAACCGGTTTTGCATGTCGACACCAAGGCCAGCGTTGAGGCCGAAACCCGGTTGATATTCGACAGCATTCTCATTGCCGGCGCCGGTGTTGGTGGTTTCCGATAGCATCGTGAGGCCCACGCCGAGCCGGAGATAGGTGTTTTCTATACCGAACAGACCGGCCCGTTCCGGCTCGGGCATGACGTTCCGCTGCATATTGTTCTGCGGGATCATCGGGTTGTTTTGAGGAATCATGGGGTTCCGCGGCATGGTCGACGGCGGGTACTGGTTTTGAGGAAAACGGTTCTGCGCGACTTCTTGATTTTTCCGGTTCCCGGTTTTGACAGCGCCGATGTTCGGCGTATCGAGAGAGGCGACCATGGTCCCGCCGTTGCGAGAGCGGTTCAAGCCGCTGTTTTGCGTCAATTTTGCCAGTTCGATACCTTGGCCGTTGTGTTGATCCATAGCAGGTGCCGCAGAGGCGTAAGACGCTGGCGGAACCGGGCCGGGCACAACGTCGATGACGATCCGATGGCCCATATTTCCGCCGGGCGCGACGAAAAACGGACGCCTGATGCGCACCGGCTGGTCGGTTAGGATGCTGAGCCGGCCACCGGATTTGCCGTCCGAATTAAATCGATAATCGACAACAACGCCCTCGGCATGTCTGGCTGAAAACGGTGCGGCTTCCCATTCGACGGAAGGCAGATCGATGAAAACCGCCCTGCCATCGCCGGAAACTTCATAAGCGAGGTTCGTCGGCTTCGATATATCGAGCACGATGCGGGTTTTATCGGGATGTTTCCCGACCCTGACATCGCTGACCGTTAACGAGTCTCTTTCGTAATTGGTTGCCGCGGCAATCTCAAGGTTACCGGACAAGTCTGAATTGTTTGCCGCCTGTACGAACCCCGAACCGGCAAAAATTGCCGTGCAAATTACTGCTGAAAAGGCGGCCACGGTGGACAAATGCCCAGAAATCCGTCCCATCACCACTACTCCTGTTATTTTTGGCGCCTTATTTACTGCAATTTGTGCGCCAGATTGGTTAACATAAGGATAAAATTACAAGATATTGTGGTTTAAGAGCCGATTTCGCCGAATAATTTGGCCTATCTGGTATCACGTCAAAATAGGCCGTTATCCGGAGCTTTGTCCTTGTCGCTTTTGCCTAAATAACCTAATTCATGTCGTTGGCGACCTTTTCATGCGAGAGAAGCGCCCAATAATGTAAATCAGGAGTCTCCTTCGCATGTCTCGACCTCTCGACGGTATCCGCGTTCTCGATCTAAGCCGCATCCTGGCGGGTCCGTGGTGTACGCAGATACTGGCCGATTTGGGGGCCGAGATCATCAAAATCGAACGGCCCAAGCTGGGTGATGATACCCGCCATTGGGGCCCGCCCTGGCTCAAGGACATGAATGGCGAGGATACACGGGAAGCGGCGTACTATCTGTCGGCCAACCGGGGCAAGCATTCCGTTACGCTGGACATCACCAAGGACGAGGGCCGTCGTATCGTCCTTGATCTGGCGGCGCAATCGGACATCCTGGTAGAGAATTTCAAGGTCGGAGATTTGGCATCCAAGGGATTGGGTTACGAAGATATCAAGGCGGTCAATCCGGGGCTGATCTATTGTTCGATCACCGGCTTCGGGCAAACCGGTCCCCGGGCCCAGGAAGCCGGCTACGACTATCTGATTCAGGCCATGGGCGGATTGCTGAGCATCACCGGTGTGCCTGATGGCGAGCCGGGGGAGGGGCCGCAACGGGTTGGCCTGGCGGTATCCGACCTGACCACCGGTATGTATGCCGCCATTGGAATTCTGGCGGCCTTGCGCCATCGCGACGCCACGGGCGAAGGCCAGTATATGGATTTGGCGTTGTTGGATACCCAGGTCGGCTGGCTCGCCAATCAGGCTCATAATTATTTCGCCAGCGGCATTCCGCCCGTGCGCACCGGCGCCCAGCACCCTAACCTGGCGCCTTATCAGCCGTTTAAAACGGCCGACGGGTACGTCATCATCGCCATCGGTAACGATATCCAATTCAGGCGGTTTTGCGAATTCGTCGAGCGGTCCGAGCTGGCCGATGATGAACGCTTTAAAACCAATCCCGACCGGGTCACCAACCGCGCCGAGCTAATCGAGGAAATGGCGGCGATATTTGCTCAGAGAACCAGCGCCGACTGGATGGGAACGTTGCCCGATATTGCCGTCCCCTGCGGCCCGATAAATACCATTCCCGAGGTGTTTGAAGAGGAACAGGTTCAGACAAGGGGCATGAAAATCGAGTTGCCGCATCCGTTGGCCGGGCCGATGGAAGCGGTCGCCAGTCCGTTGAATTTTTCCAAAACGCCGGTTCAATATGACAAGGCGCCGCCCCTGCTGGGCGAAGATACGGAAGAGGTGCTCAGGCGGGTTCTGGGCAAAACCGACGAGGAAATCGAACAACTAACCAAGAAAGAAATTATCTGAGGAACGAATAGCATGGGACAGCTCATCGAGGGCGTCTGGAAAGACGAGGATATTCTTAGCGAAATAATGGCCGACGGCAGCTATGTCAAAAGAACCTCCATCTTTAGAAATTTCATTACCGCTGACGGTTCCTCCGGTTTCAAGGCGGAGCCGGGCCGCTATGTCCTCTATTCCTCCGTCGCCTGTCCTTGGGCGCAGCGTACGCTCTTGTTCCGGGCGCTTAAAAAACTAGAGGGCATCATTGAACTGTACGACACGGTTCAAAATCCAGAGAGAACAGGCGGCTGGTGGTTCGACGGCAATGACCATCAGGTTCCGGGCACCGAAGTATCTGTAAAATTCCTCCATGAAATCTATGCCCTGGCCGATCCCGAATATTCCGGGCGGGTCTCGGTGCCGGCTTTGTGGGACAAGGAAAAACAGACGGTCGTCAGCAATGAATCGTCGGAAATCATCCGCATGTTTAACTCGGAGTTTGCCGAATTCACCGATACCACACCTGATTTCTATCCAGAGGCATTGCGGCCGAAGATCGAGGAAATGAACGATCTGGTGCTGAAAGGCGTCAATGATGCCGTCAACGGCTGCGGCCGGTCGAAAAGCCAGCAGGCCTACGAAGCGTCCTATGATGTGTTGTTCACCACTTTTGATAAATTGGATGAATTGCTGGCCGGGCAACGCTATCTCTGCGGTGACCAACAGACGGAGGCCGATTGGCGGCTGTTTCCGACATTGGTCCGTTTCGATGCCATTCACTATCTGGGCTATCTTTGTAACAAGCGCCGGATCGAGGACTACCCCAATCTTTCCGCCTATACCCGCGACCTGTATCAGACTCCGGGCATCGCCGAGACCGTCAACATCGATCTGATGAAAAAGCTGGTCTATGGTCCCGGTGGTCCGGTCACGTCAACGGGGATCATTCCCAAAGGGCCCGATGTGGATTTCAGCCGCCCCCACGGACGGGAGAGCCTGTAAAGATAATTCCCGAAATTATTGCTTGGCCCGAAATTACGCGGTAGCGTTCCGCCGTAACCTGAACAGGGGGGCGATATGGCCAAAGCAGTATCCAAGAAAAGCACCAAAGCAAAAAAAGGTCCCAGTGCGGACCAGCCCAGTCTCAGAACCTGGATCGACGATTTGTCCCGCGCCAAAAGGCTCAAAAAAGTCAAGGCCGAGGTCGATTGGGACGAAGAAATCGGCGCCATCACGCGGGTCAATATGGGGCTTCAGGGACCGGCGCTCCTGTTCGAAAATATCAAAGATTATAAAAAAGGGCGCAGCACGAAATTCATGACCTGCGGACTATCCAATCGGGACCAAGTGGCTCTTCTTCTAGGACTGCCGAAGAAAACGTCCGATAAGGAAATGGTGCGGCATCTCAAGGACACTTACCGCAATCCCATCAAACCCAAAAGGGTCGGTACCGGCCCGGTCAAAGACCGCATTCTCAAAGGCGACGACATCAACCTGTTCGACTTTCCCGCTCTTAAATACCACGAATCCGACGGTGGCCGCTATATCGACACCTATTGCGGCGTGGTGACCAACGACCCGGTAACGGGACGCCCCAATGTGGGCCTCTACCGGGGACAGATATTGGGGCCGGATAAGATCGGCAAACTGCTGATGCCCACTCAGGGCTACGGCGGACATTTCTCCAAGCGCAAGGAGGCAGGAGAAAAAATGGAAGTCGCTATCGTCCACGGCTGGCACGATTCCATGCCCTTCTGCGGCGGCAGCCCCTTTCCCAAACATGTCTGCGAGTGGGATATGGTGGGCGCCATCCACGACCAGCCGGTGGAACTGGTGAAATGTGAAACCGTCGATATCATGGTCCCGGCGACGGCGGAGATCGTTGTCGAAGGCTATATCGACCCGGACCCCGCCACTTTTGAGATGGAAGGACCTTTCGCCGATTATCCGGGCTACGAGGCCCGTCGCCAGTCGCCCAAGCCGGTGCTCAAGGTCACCTGCATCACGCACCGGGATAAACCCATCCTGCGCGGTGCATTGGAAGGCAGCCGTCCCGGCTTGCCGTCCGAAGACGGCCCTCTTTGCGCCTACAGCTGGTCGGCCATCGCCTGGAACATGCTGGAGGACGCCGGTGTCATGGGCATCACCGATGTTTGGATGCCGCCGGTAACCACCGGTCTCAACATCGTCGTCCAAATCCGCAAGCAATACCGCAATCAGGCCATGCAGATTGGTAACGTGTTATGGGGTTCCTCCAATGGCCAGTGGTTCTACAAAAACGTCATCGTGGTCGAAGAAGATATCGATATCCGCGATCCCGTTTCCGTCGAATGGGCGGTGTCGTTCCGGGTCGACCCCGGGGCAGGGGACGTGCAGCTTATCGGCCCGACCTTCGGTTCGGTTCTCGATCTCTCCACGCCAGCGGCGGATCGGGACCCGGCCAAATACGGCACGGGCCTTTGGACGCGAGTACTGGTGGACGCCACCCGCAGTTGGGCCTTCGAGCCCAACCCCGATTATGAGGGCCGCCGCTACCCGCCCCTCAACAAAATCAATCCCAAGCTGGAACGTAAGATCAAGCGGCGCTGGAAGGAATACGGCATCGGTATCGACTATATGACCGACGCCGAGCGGGAAAATCTGACCATGGAAAAATTGTCGAAGATTTTCTCGGAAGTTTGAATTAATAGTGGGGCTATACGATGGATATGGCGATTGAAGGTCTTGCCGAAGAGCATCAAATTCTTTGGCAGAGCGTACATAACTTTGTCGATGACGTAATCAAACCTTTCATCAAGGAAGACCCGGACCGGGAATGGACCGCGGCGCCCGAAGACAGGGTTCCCAGGGAAATCTTCGAAGCCGTTGAAAATCTCGGCGTTCGCTGCATCGGCGTTCCCAAGAAATACGGCGGCATCGAAGTCGATCCCGGTACCGAAGCGCTGGTGTGTACGTTGGTGGCGATGGAATTGGCGCGGGGGGATTGCGGCCTTGCCGACAAGCTGATCCAGACCTGGAAACTGTCTGTCCTGATGCGAACCTATGCGTCGGAAAGAATTCAGGAAGAATGGTTTCCCAAGATCATTGATGATCCGACCTTTCTGATGGCCCACGCCGTATCTGAACCCCGAGGTTCGTCGGACCGATGGCTGCCCTACAACGTGCCCGAATCCAATATGGATACGCGGGCCGTGTTCGAAAACGGCGAGTGGGTGTTGAACGGCACCAAGCATTTCATCACCAACGGCTATGACGGCAAATTGTTCTTTGTCTATGCCAATACCAACCCGGACGTGGGCGTGCTCGAAGGCACGTCCAGTTTTGTCGTGCCGCGCGATACGCCGGGAGTCAGCATCGCCCGCTGCAACGAGACCTTGGGCGCGCGGCTGATGAACAACGGCGAGATCGTTCTGGAAGACGTGCGGCTGCCCGAAGACCATCTCCTGGTCAAAGATCTGGGGCTGCCCAAGGCCGAGATCGTTTTTTATCGCCTCGGTAAATTGTTGCAGGCGGCCAAAAACCTGGGCGTCGGCCAGGCTGCTTTCGACGCCACCTCCGAATGGGTTCAGGAGCACGTCCAGGGCGGCAAAATTCTGATCAAGCATCAGGCCGTCGCCACCCGCGTCGCCGATATGGCGATCCGCCTCGAGGCCGTCAAATCGTTCCTGTTCAGGATCGCTTACGCCCTCGACCGGGATGATCCGGAGGCCCTCAATCTTTGCAACATGCTGAAGGTGTTCGCCGCTAACGAAGTCATCCATGTCTGCCGCCAAGGGCTCGAACTCCACGGCGGTTATGGCTCGATGATGGAAATGGGCTACGAAAAACTGATGCGCGATGCCCTCATGTTCCCTCACATGGACGGCAGCGAGGACCTTTGCGCCTTCCGGATCATCAAAAAAATGTTCCCGGACACTGCGGGCACTTATGCCGGAGGCGACTGAACCAAATTAAAGGTTCCCGATAAATTTTCGGAAGACGCTGTTTAGCAAATCCGGTCGCTCCAGGCTGGGAATGTGTCCGCAATCTTCCAAAATCTGCATTTTCGAATTCGGTATCCGTTTTTCGAACTCACCAAGGTATTGCGGCGAGACCAAATCGTCGCCGTCGCCGCCCAGTATCAATGTCGGCACGTCGATGCGGTGTAGCCAGTTGTGGAGATCGGCGCTATAGGGTGTCGAGACATATTGCTCGGCGGATGCAAGATTCCTGGCATTTAATTTGGTCTGCTCGGCGCTCGGCTGGCGCGACAGCAAATCTTCAATAATTTTCTCATCCGTTAAGGCTAAACGCATGGTTTCCTCGGGTGTTTTATCGAAGAGGTAAACAGGTGGTGGAACACCGTCGACATTGATCCCAACGGAGCCGATTAAAGTAAGACTTTTCAGCCGCTGGGTGTTTCGGATGGCGATCTCGCAGGATATCCAACCTCCCATGGAATTTCCCATCATATGGATATTGGACAAACCCAAATGTTCGATAAAATCCATGTAGAAATAGGCCACATCGGAAATGCTTTTTATCCAATCGGGCTTATCAGAGTATCCGTACCCGGGATGTTCAGGAACGATAACCTGAAAATCCGGATTCAATTTATCAAGCATAGGTTCGAATGGATCTGGACCTGCGGCCCCGGCACCATGCAAAAACATAACCACCGGACCTTCGCCCGACCGGGTGAAATGAAAATGACTGTTTCTAATGGTGATCTTTTCTCGAAATATTTTTTTCATAGCCAACTCGACGATATATCGATATCCATTTGAAGCCTTCCGTTGGTTTTATCCTTCACTATTACCACTTATTGATGAAGGAAAGAGAGCGATATCATTTAAGGCCGAATAAATTTTGGGAGCAAATGGTCCGTGGCACTGCATTTATATGTCGGCCGATATTAGACAGACGATGACAAATCATATTTCTCGAAGAATAACCGTTTCGGCAATGTCTGTTGCGGTCTTGTTGGCGGTCTTGCTTGGGCAGCCGCACGCTGCTGCCGCTACGGCTTGCCCGGCGTTGCCGGACGTGGCCTGGTGGTCAAAAAGCCATGATAAAGTGATCGCTTATGTGCAAAAAAAGTATAAAGGCGACTGGGAAGCTTACTTATGGAAATGGCAGGACTATCGGCTCAAAGCATTGCACTTGCTCAAAATGAAAAAACCTATGGTGTTGAAATCCAGGGGGATAGAGCTGAAGGGTCGAAAACTATCTGAATACGCCCGAAAAATTCATCAACGCGTTGCCGTCATCAAATGCCTGTCCAGGTCGGTTTCCAAATCCGAAGTCAAGACCGCGATGGCCAAAGAAGCTGTTTTCAAATGCCGACCGGTACCCAAAGTGCCGTGGTGGGGAGACCTCAACCACGAAGGACTAATTGCCCTGGTCGGGTCGAGGTACAAAGGCAATTGGCAGTCTTTCATCAAGTTTTGGGAAACCGAAACGAAAGTTCTCTTGACCAGCTTCAATCTCGGCCACGAGGCTATCGTCAACAAAACCGGATTGGCGCTCAACAGCGAGGAGCTGGCGCTTTACTACGCTAAGACAGTGGACCTGGTAGCAGTGCTACACTGCCTGGCCGAAGACGCCAAGCGCGGAAAGAGGTAAATGGGGACACCAAATATGCGTGTCCTCGAATTGCCTTGTACGCCAATTAACGAATTACTGGGCAGCCGCCTCTTGCGGTGGCGCCGGAACCGTCGCTGCGAAGCTGGGTCGGGACTGCATGCGGCTGAGCCAGTCCTGGAGCGATGACAACCCATCCATAATTTGCGCGCTTTCCGGCATTTGCGACGAATAGAAGACGATAGGCAGCAGCAGGTAATCAGAAATGCAGGGTTCGTCGCCTGTCAGGTAAGGCGATTTCGACAAAGCCTTATCCGCCACACTGAGTACATGTTTGGCGTGGGGAATGGCGTCGGCGATCATGGCTTCGTCCGGTTCACCGCCTCTTGTCGGTACCACCAGCCGCTGGATAACGATTTTCCGGACACACCAATCGTAGAAATAATCGACGATGGCCGAGTTCCACTGTTCCATTTGGGCGCGGCCGGCGGCATCTGAGGGCTGCAAGGAAGGCCCATCGAAGTTTTCGTCGATGTAGCGGCAGATGGCCGAGGTTTCATAAAGCGTCAAATCGCCGTCGGTCATCACCGGTATTTTGGCGAACGGATGCAGCGCCAAGTGGGCGTCGTCGCCGAACTCGACCGGCTTCAAGTCATGGGTTATGCCCTTTTCCTCGGCGGCGAGCCGGGCGCTCCAGGTGTAACTGGAAGGCGGGAAACCGTATAAGGTTATGTCGCTCATGTTTTTTCTCCCTAAGTGATTAATTTTAGGCCAGGATTTCGGTGAGGCATTCAAAGGAACTGCACCAGCCCTGGTTATGGCCTTCGCGGCTTTCTTCGTTTTCGAAGCCGGTATGGGTCAAGGTGAGGCGGGTTTTATCGCCGTCTTCCTCGAAATCCACGGTAACCAGCATTTCGTGGCCCGGAACGCCATTTTCCTCCCAGGCCCAGGTGAAGGCAAGTTTTTCGGGCGGACTGATTTCACGATAGACGCCGGCGACGATATGGTCGGTGCCGTCCGGTTCCCGCATGGTAGTGCGGTACCGCCCACCTTCCCGAAGATCGATCTCGCACCGGGGAATGGTAAAACCTGCCGGGCCCCACCATTTGATCATGTGGTCCTTTTCCGTCCAGGCCTGGAAAACCAAGTCCCGGGGTGCATCGAAGGTGCGTTCGATTTTGAGCTCAAGCTGGCTGTTGGTATCAGGCGCCATTTTTGCGTTTCCCGTTGGTTCGTTTGCGTTTTGCAGATTTTCCATTTTTGGTCTCCTTCGTTGGTGAGCCCCCACCCTTTGATTGATTGCTTTTTAGTTCATCGAGATACTCCGACAGAGCATCGAACCGGTCTTCCCAGAATTCGCGGTACTGGGAAATCCAGTCGGATGCTTGTTTGAGAGTTTGCGGTTCGAGATGACAGCGACGCCATTGGGCGTCGGTTTCGCGGCGGATGAGATTAGCGCCTTCCAAGACTTTGAGATGGCGCGAAATGGCCGGCAGGGAAATTTCGAACGGTTCGGCCAACTCCCCCACCGAGGCCTCGCCTTGGGCCAGGCGGGCCAGGATGGCCCGGCGGGTGGGGTCGGCCAAAGCATTGAAGGTGAGATCGAGTTGAGGGTCGTTCATGGTCAGCCATTTGATCGTTTTGTATTTAACATATCATTTAATTAACAATATTGTTAAATAAAGTCAACAGCTAATTTCTTGGCCTGGGCGGGGAAGGGAGTGATAATCGGATCTCCACTCGGGGAACAAAGAGGAACGAGATGACCAAACCGGTGATTGCAATCATGAGTCCGGGCGACATGGGACATGCCGTGGGCGCGGCCATTGCCGCCAAGGGGAACCGCGTTTTAACGGTGCTGGCAGGCCGGAGCGCGCTGACCAAGGAACGGGCCGCCCGCGCCGGAATGGAAGACCGGCCCGATTTGAAACTATTGGCCGACGACTCTGATATCGTACTTTCCATTATGCCGCCGGAGCAGGCATCGGCGTTCGCAGAGAAATTCGCTCCTTTTCTAATGAAGGCGGAAAATACCCCCTTCTTTGTGGACTGTAACGCCATATCTCCCGATACCACGCTGGCCATCCAGAAAGTTGTCGAAGGGGCGGGCGCCACTTTTGTCAATGCTGGCATCATCGGTCCGCCGCCCGGCCGGGGGGCGGTGACGCGATTTTATGTCAGTGGACCAGAAGTGGAACAACTTTCTTTCCTAGACGGCGACAGCATTAAATTTATGCCCATGGGGCCGGAAATTACCAAGGCCTCCGCCATCAAGATGTGTTACGCCGCCTTGACCAAGGGGATGATGACCCTCCACACCGCCGCTCTGGTGACCGGGGAATTGCTGGGGATCGGCGACGCCTTGCAGGCCGAATATGCCGGCAGCCAGAAATTTCATTGGGAGGCCATGAACAAAAGGGTGCCTTTTTATGCCGCGGACGCCGGCCGGTGGGCGGGGGAAATGGATCAAATTTCAGAAACGTTTGCCGCCGCCGGCATGACGCCTAACCTGCACAAAGGGGCCGCCGATATCTTTCGTCTGCTGGATAGCACCCCGTTGAGCGAAGAAACCAGGGAAACGTGGGATCAGTCCCGAACCTTGCAGCAGGCAGTCGAAATATACGCTGAAACGGTAAGATCAGGCGCCGGCACCGACGATTAAGATAAAGTAAACCGTTTGATACGTATTATACGAGACTGGATAATGATTATCTGATGATATAGTTGTTCGTAATTCAATTAGAGGTCGCTTTTTATGAACACAATGGTGCGCATTGGGTTAACGATCTTAATCATTGCGGCGCTTGCCGTGGTGATTGTCGTTTTCAAGGACAACGGGATCGTGATGATCGTCGCCGTGGTCATCGCCATTGCCCTGATGGCCGGTGTCTGGATGGTCAAGAAAATGGGCGACACGTCGGGTTTGGGAAGTCAAAACAGTCCCGAAGCCATAGATCGCAATGCCAAGCGCCTGATTGCCGCCATTAACAAGAATTTCAACGCCATGGGGATTGAGGAAATTGGCAAAACCACCCAAACCATCATCCTCAAAATTGTGAAGGCGGTAAATAGCGAAAAGTTCAGAAACGAACGCCATGCGGTCTCCGCGCTCAAACGGGTGCCGCCGTCGAAATTCGAAGAAGCCAGGGACGTGAAGTATATCGCATCGACGTTGGCCGGTTATTATGTCCTGGCCAGCGAAGAAACCGACCTTGGATTCCGAACACGCCAGCGGATCGACAATTTCATCGCCGGCATCGACGATCAGAATTTGTAGATCATAAGCAAAGTCTATTAATCCATAAAAATTGAATCCTTGTCTTCGGGAAATCCGGGGGTATCTTCGCGTTAGCGTTGTTCCGATCAATAATCAGAGGGAAGCAAGATGGATTTAACCGGCGAATACAGAATTCCGGCTAAGCGCGAAAAGGTTTGGGAAGCGCTCAATGATCCTGACGTTCTCAAACAATGTATCGACGGCTGTGAAGAATTGGATAAAACGTCGGATACGGAATTTACCGCCAAGGTCACAGCCAAAGTCGGGCCGGTAAAAGCCAAATTCGCCGGAAAAGTGACCCTATCGGATATCGATCCGCCCAACGGCTACACCATCAGTGGCGAAGGCCAGGGCGGTGTCGCCGGATTCGCCAAGGGTGGCGCGGCGGTTAAACTTACTGAAGACAATGGCGATACGGTATTGACCTATGAGGCCAAAGCCGAAGTCGGCGGCAAACTGGCCAGTGTCGGCAGCCGCCTGGTGGAGGGCGTCGCCAAGAAAACCGCTGACGATTTTTTCGGTAAATTTTCGGAGCTGGTCGGTGGTGTCGCGGAACCGGCGGCGCCTGCTGAATCGTCTGTGGAAACGCCTGCGGTAGCGGCGCCTGAAGGTGCGGCAAGCACTGCCGGTGGCGGGATATCGCCGGTTATCTGGGGGACCGGCTTAATTATTGCCGTTGGATTGCTGCTCTATATATTTTCGACATAAACCTTTCAGTATTTTAAAACAATTCTAAATTAAGGTGTCAACTTTTTGATACTTCACGGTAAGTTTATTACAAATTGGTAATGTTGGTCGATTTTACTTGATTTTTGACCGGTTATTCCATAATATACCCGAGTAATCCGGTGGGAGTCGCCTTTTAGAGGGGCTGTGCCGGTAACCGCTGGGCCAAAGTCAAATGGCTGGTGAAATGAACGAAACGGCATATTGCTTCTTTAGGAGGATGTGACCATGAATTTGGTTATTACAGCCAGAGATCATCACAAAAGTCCCGTATAGGCACTGATACCGGGCATTGGTATGCCCCGAATTCTGATGCGGATGAATGCGCCGCATTGCCGATGATATACGCACGAACCGATCTTTACGGGAGTAAAAAATGACAGTAGCAGCTTTACCAGTATTATCCGGCGATAGCGGATTGTCCCGCTATCTCAACGAGATCAAGAAATTCCCCATCCTGACCGCGGATGAGGAGTTCATGCTCGCCAAGCGCTATTTGGAGCACGGCGAAAGCGATGCCGCTCATAAACTGGTAACCAGCCATCTCCGCCTGGTGGCGAAAATCGCCATGCAGTACCGGGGTTACGGATTGCCTGTGGCCGATCTGATTTCCGAAGGAAATTTGGGTCTGATGAAGGCGGTCAAGAAATTCGAGCCCGACCGCGGGTTCCGCCTGTCCACCTATGCCATGTGGTGGATTAAGGCGTCGGTAACCGAATATGTCCTGAAATCCTGGTCGATGGTGAAAATGGGCACCATGTCGGCCCAGAAGAAGCTGTTTTTCAGCCTGCGCAAAGCGAAACGCAAATTGGATATCATTGATACCAGCGATATAAATCCGGAGCAGGCTAAAATCCTGGCCGATCAGTTCAATATCTCCGAGGCCGATATTATCCACATGAACCGCCGGATGACGGCGCGGGATATGTCTCTCAATGCGCCGGTCAGCAACGATGATGACACGACCATGGAATATCTCGATACCCTGGTGGATGAAGGACCGTCACCGGAGTCCATTGTCGTGCGGGCTCAGGAGGAATCCTTCCATAACGCCCATTTGCGCAATGCTCTGGCCGGTCTCCCCGATCGTGAGCGCCGGATCTTTATTGAACGGCGTCTGACGGAAGATCCGATTACTCTGGAGGAATTGGGCAAAGAATACGGAATTAGCCGCGAACGGGTCCGCCAGTTGGAGAACCGTGCTTATGACCGGGTTCAGAAAGCCATGCTCGAATCGGTCCAAGAGGCCGAAGCGGTCAACTAACCGGCTATAGAATAAAGATAAATAAATATGCACTGCCCCCTTGACGTGGGCGGGCTTCGGGAATAAATCACTGGCACTCTCTTCTGGAGAGTGCCAATTTTTTATCTGTTTTAAATTCGGGGGCGTATTCCAAACCTTTTTCCTGGGAAGCGGCCAGAATTGATTGAAGGAGCAAGTAATGGGATTTAAACCACTGCACGACCGTATTGCCGTACGGCGTATTGAACTGGGTGATAAAACGGCAGGCGGAATTATCATTCCGGACTCCGCCCAGGAAAAACCCTCGGAAGGCGTAGTCGTATCCGTTGGTTCCGGCGCCCGTGGCAAAGACGGTAAGCCGGTCAAGATGGACGTTAATGTCGGCGACGTCGTTCTTTTTGGCAAATGGTCCGGCACCGAAATCACCATCGATGGCGATGACCTGCTGATCATGCAGGAATCCGACATCATGGGTATCGTAAACTAACACCCCACCAGGAGAGCTATTTATTATGGCTAAGGAAGTAAAATTTGAGGCTGATGCGCGGGCG